>DASXLK010000060.1:0-44632 GCA_036496365.1 Candidatus Angelobacter sp. | reverse complement strand
GGAATGAACACCTTTTGCGAGCAGGGTTTCAGGAACAAGGGAATGGCCGCCACAGAGTGCGCATTCGCTGCTGCCGCCGCACGGACAACACTCGCCAGCGCTTTCGGTAGATCAGTAATGCCAGGCAAGACCGGCGCGCAATTCACAGTTGTAAAAATCCCTGCGGCTACAAGTTTTTCTACTGCTTTAAAGCGCAGATCGGGTCGTGGCGCCCGGGGCTCCAGGATGCGCGCAAGATCTGTATCCGTTGTAGTAATCGTCACATGAATGCTCAGGCGGTTTTTTCGAGCAATTGCGCGCAACAGATCAATGTCACGCAAAATGAGGTCAGACTTGGTCACCAATCCAAGTGACAGCCCTTCATGCCGGGCAAACTCTTCTATGATTGCTCGCGTAATGCCAAATTTTCTCTCCGCCGGCTGGTAAGGGTCTGTGGCCGTGCCAATAGCAATGCTTTGTCCCGTGCGGACCTGCTTCAATTCCTGCTGCAAAAGCCAAGCACTGTGCTTTTTGACGTAAATCTTGCGCTCAAAATCCAAGCTGTCCCGCATCTCCATGAACTCATGCGTATAGCGCGCATAGCAATATTTGCAGGCGAATTCGCATCCGCGATAAGGGTTGATTTGCCAGGAGAAGGGTACTCGCGCTGAAGTGCAACGGGTTAGCAGGCTGCGGTTTTCCAGCATTAGATAGTCAACCTGGTGGCCCTGCGAAAGAGCTTCTCCCTCTGTTGCAAGCCGGGCAATGCCCACAAGCTTAGATTCGGGTTCAGATTGAGAGAAGAGTGTCGCCATGATTTTATTCGTATTATGTTCGTCAATGATAGTATGGCTATTTAGAGGAGAATACAAGGCGAAGTTTTCAGCAGAAAGAGCAGCTTTTACTGGACAGTAATGGGAGGCTTCTCAGGTTGCAGCAGCTTCGCTGCATCCTGGTCCAGGAGCCAGAGCAGATGGCCGTCTTCCGGCTGCACGGATTGGCTTGGATATTTTATGGCTCCGGGCTTGAGCACGTCGCTTAAAATCTGGGCTTTGCTTTCGCCAGAAATCAGAAACGTCACCTCGGCGGCGTGGTTGAGCACAGGGAACGTGAGAGTGATACGGAAAGTTTGAAACTTCTGCACCCAGTTGGCCACCACTCGGCGTGAAGTTTCATTGATGGCATCACTGCCCGGAAAAAGGGAGGCAGTGTGGCCATCTTCGCCCAGGCCAAGAAAGATCAGATCAAACCGGGGCCAATCACCGCCGGCCAATTGGAAGTAAGCCCGCAACTGGGCTTCATAATCCTCGGCTGCAGCATTGGGCTCCAGCTCAGCGCGTATGCGATGCACATTGCCTTCAGGAATTGGCACCTTGGAAAGCAGCGATTCATTCGCCATGCGGAAGTTGCTGTCAGCATCCTGCGGCGGAACGTGGCGTTCATCGCCAAAGAAGATATGAATTCTGTCCCATGGAAGATCTTGGTGGTCTTGGGCCAGTAATGAATAGACATTCCGCGGCGTATTACCCCCGGACAACGCCACAGAGAAGCGGCCACGTTCGGCAACCGCAGTCGTAGCAAGCCGGTGAAACTCTTGTGCTGCCGCACGGCACAAAGCAGCATTATCTGGAAGTATTTTGATTTCTGAGCCCATGGCCTGATTTTAATTTGCGTGCGTTGTTACTGCTTGATCTTTCTCCACGAGCGTCCATCTCTCGCGATAATGTCTGTGGCTTCCGCAGGCCCCCATGAGCCGGCCGCATAGTTGGGGAAATTGCGGGTGGGCAGGGCCTTCCACACATCAAGAATCGGGTCTACTACGCTCCAGCCGGCCTCAACCATGTCCGCGCGCTGATAAAGGGTCTGGTCACCCATCATGCCGTCATACAGCAGCACTTCATATCCCGTGTTGGGTTCGGTGCCAAAGTAATCGGAATAATTAAAGGCCATCTCCACCTGCCCGACCTTCATTTGTGCGCCGGGAATCTTGGCCCCGAAACGAAGTGAGATGCCTTCATCGGGCGCAATATGGATGATCAATTGATTGGCGTCAAGGCTGTTTACCGGCGTGTCACGGAACAGCACAAGAGGGGCACGCTTAAACTGCACGGCGATCTCCGTGTGCCGCGCCGCCAGCCGTTTGCCTGTACGGATGTAAATAGGCACACCCGCCCAGCGCCAGTTATCAATCATCAGCCTGAGCGCGACAAAGGTTTCTGTCTTTGAATCCTGGGGGACATCCTCTTCAGTGCGATAGGCAGGTACTTTCTCACCTTTGATGGCGCCCGCTCCATATTGTCCGCGAACCGCACAGTGCAGAACATCAGTCTCACTGAAAGGCTGAATCGCATGCAGGATTTTTGCCTGTTCGTCATGCAAAGATCCTGAACTAAAAGAGATCGGCGGCTCCAACGTTGTTAACGAAACTAACTGGAGAAGGTGATTGGGCACCATATCACGCAGAGTTCCTGCCATATCAAAATAGCCGCCGCGCTTTTCCACGCCCACCGTTTCCGCCACGGTGATCTGAATATGGTCGATATAACGCCGGTTCCAGATAGGCTCAAAAATGCCGTTGCTGAAACGGAAGACCAGAATGTTCTGAACCGTCTCCTTGCCCAGGTAGTGGTCAATGCGGAAAATCTGGTTTTCCGTGAGCACTTTGCTTACCTGACGGTTCAGGGCTTTGGCCGATTCCAAATCGTTGCCAAATGGCTTTTCAAATACCACCCGCCGCCAATGGCCGTCTTTCTCGCAAGCCAGTTCAGCCGCGCCCAAGTGATCAACAATGGTCCCAAAGAAAGTTGGACTGGTGGCAAGATAAAAGAAGTAATTGCCCTGCGTGTTGCATTGCTTGTCTGCGTCGGCCAGAGCTTGCCCAAGCCGGGTGTAAAGTGCCGGGTCCTGAAACTCTCCGCAAACGTAAGATACGCGCTCCAGCATCCATGCGCGCAGCTTGGGATCGAGTTTGCCGGTGGCGAAGCTATCCAGCTTTTCGCCCATCTGCTGCCGATATTGCTCTGTGGTGTAGTCATTGCGGCCCACGCCTATGATGGCAAAATCGTCAGCCAGAAGTTTTTCCTGAACCAGGTTATAGAGAGCAGGGAAGAGCTTGCGCCCGGTGAGATCGCCGGTGCCTCCAAAGATCACCATGGCGCACGGGCCGGCAGGCCGCGAGGTTGCTGTTGGTTCCGTGGAGGGTTGTGCGCTTTCTAGCTGAGGCATTGTGCCGGAATCTCCTGCTCGGGTAGAGCTTTATTATTTCTGTTTTAATTCAATGTGGCCGCCGAACTTCTGCCGCATGGCGCTGAGTATTTTCTCCGCGAAAGTATGCTCCTGCCGCGAACGGAAGCGCGTATAAAGCGCGGCGGTTAGAACATCGGCGGGAACTGCCTCTTCCAATGCAGCGGTCACGGTCCAACGTCCCTCGCCTGAATCCTGCACAACGCCTGTGTACTCAGATAAGGCTGGGTTTTCCGCCAATGCCATTGCCGTGAGATCCAGAAGCCATGAAGAGACTACGCTGCCTCGCCGCCAGACCTCGGCAATATCCGTCAGATTCAAATCGTAACGTTGGGCTTCCGGCAGTTGATCTGAATTTGCGTTGCGGAAAATGTCGAAGCCTTCGGCGTAGGCTTGCATCAAGCCATATTCAATGCCGTTATGGACCATCTTTACAAAATGGCCGGCGCCTGAAGGGCCACAGTAGATGTAGCCTTGTTCAGATGTGCCGCCAAGTTTTTCCCGCCCCGGCGTACGTGGAATCTCGCCAATACCGGGAGCCAGCGTTTTGAATATCGGATCGAGATGGTCAAAAGCTTCTTTGGGGCCACCGATCATCATGCAATAGCCACGCTCCAGCCCCCAGACGCCGCCGCTGGTTCCCACGTCAATATAGTGGATTCCCTTGCTTTTGAGCTGCTGCGACCGCCGAATATCATCTTTGTAATAGGAATTTCCGCCATCAATGATGATGTCGCCTTTTTCGAATTTTTCGGCCAGAGCATTGACGGTCTGCTCGGTTGGATCGCCTGCTGGAACCATGACCCAGGCAGCGCGCGGCTTAGCCAGCTTGGAGATGAAATCATCCAGAGAGGTTGATCCTTTTGCTCCTTCGCCTGCCAGCTCGTTCACGTTCTTTGGACTTAAGTCCGTAACCACGCATTCATGCCCGGCGCGCATCAGCCGGCGCACCATATTGCCGCCCATGCGGCCAAGACCTACCATGCCAAGTTGCATTCGTTCTCCTGTTAGTAATTCCGAGTGAAGCGAGGAATCCCTTTAATGGCGTTAAACTTTGGGACCAATAATAAGTTTGGTCAGTTGAAATATTCGCAGTTCGAAACTGCGTCGTTACAATAGCGATCCCTCACCTTCGGTTCGGGACTAAAGAGCTAAAGCATCCATCACAGCCCGCCTCAGTTTTTCCAATCCCGCATTTACGTCTTTGGGCAGATGTACACGCAAGGCTCGCCGTTTGCGGTCAGCCAATACCTGAAAATCTCCGCGAGCCTGTGCTGCCTTCACCGTGCCGAAGGTGTATTTCTGTTCGGGTACGGGCAAATCATTGGCATCGTCACAGGTGATTTGCAGAAAGACGCCAGTATTCGGACCGCCTTTATAAGCTTGTCCGGTGGAGTGCAGAAAGCGCGGGCCAAAGCCCAGGCACGTTGCCACATGCTTCCTATTACGCACGGAATGCCGCATGAGTTGAAGCTGTTCCTCATGCTCAGCATTCATCTGTATATAGCCCAGCAATCCAAGATAGTCGCCCGCGCCAAGTTGATTCAGGTGAGCACGGAGAAAACCAGTCAGAGAGCGGTCATTGCCCACAAGCTTCGCCAGATTGGTTGCGTTGCGCTCATCTGTGAACAGTTGAATGCCGCCTTCTTCAAAGATTGGAGCTTCTTCCGGCAGCTTGCCGCTCTTTTCATAGGCCTCAGTAAGCTGGCGCGTGACGATCTTGCTGGCTTCAACATCTGGCTGGTTGAAAGGATTGATCTGCAAAATTGAACCGGCGACCGCTGTGGCAATCTCCCAGCGGAAGAACTCCTGGCCCAGGTCGTAAATATCGGCAAGCTCAACTTCAATGACCGGATGGCCCGCTTTTTTCAGGACATCCAGTTTTTGCTTCTGTGTGGTATCAGGCTCACTGGCCAGGCGCAGATAAGCAAAGACGCGATCACTATCATAAACTTCAGGCAAGCCCAGAGCTTCGCGGTCAACAGGAATGAGCCCTTTGCCTAACTTGCCAGTACTTTCGGCAATCAATTGCTCCAGCCATGCGCCCAGATCATGGATTCCAGGCGAGGTAACAATGGTGACTTTGTTGCGGCCAAGATTTCCCAGCGTACCTAAAATTGCGCCCAAGATCGCCCCGGGATTCTGGTCTACAGGGACTTCCGGGCCACAAGCCTGAACCATCTCTTCAGTGCGATCAAGAAACTTGCGGACATCAAGCCCCATTACCGCGGCCGGGACAATGCCAAAGTTGGAGAGAGCAGAGTAGCGCCCGCCAATGCTGGCCAGGCCAAAAAAGATCTTGCGGAAATGATCGCGCTCGGCCACTTGTTGCATTTTGGAGCCAGGGTCTGTAATGGCAATGAAATGTTCACCGACTTTATCTTTGCCAACAACCTGTTGGATCTGATCATAGAAGTATTGCTTGAAGATATTCGGTTCGAGTGTGCTGCCAGACTTGCTGGCCACGATGCAGAGCGTGTGCGCCAGATCCACCTGGTTTTGAATGGCTTTGATCTGTGCGGGATCGGTGGAATCCAGAACATGGAGCTCCGGATGGCCCTGTTGTTTTCCAAATGTAATTTTGAAAACCTCAGGACACAGACTGGAGCCGCCCATACCGAGCAGCAAAGCGTGCGTGAACCCTGCTTTGGCGGCGTCGGATGCGATGGCGGTGAATTGTTGCAATTGGGCAATCTGCTCTTCCACCACGCGCAGCCAGCCCAGCCATTTGCTCTCATCGTCGCCTGTCCAAAGTGAAGCGTCGCCCTGCCACAGGCGGGCCATTTTATTGCCTGCTTGCCATTCCTTCAGCGTGGCTTCCACCGCTTGCATTAGAGGAGCAGTAAAGTTCCACTGCGGAGACAGTGGCGTAGGTTTCGGAACCGTTGTTTTTGGAATCGTTGTTTTTGGAATCGTTGTTTTTGGAATCAAGGGCTTTGTACTCACTTGTGTCTTTTCCTTTGCTAATCCGTTGTTACTTTTTTTGTGCGACGGCGGCCAGTAGCTTGTCAAAAGCTTCGTCAAAAAGTTTGATGGCATCATCTAGAAGCTGATCAGTCACTTTTTTCATGGAGATGCCGTCTTTCTCCAGGTCAGACATGGTCTTGTCAGCCGCATTTAGATCAGCATCAAGCGTGCGGCGGACGATGCCATGGTCGCGGAAGGCGTCCATGGTGGCTGGAGGAATGGTATTCACGGTATCTGGACCGATGAGCTCTTCAATATAAAGAACATCACGATATTTTGGATTCTTGGTGCTGGTGCTGGCCCACAGCAGACGTTGCACCTGTGCGCCTTTAGCCGCCAGAGCTTTCCAGCGGTCGTCAGCAATCATTTGCTGGTAGCTGCGGTAGGCCTGCTTGGCATTGGCAATTGCCACTTTGCCGTGAAGGCTATTCAAGAGCGCGGCATCGTCACCGCTGGCCGTCTTCAGGCGTGTATCAATTGTGGAATCAACCAGACTATCGATGCGGGAGACAAAAAAGCTGGCTACGCTGGCAATGCCACTAATGTCTTTGCCGCTTTTTTGTGCCGTTTCCAGACCATCCATATATGCTTCCGCGACTCTTATGTAAGCATCCTGGGCGAAAAGTAGCGTGATGTTGATATTGATGCCTTCACTGATCAACTGCCGTACAGCTGGCGCGCCCTCAATGGTTCCCGGGATCTTGATCATAATATTCGGACGTCCAACAGCTTTCCATAGACGGCGCGCTTCTTCAATGGATCCTTGAGTGTTCCGTGCCAGAGTTGGTGAAACTTCAAGACTTACATAGCCATCACTTCGATTGGTGGACTTGTACACAGGCAGAAGCTTGTCGGCTGAATCCTGTATGTCCCGGATGGCAATGCGCTCATAAATATCTCCGGTGCTCAACCCTTGTGCGCGAAGCTGGCCCAGGAAATCTGCATAGTCCGTGCTTCCGCTAATCGCTTTCTCAAAAATTGACGGATTGGAAGTGATACCGCGAAGACCGTCATTATCGATAAGTTTCTGCAGTTCGCCGCTGGTAATGAGGTCGCGCCGGATGTAATCCAGCCAGACGGACTGACCAGACTTTTGCAATTCCAGGAGCGGGTTTTGCGCGCGTGTGCTGCTCTGTGTTTGTTTTTCAGGGACGGTAACCGGATTCATGAAATCTTCTCCTTGGGTGCGGATGCGATGGGGTTCGATGCGATAGAGTAGCGCTGCTCAATGCCTTGTACTTTTGCCAAACGGCGGCGATGTCGTTCTTCGTTCGTAAATCGTGCCTTCAAAAAATTGGTGCATAGGTCCTTGGCCAACTCGTCGGCAACCACGCGTGAGCCCAGCACCAGGATATTCATATCGTCATGCTCCACGCCTTGATGGGCGGAATATGAGTCATGGCAAACGGCGGCGCGAATTCCAGGGATCTTATTTGCTGCCACAGACGCGCCAACACCACTGCCGCAAATCAATATGCCGCGATCTGATCCGCCATGCAGCACGCCACTGGCAACTGCTTCAGCATAATCAGGATAATCCACCGGAGCGGTGCTGTCAGTTCCAACGTCATTGAGCTGATGGCCACTTTTCTGCAGGTGATCAATGAGCACTTTTTTTAGTGCAAAGCCGGCGTGATCAGAACCTATCGTGATCTTCATCTCTAATAAGCCTACGCTAAATCACGGTCTCTTGGGAGATTCAGCTCAGCTTTTTGAAAGATGCTGAAGCAAACGGCAGAGGTGCATAAAGATAAGAGGCAGAATTTAAAGGGAGCAAGAATTTAACAAAAGGCCCAACCAGATATGATATGGGCCGGAAACGGACGAACAAGAACTGAAATTGGCTTACTGTTGCTTGTACTGCAGCACCACATCTAAAACGCGCCATTCACCATTAAATTTCGAAAGATGCATATAGTCGATCCATCGACCTGTCACCACCTTTACGCTGGCGGCGTTTTTGTAGACATCAAGCACTTCTATTTTCTGAATTCGATCAGATTGCGGTACATTTTTTCCCGTGCCGGCACGAACTCCTTCCAACATGGATTGCACAGAGTCTTCCGTTATTTCAAGCTGGTCGTTCACAGTCCGCAAAGAGCGTTTATGGAATTCTGGGTGAAGTGTTTGCTGCATGCCTGCCACATCCGCCGCGTAATAGGAGTCCATGTAGTTTTGGGCTACGGTTTTGACGGCGGCTCTTTGATCAATAGAAGTGTTCCGAGCACCTGCCGGCGTAGCTAAGGTAAGCGCGGCCAATAGAAATACAGTGATTCTGTTACGCATAGATTCCTCTCATCGAATCATAGGCGAGGCGTCTTAAAATATCGCTTGACTGCCCAGGACTCTTGAAAGTAGGGCATGTTGATAACCGTTACGACCACTCCTTAAGTAACTGATTATAAATGGGTTGTCTGAGTAGGTGGTCGGTGAGATATTTCCTGCTTGTTCATTTTTGAAATTAGGTGAGCGAAACAGAACACTTTCACCCAGAGAAGAAGAATGCGCTTCAAAAACCAAAAGCGCGGCCAGGTGAGCCGCGCTTTCGGTATCTGAAGAGGCAAAAAAGGACTGAACACGGGGCTAGTTTGGCGGTGACACCCCCTTGGCAACCACCGCCGCCCTAGTTCGTGCTTTTTCCGTTCATCCTGTCTAGTAGTGCGTAAAAGGGGCCGAGCGTTTCATCAAGAAGCAATTTTTTTTGATTTTTTTGTAGCTGAACACTTCCAGCATGAATGCTCTGAAATCTCCCCGCGTTTAAAAAACGCCAATTTACATCTAAGTGCTTGTTATTCATGGACTTTCAAGTCTGCTTAAGTAAGTGGCTATTTGGCACTCTCCGTGGAAGCACCAGATTGCGTGGTCGGCTGGGCGTTTTTTACCCATTTATCGAACCAGTTCACCATTTCCCAAAGCGTATGCTCGGTGGATTCCCGGGCCAGATAGCCATGCGCTTCAAAAGGCAGCTGGACATAACGCACAATACCGCCATTACCCTTAATGGCCTGATACATCCGCTCGCTCTGGATGGGGAAAGTTCCGGAGTTATCGTCTGCCATGCCGTGTATGAGCAGGATTGGGTGCTTGATTTTATCGGCGTACATAAAAGGTGAGACCTTCATGTACATTTCCGGAGCTTCCCATATGGTGCGGCGCTCGCTCTGGAAGCCAAATGGCGTCAGCGTACGGTTGTAAGCTCCGCTCCGTGCCACACCTGCACGGAAAAGATCGGAATGAGCCAGCAGATTAGCTGTCATAAATGCGCCATAGCTGTGTCCGCCCACACCCACGCGGTCACGATCAGTCACGCCCATCTCCACCGCTTTATCGATTGCGGCTTTGGCGCTGGCAACCACCTGCTCCACGTATGTGTTGTTCATGGTCTCAGGATCGCCGACTACAGGCATGGTGGCATTATCCAAAACCGCATAGCCTTGTGTGACCAGGAACAATTGAGAGATTCCGCTGATGGTAGTAAAGCGATATTGCGATCCGGAAACCTGCCCGGCTGTGTCTGCGTCATTAAACTCCAGCGGATAGGCCCAGATAATGGTCGGCAGCTTTTCGCCTTGCTTGTAATCGGCAGGGAGATAGAGGGTAAAGGAAAGTTGAACGCCGTCATCGCGCTTGTAAGTTACAAGCTGTTTGGTAATGCCGTGCAGTTGCGGCGCGGGATCGGGAAAATCCGTTACGGCTTTCTTCTCTCCGCTGTTGGCCGTGCGGACAAAATAATTTGGCGGCTCGGTTGGGCTCTCATGCCGGGTGATAAAACGCGAGCTGTCATCCGCCATGAGTGCAACCACGGTTTCAAATTGGCCGGTTTCGCATTGGAACATGCGCTCGCCTTTTTTTGTCTCAAGGTCAAAGCGATCCAGGAAAGGGAACTCGCCTTCCTGGGAAGCGCCATTTCCAACTAGAAAGATCGAATTACCTTCCTGCCGCATGACGCGTTTGCCGTTGGGCAAGGTGCTCATCAGTGGGGAGCCGGGGTCGCGGTAACGATCGCGAATAGAGCGCTCCCAGATCAATTTGGGCTGATCGCCCGGCTGGGCAAGATTGATGAGAAAGGTGCGCAGCCAGCGCCGGTCACGGTTGTAATCATGCACCAGACCAACTCCGTCTGCGCCCCATTCAATGGGTGATCCAGAGCGGAAGCCGCCACCTCCACTGCCGGCAGGAACAAAACGCTGCTCCAGCTTCACTAGCTCAACGGGATCGTCCGTGAATGGAGCGCTCAGCATCATCAGTTCGTCGCGGAAAGGAGCTTTGGTTTTAGGATCGCCGCCGTCAAGTGCGTCTGCCCAGACCAGCGTCGCGGGTTGTGTGGGCACCCATTGATAGTCGCGTGGGCCCAGTGGAACGCCTTCAATCGGAACATGCTCTTCCAGCGGCAGGCTGGCGACCTTATATTCCAATTTGCCTGCCAGATTCCAGATCTCAACTTCGCGCGGGAATTCACTTTCTGGCAGGATGTATGAATAAGGGTGCTGAATGCGGCTCACCAGCAGATGCTTGCCATCGGGAGAAGCTTCAACCCGGGAGAAAATGCCCGGCTTACCCACGGGCGTGGCAATGCCCTTTTTTATCAATACAAGCTGGGAGGTTGCGTAATAATCAAAGAGGGCTTCGTCATGCGCGTTTTGCAGCAAGTCTTCATAGGTCCGCACCGCGCCACGCTTGCCGTCGCTTTCCTGAATAATCGGTCCATCCGGTGATTTGGGTGCTACCGGAGCCTTACCGTGAGTTGCTGGTACGGTTTGTACCAAGAGGGTTTTACCATCGGGCATCCATTGCACGGCTTCGCCCAGAACTGCATTGACCTTGACCTTAGGAATCACGCTGGCGGTGTATGTGCCGATCTGCCCAACCCACAAATCAATGCCGTTGGCCGTGGTATTGGTAAAAGCGAAATGCTGGCTGTCCTGTGACCATTCCGGGACGCTCAAATAAGCGTCACGCGGTACGGTAACATCTGCCCGCTCATTGCCGAGCGTGTAAAAGAGATGCAAACTCACAAAGCGCGGCGGATGGTGTCTGCCATTTGTCGCGGGGTTAATGCGTAACCCTGCGATGCGGAGCATGGGCTGCGCCAAGTCTGCGATAGGCGGATTTGTCAGGCGGTCTGCCGCCAGCAGCCATTTGCCATTCGGACTTACCTGGACCAGCGGCGTTGGCCGCGCGCTCAAAATCTGCGAGATCGGCTGCGGAGCTTTTTGGTATCCGTGGAGGACTGGCTGATCTTCCGGCTGCGCTTGCTGAGCAAAAATAAACTGCTGGGATTGAAGTGCCAGGAGAGTCAGCAATAAAACGATAATGTAACGCACCAGCTTCTGCATGAGCACCGCCTTTTAGGTCTGGTTTTGAACGAATGAGTCTACCCAAAGTCGAACAGGAATTGAATAGCCGCGTCTGGCCGCCTTCAACAACTCACGCATTATTTTCAGCATCTAAATTTACACCTATCAGAACTAAGGCAGGCTTTGCGGGTTAAAAGGCCATAGCGGCCATTGGAGGTAATTTGTGAAGAAATTATTTTTTGCGATCGTGGCGATTGGCTTTTGTATGCCAACATTTTCCGCTTGTGCTGACACGCTGGAGCTGAGAAATGGCAGCGTGATCAAAGGGACGTTTATTGGCGGATCGGAAGCTCAGATTAGCTTCCGCGTGGGATCAAGTCTGCAGCGCTATCCGGTTGCTGATGTCGTGTCCGTGCGGTTTGACTCGGATTCCGCAAGTTCAGGAAATTACGGAAACTCTGGGAATTACGGACAACAGCCACAATCGAATTATCCGCCGCAGCCCCAGCAGGATTATTCTCCAGCGCCGCCTCAGAATAATTCTCCGTCGAATTACAATCCAGCGCCACCGCCATCAAATTCTGCTCCTGGACCGCCACCCAATTATTCCTCTGCGCCTCCGCCGGATAATTCGGATAATTCAGCCGCGGTTGATTCGGGAGTTACGTTACCAACCGGAACACATTTGAGTATCCGTACGGTTGATGCAATTGATTCCAATAGAAATCATGTGGGCGATCAATTTACCTCAACACTGGACCAGGCGCTTTACGTGAATGATGTGCTGGTGGCACCCAGAGGGGCTTACGTTTACGGGCGGCTGGAAGAAATCAAAGAGTCCGGTCAGCTTAGCGGAAGAGCACAGCTCAGGTTATCGCTCACCGGTATTTCACTCAGAGGCCAGACTTATCCGCTCATTACTGGTGATTATCAGCTTGCCGGCAAATCGCGTTCAACCGGAACCGCAGCCAAGGTAGGCGGCGGCGCAGTTGTGGGAGCGCTGATTGGAGCTGCCGTAGGCGGCGGAAAAGGTGCGGCCATTGGAGCAGGCGTGGGTGCCGGAGCAGGTACAGCCGCACAGATTGCAACCAAAGGCGACCAGATTCACATACCCAGTGAGACGATTTTAGATTTCACGTTGGACCAACCGGTGACGCTGCCGGTTGCACAAAACAATTAGTGGCGTTTTTATAGTTTCCGAAAACTGAAAGAGAAAAAGACGAGAAGAATAATTAGAAATTCTAATGCTGTCTTAACCTTGCTTTAACGCTGAGATCCAAGGATAGTAGATTGAATAGTCTTTAGGGTTCAGTGAGCATGAACTTTTCGTCACAAAAATGGATACCGTGCCTGATTTGTTGCTGCCTTATGTTTTTTGCGGCGACCGCCGATTTTGTGTCCACGTCTGTAGTGACTGGCGGATATGATGCCAACCGGCCTCCGGTGAAAATAGAACATAAGTGCGTAAGTCACTCCATGGCAGTTGGAAGCCTGAATAAGGATTTGGGGAATGCTCTTCCGGCGTTGACCACAGAGCCTCGACTTCAGGATCCGCAGGTTGTTGCCGCGGTGCCGAGTGCGAATCAGACTAAAGTTGCCCTGCTCCTTGTGTCACCTCCTTTGCGCTGTTAGCTCGCCTTTAAATAATCCAATCATTAGTTTTGTATAGCGAATTTTGTATAGCGTCGGGACCGGTGTGGTTTACAGCCGCGCCTGTATTCCCGCTGCCCGAGCGCAAGCTGACTCGTATGCTTGTGCTGTTCCGACGCCCGCCGTGGTGGCGACCAAATCCAGGGGCTGGGATATGTGCCCAGCCCAGCTCTTGGATTTTACTTAGATATTGCAATACGGGGGTTTCGCCCTTACCTCGATTTTGCGAAGATATTCGAGCAAGCAGCTAAGTGAGACGGGCCGTGTGCTTCTTTTTGCGGTGCACATGGCCTGCTCTCATTTCTAGAGTCGAATACGAATTTTCAGCTTTGTGATTTTCCTCAAATCAGGATTTTCAGGTATGCGGATAGTTACTTATGTAACTAACGTCTGCCGCGGAAGTTGTACTACTCTACAGGAATACGGTACATGAACTTCCGGAGCACGAATGATTGACGCAGTAATTAAAGACGCAGCACTGAAAGAGGCCAATCAGGCCTTTAGCAAACAGGTAACCACCCAGGTTGCCCGCATCACCGGTGAACTCAATCGCCTGGAACAATTACTGAACGCGGGTATGGTGGATCGTCGCGTTTTAAGCGAGTTTCGCTATGCTGTGGATCGCGCACGGCATACCGGCTGGCATGTGGAGAAGTGGCTGGATGGCGATAGCCGTGAACTCTCCGCAGTGATTGCCGAAGAGCGTATTCGCTGCATTACCCGCATGACAAACCAGCTGGCCTCAGAGCTTGAAGTAGAAAACAAGGACGTTATAGGGCTGGATTCACTGCGCGAGGCCATGCGAAAACTCGACATAGTATTGACCAGGACAACATAGCCGGGTTTCTTTGCTTTCCTCATGGCTGGTAAGATGTTTGCAGACATGAAAAATATTGTCCTGGCAGTCCTGACCTTACTCATCGGCGGCGCGTTTTTAGCGCAGAAATCAACAGCCCAGAAGCAGCAACAGTGGAGAGAGTTCGTCTATCCACAAGACGGGTTTGCCATTACGCTGCCCTACGCTCCCAAACCTTATTACGATCAAGGCGATCGCCATATCAACGTTTACTCCGTTCAACTGGGTAAAACTGTTGTAACGCTGCGGGCGATCAGCCGGCTTATGGATTGCGAGACCGCTCTGGCTGATCAATGGGAAGAAGCGGACAAGAAAAACGCTAAAGAGCCTTTGGTCAAAAATTCTCTGAAACAGATTTCACCTTCAGGAATGAAGGGGTTGGAATATGAAACCGATCTTGGCGCGGGAGAACGGTCGCTGCATCGTTTCCAATGTGCTGATGAGCACAGGTTTTATATCTTCCGGGCTGGTTATACAGGCAAGCAAAGGCCTGCTGATGTGGATCGGATCATCAAGTCATTCCACCTAGTGAGCCCGGTACACGACCACTAGAGTTTTTCTTTCGCAGAAGCGCTTTGTTCAGAGTACGGCTGTTTCATGCAGCAGCTCACCACGGGCAAAGCGCTCCAGGGCCAAGACTGAAACATCGTCCACCACATCTGTTTTTCCCTGCAAGATAAGGTCGGCAAGAATCTTGCCTGTCGCGGGTGAGTGCATTACGCCGTGTCCGCTGAAACCGTTCGCCAGAAAAAATCCCGGCACGGCCGCAACCGGGCCGAGCACGCAATGATGGTCAGGAGTCATCTCATAGAGTCCGGCCCATGCGCGCTTTGGATTGACGGGAAGATTCTCAAATGCCGGCACCCTGTCAGCCGCGTGGATAAGAATCTTTTCAATGAATGAAGGCTCAAAGTCTGTTTTGTAGCCTGGGGTTTCTTCGGGATCGTTCCATGCGAGCAAAAAGCCACGGCCTTCTGGCCTGAAGTGAAAGCCGGTGCTCATGTCTATGACCATGGGCGACGAGTGCGGAAAGTCTGAGAAGGGCTCAGAGGGCACCAGCATGCGGCGCAGAGGCTCAACTGGAAGATTAACGCCAACAAATTGGGCGATCTGCGCGGACCATGCTCCTGCAGCATTTACCACCGTGGGAGCCGAAATCTGTTCGCGTGTGGTAGTAACTGTGAATCCGCCGTGCTGGTGAGTGGCTATGCCGGTGACCTCGGTCTTTTTCCACAGAGTAGCGCCGTGTTCCGCAGCAGAGGCCATAAAACCGTTCATTACGCTATAAGGATCCACAAAGCCATCCGTCGAGCAGAAGCTGCCGCCTAGAACGTCATCCGCGCGGAGCTGCGGCAACATGCCGCGGATCTCTTCAGCAGACAGAAGTCGGGCGGTGGTGAGACCAAGTTTTTTCTGACGCGCGAAATTGTCCCGCAGATAGGCAAAATGCGAATCTTTGGTGGCAAGAAACAAATAGCCCTGTGGGCGATAATCAGCGGGATGGCCTACAACTTCTTCAAACCTGGCATAAAAGGGAATCGAATACAGTGACATCTGTATATTCACGGGCGTGGAAAACTGGGCGCGCACGCCGCCCATACTCTTGCCGGTCGACCCTTTGCCTTGCGAGCTTTCACGCTCAATGACCAAAACGCTCTTGCATCCGGCATGTGTAAGGTGCCAGGCGATGCTGGAGCCGACGATTCCACCCCCGATGATGACTACATCCGCAGTTTGCATGTGGTTTTTTAATGCCTCCAGACTTTGCAGCCGCTAAAGGCTGCATCCTGTGGCCAGCTTCTTTCGAAAACTAATTGGGGCAAAAATGCCAGCCAGTCAATTTTTCTTCAGATATACATAAAGAATTGTATAGGACGCTTTTACTCACTCGCAGCGATCTGGTAAATTCATATGTACGCCATCCTCATTGAAGGACCTTCATGGACATCAGGGAAAAGAGTGTGTCCGGATACGAACGAGTCGTATTTGGAACCGATGAAGCTGTGGGTTATCACGGCATTGTCGTTGTCGACTCAACCGCGCTGGGGCCGGCGGTGGGCGGGACACGCTACTGGAGTTATCAGTCTAAGGACGAGGCCTTGACTGATGCGCTTCGACTGGCGCGCAGCATGACCTACAAGAATGCGCTGGCGGGACTGCCCTGCGGGGGCGGGAAGTCCATTGTGATGCGCAGCAACAAAGCTACAGACCGTGAGCAATTGTTCCGGGCCCACGGCCGACTAGTGAATAGTTGTGGCGGCAAATATGTAACGGCAGAGGATGTTGGCACAAGCCCCGCTGATATGGAGTTCATACTAAAAGAGACTCCGTACGTTGCCGGATTGCAGGGAGGCTCAGGAGATCCTTCACCGCATGCCGCCCGTGGCGTTTTCCGGGCGATGCAGGCAGCGGCAAAGCACAAATGGGGAAGCGATGATCTCTCCGGCAGAAGCGTGATGATTCAGGGATGTGGGCATGTGGGATATTTCCTGGCCGCCGAGCTCTCTTCCGCAGGCGCAAAGTTGATTGTTACTGACGTAGACCCGGCCAAGGCGAAACATGTGGCGGACGATTATGATGCGACGGTAGTTGATCCGGGAGAAGTTTCTATAGAGGCAGATATTTTCGCTCCGTGCGCACTGGGCGGAGTACTCAATGACAAGACGATTCCACGGCTGAAAGCCGCGCTTGTTGTAGGTGCGGCGAATAACCAGTTACTGCAGCCACACCACGGCGATCTGCTGGAAAAGTACGGTATTCTTTACGCACCGGATTATGCGGCAAATGCCGGCGGCGTCATCAACGGGTGTTGCATTGAGATGCTTGGATGGGATACGTCAAGGACGATTGCCAAAATAGACGCAATTTACAATACGTTAGAAACGATTTTTTCCATCGCTCAACGGGAGAAGATTCCCACATATCAGGCGGCAGACCGGCTGGCGGAGAAAATTCTGAAGCAAGTAAAAGCCTGAGCTGGTGCCTGTAGCACTAATTCCTGTCTGACCATAAACTCTGAAACGATCAAAAAGGGAGCAGAGTGCGCCGAAGCGCACCCTGCAGAACGATTATTTCTTGGGAGCTGCTTTTGTTTTGGGTGCAGTGCTTTCCTTCACTTCAGATGGATCATCCGAAGGATTCACATATGTCAGTTTGAATGGGCCCATGCCATGGACCTGTACCACGGTCTCGCCCTTCGCCATGGCATAGTGATTGTGATGCGGTGGCATCACGGCAACCGAGCCGGCAGGGAGCGTTGCCATGGAACTCTCATCAAATTTATCGCCCATTGCTGCGTGAAACTCTCCTGAAATAACTGTCACGTTTTCTGTTGTGGGATGCCAATGCGGCATGATCTTGTAGCCATCCGGCACTTTCAGGCGAATAATAAATGGGCCAGCCTTACCTGGATTACCGGCAAGCACAGCAAATTGTGCGCCAGGTTGAAAGATTGGCGGCGCCGGGCCCCACTGTATTTTATCCGGGGTAACGATGACCGCAGCCGGGCCTGCAGGTTTGGGGGTGGCTTTCTTCGGAGTGGCAGTCTGAGCCAGCAGCAGTGAGGGCAACCAGATCATGATCGTCAGAAATTTACTCATTTTTATTTCTCCACATTTGTTCGAGTTTTGTCTACCGGGGCTTATGTTGAATGCTACTCCATTGATCTGAGTACAATAAAAAATTGAACACCAAGAGCCAAGCTAGGCATCTGTGCAATACGGGAGAGAAGAATGGTTATTCATACATCAATTTTGAGTGTTTTCGCATTTGCCATTGGATTGGCTGCCGCTGGGAAACGAATCCGGTCAGAGCGCACCGTGCGCGACAATCTGCCATTCAGTGATGCGGTATGGCACGGCGATACGCTTTATCTCTGCGGACATATCGGTCTGGATGCCAAGACTGGGCGTCCGCCAGCCACGGTGGAAGAGGAAGCGCGGCTGGTGATGGATGGCGTAAAGCGCACACTGGAAGCCGCCGGACTTGGCATGGATAATCTGCTTTCGGTGCAGATCTTTTGTTCGGACGTGACATTGTTTGCAGAGTTCAACGCCGTTTACCGTACATATTTCAAGGGAGAGTTTCCTGCGCGCGCGTTTTTAGGCTCGGGCAAACTGTTGTTTGACGCAAGGTTTGAAGTGCAGGGAATTGCCGGAAGGTAGTGGGCTGATAGCCGATGCTGGCGCGAAAGGCAATACCAGCAAAGACGTTCCCGAGAATTACCCGCTTTTGGCGGTTAGAAAATCTTCCACCTTGAAATTAATCAGCTCTCCGATGCGCGCGATTGAAATATCCGCGGGTGGGTAAGCTGCGATAATTTTGGGATCGAGCGCGTAGTGCCCCTGTCTGGGGAAAACGGTTGTGACCTTGTCTCCCCAGATTTTTTTTACGTCGCTGAGAATACGAATCTTGTCATCGATCAGCACATAATGGCTGGCGGGAAAGCGCCGCTCTACGTCTTCCAATTCTTTTTCCTTGTGAATATAAATCAGCACGTTGCCGTTGACGGCCTCATAAATTCCCGAGCGTTCCACTTTTAACGGCTGAAAGACTACATCCCCGTCTGACAGGACCACGGCCTTGCCCCATTGCTCAACGTACTCAATGGCGTCCAGTGAGTCAGGATAAAGGCGCGTGGCAAAGGGATAGTTAATAAAGAAGTGCGAGACAGTAAGCAAACCGGGATCACGCGGGTATTCAATGCGATAGCGTTGCAACGCACCCAGATAGTCAGCGTAGCCAAGTTCGGAGCGGAGTTGCTCAAAAATATCCCAATAGCGTTGCTGGCGCTCCGGGCCAACCTGCTGTTCAAGATGGCGTTTCAGGTCAGCGGTTACGTGGTCGTTATTGAGCAGCGTGTTGTCAACATCAAACAGAAAGACGATATTGGGCATGTGCTTACCTTAAATCAGGCGCAGATCGTAATGCCATTGCCTCTTCCACCGTCCACCTTGGGGTTCCACCTGGGCGGCTGGCGACTAATGCGCCAATGCGATTTGCGAAGTCAGCGATCTTCGTAGCGGGCCATCCAAAGTTAAGGCTATGAACGAGCGCGGCGGAGAAGGCGTCGCCGGAGCCGACGGTGTCTGCTACCTGAACGTGGAAGCCGGAAGCCTGGAGAAATTCGCCATTCAGCAAAAGCACGCAGCCTGCGGAACCGCGCGTGACGCAAACAGCCTCAAGATCGAAAGTTTGTGCGCAATTCCGGCAGAACTGTTCCAGAGATGAACCGCTGATTTTGCCTATTTCTTGTATGACGGGTAGCTCCTGGTCATTTAATTTCAGGAGATGAGCATGCTGCGCGAGCGTGCGAACCAATTCAGGAGTGTAAGAATCAATGCGCAGATTGACGTCATAAAAGCATTTGGCTGTGGGCGCGGCCTCCAGTAACTGCATGGTGAGTTCACGCGCGGTTGCGCTCATTTGTTGTAAAGTGCCAAAGTAAATCCAATCAGGCGGAGGAGCGAGTAAAGTGCGGAAGTCCGCTGGAGCAAGAGCAGGAAAATCGTAGGCTGCAGGGCGGTGAATCTGATATTGCGGGCCATCTGAGCCATCTACTGTGACAGAGACAGTACCGGTTGGATAAGCGGCGACGCGACGAATGAAGCGGGTGGAAATACCTGCTTCATTCATTTGTTCCAGTGCGCGCAATCCGCGCGAATCGTCACCTACGGCGCTGACAAAGCAGACCTCATGCCCAAGATTATGGGCGTGGAAGGCAAAGTTGAAAGGCGCTCCGCCCAGATGCTCGGCTTCCGGGAGAATGTCCCACAACACCTCGCCCAGACTGATAATTTTCATGCCCCACGAGGCTACACCATCTTGAGCAAACGTTCACGGCGCGCTTCCCAATCGTCAGTGGAGAAGATGCTGGGGCCAACTTCAATGAGGCGCGGAAGCATTTTGAATACAGAGATTGGCGTCCATGCGCTGCCGGAACGCATGCGCATGCCGCGCTTATTCAATTCCGTGGCAACCAGGGTGATGGAATAATCCTGCACGATCAATTCCATCATCTGCACCAGTACGGCGCGCTCTTGAGGCTCTTCTTCAAGCCGGCTGCAATCCACGGCCACGCGAAGTCCATAAGGGATTTCTTCAACCAGCACCGCTTCACTGGCATCGTCACCGGGGATTTCACGACGCCATTCCAGGGCTGTGAGTTTCCATCCCGCCTCAGTCTTCTGGCGGACATAATCCAGATCAACAGAACCTGTTACCACTTCACGAATGCGCTCAATCCTTGCCATATGACCTCCGTCTGAAGCCCTGGATGGTTCTCCGGTGCGACAGTGAAAAGGATATTCTGCTCCAAAGTCTTGGCTTAGGGATAAGCAAATCTGATGCCATGAGCCAGAAAGCATTAAATGTCTACTGTGACTCAGGTTAAGCCGAGGTAGGACCACAAGCGAGACGGCTGCGCTGGTCGTTTTTGAAAAGCTCCGTTCGGAAATGAACACTGCTTTTGACGTGAAGAGATGAAAACGAGGGATGAGGTGCTTTAGTGATTAACCACAGCGTATGGGCCACACAATAACGCCTGAAGCCATCCTACTTGTTTGTAACGAAAACCGGCTGGATAACCATGATTCGTAAATTGAAATCGGGCGAGTACCGTCTGTACTCCCGCAAGAAAAATGTAAAAACCGGCAAGCGGCGGAACCTGGGAACTTTCAAGACGCTGGAGAAGGCAAAGGCGCACGAACGAGCCGTGCAGTACTTTAAACGCCATTAAAAAGAGGGACGAAATGCCCAGCGAGAAATAGAAAAGCGCAGCACGGAAGAATGTCCGGAAAGCTGCCACCGCAGCAAAAAAGAAACGCACCATTGCCCATCTGCCTAAATCAACTCGAACAGCACTTGGCAAGCAGGCTGCCAAGGTTGCGCGCGAGAAGCGCCAGAAGCTGGCTGCGTAAAAGCTAGCGTTTCTGAATAAATGCCATTGAATCGGCTTCTGGTGACGGACTGAATATAAGCGTTGCGGTGGTGCGATCAAAGAAGACCGAATGAAACGCAACAGCAGGAAGAAGGCCGTCCTGGGGGTCTGAAGGCTTCTGAAGGTCGTTTTTCAGGATCACTACTTCCATTTGTGGGAGGCGCGCGTCCGCAATGGAGATGTCTTTCAACTGAACGGTGGAGGCCATATGCTCGGCCAGGTTGGTGGACACCTGCATCATGCGACTGGCTTGGGCGAATCGACTGCCGGCCACTATCCGCTTTTCTATGCGTTGTTCAAAAACCAATGCCTGGCAAATACCGGAGTCAAGAGCCAGCTTCCAGCTTCCATGGGGCGCCGCATCTGAGGCCACTGTGACCAGCAGACGAGATTCATTGATGGTGACAGGAACTCGAAGTCCCGTGGGAACGATTGCATCTTCAGGGAATGGATAAAGCTCCATAAGTTGATGGTCAAAGTCCAGACGGAAAGAAAACTGGAGCAAAAAATTCATGCCCAGGACACCGCGGATTTTGTGATCGAGCGCTGCGAGTTGCGTAAGCGGCACCGCAAGGGCCTCAAGATTAGAGACGGATGCAGGGCCCACATTGAACTTTTGCAAAAAATAGCGCGACACAGCGGCTGATTTTGCCAGGCTCGATAGCTGCAGCTTGTCTTTTGCCTGCAAGGCGAGTTGTTTGGCCAGGGCTAAATCAATAAGAGTTGAGTTCGTGCCGGTGTCCACCAGAAAGTCGAACGGTCCCTGATCGTTTATACGGGTGCTGACAATCATCAAATAGCCCTGGATCGTTCGTGCGGGCAGAGTGGTGGCGGGCGCATCCGCGGCAACTTGCTGCGCTGCAGATGCGACACAGTAAAAAAGTAGAAAGCTGAGGCCCAGTCTTTTTATTGCCGCGCTAGACATTGTTTCGCCAGACATGGTGTTTCTCCGAGCTTGCTTTCGGCGCGGGGGGAGCCGTGATTCAGGTATCCTCGGCCTGTTTAGGCGAGACACATAGATGACTTTGGGATGCGGCCCTGTATCAGCGAGGTAACCAACGTAAAAATGCGATGCTGCCGTGGATCAATACTGACTGTTTCAGAAAGAATGAAGAACAACGTTTTGCCCGCATGATTGCTGGGGTTTCTGAAGCATTGCGAAGTGTTGACAAGACTTGCGGCAAAGAGTAAGTCGGCCGATGGTCACGTTACTTCGCGCCATCGCACCGCAGGAACTTTTGTTACTGGCAATTCACAAGGTGAAAACAAGTTGGCGGAGGCAAGGCTCTTTCTGGTTTGCTGGAAATGCGCTGGCGGTCATTTTTTATTGCATAATATTCCTGTTCGCAGGTCCAAAAAATCATTTGGAATCCCGCAACCCGCTGGAGGAATCAAAAACAACATGACTATACCGAATGCAGCCGATAGCGGCACCTTTTCTATTGCAGGAGAACTTACAGTAAATCGTCTGGGATTTGGCGCCATGAGGATTACAGGAGACGGTATCTGGGGCAGTCCCAAGGACCCGGCAGAAAGCAAGCAAGTACTCAAGCGACTGCTGGACTTAAATGTGAATTTCATTGATACCGCTGACTCTTATGGTCCGGAAGTGAGCGAAAACCTGATTGCAGAAGCGTTGCACCCTTATCCGAAAGGCCTGGTGATCGCGACGAAAGGCGGACTAGCCCGTACGGGACCGAATCAATGGATCCCGGTTGGCCGCGCGGAGTATCTGCGTCAATGCGTGGAAATGAGTCTTCGCCGCTTGAAAGTTGAACGCATTGATCTCTACCAGCTTCACCGCTTTGATCCAAAGGTTCCCGTGGAAGAATCGCTCGGCGAACTCAAAAAAATGCAAGATGAAGGCAAAATTCATCATATTGGAATTTCAGAGACAAACGTGGCTGAGGTAAAGCAGGCGCAGAAAATTGTGAATGTGGTAAGCGTGCAGAACAAATACAACATTACTGACCGCGCCCATGAGGACGTGGTGGATTATTGCGCCAAGAACAAGATCGCATTCATTCCGTGGTTTCCGCTGGCCGCCGGAGCGCTGACCAAGCCAGGCGGTGTGCTGGATAAGATTGCCAAATCCCATAACGCAACAACTTCTCAGATCGCGATTGCCTGGCTGCTGCGCCGGTCGCCAGTGATGTTGCCGATTCCGGGAACGTCCAAGGTGAAGCATTTGGAAGAGAACGTTGCCACCGCAGAGTTGCAATTAAGTGAACAAGAGTGGCAGTTGCTGGAGGAAGCAGCGAAGAAGGCTGCCTGAGCGTCGATATAGCCGCGAAATAGTAGTGGGCCCATCTTCATTGTGGTTTCATGCCAGCTTGCCGTAAGGATGGGCTCAATCCTGTTTTGCGCCGGCCGGCTTGTGCAGTTTCCAGGTAAGGTGTGCTTTTACGGTTGGCCACTCACTGGCAATGATGCTATAGACGCATGTGTCCCGAAGAGTTCCGTTGGTCGCAATCTGATTATTGCGTAATATGCCGTCAAGCTTTGCGCCCAGACGCTCAATAGCTTTGCGGCTCTGGTGGTTGAAGAAATGCGTACGCAACTCCACGCAGATGCAATCGAGCCTTTCAAAGGCGTGCGTGAGCAAAAGCAGTTTGCATTCGGTATTCAGCGGCGTGCGCTGTACGCTTTTGCGATACCATGTTCCGCCGATCTCAAGGCGACGGTGGGTAGCTTCAATATTCATGTAATTTGTCATGCCCACTACTTTTGCAGTATGGATGTCCCTGACGGCGAAGGGAAGCAGTTCGCCTTTGGATTGAAGATCCAACCGACGGTCAATCTCAGCCTGCATCTTTTCCGGCTCCGCAACCAGGGTGTACCAAAGCTTCCAAAATTCACCGTCTTTTACGGAATCAACTAAATCATCGTGATGGGCAGGTGAGAGCGGCTCCAGGATGACGTGTGTTCCGCGCAGGGTAATTGGCTCAGGCCAGGGCATTGGTGGTCCTTTTTTAGATTTCAGCTTGGATTGGGTCATCCTCAGGCTTTGTTATTGTGACACAAAGATGACAAACGCTATTGCAGCACGGCGGTTAGACTTAAAACAAGGTGCAGTGTGAATAAGGCTGACAGATATTCCATAGGGATTGCTTTGAGTGGTGGCGGGTTTCGAGGGATGGCCCATATCGGCGTTCTGCGCGCGTTAGAGCAGCATGCCATGAAGCCGGATTTGATTGCAGGCACTAGCGCTGGCAGTTTAGTGGGTGCTTTGTATGCGTCAGGCAAGTCAGCCACAGATATTGAGTCGCTAGCCAGCAAGATTTTTTGGCCGAAACTATTAGGCTCGCATGCACTGGCCGATTTCTGTCGCGACAATCTTCCTTGCACATTTGCAGAGCTGGCTATTCCCTTGTGTGTTGTCGTTACAGCGCTGCCATCGAAACAACCAGTTGTGTTTGACTCAGGTGAACTTGTTCCCGCAATCATCGCTAGCTGTGCGATGCCATGGCTCTTCCGGCGCGTGAAAATTGGCGACAGCATCTATACGGACGGCGGATGGGCTTGCGTTTTGCCCGCCAGGGTTTGCCGCGAACGGGGCTGCAAAAAAGTTATTAGCTCTGACGTATGGTGGAGGGCTTCGGTGGCAAAAAGGTCTGGCTTCAGCACAAATGGCCGCTTTGCGAACTATGCGTACTCCCGTCAATATATGGAAGCGCTTAACAAGAGTGACGTTGTAATCAATCCGCAGATTCACGCTGCGGGAATGCTACCAGGGCGCCGTGGAATGCGCAGCCTGATCAGGAGCGGCGAGTTGGCAGCCAACGAGACTTTGCGGCATCCTTGAAATTCAAATGGTCCGAAATGAAGCATTACCAAAGTTATTGGATACGCCGATCATATCGCCATATTGCCTACTTTCCACGATTCTCCGCGTGATAGGATAACGCCGATTCTCCCCGAAAAAATTAAGAAATTGGCAGAACTGCTCCGACGCTAAAAGCAATTCGAGAGGCATGAATGCAGCCACGATTCCGCATCGTTATCGTTCTACTGGCAGTTTTGATCTTTTCTATTTCAAGCACAGGTGGCGCACAGGAGCAGGAAGAGGAGAAAAAACCGCTGGCCCTGGTGGTGTATGCCGATTGGTGCCCTTTGTGCCAAAGCCTGAAGCCCGTACTGGTGCTGATGAATGATCGATACCGGGGCAAAATCCACTATGTCCTTCTTGATGTCACCTCAGAAGCCACAACAGCCAAAGCAAAGCTGCTGGCACGCAACGTGGGGCAAGAGGCATTCTTCAATGACAATTACGTTACAACTTCTCTGGTGGTGATTAAAGATCCTGCCGGGCATGAGGTTTTCAGAGCACGGCACGATTATGATTTTCACCATTACGAAGCTGTGCTGGACCAGCAGCTTCAGATCAAGCACAAGTAAAAGCCAAGGGTGAGAAAGTTCTGACGGCCTTGCCGGAATGAGCATTCAAAGATCAAAAAGATATTGTTTTGCAACTGGAGCGCGACTCTAGGTTCAGCTCTTAAGGTTTGTTAAAATCGCGAGAGCCTGATGCCGCGCAAAATTTCACTTTTCGTGCCGTGCTTTGTCGATCAGTTGCAGCCAGAAGTGGCTGTGGACACGGTGAAGGTCCTGCGGCGACTGGGCTGTGAAGTGGACTTTCCTCAGGCGCAGACATGCTGTGGCCAGCCAGCGTTCAACTCCGGTTTCTGGGACGAGGCGCGGCCGTGCGCGGAAAGATTTCTGCGCGTCTTCAGAGATGCAGAGGCGATTGTTTGCCCTTCGGGATCGTGCACAACCATGGTCCGCATTTTCTATCCTGAATTAATGGCGTCAGGCCCATTGCACGATGAAGCTGTGGCGCTGGGGAAGCGGACATTCGAGTTTTCAGAATTCCTGGTAAAAATAATGGGCGTGACCGATGTGGGAGCAACTTTTCCACACACGGTCACTTATCATGCGTCGTGCCATGGGTTACGTGAATTGAAATTGAAAAATGAACCTTTGCAGCTGTTGCGCGGCGTAAAAGGGCTGAAACTGGTGGACATGCTGCGCTTTGACGAGTGCTGCGGTTTTGGCGGGACGTTTGCCACCAAGTTTGAAAGCATTTCCGTGGCGATGGGTGATACGAAAGCTGACAGCATTGCTGTGACTGGAGCGGAATACGTTACGGCCATTGATCCGAGCTGCCTGATGCACGTGCAGGGAATTCTGGGACACAGGAAAGACCGGGCCAAGGCCATTCATCTGGCGAGTATTCTGGCGAACGAGGGGAAAGCATGAGATCGTGTGATCTGGTAATCGGAAAATCGGGTTATCTCAAGCAAGAATCACGGATTTCCGCGTGAGCACCTCCACTTCAAATCCGGTCCCGGCGGGTGATCAGCCCCAAGCTCTTACGGCAGCTCAGAAGTTTCTGCGGGATGCAGCGACCAAATCCGCTGATCTGGGCCATCGTGAGATTATCCGCAAGAACATGGAGAGCTATGAGGCCGGACACCAGCGAGGCCGCAGCCGGTTCAAAGACTGGGAAGCAGCGCGGTATAAGTGCCAGGCGATCAAGCGTGAAGCCGTTGAGCATCTGGATAAATATCTGCTCCAGTTTGAGGAAAAAGTTCTGGCGCGGGGCGGGCATGTATTCTGGGCCGCCAATAACGACGAAGCCTGCAACTACATCAAAGAGCTGGCAGTGAGCCGTGGAGTGAAGACCATTGTGAAGTCAAAATCAATGGTCACGGAAGAGATGCATCTGACGCCGGTGCTGGAGGCTGTGGGCATTAAGGTATGGGAGACGGACCTGGGCGAATATATTGTGCAGCTTCGCAATGAAGCGCCCTACCATATTGTTACGCCGGCCATGCATCTGGACCGCCATCAGATTCGCGAGCTCTTTCGCGAAAAGCTGGGTGAAGATATTGCTGACGCAGATCCGCAGAAAATGGTGGCTCTGGCGCGGCGCAAACTGCGCGAGGCATTCTTTGCCGCTGAGATGGGAATTTCTGGCGCAAACTTTTTGGTGGCAGACGCCGGCGCAGTGGCGTTGACGACGAATGAAGGAAACGGGCGGCTGAGCACCAGCCTGCCGCGGATACATGTTGCCGTGACTGGCATTGAGAAATTAATTCCGCGGTTGGAAGATCTGGGAACATTGTGGCCGGTGCTGGCAACATCCGGCACGGGACAACCGATTACCACCTACAGCACGCTGATTGGCGGACCAAAACGCGCGGGCGAAGTGGACGGGCCGGAAGAGTTCCACGTGGTCCTGTTGGATAACGGCCGCAGCGGGCTGCTGGCGAATGCAGAAGAAAGGGAAGTGCTGACCTGCATACGCTGTGGCGCCTGCCTGAATATTTGTCCGGTATATAAGAACGTTGGCGGTCACACTTACAACACTACTTATCCGGGACCGATTGGCAGCGTGCTTACGCCGCATTTGCGGGGCAGCGAATTTGAGCATCTTTCTTACGCCTCTTCTCTATGTGGAGCGTGCACCAGCGTCTGTCCGGTGAATATCAACCTGCATCACCATCTGCTGCACAACCGGCGCGATTTCACTACCGCGGGTAAAGGGAAGCCTGGCGAGCGAGTGCAGTTCAAGTTGTGGCGAATGGCTATGCTGCATCCGGGGCTTTATGCGCTGGGCGGATGGATGATGCGCAAAAGCCTAAGGCTACTCTATGGCATGGGGCTGGCGGGAACGGCTTTAGATCCGATGCGAGCCTGGAGCAGAAAACGCACACCAGTACCGTTGCCGCAGAGATCTTTCCGGAAGCGTTGGAAGAAAGAGCTGGGGAGGACTCAACATGGCAACAAGTAATCCCAGCCGTGAAGCGATCCTGGCGCGCATTCGCGAAGGGCTGCGCACGCCTATTCAGCCGATAGAAACGAAAACTTTCGATGGGCCGATATTTGCGCCAATCGAGAATCTTCTTGAGCGTTTTGAACAAGAGTGTAAAGCGAACCTGATGGAGTTTTACCTGACGGCTAATGCCGCAGAGAGTACGCAGACGCTGGCTCGGGTCTTTGAGTCCCTGCCGGCAGGCGAGATCTTTGTGCAGGATGATCCGACACTGCGCGGCATGGTGAAAACGACAGGGACGGCGCGGCAGGTGCGCTGGTCAAGCGAAGGTGGCCCGGCAGAAAGTTCACAAGCCACCGTAACCCTGGCAGAAGCGCTGGTTGCGTTAACGGGATCGATTTTTGTGACCTCGGCCTGCGGCGGACGCGGCGCTTCAGTAGTTGCACCGGTGCATATTGTTTATGCCAGTACGAAACAACTGGTCCCTGATCTGGTGACCGCACTACGAAATGCAACGGAACAGGGACAGATGGAGAGAAACTCCTATGCCTGCATGATCAGCGGTTCCAGTCGCACGGCCGACATAGAAAAAATCCTGGTACAGGGCGCTCATGGGCCGATGAGGTTAGTGATGATTCTGGAGAGAAACACCTAGTCTCTTTCACAGCCGGTTAATACAATACGAATTTCCCCGCCATTCTTTTCCACAGACAGCGCGCATTTGTGTCAATTTCCTGGTAAATGAACCGACTGGGCAAACTTTGCCCAGCGTGAAGATATGTTTATCCCCGCCGATAAATAAGCAGGGAGTTACACCGGCATGTTTCAAGACTCAGATATCTTCAAAGCCGCACTCGATAATCTGCCAGTGGGCGTGTACATGGTGGATACGCAGCTGAGAATTATGTTCTGGAGCCGCGGCGCAGAACGGATCAGTGGGTATCTGGCGCAGGACATGCTTGGCCGCCATTGCCGGGAAAAGCTGCTGGTTGATCTGGATGAAAACAATCCTGTGGCATGCGGAGAGGCGTGCCAGCTGACGGACAGTATGCGCAATGGCCAGTGCTATGAAGCGGACGTGCTGTTGCGGCATCGTGCGGGCTACCGGATTCCGGTGCATGTGCGCGCCGCGCCCTTGAAAGATAGTCACGACAAGATTGTTGGCGCAACGGAATGTTTTGAAGAGAGCCGTTTTTCCGCCGCGCGCGACCGCCGTGGCAAAGGAACGGAAGCCGCACCCGGCATTGATGCAGCTACGGGGCTGCTGGATACAACGACCACACACTTGCGTTTGCGGGAGAGCATGACTGAATTCAACGAACGCCAGACGCCCTTCTGCGTGCTGATGGCTGAAGTGGATGGTTTATCGAAGTTCCAGCAAGTCCATGGGAAAGAAGTGGTGGCAGCAGCGCGTGTGGTGGTTGGACATACGCTGAGTAACGCGCTACGGCCCAGTGATGTTGTGGGCTGCTGGGACGAGCACAGATTTCTGGCGATTGTGATGAATTGTGAGCGCTCCATGTTGAAGAGAGTTGGCGAGCGCGTGCGCAAAATGGAAAGTTATTCAGAAGTGGAATGGTGGGGAGACGAACTGCCGGTGAGCGTTTCCATTGGCGGAACCGCAGCAGTTATGGGCGATGATGCAGACACTATGGTGGAGCGCGCGCAAGCCGCTCTACGACGCAGCGTGAAGGAAGGCGGTAATCGCGTCAGCGTTTTTCCTGAAGATGAAATTGGGGGTTCGAAGTCTTAGCATGTTTGTCATTATTGGAATCGTTGTAGTCTTCGGCTGTATTGTTGCCGGCTACCTCATGGAGCACGGGAACCTGAAGGTATTGATGCAGCCGGCCGAGCTGGTGATTATCGGCGGAGCATCGCTTGGGACTGTGCTGGTCGCCAATCCGCTGTATGTACTCAAGCAGGTGATTGCAGGCGTACTGGGCTCACTCAAAGGCTCGCCATTCAGCAAACAGAAATACCTGGACACGCTAAAAATGATCTTTGATCTGTGTAACAAAGCCCGCAAAGAAGGGCTAGTGGCATTGGAAGCCGACGTAGATGCGCCGGAAAAGAGCCCGATCATGTCCAAGTATCCGGCATTCGTGAAAGACCATCACTCCTGCAATTTTGTTTGCGACACATTGCGCATGGCTGTCAGCGGTGGGGTTGAGCCATTTGACGTTGATCAGATGCTGGAAATGGACATGGATGTTCACCACCATGAGGCTTCGCAGCCGGTCTCCGCGCTCAGCAGCATGGCAGATGCTCTGCCCGGACTGGGCATTGTTGCAGCCGTGCTGGGCGTGGTTATAACCATGGGCTCACTCGGTGGACCGCCGGAAGAAATTGGGCACAAAGTTGCCGCAGCCCTGGTGGGAACATTCCTGGGCATTCTTCTTTGTTACGGGCTGGTAGGGCCTGTGGCCGCCAATATGGCCAAGACGGTGGAAGAAGAGCACTGCTATCAACAGGTTTTACGGGTAGCGATTATTGCATTTATTAAAGGAACACCGCCGATCATGGCCGTGGAAGTAGCGCGGAGAGCGGTGCCTGCGCATGTGCGGCCTTCTTTCCAGGAACTTGAGAAGTCCTGCCGTGGCGGCGGAGAAGCAGCAGCAGCCGCGGCAGCCGGCTAAAGATAAGGTATTGAAACCATGTCAGACAAACGTCCCATTATCATCATCAAGAAAAAGGTCTCGCATGGCGGGCACCACGGCGGCGCATGGAAGGTGGCTTACGCCGATTTTGTGACCGCCATGATGGCCTTGTTCATTGTGCTGTGGCTGTTGAATACGAGCCAGCAGGTACAGAAGGTAATTGGCGGATATTTTAAGGATCCTAGTGGGAGCTCTAAGAAAGTCGGCACCAATCAAACGGGGGCGGCCGAAAATTTTACCATCACCAAAGACAACATGAAGGTCTTGAAAGAGCAGTTACAGAAGACCATTAAAGAAAATGTTGATTTGGCAAAGCTGAATAAACAAATTGAGATGACGGTGACCGCTGAAGGCCTGCGCGTGGAGTTGCTGGAAAGTTCAAAAGGCACGTTTTTTGATCAAGGCAGTCCGCAGCCAACCAGTCAAGGCAAAGAGCTACTGATAATGCTGGCCAAGGAATTAGGATCATTGCCCAATAAGATTTCTCTGGAGGGCCATACGGATGCCGCTCCATTTGCTGGCCGGGGCGGATATTCCAACTGGGAGCTTTCGACAGACCGAGCCAATACAGCGCGCCGGATCATCCAGGAAAACGGCGTGCGCGCGGACCAGGTTTCACAAGTGCGTGGTTACGCTGACCAGCGTCTGCGCGATCGGGAACATCCGGAAGACGCTTCGAACCGGCGAATCTCAATGATTGTCCAATATGTGATGAAAAACACGGATGAGGACGACGACAAAAAGCCTGGAGCTGAAGGAGAAGGCGACAAGGGCGAAGCAGTAAAAGTCGGCGAGAAATCAGCGGATCATCCGGCGGAGAAACACGAAACGGAACCGACGAAACACTAGAGAAGTTTGATAAACTTCTGAGCATGGCACGGAAAAAACCAGCGCGCAAGAAACCTGTTTCCAAGACGAACCCAACCACCAAGAAAAAAGCAGTAGCCAAGAAGGCAGCTGGCAAGACGAAGCCGGCAGCAAAGAAGAAGGGCGCGGCCAAGAAAAAATCTGCGGCGAAGAAGGCGGCGCCCAAAGTTGCGGCCAAGAAGTCCGTGGCGAAGAAGCCCGTAGTCGCAAAAAAGACCCCGAAAAAGAAAACGAACCGCGCGAGAGGCAGCGCTTCACGCCAGAGCGGCCCTAATCCTATTTCCATCGATAGCCGCCGAGGGCTGGGAGCAGAGTCGGGTGGGCAGTCCGGCGATACGCAGGGGCTCTCACGCCGAGAAAATGTTGATTCCGAAAGCGTGGAAGAGCTGATGGAAGAAGGACAGTACCTGGAAGCTGAAGCGGTCAGCGGCGTGGAAAATGCCCCCGATGCCGATGAAAGCGAAGTCCACACCAGAGAACTGCTGGAGGATGATGTTCCGAAAGAATATACGGACCCAGAATAAATGAAATCCTCGACTGGCTTTTCTGCTCGCTGGGGATGTGGTTCCCTGCAGCACTGATTTTGCAAGTAGGCAATTCTGTTTGCAACTGAAAAGTGCTAGTAGGGATCCCTCACCCGCCGCGCGGGATTCGGGATTTCAGAAAAAAGAAAATATGGTGGAGGCGGTGGGAGTTGAACCCACGTCCGAAAACGTTACTGGTCAAGAGCCTACATACTTAGTCCAGTTCACCCGACGGGAATTACCCCGCCAGATTCGCGCGTTACGCTCAGAACGGACAAGAAACGTAAAACGCTAGCCCGAATGTCTCGTCCTCCCGCCCTGGCTTAGCAGAGAAGACCAGCCTACTGTGTGACGCCCTTTCACAGCCCGTAGGCGAAGCTGTGGAGAGCGGCTGCTTATTTAATTAAGCTGCGTATGCGAACTGATTAGAGTTAGCAATTATTGTTTTTGCACCACTTATACGGGGGAATGCGCCCCGGTATGCCTCCTGGCCGCAAGCATTTCCGTCGAAGCCGTGACGCCCCCATTTATTGCGGAAAAGACTGCTGGACCAAGTCCAGATTGTCAAAGATCGGTTATTCAAAAGAACTGTCTCTACCTTAGCAGATGGCAGAGTCTCAGCAAAGCTTTAGATGGCTCTCAACGCCATTGCGATGCAGAAAATTAGCCCGCTATCCACGCTAAACCACAGGCTGTGGCGCTGCGTAACGAATGGCGGTATAGAGGTCTTCTGCGCAGAAAGGCTTGCCCAGATAGCCGTCCATGCCGGAGGCAAGAAACCGTTCACGGTCACCAGCCATAGCGCTGGCTGAGCAGGCAATAATCTGTGTCCTCTTGCGGCCGGTTTGCTTCTCCTTGGCGCGAATATTGAGCACAGCTTCAATTCCATCCATGTCCGGCATCTGGTTGTCCATAAAAATCAAATCAAATTCCTGCTGCTCCCAAGCCTGCATGGCCTCCAGTCCGTTGGAAACCACGGTGACGTCATGGCCTTCGCGACGAAGCAGTTTTTCACCCAGCCGCTGGCTGACCATATTGTCTTCTGCCAACAGAATGCGCAACGGCGACATGGGGCCCGCAGCGGCAGCCGGTTTCGGCATGGATATTTCCACTGCGACGCACGTGAAAGTAGTGGTGAACTCAAATGTGCTGCCGATCAATGGTTCGCTTTGCACTGAGAGCCTGCCGCCCATCAGATCCACCAGCTGAGAACATATCGCCAGGCCTAACCCTGTTCCGCCAAAGCGTCGTGTCACACTGCTATCCGCCTGCGAGAAAGGCGCAAAGATCAGGGACTGTTGTTTCTGGGAAATGCCAATGCCCGTATCAGTGACTTGAAACAATAGCGGAAGTCGATCGCCTTGCTGGCCCTGTGCCTGCTTTGTCACCGTCAAGGTCACTGAGCCTCCATCTGTAAACTTCACGGCGTTGCCCATCAGATTGATCAGAATCTGCCGCAATCGCGCGGGATCACCCAGAACTTGATCATGGATATCCGGCGCAACTGTAAAAACCAGCTTCAACTCTTTGGCGTTTGCCAGGGGCTTGAGTATGTCGGTTGTTTCGGCAATCAGTTGCCGCAGGGAAAAGGGAACTGTTTCCAGACTCAGCTTGCCGGCTTCAATTTTGGAAAAATCAAGAATGTCATTCAGCACCTGCAGCAGCCCCTGTGCCGACCGCGAAAGCACCTGCATGTGCTCCGCCGCTTCTTCCGGCGTCGGGGCCTCAATGGCCAGATTTGCCATGCCCAGAATACCGTGCATCGGGGTGCGAATTTCGTGGCTCATGTTGGCCAGGAAGCGGCTTTTGGTTACGTTCGCGGCTTCCGCCGCAAGCTTGGCATTCTCCAGCTCCACGGCGCGTTTGGCCTTCATGGCGCGATCATGCAGCAGATTCCAGTACACATGATTCAGCCGTCGGCCCTGCGTCAAGAAAAAGAGCAGCAGGATACAGGTGGCCACCGCAAAAGTATGGCCCTGATTACCGCCCAGCAAAAGCCCCCGCACCATCGCCGGGACAATCAGCAGAAGAAGGTGAAAAGCCAGCAGACGGAAATCCGGTATGAAAGAAACCGTGGAACCTGATGAGATGCCGACGATGAAGAGCATTACAAGGATGGAAGTCCAATTCTCAAAACCATAGAACCGGATTGCACTGGCATAGAGCCCGCCGCAGACCGCCGAGCATATCCATACAGAGACAACAAACGGGCCCATGAAAAGCCAGCGATGGACCGCATACAACCGCTCCACAAATATTGCCAGTACCATGCGCGCAGTCAGGCTTATTGCCAATATCGCCGTGCAGCACCAGAAAAGGGCAGCGTGGTCTCCCCTGAACGGTGTGCTCGCCGCCAGAAGAATGATCAAAATCGGATAAGCGTACACTCCACGCACCACCCCGGCCAGCAGCTCCAGATCCGCTTCTTTTTGCAGCTGAACACGAGGGATCAGCTGCTCCACGCGCACGGGTGACACCGCGGATTCTGGTCGATACATTGGCATTACCTGTAGTTATCGGCAGGAAAAAGGGAAGCGTGAGGGTAAAGTTAGAAAATTGTTATCTGGGACATTTTTACTAACTCCACCCACGAACGTACCCCCCGCCCGAATGTGCACCTACTGCCCAATTTTCTGCGCCTTTCTTGCCTAAATCTCTTTCATTCCATGCCCGATTGACTCCCAATCATCATTCCAGTGTTTTCAGATCATCCATGATGACCCAGATTTCCCGATCACCCGAGGCCGAACACCCACCCTTTTCTTGTCTTTGTTTTCGCCCTCGAATCGCGTTTATTCTCAATTGCCCTGTTTGATCGCGTTGTGCGCGCCCGTATCAGAGGCAAAAATAGAGCGAATCAGTACGCTATCCTAGCGTAAGTAAACACGAATGTAAAGCGAATTAGGTATATCGAAAACTGGGGTAACAGGAATTTTCAGCTGCTGGATTGAGCTACAGGGTTAAGTAAAAATTCAGAGCTGCTCAACGGCAACAAAGCGCAACTTCCCTTACATCTCACCCGGCAAGTAAGGAGAACATTCTGATATGCGTTTTGTTAGTCAATCACTCGCTCTATCGCTCCTGTTCTTGGGGTTCCTGCAATCTCAGGCACAATCGCCGCAACAATGTACAACCACCATCATTAACGTAAACGCCACAGGCAACGTGACTCCGCTGGGCGTCAACTCTTCCGGCAAAGTTTCCGGAACATTCTTTGATACAGGATTTAGCGCTCACGGCTTTACCTGGTTTAATGGCAATGGCCAGCTCTATGATTTTCCCGGTGCGTCGCAAACGCTTCTCTCTGGCATCAACGATCATGGTATTGCCGTGGGCACGGCAATCAACAATGACGGATCTTCTTCCGGTTTCACGCTGGACAAGAATGGTGCAACCACTGCGTTTGCCGTCCCAAACACATTTGCCACCACCGCCACCGGCATCAATAACCGTGGCGACATTGTTGGCGTAGCTCAAGGTGTGGAATCTTCTTCTACCGGCTTTTTAAAGGTCGGAAACACTTTTACCCTGATTCAGTTTCCCGGGGCCCTCAGCACAACTCCTAACGGCATTAACGATGCCGGTGTGATTGTGGGCGATTACTTTGATGGCACGAACACGCACGGCTTTGTCAGCGTCAAGGGGAGATTTGTGACCTTTGACCTTCCCGGCACCTCTTCCACGGATGTGCGCGGCATCAACAATCAGGGTGAAATTGTGGGTGAATTTCGCCAGACCGCTGATGCCCAGGGCCAGGGCTTTAAATTCAAAGACGGCAAATTCACCACCTTCCAATTTCCCGGATCAACGTTTACCGAGCTTTCTGGCGTGAACGCGCGTGGTGACAGCGTGGGTGATGCGTTAACCAGTGACGTGAATGATTTCCTGAGCGGCCCGGGATTTCTTCTTACTTGTCATCCATGATTGAGGATTGAGCGCTCTCTTTCCAGGCCCGTGTAACTTGCGGGCCTGTTTTGTTTACCGAATTATTTCAGCCTAAATATTACGTGTGAGCAATACGATCAATCGCGCTAGAATGTCCCGAACACAACGATGCAAACTATAGGGAAACTCGCTTGACTGCGCCTTCACCGCACCAGCCAAACCTGCAGAACTGTCCGGAGTGCGAAACGCCTCTGACGGGCAAATATTGTCATGAATGCGGCGAGAAGCCTCCAGACGCGCATGATCTCACGCTGAGGCACTTTGTCAGCCACGGCGTGCATGAGCTTACGCACGTGGACTCCAAGATCTTCCGCACGCTCAAGGCCCTGATCCTGAAGCCCGGTGTTTTAACGGCGGAATACTTTGCCGGACGCAGGCAGCGTTACGTTCCACCCTTGCGGCTCTTTCTGGTGATCTTTGCATTGAACTTTTTTCTCTATACGCGGCCAATGGTGGCTTTCTATAGCGTCCACTTTCTTATAACTGCCAGCAAAACCGCCGGACAGGGCGACGCTCTGGAAAGGCAAATTGAGCATGCCGCGGGAAAAAGACATACAACGAAAGAAGCGCTGATGGAGCAGATCAATGAACACTGGCAGCATGACTTGTCATTCTTTCAGTTGGGTGATGTGGGTTTCTTTGCCATTTGCCTGGCAGTGGTCAACTGGCGCAGATATTTTGTGGAGCACCTGATTTTTTCGCTGCACGTATTTTCGTTCACCCTGTTGGTTGGCTGCGTTGCATGGCTCTACTATGCGCGCTATGGCTTCCATCAAAACCCGGTTCTGGTGGGAATTTCCTTGACTATCTATCTTCTGTATCTGTTTCGAGCCCTGCCGCGGGTTTATGGATCGACCGGATGGAAGGCATTCCTGAAGTGCTGTTTTCTGGTGGCCGGCCTGGTGGTTGCCCGCAGCTTTTTTATTACCTTCACATTGGTTGTGGCGATGTTCCAGACGTTCCAGGGCAACTAGTGTTGTTCCTGCCTATCCAGGCACTCGCTGGGCTCGCCTGTCGTGACTACTGAGCGCTGGAGTGCTTACTGTTTTCTGCTTATCCGCCGAGGGTGCAAGATTATTTCGCACCTTTGACTTAAATGTTCTGCGATCCGAGCTATGCTGACGCTCCCATAGCTAAAATTTGTTTTTCAAAGCGCAGCAAACAAAAATGCGGCAGGCCTTGTAAGCCTGCCGCAATATCCTGCTAAGTCCCGTTAAAAGAACTTACTGTTTCTTGGCCGGGGCTTTCTTCGTTCCGGCTTTGCTTGTGCCGGCTTTTGAAGTTCCTGCTTTGGCCGTTCCACCTTTGGTGCCGGGTTTTGCCGTGCCGGTGCCTTTGGGGTTGATCAGGTTGAGTGCGTCCTCAGCGTTGAAGGGGAACTGGCGGACGGAGGTTTGTTGTGTGGTGCTGAGGGTAACGTCAACACGACGGCTCTGGGCCAGCGCCAGCACTTTTGCATTGCGGGTAAGCTGCGCTTTTTGCGATGCGCTCAGGTCCTGTTCCTGGTCGACTGCTTGCTTGACCTGGTCGGTGCTCATGGGCTGTTCTTCACCCAGGCCCTGCGTCTCAATGGCGTCAGCTTTCACGCCTTGCTCCACCAGGAATGCCTTGGTGCGGGTAACACGACGCTCAGAAAGCAGCTTGTTATATTCCTCGCCGCCGCGCGGATCAGCATGGCCTTGCAAAATAAGGTGAGCTTCCGGTTTGAAGTTCAGATAATTCTTGAAGTCCGTGGCAAGTGCGGTAAGCGTGCGCTCCTGGCTTGCAACCAGTCCGCCGGTGGGATTGGTGACCGTGGGCTTGGCGGTTGCGAAATAAATGCTGTGCAGAGAGAGTCGCCGCTCAATCTGGACCTGCTCTTTGCTCGGAGCGGGCGCCTGTACCGCGACCTGCGCCATTGCGTCTGTCTCGCCGCCGTGTCCATCGCTCACGTGGCAGGTAATTGTGTAATTGCCAGGAGCAACGCCGGTGGAATCAAACTGAACATTTGCGCCGGAACCGGTTACGTGTCCGCCGGTGGCTTTGTAGCTGTAGGTCAGAGTGTCATTATCCGCGTCACTGGCATTGGCAGCGATGCTGGAGCGCTGTCCCACGGTAATGGTGGCTGGATTTGCCGCGCAGGTAATTGTGGGAGGCGTATTGGGCTTGGCTACAACCTGCATGTCAGTAGAAGCGCTAGCTGTTCCGCCGCGGCCGTCGTCAACCGTTACGGATGCAGTGTAAGTACCTTCTTTTGCGTCATGAGAGTTCCAGCGGACTTCAGCGCCATTGCCTTCAATGCCTCCACCGGTGGCAGACCATTTGTAGCTGAGAGTGTCATTGTCCACGTCAGCGGCCTGCGCTTTGAGAACGATGCTATCGCCTGATCCGGCAGTGACCTTGGTTGGCTCCGCGGTAACGGAAACTGTGGGCGGATGATTGGCTGGCGGTGGCGGAGGATTGCCGCCAAAGTGCAGTACCAGGCCAGCGGAAGCGCGCAGATTGTTCTGGCGATTATCAGCACCGTCAGTAAAGTGAGTTGACAGCCAATCAACCTGAAACAGACGGACGCCGATGTGCTTGTTGAAGTCTGCGTCCAGACCGACGCCGATCGCTGTGGCAAAAGAGTTCTCAGAAAATGACCGGTTGAAAAATGCCGAACCGCTGGGAATATTGATGGTTTGAATATTGGCCAAGCGAGCCGCGCCAAAGAGAGCATGCACAAAGGGAGTCCAGCGCTCGCCACGATGGGAGAATTGCGGGCCAAACAGATATGTATATGAACTGCCGCTGATGCCGGGCGGCAGATCTTTAATGCGATACGCGCCAAAATCGCCAACCAGACTGAACCAGCGATTTACATTTCCAGCAAGAGACCCGGTGAGACCGTGGAAATTGAATTTTTCTTTGGCGCCGGCAACATTCGGATTAAAACGTATAAAAGAATATCCCAGGAAAAGATCGGCTTTGGGATATGTATCGCCGCTGCTGGCCGCGCTGCTCACTTTGGCTTGCGGTGGCGGCATGGGAATGGCTGGAGCCAGATAGCCAGTGGAGTCAGTGGTAGCGTTTGGGGCGCTGGCCTCAGAACTAGTCAAGTTGGCCGATGCTTTGGCGGATTCGTCCGCAAAAGCCGGCGTCAAAATAAGGGCCCCGAAAATCACTGTCGTAACAGCACGCGCCACGAACTTCATTTCTTTCCTCCTATAAGCGAGTGGGTGATAACACTCGGCACACCATCATACTAGGAAAGTTGCTGAAGGTCGCGTCAAAGGTGGCAAGGATTTATCAACGAAGCAGTTTGTGATCATGGATATACTGTGCGCCGCTTTGTGTGCAATTCTGCACTTCTGGAAATGATGAGAAGCAACATGTTTATGTGATGGAAAAATTACTGAGCTGCGATGAGGCACCCTCGAAGCAATCAAAGCAAGGGCTGGGTTGAAAATATTCATCGTTTGGCTTGGAGCATAAGACTTTAAGAAGGGAAGCGCCGGGCTGGGCAGTGACTATGGCTAACGAGTGAGGGATAAGACTCGCAGTAGAGAGTCTCAAGCTGCAATTCCAGGGTTAGAGCTTATAGGTTTGTAGAGATGAGGAGTTTCAAAGGAAAAGGCGAAGCGTCCATTCTGTGAATTCTTTATCTGAGAAAAGTGTAAAGGTGATTTTTGTCCAGCCAAGCCTTAGTCCTGACCTTAATAAGTGATCACTAAAAATAGAGGTAGCAGGCGGAAAACAAATATGTCATTCAAAATGTGTAAGTTAGATTAAAAATACAAGGTCAAAGACCAGTCGGAACGTTATGAGGGAGCAGACAGAGCTGAAAAAGTATTGCAAAATGCCAAAAAGGGCTTTATAATGAATGGTTTTTACAACACCTAGGTTCCTGCTGGCGCAATCAGAAATAAGGTTTTTCAGTCATTACCGCAATCAGAAATAAGGTTTTTCAGTCATTACTTTGAAACCAAAAGCAGCTTTAAGGAATCAAAGCTAGTAGATCATAAGGGTACGTAGAACTACGCACTTTTCTATCCAAAGGCAGGGCGAAACCTAATATGGCAAGGCGACGCGGTAATCCTAACTGGGGCAAGCCTGAGCCCATCGGGCCAGTCATCCCCGTAGTCACATCTTTTGAGCAGGCGGTCAAGGAATTCAAGCTGACGCCTGATCAATACATCCGGTCGACTCGTTTGCGCGAGTGGGCACGCCGCAATAAAAACAGCAAATATATACCAGAACCACTCTTGGAAGCCTGGGGTTTTGAGATTGAAAGTACGCTGTAAGTAATATAGAATCTGCTGTTTACAGAGGAAGGCCGCCAGCATTTGGCGGCTTTTTCTTTGGCTAAACCCCGTAAACCCCTGTGTTTGACCTGATCGCAGCCAGCGTGCGATATTTCTCCGTTGACTTTTACGTAACGTTCACACGTGCCAGGAGAGATCCACCTTACATGGTTCGCCTCATCCCTCGAGATACCAAATTCTTCGACATGTTCGCCGAAATGGCCAGCAATCTGGGCGATGGCGCCCGCCTGTTAAAACAGACGCTGGAAGACTTCAAAGATGTTGACGCCCGGGTCCAGCAGCTTAAAGACATTGAGCACCGTGGTGACGATATGACCCACAATATTCTTACCAAGCTCAATTCAACCTTTATCACTCCTCTTGACCGCGAAGACATCTACCGTCTGGCTTCTTCGCTGGACGACGTTCTCGATTTCGTCTATGCCGCCGGTGTTCGTCTTGTGATGTACAAAATTACCAGTGCTCCTCCGGCTGCTTCGCTTCTTGCAGGCATCATCGTCAAGCAGGCTGATCAGTTGACTGACGCACTCGCACGTCTTGAAAAGAAGCATGACAACGTATTGGAAAACTGCGTTGAGATCAATCGGTTGGAAAACGAAGCGGACGGCATTGCTCGTGCGGCCATTGCCGTGTTGTTCGAAAAAGAAAAGGACCCAATTTCGTTGATCAAACTGAAAGAGCTTTATGAAGTTCTGGAGACCGCCACAGACAAGGCTGAAGACGCTGCCAATGTGCTGGAAGGCGTAGTTCTGAAGAGCGCGTAGCATGTGGTCCTGTAAAAACTTCACCTGCGCGAGGGCGAGTTAAGTGCATCTGAGCGGATTGCTAGTTGTTGTTACCATCCTGATCGCGCTTTCGTTCGATTTCATCAACGGCTTTCACGACGCTGCCAACAGCATTGCCACCGTGGTTTCCACGCGCGTGCTTTCGCCTAAGCTGGCTGTAGTCTGGGCTGCCGCGTTCAACTTTATTGCCGCGTTCGTTTTTGGTACCGCCGTTGCCAAGACCATTGCCGGCGGCCTTGTTGATCCTAAGCAAGCTACGCAATACGTGATTCTTGCCGCCCTTGCCGGCGCAATTATCTGGGACCTGCTGACCTGGTGGTGGGGATTGCCGACTTCTTCCTCTCATGCGCTGATTGGGGGGCTTGCTGGGGCGGCTATCGCGCGTGCTGGATGGAATGTTCTGGTCCGTGAGCCCAAACTGCATTGGCCGATTATCGGCACCATTCCAGGCCTGGGTGAAAAGTGGATGGCCACTCTTATTTTCATTGTGCTTGCGCCGCTTATCGGCTTGGTTCTCGGTTTGGGCTTGATGGTCGCAGTTTCTTGGATTTTCCAAAAAACCGCGCCGCGCACCGTAGATAAACTGTTTCGAAAATTACAGCTTCTTTCCGCTGCCGCGTATAGCCTTGGCCATGGCGGAAACGACGCCCAGAAAACCATGGGTATTATCGCCGGTGCATTGCTGGCCGGTGGTTATCTTACGCCTGCGCAGTTTGCTACCGGATGGGGAGATTACAAGTGGTTCATCATTCTTGGCGCGAATGCGGCCATTGCTCTGGGGACTTACTTTGGCGGGTGGCGCATCGTCCATACCATGGGATCAAAAATTACCAAGCTTCGGCCCGTCGGTGGATTCTGCGCTGAAGGCGCAGGCGCTGTTACGCTCTTCCTGCTTGCTTACCATGGCATTCCCGTAAGCACCACGCACACCATTACTGGCGCTATTGTGGGTGTTGGTTCAACAAACCGTCTTTCCGCCGTGCGGTGGGGAGTGGCCAAACAGATTGTTTGGGCCTGGGTGCTCACGATCCCCGCTGCTGCGGTCGTAGCTGCGCTTACTTTTTGGGCGATTCGATTCTTTGTCCCCGGGGCATAGCCACGCATGGTGGGGAAGAACCCGTCACTGCGCTAAGACTCTAATAAAAATTTTATTTTCAATTTTGCGGGGAAATTCCAGCTGGTTACGTCCTATGGAAGCAAGGATGTTTTCAGGAAAGAATTTTTTATGTATTCGATTTCAACTGCTTTCTTTGATCAGTGGACGAAGTATTCTGCGTTTTTCCATACCAGGGTTCCATTACGAGTCAGGGCGATCTGCATTGTGCTGTCGTTGCTGCTGGTTACCTTTTTCATGGGCTGGATAACCTTCATCTCTCATCACAAATATGTTCCCATGGCTGTGCTTGGAATATTTTTCGGGGTGGTTTTGTCTTATCCTGCGACCATGATGGTTGGCCCAAGGGTGCAATCTGCCTTGGGAGGAGCGCTCGGCGGTTTCAGCGTTGGAAATATTTCTCACCTTATTACTCACACCACTTCCAGCCTTGAGTCATTGGCGCACTTGATTGCCTTGGTTGTTCAACAGATTCTTGCAATGGTCCAGCTCAATATTGAGCCGAAACCTTTGGCAGACGCTATCTTGGTTTGCCTGTGCCTGGCGATTATTACCATGCTCTTGATCATTGCTACCAGTATTTACCTGACCAATGACAGTGATCAAAAGGCTGCCGCTCCGGAGCATGCGCCTGTCGATCAACCTGCTCGAGTAAGCGCTGCAAGCACTGGTATTTAACTCTGCCCACCCGGTATCCGAATCACCTGGTGTTCACCGCATCCGCTTTGCACCGCAGCCTTAATCTGTTCCACCACGGCTAATCCATATTTCAGCAGGAAATACGCTGCGCCCACTTCTCGCTCTTGTAAATTTTTATTCGGATAGAGCGCAGTTACCAGTTCGTCGGCATGCCGCATTACTTCTGAATTTTTTCTGGTCTCGGCGCGTGCGGCTTTATCGCGAATCGTCTGCAATTGGTAGCGCATTTTTGTGCCGGCGTTTTCCGCTGCGTCCACTAGCGTTTTGTCCAGCTTTTCCAATGGCCCTTGGATGAGTGAGAGTGCCTGTTCCACATGCTCCGCTGCCTGATCAAAACTCTTAAGAATGCTGTCCGGCAACGCGCGGGATCCTACGAGTTCGCGTGTCTTTTCTGGAGCATTAAATAGATCGGAAAGAGAGAGTTGGTAGCGATCCAGCAACTTGGCCTGGCGGGGTTCTATGAGAGTGGCAAAAATGCGAGGGAGGATCGGCGTAAGCCTGCCAGCCAGTTTGCGATAAACCACTTCAATTTGGGCAAAATAAGCAACTTCAGCGGGTCCACCAATGTAACACAACGTGGGCAACAGGTAATCTTGTATTACGGGCCGCAACAGCACGTTCGCGCTGAATAGCTCCGGACATCGCTCCGTCTCCTTAATCAACTCCGCCGCTGCAAGTTTACGGTTGCCCACAAAAAATTCTTTGTCGTGATGCTTTACCGGAGTTCTGGCCCCATCTTCATAATAAAAACAAAGCGTATGTGAAGGTGTGACCTTTACTTGCGCCACGTAACCTGCCGCTTCCAGCTCTTTATTTCTCTCAAGCAGCGCATGGTTGATCTCTTCCGATTTTTCCAGCGCTGCACGGAACACGGGCTGCGCAATGCGGTGCAGCTCTGGATCGAGCGGATTCAGAAAGATCACACCCAGATCAGAAAACACTTTGGTATAAAATCTGGCAAACGCCGTCCCAAATGTCTCGCCTTTGTGATAGCTGGCGGCCAGTAACTCACTGATCCCAGACTTGCCAAAGATTGCTTCCACCTGCTGTACCGCTGCTGCAACCTCATCAGTAAACTCAATCGTTCCCACGGGTGCACCCTCGCGGTGCGGCACGTTTACGGTGAATTTTTTCAGATGATCGCCTGCTGGCAGGTTGACCGTATTGACTTCTTCAAGATCGTGGTCTTCTGTCGCCATCCAGAACATCGGCACGGCGCCGGCCTTCTCCGCCATAATCACTGCAGTCAGTGCTTTCAGGATACAAAACAGCGGCCCGCCAAACAGTCCAACCTGCTGGCCTGTAACCACGGACGCGGAGCCATCACGCAGCCGCTGAATATTGGCCAGCGTCTTTGCCCCAGCGCCAAACTCACGGTTCTGGCGCTCCAAAATCGCCGCCACAGCCTGCCGGCGTTCAGCAGGGTATTGAATTTTCTGGATCTCGTCGGCCCACCAATCCTGGCTCAGCGGCGGCCGTGCGTAAAACTGCTTCACTCGATCAAAAGCATGGAGATAGTCGTCAAATAAACGTCCGGTATGGGGAATGCTGGAAAATGGCAGACACTCGGTTTCCAAAGTTTGACTCTCCACGATCTGCATGACTGATTGGACTCACTGCGGCCCAACTGGTTGCACAAAATCTGCGCCTGCCAGCCTTGTTCGATTGTAAATGTGACGAACCAAACATCGCGAATGCATGTTTTTAGACCAATGTGAGGTGCAGGGCTTCGCAGATTGGAGTTGTGCCATATAAAATGAATCATCCCAAGGCCGGGATGGCGGAACTGGCAGACGCAGCGGACTTAAAATCCGCAGTCCTTAAAAGGGGCGTGGGGGTTCGAGTCCCCCTCTCGGCACCAACTCATCACATCCCGAGCGAAGCGAGGGAACCCTATAGTCTTGTGGATTTTTGCATTCATGGGAGGTCCCATCGTCTAGGAATTTGTTGCGGGTTCCCCCTGCCAACGCCATACCTGGCCCGCCTGGTGGAGGCGGATGCGTAACGCAGCATGCACTTATTCAGCAACAGACTCTATGCGCTGCCACATT
>DASXLK010000059.1:0-30400 GCA_036496365.1 Candidatus Angelobacter sp. | reverse complement strand
GGGAACTATTGCGGTAGCCACGGCGAACGGTCTGGTTATGTTTGACGAGTCTGGTAAAAAGCGGCAGGTGCTTGGCCGCACGGACGGTCTTCTGGCTGATCACGTGACAGATGCCGCTCTTTACGGCAATGGCATGGTTCTGGCCACGCCCTCAGGGCTCACGTTTCTTGACTCTTCAGGTCCGCGCAGCCTTTATGCCTTTCACGGCCTGGTCAACAACCATGTGTATACCGTGGGCGCTTCAGGAAAAGAAGTTGTTGCGGGAACGCTAGGTGGAATCTCTGTGCTGGAGAATGAAAGTGTGACTGCTAATTACACCGTGGCCACACGAGGGCTCACACATAACTGGATTTCCGCCATCGTTCAAGCCGGGAATGAGTGGATCATTGGCACTTATGGCGGAGGGATCGTGCGCCTTTCAGCCGATGGACGTTTTGAGCCATTCGATGTTGCTACCGGAAAGTTTGAAGTCTATCCCAACGCCATGCTGGCCACTGACCAACATATTTTTGCCGGAACGTTAAACCAAGGACTCTATATTTACAATCGCGGAGCGAACCGTTGGACCGTGATTACTGACGGGTTGCCGTCTCTCACCGTAACGGCGCTTGCCGCCGGCAAAGGGTTTATCTATGTGGGCACCGACAATGGTCTGGTGCGCATTCCGGAGCAAAATCTGCCATGAAACGGCTGCTCAAACTGCTTGTTACTTTTTGCGCGCTTACTTCCATCACGTGGGGCGACGCTGGCGTCCTCATTCCTCGCGACAAGGCACAGCCTGACCCCGCGATCCTGTCACTTGAAGAGATGGAGATTACCATCCGCATCGATAATTCAGATGCGCGCATCTTTGTGAAGCAAATATTCGCCAACCACACCGGCAGTATTGAGGAAGGCAATTACATCTTTGCGCTTAATAGCCATGCTGTGGTTTCTGACTTTGCCACATGGGATGGCCCCGTGCGCATTCCGGCCGTAATTCTGGAGCGCAAGCGTGCAGAGGAAATTTATAACCAGCTGAAACAGGAGTCGATTGATCCCGGCTTGCTGCAAATGGGAGAACGCACTGCCAGTGAAGCGCGCCATACGTCCACATTCAGTGCCAGGATCGTGCCCATTCCGGCATATGGAACGAAGCGGCTGGAATTTGAATACCACGAAAGCATTCCCGTGGAGAGCTACAAATCCTATTTCGGTATCGGTCTGAAGCCTGAAGCGTATCACTCGCAGACCGCGCGGCATTTGATTATCCACTTTGAATTGCGCTCTGAGCATCCCATTCGTGACTTTAAGCTGGGCAGCACAATTTATCCTTTGAAAATTAGCCAGCAGAATGCGCATATTGTCACAGGCGAATTTGCTGGTGAGAACGTGGCTCTTACGCAGGATTTCAGCGTTCAGTATGAATTCGACCAGGCAGCGGGAGATTCACTGCGTGTGCTCACGCATCGCAATCCTGATTCCAGCCAGCCCAACCCCACTGAGGTGTCACCGCAGCGCGGTATCAATGAACCTGGGTTGAATGAAGCAGGGTCGAACGAACCAGGGTCGAACGAGCCAGGGTTTGTTGAAGTGCAGGCGCTGCTGGCCAGCAACAAATCTGCTGGATCCGCGGGGATGGCAGCTCATCCACCGCGCAACGTGATCGTGCTTTTTGATAATTCTCTCTCCATGCAGTGGGACAAACTAGAGCGCAGCTATGAAGCCATGCAGAAAGTCCTGCATTCGCTTTCTGCCGATGACCGCTTCAATCTCTTGATGTTCAACAGCAGCGTTACGGCATTCCAACCTGCCGTGAGCGCCGCGACTCCGGTGAACACACAAAAGGCGACGGACTTTGTTCGCAATAGCAAGTTGCGTGGCGGCACCGATTTACAACGTGCACTGGATGCAGGGCTGGCACAATGCACGCTGGGCTCGTCAAACAATTATTTGATCCTGCTGACGGATGGCTCGGCCACGCGCGGCCAGATTCTGGCCGGTAAACTCCTCGCATGGTATGCAGAGAAACATAAGGCACTTCCAGAGGCCAGCCGCCCGAAATTATTTGTTTTTGCCGTTGGCGATGACGCTAATTTGCCATTGCTCCGCCAGCTTACCCGCGATGATGGTCTTCTGGAAAATGTTCTTTCCACTGAGCCAACGGAGTTCAAGCTGAATGCGTTCATCTCCAAGATGAATATGAACCCCATCGGCCAGCTTGGGTTTACAGTCTCTCCGCAACCCGCGCTCGATCTGGTTTACCCTTTGCAGGAGACATCCTTTGCCGGCTCCATGGCGTCATGGATCGGGCAATATAAAGCGGATCAGAAAGGCGTGAACTTTGATGTAAAGGGTGTACGCGAAGGTGATGCGTTTACCATCCATGGTTCTGCTGATCTGCCGCAAAAGTCTCTCGACCATGACCAGCTGCCGCGGCTCTGGGCCAAAGCGCGAGTGGACGCCTTGCTGGAGAAGATCGAGCGCGATGGCGAAGACAAAGCCAGCATTGACGAAATTATCCGTCTGGCGCGCAAATATAAATTTGTTACCCCATATACTTCGTTCCTGGCTGTGCCGCGTGCGCTCTTGCGGCCGCGAGTCATTCGCCCGGGCGATCCTGTAATTCGCGTACGCACTGATCCGTCCATCGTTTCAGTGATTGCGCTCTTTCCCTTTGGCCTGACTAAGCCACTTCGCCATTTAAGTAAGGAAGATATTTGGCAGACCCGCTTCCTGGCTCCGGTGGACATGGAAGATGGTACGCATACGGTTCGTCTTGTTCTGCGTGATCGCAATGGTGTTGTCTATCGTGAAGCCAAGACGTTCGTGATTGCCAGCAAGCCGCCCACGGTGAAGATTATTCTTGGCCGAAAACAGTTCAGAAAGGGTGATGCGATCCAATTGCGAGTACAGGCTTCATCCAGCACACGCACGTTGCTGGCGCAACTGGAAGGCGCCGCGCCAGTAAGCCTGCGTTGGAACCCTGATGAGTCTGCGAGTACAGGTGAAATCGCTGTGCCCAGTGAACTTTCTCCAGGGCGTTATCGCTTAACGGTAACTGCGGAGGATATTGCCCACAATATCGGCGCGCAGGAGGTGGAAATTGAAATTATCCCGTAAACATTTGATACAAGCCTCTTTGCTTTTACTGTGTGTTACCGCTGGATTGCTGGCAGCACGCGCGGCCATGCCGGAGTGGGTACAGAATATCGAATTTCGCTCTCTGGCTGAAGCCGCTATCTTTCGCACGGTTTCTTTGCCAACGGGGCCCATTACCATTCGCCGGCCTCCGGCTGAGTCGGTGGCGGCGCTCGGTGATTTGGTGAAGCAGCATCCGCAGCAAGCAGACCTGTATTCGTTGAAGGCGTTGGAAGAAGAGCAGAAGCTCGACTTTGCAGCTGCTGAAGCTGACTGGAAGCTCTATCTGCAAAACGCTGCTGATAAAGCAGCGGCGCAGACGGAGGTTGCTGATTTTTATCATCGCCGCCATCGGCCACAGGAAGAGGTAAGCGCTCTCTCTGTGGCAGGGAAGGTGCCATCACCGCCATCAGAAAAATTTACTGCCGTCGCAGACCAGCGCTCGTGGCAAGCCTTTGAGAGATCATTCCAGGTGATCCGGTCACAGGCTCTGGGAAAGAACGCGTCCGTTGAGCAATACAATGCCTGGATCGTACGATATCCGCAGGAGTCCGGGCTTTATGGCCGCTATTTTGAGTTTTTGCTGCATGAAAAAGACTTTAAAGCTGCAGCCGATCTGATCACAAAATATCGCTCTATATTTCCCGATGATGAAGTGTTTCCCATTAAAGCCCGCGCGCTTCTGGCATATAACCAGGGATCAGTGGAAGAAGGGCTGGCTGTCTACGAGAAAAGCTTTCAGCCGTTATGGCCTGCGGAATTGATTAAAAACTATTTTGATCTGGTGCGTGAGACCCGCAGCCTGCGCAAATTCCTGGATCAGGCGCATGCCGCATTGGCCCGTAATCCCGACGACCTCAACGCTGCGTGCCGTGTTTTCTATTATTACCAGCAGCAGGGTAATCTCCAGGCGGCGCAGCAGGCCATCACTGATTACCGCTTACAAAAAGATGCGCGCAAAGCTGCGTGGACGGCGAAGGAGCTTTATACATTTGCGCAATTGCTCGATGCTGTTCACCTTTATCCTGAAGCGGCCCGTTATTATTTTGCGCTCTATAACAGTCCCATGCCAGATTCGCAGGCGAAGGCGATTGCCGGACTAACGAATGTCCTGCTGATTGCTCCCGAGCAGCAGATACGCTTCGGCCTCGGCGATATTTCCATGTACAAAGATATTGCCACCATGGACTCCGGCCCGGGATATCTGAATGGCATTCTGTCATTGATCCTGAACACCAGTTCTCCGGCAGGTCACTATTCTGAAGAAGAACAGCGAACACTCCCGTACTTCCACAGGTCTCGCGCCGCGGAACTTGTCGCGCTTTTTGATAAGCGTTTTCCTGATTCGCCGGCGTGTCCTGAATTGCGCGCCCGCCTGATTGATGCGTATGCAAATTATGGAGAAGATGCCGCGGTGCTCAGTGCTGGCAGTGACTTTCTGGCAGCATTCCCGTCAGCACCGCAACGCAATCAAGTGGCATTGCTCATGGCGGATAGCTACGCCCGCACCGGCAGCACGGAAGCGGAATTTGCCCTGTATGACACTCTGCTGCAAGAGTTGGCCCGCAAAGCTGAAGGCGTGCCACTGGGGGAGCAGCCAGATCCACAAAATCTCCAGCCCAGGCAGCAGAACAGAGGGAAAGAGAACAGCAGCAATGAGCAACAGTTGCAAACCCAGAGCACAGGAGCAGAACGGCAGGCATTTTCAGTGCAGAAGTCAGCCTCGCAAGCACAAACCGGCGTGCGCTCTTCCGAATACCAGCGTGTACTGGATCGATTCATCTCACGGTTAGTGTCGCTTCACCAGGTTCCTGCAGCGCTTGTCGTGTGGCGACAGGAACTGGACCGCAATCCGAACGATCCTGGACTTTATGAGAAATTCGCCACTTTTCTTGAAGGCAATCAGCTCGGTACAGAAGAGGAAGCTGTGTACAAGCGTGCGATCCAGCAGTTTCAGGGAGCGAACTGGTATCACAAGCTGGCACGCTGGTATCTGAGAAAAAAACGCGATCAGGACTTACAAGTGCTTTCTCAGCAGGTGTTGCAGATTTTCTCCGGGAGCGATCTGGAAGCTTACTTGCGAAACGCTTACGGCATGCCGCCGCAGCTTGACCTCCGATTCAATCAGATGGCGCATGAACGGTTTCCTCATAACCTGACGTTTGTTCATAACCTGCTGGAGCTCTATCACACAAAGCCTTTTTATAACCAGGTGATGTGGGAAGGATTGTTGCGAAATTATTGGTTTACGGATGAAGGGTTGCGTAACCAGTTCTTCGAGTATTTATCTCACAGCGGCAAACTCGACGCTGAATTGCTGACCTTGCGTGCCAGTATTGCCGCCAATCCTGACTGGAACACCGAGGCCAAATCCAATCCGGCGAGTGCGCGCTTTCTTGGAGAAGCAGAGCTGTGGGGTTCACACTTTGAGGCAGGAGCGCCTGTGATTGCTGCTGTGTCCAGACAGTATCCTGCAGATGCGGAACTTGGAGAGCGTACTTCTTCGCTCTATCGTTCGCTGGCGTATTTTGATTCCAAAAATACTGATGTCGCGGTAGAGATTGAATCCCGCCTGCTGCAGTCCACACCCGGAGATCGCGAGAGGCTGGCGCGTATCGGTGATATCTATTCTGACCGCGAGCAATTTACGAAGGCCGCTCCTTATTGGAACAAGATGCCTGAGACAGAACCTGGCCGGGCGCAAAGCTATGAAGATGCCGCCACGGTTTTCTGGGATTATTACTTCTTTGAAGATGCTCTCCGGCTGCTCAAACTGGGGCGCGCGAATTTGCACGATGATGCGCTCTATAGCTATCAGGTAGGCGCGATTTACGAAAACCAGCATGACTATTCGTACGCCGTGGATGAGTACGTAAAAGGCACATTGGCCAAAGCAACCAACGCCGAATCAAAGGCCCGACTGCTGCAATTAGCCACGCGAAAGATGGCGCGAGACGCTGTAGATACGGCGACCGAACGTGCCGTTGCGGCAAGCAAATATGATCTTGGCGCAATCCAGTTGCGAGTAGAGGTGCTGGAAGCCCAGGGCCGCAAACAGGATTTATCGGCATTTCTGCTTGCTGTGCTCGACCACACCAATTCCGTGGAGACACTGGAGAACATAGAGAACACGGCAAAGGAAAAATCGCTGGAATTTGTGCGGCAGCATGCATTGGAGCGTCAGGCCGCGGTCAGTGCTGATCCAATCCGCAGATTGGAATTGCGTTACGGGCTGGTTGGCTTCTATGAGCAGAAAAAAGATCTGGCGGCCGCTCAGCAAAATGTGGAAGCGCTGTACAAAGAGAATCCCAAGGTCATGGGCGTGGTCCGCTCGACTGTAGACTTCTACTGGCGTAACAAATTACAGCAACGCGCCATTGACGTTCTGGCGCAGGCGGCAAAAGACTCGTATCCCGCTCTCAATACCCAGTTCAGCTTTGAAGAAGCGCGCAAAATGACGGAGGCCGGCCAATACGAGCAGGCGCGCAAACTGCTGCAGGTGCTGCTGGCTGACGCGCCTTACAACAGTGAATATCTTGCGGCAACGGCAGAAACGTACACTCGGGCTGGCGACAATGCGGGGCTGCGCGATTTCTATCAGGACAAGATCAAGGCATTCCAGAACGTGGCGTTGTCAGCGGATGAACGGAAGGAGCGAATCGCCGCACTTCGTCGTGGATTAATTCCCGCGCTTACAGTGCTCAAAGATTATGCCGGAGGAGTAGACCAATATATCGAGATCATTAATGCTTATCCTGAAGACGCTGGTTTGACTGGTGAAGCTGCGTATTATGCACAACGTCATCAGCACAAAGATCAGTTCCTTAACTTTTATGCCAAGACCGTCGCGGCTTCGCCCAAAGATTCGCGTTGGGCAGTTGTGCTTGCCCGGTCGCAGGCGAGCCTGGAAGACTTCGATGGCGCAATTCGTACTTATGGACAGGCAATTCAAGTGCGTCCTGATCGGACAGATCTGCTGAGCGCACGTGCTGCGTTAGAAGAACGACTTATGCACTTTGATGAAGCTGCCGCTGATTATTCCACGCTATACGATCGCACCTATCACGATGCCCAGTGGATGGAAAAAGTCGCTGAAATCCGCGCGCGGCAAAACAAGCCGGAGCTGGCGATTCAGGCGTTGAAGGCAGCGCTGATTGATGGTCGTCCGGAAGGCCCCGGAAAATATTTTGCGGCAGCGGCGCGTTTTGAAGGCTGGGGTATGTTCGCGCCAGCCCGCGAGTACGCAGAAAAAGGTGTAGCTCTTGCCGGACAGGACCTACTGGCAAACTCTGACAATCATGCGGGAGCCCAGACCTATACAAACATCATGACTCGTTTGCGGCAGCAGGAAGAGGCTTATCAGAAGCTGCAAGCTGCAATGTCTGGTGCAAAACAACTTCCTTCTTTGTCGCAACAGATAGCAAAGAACGGCATTGAAGCTGTTACCAACACGGAACTAAGAAAGAACCTGCTGGCCACGCGCACAGGCAATGCAAAAAACGGCATGATGGCATGCATGCGGGAGATGGGCACAACGGTGAATCGCTATTTCACGCCAGAAGAACGCGTGGCATTTGCCAAGTCTCTTGAGGCCAAAAATACCACCATGTCCCGCTCGGAGGCTTACGATTATCTACTGCCAGCGGCGGAGAAAGCCGGAATTCCGGAATTACAGGTGAAGTTTCTGGCTGCCATGCTGACGACCCGGCACAATGGCAATGTTTCTACTTCGACGCTGGAGCAACTTCAGATTCGCCGCCTGAAAATGACCGAAGCAGGCGAGCAACTGGAGCAGGCGGCCAACATGTCCGGACCGAATGACGCAGAAGGCTATCTAAGGCGAGCCCTGGAAATCTATGGACTGGCTGGCAGTCCCGATGACGAATTGCGGGTGCTAGCTGAAATGAGGCAATTCCATGTACTTACGGGGCCTGAACAGAACCGGTATTTTGAACTCCTGCTGGCCAAAAATCCGCAGCAGTTGGTCCTGTTTGCCAGCCAGCCCGATGGGCGTGGCGATGCCGCAGTGAATTTTTTGATCAGCCACTCCGACGCAAAGCTGGCTTTGCCTGCGGTGAATGTGCGCGCCGGTTCCGAGCCGGCCGTCTGGCATTCTGCGTATGTTGCGCTTACAGGACTTTACTTTGCGGATGGAAGTGCACGCATCCAAAATGCTTTCTCTTCTGCACTGGTGGATGCGCCCATTGGACAACGGCTTTCCGCAACTGTTGATCGTAAACAGGTATTGGCTGGCGATGTTTGGTTTTATTATGGCTCCAGGTATGGCGAATATCTTGGCGCACTAAAGAAAGGTGATGCAGAAGACTTTCTTCCCGCGGAAATTGAACGCACGCCCACGCGTCCTGCTGCCTATTTCAATGCTGCGCTCTACTATGAGGACTCTGGTGATCTCGCGCTCGCCATCAATGACTATCAGCATGTGTTGGACCTGAGTTCAGACCGCATTGATGTTCATAATCGGCTGGCCGGAATTTATTGGAAGCAGAAACAGCAGGATGCGGCGCTTAACGAGTGGAAGCAAGCACTGGGCCTTTTGAAAATCCAAACGTCAACCGCGAAAACGCAGGAATCCTTCTGGGGAGATTTTGCCGCAACCGTGGCGAATCTCGCCAGCCGCAAGCTCTTACCGCAATTCCATGCAGATTTGAATGAGATCTTGCATAATTACGTGAAGAGAAATGGGACCTATCGTGTGGATCCTCTGTTGCGTAGTGTGCTGCCTAAGCTGGAGAGTCCGGCCATCGCCACAGCACTTGCTTTGGAACTTTCCTCCGATGCGCCCGAGAAGCTCTCTTTCCTGCGGCCATTGGTCGCGGAGAATTCCACACTCAAACTGGATCCGGAGCCCGTTTATCGCCGATTGCTCGAATTGGCGCAGGGTAAGGTTGATAAGTCAGAGGGCGTGGAACGCGACTACGCGCAGCAAGAGTTTGAGCAGATAGAAGTGGACTGGCTCCAATATCTTCTGAATTCCAAACAGTATGATCGTCTTCGCAGCGAATTGAATGCTTTGCCCAGATCCACGTGGGAGCATCGGACGCAGCTTTTCCAAATCCAACTCAAGATGGCGGCTAAGACCGGTGGCCTGGATGGCATTGTGAGCAGCTATCGTACCGACCCTGACCGCGCACCGTTAGCTGAGATATTGCGCAAGGCGGCAACAGAGATGCAACAAGCAGGAGACAAGCAATCTGCAAACAAGATACTGGAATTTGTTTTTGTCCGCGAAATCGAAAGTCGAAACCTTACCGCCGCCAACATGCTTGGACTGGCTGAGATTCGACTGCAGACTGGAGATGTTGGCGCTGGCTTGGCGTTGCTGCGGCGCATGACACTGGTTGTCGGCAATCCTTTTGAAACGCAGGAGCCGGCCGCTGCGCTGCTGATGCGCACAGGCCATCCGGCTGAAGCTGCGACTTTACTTGAGGATCTGGTCAAGGCAGTGCCCTGGAACCCGGAATATCGCGTGCAACTTGGGCAGGCCCGAATTGCTGCTCAGCAGAATCCTGATGCTGCCAGCAAAGAGCTTGTAACAGTCGCTTCGGCTCCCGACGTTGCCTACGAAACACGCTTGAGCGCTGCCAAGTCTTTGTCCGGGGCAGTGCCAGACCTGGGAAGTAAGGAATTAAACTTAATGGTTGAAGGCCAGAATGCAAATTTAACCAATGCTAATCAGCCATACTTTTTTGCCGCGCGATTGAAAGCCGCTGAGAAGCTGCCTGCCGCGGCGAGGATAAGTTTGTTGCGTGCTGCGCTTGAAGATAATCCCGGAGGCGAGGCTGCACGCGTGCCACTACTGAAAGCAGCAACCGAGGCCGGTGATTTCCATCTGGCAATTGCGACCATGAAGCCCTATCTTGAGCGGGGCCAGTTGGAACAGGTAGATGAGCCGCAACCGCAATCAGAGGATGAATACCAGCCAGTCGAACAGATTGCGCAGGCCGATGCCCCAGTCCGTGCTTTCGCCCAAGTACCCGTAAAAGAGCGTGCGGAAATTAACCGCGAATTGGGAATGGCTTTTGCGCGAACCAATGCACTTGCCCAGGCATTGACCTATCTGCAAAAGGCCTATCGAATGGAAATTGACCCCGCGGCAAAAACGCAGATCAACAAAGAGGTCCAGCTGATCCGGCTGCTACAACGGAGACGAGCAGTGAATCGGGCACGGCAACCTGAAGTTCACTCGGCATTTGAACAGGAGCACACGGTTCGTCCGCGCTTACCTGAACCAGCAATCTTCAGTCCGCCAAATCCGCAAAGCCCTGTACGGAAAGGAGCCGGTCTATGAGCCTTCAGCGAAAAACTGCTGTTCTGGGAATGTTGGTTCTAACTATGAGCTGCATTGTTGGCTGGAGTCTTTTCCGTCCCCAGGCAGCGCCGTCGCACACGCTTGATCAGGTAATGCCTGAAGGTTCGTTGCTCTATATCGAAGCCAAGGATTTTTCCGGGTTGTTGAAAGATTGGAGCAGCTCGCCGGAACATTCTGCATGGATCAAGAGCGACGACTACCGTGTATTTTCCAATTCGCGGCTATTTTTGCGTCTGGGGCAAGCTTCAGACCAGTTCGCCGCGGCCGCTGGGCTTCCTCCTGACATGAAGTTTTTGGTAGACGCTGCAGGCAAGGAAAGCGCTGTGGCCGTGTATGAAATTGGGAATCTGGAATTGTTGTACGTCACCAGACTTTCATCCGGCGATTTTCTTCAATCCGCACTATGGCAATCGCGCAGCAAGTTTCAGCGCCGTAGCGCGAGCGGCAAGGAATTCTTTATGTGCAAGGACGAGCAGTCTGGACGCGTGGTGGCGTTTGCCATCGCGGACAACTACCTGATTCTGGGCACGCGTGAGGACCTGGTGGCAGGCTCACTTGAACTCATGTCAGGAAGCAGAGGGCGCACCCTGAATCAGGAGGGTTGGTACATGCAGGCACGTGCTGCTGCACCCGCTGCCGCAGGAGATCTGCGCATGGTAATGAACATGGAGAAGATTGCTGTAACACCGCACTTTCGCACTTACTGGATACAAAATAACATCACCGAAATGCAAAATTACAGCAGCGCAGTTTCCGATTTGTATCGCGAAGGTGCAATCTATCGTGAAGAACGAGTGGTTTTACCGAAGAAACCGGGGGATGAAGTCGCAGTAGGGCAATCTGAACAAGCAGTGACAAGCCTGTTAAACACGGTTCCGAAGGATGTTGGCTATTACCGTATTGGCGTTACCGACGCCAAGACTAGTTTTGCTGTGCTGGAACAAAAAATTCTAACGCCACGATTCAGCACAGCACGCACCGAGCCACTGGCTCCGCAAGTGCAGTTAACAAACGGGCAAACTGGTTCGAGCACAGATTTGGAAACGCGCATTGATGTTGAGCCGGCATCACGGAGCACCAGCGCAAATTCTGCTGAAGAGTTGCAGGTCCAGATTGAAAAGGCCAGCCCCCAGGCACTCATGGTAGTGCAGTCCACAATCAAAAATACCGATGGAGTTCTGATGAGGGTTCCTGCTGTAGTCGCGATAGCCGCCAGGGCGGATTGGGACATTATTTCAGTTGAGAGAGCAGTGCAAGATTCCATTGCTCCGGGTTTAACTGTCGCTAGACTGGGCTTGCAATGGCGCGAAGTGAAGGACGCTGGTGGATATTTCGAGCTTGATGGTCTGTTTCCTATCCAAATTGCGAAGCGGGAGAAAATTATTTATTTTGCCAATGATGCTGGGCTGTTGAGTTCCGTGCTGGCGGTGAAAAGCCAGCCACTCTCCCGGCCGGCAACTTATGCTGCCCGCTTCAGTCACTCTCGCGAGCGGCAGAATTTCTATAAATTCTCCAGTTTGGTTGATCAGCAATCAGTGACGCGAGAGGGCGAGCCGCAGTTTTTTTCGCAGAATATGGCCAGTTTCAGCCGTGCTTTCGCAAACCTGGATTCAGAAGAGATCATTACACACCAGACAAAGGATAAAATCCAACAGACGGTAACGTATCGTTGGATGCAATAGCCAAACTTAGTTTTTCGACTGCGGTCCTTGTGCTGTGTCTGGTACAGTGCGCTGCTCCTGCATGCCCTGAGCCGCAAGATCTGCATGAACAGGCGACAGGGGCTTTGCTGGATCGCGAATTCAGTGGGCCTGATTTGGCCTATTTATTGCTCAATGAGAATGGCCGCGTGGTTGCGCAGCGCTGGGAACATCCTGAGCTCGATGCGCCGGTTGGCTCTCTGCTGAAGCCTTTTCTTGCCGCAGCCTATGGGCAAACACATGCAGCGTTTCCAAAGTTTCGTTGCATAGGAAAGAAAACCTGTTGGCTGATGCGGGGGCACGGAACACTTCAGATTCGCGAGGCGATTGCGTACTCCTGCAACTCTTACTTTCACCAGTTGGTCGCGAATGCAGGTCCTGGTTTTGCTCGGGCCCTTAACACCTATGCTTTGCATGATCCGGGATTCCAGGGGGACGATCTTGCACAAGCAACGGCCGCGCCGCTCGCGCTATCCCGGGCATATCTTGAACTTACACATCATCCGCGAGATACGCCGGTGGTTCCAGTTTTGCAAGGGATGGCGCTCTCAGCACAAAAAGGCACGGGAAAGGCCGCTGGCACGGCACTTCATGTTGCAATACTTACCAAAACCGGCACAGCACCGTGCATACACGCAAAGAAAGCTTCGGGCGATGGTTTTGCTATGGTGATGTCACCAGCCGATCATCCCCGCGAGATATTGCTGGTTAGGCTGCATGGGCGGCCTGGAGCTATTGCCGCAGGGGTTGCCGGCCGCATGATTGCCGCAATAGAGGGAATTGATAATAAGTGAATACGCTGTTAACACTCACCGCTTTCTTTCTAATCGGAGCAAGCATCGCCAGCGCGCAGAATAAGGACAAAGAAGTCCGTATAGGAGTGCTGGGCCTGTTTCACGCGAAGCAAATCGTGGTGTCGCCGGTGGCAGGCGAATCTCTGCGATGTAAAACGGGAGGAGAGTCGTGGGCCGTTCGCGGTCCAATGGCGGTGGAGTTAAACGGATCAATGTTAGGGGTAGCCAGCGCGGACAATGTTCCTGGAAAGATTCTTTCCTGTGACGATGGCGCCGGCAGGTCTGCGAAATTTGTAGTCAATGTGCCGGGAAAGATTTCGCGGCGCTATTCAGGGAAACTGGAGATCACGCCGGGGGCGCGTGAACTGCGCGTCATTGTGATCATGGGACTTGAAATTGCTGTGGCTTCTATTGTCGCTGCTGAAAGCCCTCCGCATGCACCGCTGGAAGCTTTGAAAGCTCAAGCCGTTGCCACGCGATCATTTCTGCTGGCAGGAAAAGGGCAGCATCAAGGTTTTGATTTCTGCGATACCACGCATTGCCAGTTCTTACGCGAGCCTCCGGCAACAAAAACTGCGCCATCCCAGGCAGCAGTGGAGACAAGCGGCTTAGTGCTCTCTTACAAAAGTGAAGTGCTTGCCGCCATGTATAGCCGGAGCTGTGGCGGACGGACGCATGCGCTCAGCGACTTGGGAATTCCCGTGCGCGGTTATCCGTATTTTGCCGTCACTTGCAACTATTGCCAGCGGCATCCAGAAAAATGGGTGACGAAAATCGATGCAGCCGATGCGACAAGTCTTGCACCGACGGAAAGCGCACGGCTTCAACTGGTCCGCAAATTAGGTTGGAAGGCTATACCCGGCAACTCTTATTCATCACGTACTGAGAACGGAGACGTAATACTGGAAGGCGTAGGTGTGGGGCACGGAATCGGACTCTGCCAGCGCGGTGGCGCGGATATGGCGAGACAAGGTGCTTCATTTCAACAGATTCTTGAACACTACTATCCGAACACAGAGGTGAAACAATATTAGTTCTCGAGTTTCGCATTCAGCGCTTTTAGATATCCATCGAGCGTGGCGATGGCCCATGATGAAGCACGCCACAAAACGGAACAGAGGATTGCAAACTTCGCCATCTTCGGTGATGGTGAGCGTCAAGCTGTTTCAGTAATGATTTAACTAATACAGGATCAAGCACGGATTTCTTAGCTTAATCCCAGCACCAGCCCTCGTTTATGGATAATACTCTGGATTAAGTTGGCGGAACCGCTATTGTTATAATCGTGGCTCGAAAGCAGTGATCAAACCCGAGGGACCTGATAAATGAATGTTCTTAAAAAGTTTGAACCAACCGCGTATGCGACGTTACGCATTGTGTTTGGCTTTCTATTTGCTTGTCACGGCGCGACCAAGATTTTTGGGATACTTGGCGGCCACGAGCCCCATGATGTTTTAAGTTGGACTGGAGCGGGGATTGAACTGGTTGGCGGAGCGCTCATTCTTATTGGGCTCTTAACGCATCTCGCTGCATTCGTCACCAGTGGCGAGATGGCAGTGGCTTACTTTATGGTACATCAGCCAAAGGGGTCTCTTCCTATTCAGAATGGCGGCGAACTCGCGGTGATCTATTGCTTCGTCGCGTTGTTCATTGCTTGCCGTGGCGCAGACAAGTGGGGTGTAGATAAGGGCTGAAGTCTGCCATCTCTGCGTGGGGCTAAGCCCTAATTTGAAGTGCTGAACGGTAGCGGTCCAATCCCTGCCCGAATTGCTGCAGCGCTGCCCGGACAGACTCTGTCGCTGCTCCAACACCCATGCGAAAGCGGTCCGGATGTTCAAAGAAACTTCCAGGGACGACTTTGGTTTCAAAGTCATCGCTCAGCATTTTGCATAGTGAGTCCATGTCTCCACTTTTTAGACGAGGGAAAACAATGGTTCCATACTCCGGCCAAAAGTAGTCCAGGTCCTCACGGCCAAGTAAGAAGTCACGCAAGAGCCGGCGGTTAGCATCCAACATGGATTTCATTTTTGCAGCTATCTGTGAAAGCTTGCCAAAAGCTATCACGCTGAGCAACTCTGCCGGATGCGTGAATGTAGCGCCGTGCAGATCATTGATGCGGAACATGCGCCGGGCCAACTCTGGTGGCGCTAGAACCCAACCGCAACGGAGACCGCTTAGTCCATAAGCCTTGGTCAGGCTGTTGGTTACGATAAAGCGTTCCGGGTCAATATGAAAAGCGCTGGCAGGCACCGATTCATACAGCATCTCCCGATAAACTTCATCCACCAGAACATAAGCCCCATTTTTACTTGATAGCTCTCCCAGTTCACGCAGCTGGGAATCAGGAGTCTGCGCTCCAGTAGGATTATGGAGGTTGCACAAAACTATGACTCGCGTGCGGGGCGTGATGTTGCGTTCCACGTCGACCATGTCAATGGCAAAATTATTCTCAGCGCGGCGCGGAAAGCGTTTGATCTCAAGCCCCAGATATTTTGCTGTACTCAAGATTAGTTCGTACGTTGGCTGCTCAACCAGAATCTCGTCACCAGGTTCCGTGGTTGCGGCCAGAGCAAGGTAGTTAGCCAGCGAGGTTCCAACCGCGCTGACCACGCACTCCTGCGGCACACGATAGCGACGAGAGATTGTCTGGAGCAGCGGCTCGTAGCCATAAATCGAAGGACCATTGATCTCCAGTTGATCGATGCTTACTCCCAATTCTGACAGAGGAAGGTTTTCTATTCCGCTGGTGGCGAGGTTGAATTTTGCCGCCGAATGCAGTTTCGCCCACTCCATGTAAGGAGAGAGCGCTGCGCTTCTTAAATATTTCATGTGTGCGAGTTCCGCCTCCAGAAGTAATATACGGGAATTCCAGCTGCCAGGATTGCCACGCCGATGAGAGTGTTTTCCGGGAATGTGTAAACCGTGTTGCCAACAACTCCGGCACAAACCAGGCAGAAGAGTGCGGTGGTGTATGGATGACCCGGCATGCGAGAGCCGGATTGCTGCATTCGCCGCCGCAGGATGAACAGGCAGCTGGCGGTAAGGCCCCAGAAAAGTGCATCCATGGAGATTACATAGTTCAGGATAGTGCTGAAAGTGCCTGTGAGAAGTATAACCATTGTCCAAACACTTTGTGCAGCAATGGCAACCACCGGAACCCGGGTGCGCGGATGGACCCAGGCAAGCTTACGGAAGAATACGCCATCTTCTGCCATGGCAAAATAAACGCGCGGTGCGGTCAGCACGCTCTGGCTAAGAAACCCCAATGTGGAAATGGCAATACCCAGCGCAATAATGGTTGCGCCCTTGGATCCCATGGCCATACGCATTACCGCAGAGGCGGGTGTTTTTGTTTCCGCCAATGTGGCTACGCCCAGTGCACGGACATATACAAAGTTCACCAGGGTATAAAGGAGGGCAACGCCTATAACACCAAAAATGAGGGCGCGGGGAAGATCGCGCTGTGGATTTTTCATTTCGCCGGCAACAAAGCCGGCGGTCTGCCATCCGCCATAGGCGAATACCACTGGGACCATGGCTGCGCCGAAAGAAGAGAAAAAAGCGGGTGAGACTTTCTGGTCGAGCAGAGGATGCCAAGGGATGTGTCCGCGAATCAGGAAGGCTCCGGCGGCAATCAGCAGCGCGATGGCAATGATCTTGGTCGCCATCAGGACGCTTTGTACGGTTCCACCGGCACGAACGCCCAGACAATTGATGGCAGTGAGAATGAGCAAAGTGACTACGGCAATCTGCCACTCAGCGGCGTGAAAGCCTGTAAGCTCGAGGAAATAGCGCGCGAATGTGACGGTAACGGCGGCCATTCCACCTGTCTGAATTACCAGCAGCAATACCCAGCCATAAAGAAATGCAACGAGCGGATGATATGCCTCACGCAGATAAGCATACTGGCCGCCCACTTGCGGCATGCGGTCTGCCAGTTCGGCCCAGATAAATGCAGCAGCCAGGGCAAGCAGGCCACCCATTAGCCACGCACCCAGAACAAGTGCGGGCGTATGAACACGCTGCGCCACCACGTATGGATTGATAAATATGCCGGCGCCCACAATGCCGCCCATGACGAGCATGGTGGTATCAAACAGACCAAGACGACGTGCCAGTGGCTGGGAAGCTTCGCCGGTCTGCGGAGCGAGTGGTTGCAAGGTGTTGGTCCGAGTCAGGAATATTCAGCGAACACTAGCGGACAAATCGTACATTGTTACGAAAATAATTTTCGAGTGCCAACACATTCTTCGGATGGCCACGGGTTTACGCGCGGACTTTTTTCCTCTTGCGGCCGCCTGCAATGCGCGCAAGCAAACGTTGTCCCAGGCATCCGAACAGAAAAGCCAGTCCCAGCACGGCGCTGGTATGCCGTTCGCCAGTATGAAAGGTCAGGACGGCCATGTATTCATAAATTGCATATCCGGCCAAACCCGCGATAGCGCCAAAGAGCACCGGAGTCAAGGTGATGAAGAGATTAGAGATTCTGGATTCAACACGCCCAAGAATCAGGGATTGTGCGGAACAAAACGTGGAGCCTAGAAGGCCGAAGAACAGTACTGCGGCCACCATGGGTATGCGTCCTGAGAGCAGCATAAATGGCGACAGAGCAACCGCTGAGACTCCGCAAATGATAAGAAGAACACGGAGCTGATCTCCAGTGAGCCGGGTTTTGTAATATTGGTTGGTGGAATCCTCATTACGCAGGGCCATGGCGTCAGCCACTCGCTCCGCAGTAAGGCTTTCATCCCCAATGGTGAGCAGATTCTCGATAGCTTCAGCCCGCCACGAAGTAATTTTCAGCGCTTCTTCACGGAGAACATGGGCGCGATTCGCCAGTTCAGTAGCGTTCATCCCAAAGACTGCATAGCGTTGGGCGGCATGCAAACAGAACCAGCCGCCTTCAATATCATTGCTAGACAGGCAGCGCTGCACATTATTCAATTGTTCATACGCTGCCGCTGCCCAGAAGTTGTCGCCACGGGCATTGCGGCGCTCCAGAAAGCTCAACTCAACGCGAAATGCTTCGCATTCGCGCAGTAAACGTGAGTAGGCACGGTTATCTTCTACGGAAGAGTTTTTGCTGCGACGTGGCTGTGGTGCTGCCAGCTGACTTTCTATGGGAACCAGTGGTTCTGCATGCGCCTGCGGAGGTTGCTTGGGCAAGCTGCCTACGCGGGAGAGCAATGCTTTTTCCTGCGCATGCGTCAGCCTTTCAATGGCAGCGGGTACCTGGAGCCATAAGGCTTCGCCAATTTCTTCATTCGTCTTTGCGCTCTTCTCCTCAATGAGAGACATCTTCCAGAAAAGCACAACTTTGGGAACGCCGTTGTCAGAATAGCTGATGGTGCCCAGATAGTTTCCAATTTTGCAGGAGCAGCCGGTTTCTTCCTGCACCTCACGCATCGCCGCTTCCTGAAAGGATTCACCATCTTTCACTTTGCCGCGTGGAAGGGTCCAATCCTGGTGGCGTTTGCGGTAAACCACCATCACTTCATCACCGCGAGGGGTAGTGCGTTGCAGAATACCGCCTGCGGCCTTGATGACCGGCGGGTCTACCGGAGCGATGGGAGCAATTGATGTCGCCATAGTTTGAAGAAATTCTAATTTTGGATTGTAACCTGTATCAGAGAAATAACAGAGCTGATTTTCAGCTCAGAAGAAATTTTTATTCTGGCCGAGTTCTTCTGCTTTGGCGGTACTTAACGCAGAGGAGTTTTGGTATTCCTCATAACGGCGCAAGATTTTCCCTGCTGGTACTGGGCGCAAGATATAGACAAAGGAGCGGGGTAAACTGCCGGGCTCTTCCCGTTCCACTTCAAACCATTGTCCGCTGAGTCCGATGGTCAGGCTTGCATTCCATCCGGTCTTTTTCTCGGACGAAGCGATCCGAATGCGGCCCTCCGGAAGATGCTCGAGCAGGTCGGATACACGCGGTGGAGCGGAGCGCCGAGCGCGCGAGCGGGAGAATGAGCTGGATATCTTGAAGAAGAGCGAGACTGCCAGGCTCGGCACTATTTCACTGGCAATGAGTCCACCGACAAAACGAATGGAGCCTTCAACCGCCAGATATAGAAGGAGCAAGGAGAGCGGGTGAAGGAAATACTCAAGCGCTACAACAACCACCAGAATTGCCTGACCGGTCTCATTCGATCCGGCAATCTGCGCCGCCATTCCGTGTGCCCGCCAAGCGAAGTAGCGCTTGAGTCCCAAAATTAGCGCCAGTCCGGCCAGCAGAAGCTGAGCCAATCCACCCCAGGTAGCGGCTCGCAGGGTGGTTAGCGAGGATTCAGGTGGTGAAGTACGCCTGACTGATGCGGGACAATACGAAAGCAGGAAATCACGTAATAGATTGAGCATCGTTGTTTTACGGGGGTGTTTTAAGGGTGTAATGCCAGCCATATCCTGCAAAATGAACTCTAAATCAATGAAGCACAAACTTAGAAGTGCCCATTTGTTATTCCTTCGTCCCGAATCTCTCAGATACAGAGCCCTGGCCAAGGCCTTACCTCTATGGAGTTAAGCGTAAATATTTACTAATAAACCGCACATTCTTAAGCCAACTATAGAGCGCTTATCTGGTTCAAACCACTCTGAGAGGTGTAAGGACCTTGAGACGAGTATTTTTGTTTTTTTTAAGCCCCCTATTACTGGCCCTAATAGTTGGTTGCGGCGGTGTGCAAGGTTCGTCTCCTTCCACAGCGCTCTCACCCACGCCAACTCCGACCCCCACGGGACAAACCGTGCCAATCAAGAACGTAATCGTAGTAATCATGCAGAATCGTTCATTCGACAACCTGTTTGGAACCTTCCCTGGCGCTAACGGGATACGTCCCGGCATTCCAGGCTTTACGCAGACGGATGCGAGCGGCGCAACTGTTACGCCACAATTGCTAACAAATCTCGCCATAGCAGACCTGCCACATGCACGTAATGATTTTTTACGCGTTTGGGATTCCGGCGCCATGGATAAATACGCTTTCTTCAATGGTGTGGTTTCCATGGGACACTACGACAGTACCACTGCAGGAATGAGTACTTTATGGAACTGGGCCCAGCAATTTGCGCTGGCCGATAATTTTTTCCCTTCGGTAATGGGGGATGCTCCATCAAACCAGCTCTATATGGTGGCTGCGGATGATAATAATCTTCCAAATTCGATTGATCCATTTTTCGCACCTTGCAACAGTGCGGTAACGGCAAGTGCAGGCTATACCTTTCCTCATGTGGGCGATGAATTGACCACCAAAGGGTTGACCTGGGCGTGGTATCAGGAAAACCTGGGTGTTTGCGGATCTTATGTAGCACAGGAGAACCCATTCCAATTCTTTACCGATGCTCACGCCTCCACCAACGTACGTGACCTGACTAAATTTTCTACGGACTTGGCTGCGGGCAAACTACCTACAGTTTCCTTTGTACAGCCAGGGCCAACCCACAGCATGCATCCGGCTGCAGGCGTGCCCATCACTAACGGCATCACGTGGCTGGATGGTTTTATTAAACAGGTCCAGGCAGCACCGGAATGGACAAATACAGCCATTATTGTGATCTGGGACTCAAGCGGCGGTTGGTGGGACCACGTTCCTCCTCCGCAAGTTGACGCCCAGGGGCTGGGACCGCGCGTGCCAATGATGGTCATCTCGCCATTTGCCAAGAAGAATTTTATTTCGCACACGCAGATGGATAATGTCTCAATCCTTCGCTTCATTCAATCCACATTTGGACTACCGTCTCTCAATGCCAGAAATCAACTGGGGAATGATTTAAACGATATGTTTACGTTCTGAAAGAAAGACACACGCTGATCGAATAAGACTTCATGGGGTGAGTCACTTTTTTGAGTGGCTTACCCCATTGTCATCCCCTGGTTGACAGGGCAAAAGCCAGCTGTTAGAAAGAACCATTGACCAGCACCGACAGAATACGTTTGTGAGGATCTGACAGTGCTTCCTCAATTTGTCCGTCGTTTTTCCTATTCTCCCAAGGTGCGTCGTGTAATACGCGCTCTTGGACTACAGCAAAAAGCACAAAATCTTTACTACCGTTTCGCCCAGAAAGATGATTCCATTCATATTTCTGCCGGTGGCGTCATGGGGCGATTTTTTTCAGCGAACGCTCGCGACCTGCGGATTGTGGAATCATGCGCTCAGGAGCGTGCTCTGAGCCGTTTGCTTTTTGAAACATGCCCTGAAGATGTGGTTTATGACATTGGCGCCCATCACGGGCTTTACGCGGTTCTTATGGCACAAAAGGTAAGACGCGTGGTTGCGTTCGAGCCTGAGCAAGAATGCTTTGCGCGTCTTCAACAAAATATCCATATCAATGATCTGCCAAACATTTCCGTTTATTGCCAGGCGCTGGGTGACCGCGAAGATCAAGAGGTCCTTTATCTGGGAGATGGGGTCGGCGCGATTAATAGCGGTCAGCTGGGCAAAGACTGGACCGCGGGGGCCACGCAAACGATCAGCGTGGTTCGGGGTGACATGTTCCGGCAAATGCGTAACCTCCCGGCACCTACCGTCCTTAAAATCGATGTAGAAGGATATGAGGGTTTTGTATTGGAAGGATTTCGACAGACCTTAAGTCTTCCTGAATGCCGTCTGGTTTGTTGTGAAATCCATCCTGCTCTGTTGCCTCGCCCCATGACCAAGGAAAATGTAGTTCAGATATTGAAGGATGCAGGGTTTTCTGACGTCCAGCTTTTTCCCCACAAAACGGAGTTCCACGCATTTGCATTTAAGGAACCACGGAGGCGGTAGGTGCCCCGACTCTATAGCGATTTGTTTTTCCACATTTAGCAGCGTATCAATCAGCCCATGCATTGGTTGATATTTTTTATAGGGAAAAGAATAGAGGGCCGCGCTTTGCGGGTGGCGCGGCCCTTCGTCGCAGGTAGCACGACAAATAGAAAAGAGGTTTTCGAGCCACTTATATACATCATTTGTGATTCAATTTGACAAATGAGCGCAACAATTTTCCATTTGCACAACAAGAATTCCAGATGATTTTAAAAATGCTAATGATTACGATGAGATTTTGCCATGACAAACGTTGCGTATAAGTTTTTTAATGTCGGTTTTTGCCGATAAAAAATAGTGATGGCGGCTTGCCCAGCTGCATGGAGTATAGTGCTGGACAGTGCAGGGTTCATCTATGAAGAAGTCGCCATATTACGTCCCTATAGCGGTTCGCGAGAGTGCGAAAGCCAAAGTCCTCTTATTCGTCAATGAAGGATATATCCGGACACATAGAGTAATGGAATGCCCGCTCTGCTCAGTGGAGTATCTTTTTCTCTGCGATCAAAAAGACAGTGGGCGGATGAAGTCCGCTACGCGAAAGCACGATGAAGCACTGTTTTATTTTAGAGACAGGATCCGCCAGTCTCACCAAACCGGACATATTGAAGATGTGCTGGTTTTGCCTTACGAGCTGCATATGATCTCATCGGGGTCGGTTGCGGCGGATTTGCCGGAAGAACAAAAGGCCGGCTAGCAATCACTTGCCTGGACTCTCTTCGGCAATTCCAAGGTAGGCGCGACGGATGAATTCATTGTTCATCAGCATTTCAGTGGGACCTTCCATGGTAATGCGCCCCGTTTCCATCACGTATCCGTAATGAGAAATTTGCAGTGTGTAATTTACGTTTTGCCCCACCAGCAGAATGGTGACGCCTTGACGAGCGATATTGGCAATGAACTCAAAAATCTCGTCTACGAGTTTGGGCGCCAGCCCAAGCGATGGCTCATCAAGCATCAGCAACTGAGGTTCTGACATTAAGCCACGGCCGATAGCGCACATCTGCTGCTGACCACCTGAAAGTGTTCCGGCCATCTGGTGGCGGCGCTCTTTCAGGATCGGGAAGAGTTCATAAATGCGGGCCAGCCCTTCTGCTGAGCGATGGCGAAGCGTACGCAGAAAACAACCCATCAGCAGATTTTCTTCTACTGACATACCAGGCCATAGCTGGCGGCCTTCCGGCACAAGGCTAATGTGCTGTTTGACACGCGAGCGGGGTGAGGACGAAGTGATGTCCTCTCCGTTCAGCAGGAGCTGGCCTTTTTTTGCGCGCAGCACGCCGGCAACGGCATTGAGCGTTGTTGTTTTGCCTGCGCCGTTTGAGCCGATAATGCAGGTGACTTTGCCCCGGGCAATAGAAAAATTAATGCCCCAAAGGACCTGTGTAGCGCCGTAACTCACCTCAAGATTTTTGGCGACCAGCAGATTGTCCTGCGCAGTGACCGGAGACTGGATTTCAGCCACGCTTTTCGCTCCCAAAAGTACTTTTGCCGAGATAAGCCTCGATGACTGAAGGATCATTCTGGACTTCTTCCGGCTTGCCTTCCGCGAGTTTCTGGCCAAAGTTCAATACAGTAATGCGATCGCAAACGGCCATAATTGCTTTCATATCATGTTCCACATACATAATGGTTGTTCCACTTTCGCGTATTTGATGGAGTAATTCCATCATTGCGCTGGTTTCTGATCCGGTAAGGCCGCCGCAGATTTCGTCGAGCAGCAGCAAGTCCGGTGCGGTGGCCAGGGCGCGCGCTACTTCTAAACGTTTCTGTTCGCCAAGGGAGATGGCTGAAGCGAGCGCATTTGCCTTGCGGTCCAGCCCGACGAGTTTCAATGCCTCCATGGCATGCTCCCGGGCAACGGCAGTGCGGGTCACCGCACGACGGCCAAAATGGACTGCCACTTGCACGTTTTCCAGAACCGTCATCGCCTTGAATGGGCGAACTACCTGATGGGTGCGGGCCACGCCTTTCTTCACCAGAGAATTGGCGCTCATGCCAGTCACGTCTTTGCCGCGGAAGTGGACTTTACCGGCGGAAGGGCGCTGTGCACCTGTGATCAGGCTGAACAGTGTTGTTTTGCCTGCGCCATTGGGCCCAATAAAGCCACAGATCTGCTTTTCCGGGATATCAAAGCTTACGTCCTTCAACGCCGCCACGCCCCCAAAGTACTTGCTCAGCGTCTGGACTTCCAGAATCTTCACGTTTTCTCCTAAACAGCCGGAAGAGACGCCTCAAGAGTCCAAGCAGGCCATCAGGCTCCAGCAAAATGATTGCAATTAATAGTGCACCATAAATCAGTAGATGCAGACTGGGAAAATGCACCACCAACTGCTCTTCCACCATGCCGATCACAACGCCGCCCAGCACAGATCCCCATACAGTCCCAATTCCTCCAATGACAGGTATGAGCAGAATCGTGATGCCGGTTTGAAAAGCAAAGACATCACCGGGATAAAAGAACCCTGCACGCCGCGCATAAATGCCGCCGGCAATTCCCGTGAGTCCGGCTGCAAGAGCGTGGGCCCAAAGTTTGGAAGTGTATGGATTTACGCCAATATCGGCAGCGGCATCCTCATCTTGTTTAATTGCCCGCAGCGCTATGCCGAACTTGCTGCCGACGACGAGCATTGAGATCACCACAGCCAGAGCTGCAGCGGCAATTGCCGTGTAGTAGTGCTCCAGCGCGTTATATGGTTTGTCTTCCGTAATGCGATAGCCGCTTGCACCGCCCGTGATGTCAATATTGTTCATGACCACGCGGACTGCTTCTGTTACGCCAATCGTAGCAATCACAAAGTACGGTCCACGCAGCCTGAAAGTGGGAAGTCCGATCAGGAAAGACGCCAGTACGGCGATAGCTCCCCCGCCGATGAAGCTGAAATATGGACTATGGCCTGCATGCATGAGAAGGGCTGTTGTATATGCGCCAAGACCAAAGAATACGGCAAAGCCAAATGAAACCTGGCCTGCGATGCCGCCGAGCAGGTTCCAGCCAAGGCCGGCTGTCGTCCACACGGCAGTAATGAACAGCAAGCGAATCACATTGTCACTGGGATTGGCAGCAGGCAGCAACAACAGCGCTGCCAGCAGGGCCAGCGGCAGAATTATTTTTAGCCAGCCACGCGCTCCTGACGGAGGACTCATGCCGCCTTCCATTTCTTGTGGAACAGACTTACCAGCCCTTTTGGAAGAATCAACAAGACCACCACCAACAGGGCAAAAGAAATGGCTGGCTGATAGCTGGCCGGAATTTTCACAATGCTGAATGTTTCCACCAACGCAAGGACAACCGCGCCAAGGGCCACCCCGGAAACCGAGTCAAGCCCGCCAAGCACGATAATCACAAATGAGCGCAGCAGAAAGGGACGTCCGAAATCGGGGCTGAAAGAGTAGAGCAATCCCAAAAGTGCACCGGAAAATCCCGCGAAAGCAGTTCCCAGGCCAAATGTCAGGCGTGCGGTTCCTTCATCGTCGACTCCGACGATTTGCGCTGCATAAGGGTTCTGAATCAAAGCGCGCATTGATCTGCCAAACCAACTGCGATGAAACAGGACTTGGAGGACAATCATGCAGACGACGGCCGCGGCAAACACAATCAGGTTTACCTTCGGCACAGAAATCTGCCCAATCTGCACGGAAGAAAGAGTAAGCGGCGTGAAGATCGACTGGTCCTCAGGTCCCCAGATTAGATAGGCCACATTCTGCAATACCAGCCAGAAGCCAAACATTAAAAGCAGGGAAGCGAGGGTGGGCGTATCCGATTTTGGAAGCCAGCGCACTAACAGCCAGTGCACCAGCATTCCAAAAAGGAAGAAAGCCGGGAGAGCAAGTAGCGCTCCCACAACTGGATCGATATGAAAACGCTGGAACAGCTCAAAGGCAAAGTAAGCGCCCAGCATCAGGAATCCGGCATGTGCCAGATTCACGATTTTCATTACGCCATAAACAACACTCATACCGACGGCCATTGCAGCGTACACACCGGCCAGCAGGAACGCTTTCAATAACAGATCAAGATACTCAGAGGCATCCATGGGGGTCCGGAGCTACTTGTTGGGATTTGGTGCTACCGCCTCGCCTGTTGCCGCATCTTTTGGGTAAACGATGTCCACTTTGTTGTCTGGCTTGTTTTGCGTGATCACAAAGGGATATACGGCCTGGCCATCAGCGCCGAACTTGAGCACCTGGCCTGGAAGAACGGAATCTTTCAGTTGTGCTTTTTTGAGCGCATTGCGAATGGCGTTTTTATCCAGAGAGCCTGCTGCTTCAATGGCCTGGGCAACAATGCGCATGCCATCATAAGCTGGAGCGGCGTACCAGGAATCTACGTCATGGCCGGTGAAGGCTTTATAGTCTGCGGCGAATTTTTTTGCCTGAGGATAAGGAAGTTTGTTTGACCACCAGATACCCGCAAAAATGTAGTCAGTGCCTGCGCCAAGCGCCTGGCGTGCAGCTGCTTCAGGGCCACGAGCGCCGTAACTGATCATCTGATGGTGCAAGCCGTTTTGCAGATACTGGCGATGCATGGTGATGTAATCCGGCAGGTGAGCGTCTGAGAGAAAAATATCGGCCTTGGTGCTTTTTACCTTTTGCAGGATTCCCGAAAAATCAGTTGCGCCGAGTTCAAATTTTTCTGTGAGCACTATTTGAAAATAGCCTGGGTGCTTACTGGCCCATTCATTGAAGCCGTTGATGTAATCCGTGCCGTGGTCTGTGTTTTCCACCACCATGGCAACCTTCAGGCCCTTATTCAGTTTTTTCTGGTCCATCAACGAGCCAAGAAATTCGGCGGAAGTGGAGCCGATGAGCGCTACGGCACTCAACGTTCCAAAGGCGTATTGATAGCCTTTGCCGAAGATGGCGGTTGCGCCGGCTCCGGTGGTGATCCACGGAGTCTTGTAGCGGTCTGCCATCACGGACTCTGCCGTGCCAAGAGCGGTGGAATAGCCGCCCAGAACGGCCACAACGTTATCAGAGCTCATGGCGCGCTCGGTCAGCGAAGCTGATTTTTTGGAGTCAGTACCGTCATCATAAAAAATCTCATTGATTTTGAGCTTCTTGCCTTTGCTCTTAACCATAATTCCGCCTGCATCATTGATTTGTTTAATGGCAAGCTCAATGCCTTCTTTCTGATATACACCGGGTTTACTCTCGCTGCCGGTGATAGGCAGAACCACGCCAATGTTGATGGTATCGTCGGCAGCCATGGCCTGGCTGGAACCGGCAAAGAGCACAACCATTCCACAAAGCAGCAAGGCAAAGGCCATTAAACGACGGCAGAATTGCACATTCATAAAACTCAGACTCTCACTCATTTTGTGTTCCTCCTCATTTGTAGGCAGTCTGCAACCCCGCGCGGCGAGACCAATTTTTTTTAAGATAGCAACATGACTGGCAATAACACGAAGGCAGCAATAATATTCCTGCCGAGCCGGAATCCACAAGTATTGTTTTAATAAGACCGTAATCTGCGTTCAGGAGCATAGATTTAGATGCCGGGCATGAACGATCCGTGTTCAGCGCTTTTCGTTTCCCCTTGACATCTGCCGTAATCCGACTACCCTAGGGTGCCAAACGGAAAGTCCCAAGGCCACTGCTGATCAACAGGTTTTGTATTTATTCAGCATTCAGTCCGCTTCTGATCGGTAATCGATCGTAGTCCGAGTTGCAGAGACCGAAAAAACTCAACAGCACCAGAAATGCGGTGCTCCAGGAGAATTTATGGCAACAAATGCGACCACAATGTCCGCGCCGGGGCCAGGAAAAGATTTCAGCATCTGGACCGTGATCTGGGCTTCGTCTTCAGGAACCATGATCGAATGGTATGATTTCTACCTTTACGGCAGCCTGGCTGTGTTTTTTTCCACTCTGTTTTTTCCCAAAGGGAATGATGCAGCAGCGTTCCTGGCGAGCCTGGCGACATTCGGCGCCGGTTTCGCGGTAAGACCATTTGGAGCCATTGTCTTCGGCCGCGTGGGCGACCTCATTGGACGCAAGTACGCTTTTTTGGTGACCCTAACGATCATGGGGCTTTCGACAACACTGGTAGGACTGCTGCCAACCTATGAAAAAGTGGGGATACTCGCGCCCACGTTGCTTGTTTGCCTGCGATTGTTGCAAGGGTTGGCGCTGGGTGGCGAATACGGCGGGGCAGCCACCTATGTGGCCGAACACTCACCTGACAATAAGCGGGGCTATCTAACCAGTTATATTCAGACGACAGCGACGATCGGCTTCTTTCTGGCATTGGCTGTGATAGGAGTAACCAGGCAGTGGATGGGAGATGTAAGGTTCCGTGCCTGGGGATGGCGCGTTCCGTTCCTGATTTCCGCCATTCTGGTTATTATCTCCATCTATATCCGCCTTAAACTTAAGGAATCCCCACTGTTTACCCGTCTGAAAGACCAAGGGAAAAGTTCCAAAGCTCCGCTCAAAGACAGTTTTGGAAGTGGAAGCGGAAAAAACTGGAAGCTGATTGCCCTGGCACTATTTGGGGCGACTGCAGGTGAAGCTGTGGTCTGGTACACAGGGCAGTTTTATGCATTGTTTTTCCTGCAAACCATCTGCAAGGTACCGTGGCAGACCGCATATACCGTGGTAGGTATCTCACTGCTGATCGGGACTCCATTTTTCTTGGTATTCGGAGCCTGGAGTGACAAAGTGGGCAGGATGAAGATCATGTGTTGGGGCTGTCTGCTCGCGGCGGTCACGTATTATCCGCTCTACGTCGGAATGAAGCATTTTTCAAACCCGGTGAATACCCCGATGTTGACGCTGCTGGTATTAATCCAGGTGATTTATGTAACGATGGTTTATGGGCCGATTGCAGCGTTCCTGGTGGAGCTGTTCCCCGCCAAGATTCGTTACACCTCCATGTCGCTTCCGTATCACATTGGCAACGGCTGGTTTGGCGGGTTTATGCCGCTGATTGCAACCTCTATTGTGGCTGCAACGGCTGCTAGTACGAATCCCTGGGTCAAGGCGCATTCCATTTACATGGGACTGATCTATCCGATCATTGTCGCGGTTATTACATTCTTTGTAGGAATGTTCATGATCCGCGAAACAAAAGACACGAAGATTTGGGCAGAAGTGGGCCCACAGCCGGCAATGGGGGATTAGGCCTCGGGCCGCGCGTGCGCGAATTGCCGTTGAGGTGTAGGATAGTCTGTTTCGGACAGGCGGGTGGCGGCCGTTGCCACCCGCTCGTCAATTCAGGCCCATCCCTGCGGGCCATTGCGAATTTGAGCGATTCGATTTCGGAAATACAGAGGTCAATGCCATGGCTGACTCCCGCGTAATCAAGGAACAACAACAAGACCAGGAACAAGAGACGGGATTAACCGAAGCGCAAATTGCTGTCCACTGGAAAGAGGAGCAATATCTCTATCCCAGTTCCTCCTTCATAGGACAGGCCCTTCTTACCGATCCCTCCATTAACGAACGCTTCAGTGAAAAAAACTTTCCCGAATGCTACCGTGAATATGCCGACCTGCTGAGCTGGGACCAGTACTGGCACACCACGCTTGATACCAGTGACGCGCCTTTCTGGAAGTGGTATGCCGGAGGCAAGCTGAATGTCTGTTACAACTGCGTGGACCGTCATCTGGAAGAGCATCGCAACAAAGCTGCTCTGATTTTTGTGGGCGAGCCCGAAGATGTGCCGCCGGTTTCCATTACGTATCAAGAGCTGTACTACCGGGTGAATGAAATGGCGGCGCTGTTGCGCGACTTTGCCGGGCTGAAAGCTGGAGACCGCGTCACCATCCACATGCCAGTGGTTCCTGAATTGCCAATCACCATGCTGGCCTGTGCGCGGCTGGGATTGGTGCACTCAGTGGTATTTGGCGGCTTCAGCGGAGAAGCGTGCGGCATGCGCGCCGCTGATTCCGGAAGCAAGGTGCTGGTCACCATTGACGGTTACTACCGCAGCGGCACGATGACCGATCACAAAGAAAAAGCTGATGTGGCTGTGGCTACCGCGAAGAAAGAAGGTCAGGCGGTAGAGAAAGTTTTGGTCTGGCATCGCGAGCCGGGAAAATATCATTCCAAAACGCCGATGGTGGAAGGCCGCGATTTCTTTGTTCAAGACGTGCTCAAAAAATATTCAGGGCATTTGGTTGAGCCGGTGTCCATGGCTTCAGAAGCTCCGCTTTTCCTGATGTATACCAGCGGCACCACGGGAAGGCCAAAAGGCTGCCAGCATGGCACCGGCGGATATTTGTCTTACGCTGCAGGCACTTCCAAATACATTCAGGATATTCATCCCACGGATGTTTACTGGTGCATGGCCGATATCGGCTGGATCACCGGTCACTCTTATATTGTCTATGGGCCGCTGGCACTAGCGGCCACCAGCGTGTTGTATGAAGGCGTGCCGAATTATCCTGACCCGGGGCGGCCATGGCGAGTAGCCAAGCGTTTAGCGGTAAATATCTTCCATACTTCGCCGACGGCGATCCGCATGCTGCGCAAGACCGGCCCTGACGAGCCAGCAAAATACGATTATCACTTCAAGCATATGACCACCGTGGGCGAGCCGATTGAGCCGGAAGTCTGGAAGTGGTATCACGAAGTTGTGGGCAAGGGCGAAGCTGTAATCGTGGATACATGGTGGCAGACAGAGACGGGCGGCTTCCTGATCAGCACCAAGCC
>DASXLK010000058.1:0-31402 GCA_036496365.1 Candidatus Angelobacter sp. | reverse complement strand
AGGCTGCGAAGTGAATTTTGTTTGCAAAAAGAGATCTTCGCGCTTAACGACTCCTGCCCGATACGCCTCGGCCAGCCCTTCACCGACCGCCGCTTCAAAGTAATGCTTGCGCTGGTTGGCCGTATCAATTCCGCGAAAGCCTGAACGAACGGCAAGCTCAGTGAGCGCCGCTGTGCGATCTTCTTTCCAGGCGGTACCGTAAAGGAAGTTGGGTGTGGGCAAGTAATCACCTGATCATTTAATTTTGCGCGCAACATTGCTCTATCTTTTTACAAGACCTGCTGATACTCCCCAAACGCGCCAAGCTAACTGAATCAGCATTTGTTGGCGTTCTTCGATTGTTGCAGAATTCCAAATATTCCACGACTGGAGTTCTGCGGTTGCTCTGTTTGGCTGAGTATCAACTCCCACCTGGAAGGGCGCTCCAATTGTCTTCGTAAGTACAAAATTGCTCTTTTGGTAGTCTTCATTTTTTTCTTTAAAAAAATTCTGTCCAATTGATGTGTTAATCGACATTTCAAGCAATGTTAGATTGCCTAGCCGGGCCGAGTAGCTACCATAAGCCTCAGGTCTATCAAATGCATTTAAAAGGTCTGGTGTAGATTTGTCAGGCAAAATATGTTCTATATGAACTCTTTTGTCTAAATATTTTTCTAATTCTGTATTGGTGCTCCATGCTTTTTCGTCCACATATTGGGTGAGCTTTGCGAGCACATAGCGCAAGCGATATTTCTGAAGCCCATTGGAGCTTAGATTTTCGAGAGTGAATTGGAGTTTATTAGCGCGCCTGTCAATTTCAGGCTGGAGCCATTCTTGAATGAACGCTTCTAAACCGTTAGAATCTCCGGGCGATAACTTGCGAAGAGATGCTGCTACTCGGTAGAAAACAGCTTCGAATGATTTTGTTGCTTCTTTTGTAACAATAAAACAGAAAAAAAGGTTTTCTAGGACTTGGCAAAGACGATCAAATAAACTAGATTCTAGTTTTTGACCGGCAAGCAATAAAATAAAATGCTGTTTTGCTGCCCGTCCACTAAGCACCTGAATATTTTTCAAATAGCGATTGGGCCGGCCGCTTGGATCTAAAGCATTCGAAATATTACGATAAACTTTTGCATCGTTAATCAATTCCTTAAGAAATTTTGAAGGGGCTTTTTCTAAGCCCACCAACTCCGCATTCTTCGAAATCCAGTTGTAGAGCTCCACTTCTGGCAACGGTTTCGCCGTTTTTGTATCGAAGTGCGAGAGAACAAAGTAACGAAGAAATCGAAGAGGATTTGTCTCGCTTGCTTTTTGGATTTCTTCTGTAAGCTCTTTCCATCCGTCTTTGATCTTTTGAAATTCACTCGCCTTCACTTTTCGAAAAAGGAGATTTTTTAGTAAATCCATTGAGTTTAAGCCAACGCCAGTATTATTAATTGTTTCAAAAACTCTAAGGGCTCCGGCTTGACTGGGCGTGATAACGCGAATGAGTTTTACTCGGGTTGTGAACAGATTAAAAAAACGCTTCCATTCCTTCTCGTCATCCCCCAGGCGTTCACTCAGAAAATCTTTAGCTTCAATATATGCGCCATGGAGGTTTTGCACGGAGGTAGATTGGTTAAGATGAGCTAACCCTTCAATGTCATTTGTGGCGATTCTCTCAATTGCGCCAACGCTGTCTTCATATAAAAGAGTTATGCGATGAAGCGATTCTTCTTCGAGAGTCTCTTGGTTCATTCGAGATTCTCTGATTAGCTTTTGAACCGAATCCATCCTCTGCAATTTCTCTCGAAAAATACAGAGAATTATAAAAATTGTAGTAGTACGCTGCTGTCCATCAATAAGCTGAAAAATGCCATCACGATCGCGATATACAACAATGCTGCCAATGAAATATTCTGCGCCTTGCACAATAGAGCCATTTTCATCATAGAGTTCGTCGCAAATGTCTGCGAGCAACTGTTCCACGTTTTCTGGTTGCCAAACATATTCACGCTGAAAATCCGGTACAGAATAAAAGCTCTTGAATAAATCCTCAATGGAGAGTTGTTGTGCTTCAATTTGAAGGTCGCTGCGAGTAGGGCTATCAATTGACATAGTTTGCAGGAATCTCTTTCTTGGAAGGTGAGGGCCGATGGTGAAATCGAAGAGATTATATAGCCATTCGAGTTGAAAACATCATTCAAGCAGAGTAGAAATCGAACTCTGTCTTGTTTGTGAAATACTCCGCAGGTTTTGTGCCCCTCCATCCGCCCAAAACGCAACAGCCCAGCTTGCCTTCAGCAAGAGCACCCTATATTGCTCTTGCCTTCGACTAAAGCTGGGCTGCGGTTTAACGCCGTTGTCTTTTTTGTTCTACCAGTACATTACGGAAACTTGATTCAGCCAGGTGCTAAAGCCGTCCATCTTGGAATCGCCATCCATCTGGAATGCAACATTCAACTCGTTCACGCTGGAAGGCTTTGCCGGATAGGTGCGGTTTACGTAGTGCGTAACGCCGTCATAGGTAAAGCCCACGTAGATCACCTGGTTGGCGGTGCGCTTGAATTCCCAGGTCAGGTGGTGCCATACAAACGCTGAGGGCATGGTGCAAGCGACGCCGGTGGTCAGCCAGTTGCCTGCGGCGTTGCCCCAGACGTCCCAGTGGCCAACGCCAGCGGTCTTGATATTGCACTGCGTGCCGAAGATAAAGCGTTCTTTGCCAATGGACTGGTTCATATCAAATTCCAGGGCCTGGGCAGCCTGAGGAGAGGTCAGGTAGAAGTACACATCGTACTTAAAGTTGCTGGCACTGTTTTGCGCGCCGAGCTGCTTCCACCACAGAACGTCAGAGTAAGGAGTGGTGCCGCTGATGCTGAACTTGCTGGAGTGTGCGTCCATGGAGGGCGACGCCTGGTTTTCAACCATGGAATAAGTAGCAATCGGTCCATTGGCGCCGATGCCGGCGCAGACCGTGCAGCTATCCCATGAAGGCATCTGTTCAATATTGTTGATCGTTACTGCATTCGCCGGCGGAGTCGGCAGCCCCGGACCGGGCGTTGGAACTGGAGTTGGCGTCGGCGCTGGCGCTGACGTGCCTACAGTTAAAACAAGAGCCTGCTTATAGACCGCTCCCTTGGAGTCCCAGGCCTGTATCACCACGTTGTGCTTGGCGGCAGACATAGCGACGGAAGTATTGATGGAGCTGCCGTTCACCAGAAAAACGCTTATATTGTCCACATAAATGCGCATCGCAGTGACAGGTGAAGTTGACGTCGCCGACGCCACAAAATGGACTGGTGACCCAACGGTTGACCCGGCCCCAGGAGATTGAACCGTAACTCCTGCAAAAGATGAGGCGGCCAGAGCAAACATTGCGGTCAGCAAATAAAATGATTTTTTCAAAACGCAAACCCTCCAAGGGACTTAACTTTTCTTGACTGACGAGAGAATCGTCGAAATCCAGAGCTGGATGTATCAGGCGAACTCTTAGTTCTCTTCAGGTTTGGCCTTAGGTGCTTGCACACAGGTGCAACACAGGTACATGCTCAGGGACATGCCCCAAATGTTGTGAGTAGCTGGATTCAGAAAATGGAATATTTCTCTCTGAATTCATCGCAAACGTGATGAGTTTCAGCTGAGACTGCGCATGCTTTAGTTTTTCCAGCAGAAACCTGAACTGAATCCGGTGAACGCTGTAATTCGTTATAATCAGAGATCAACCTACTTGAAGGAGATTCCATTTGCAGCAAGCAGAAATCGGCATTATGGGCGGCAGCGGTCTGTATTCCATGCCCGGACTTACAGATATCCGTGAGGTCACAGTTCAAACTCCGTTCGGCGAATCGTCGGACGCCTACGTGCTGGGCACGCTGGAAGGACGCAAAGTGGCGTTTCTGGCCCGCCATGGTCGCGGACATCGCATCCTGCCAACTGAAATTAACTACCGCGCCAACATTTACGGCATGAAAGAGCTGGGCGTGGAGCGCATCCTGTCGCTCTCAGCCGTTGGCTCGCTCAAAGAAGAGCACAAGCCCACTGATTTTGTGATTCCTGACCAGTTTATTGATCGCACAGTGCATCGCATCTCCACGTTCTTTGGACACGGCATTGTCGCCCATGTTGCGTTTGGCGATCCTATCTGCCCGGAAGCCGCTGAGGCCTTTACTCAGTCCTGCAAAGATATTGGCGTGGTCGGCAAAAAGGGTGGAACGTATATCTGCATGGAAGGTCCGCAGTTTTCCACGCGCGCGGAATCCAATATGTACCGCGGCTGGGGTGCGGATGTGATTGGCATGACGAATTTGCAGGAAGCCAAACTCTGCCGTGAAGCCGAAATTTGTTATTCCACCTGCGCCATGGTTACTGATTACGATTGCTGGCGCGAAGGCCATGAAGATGTAACCGTGGACCAGGTGTTGAAAGTTGTGCACGCCAACGCTGAGAACGCGGCAAAGGTTGTGAAGCATGCCATCGCTATCATGCCCAAAGAGCGCAAGTGCGCTTGCGGCTCAGCCATGAAGTACGCCATCCAGACGGATAAAGATAAGATTCCTGCAGCCACGCGGCAAAAGCTTGCGCTGTTGCTCGACAAATACCTGGGCCAAGGCCAGGAGGCAAAAGCTTAACCGGCGTTTCCATGGCCGATGCGACACGCCGTGACCTTTTCTGGCTCACGAGAATTACTGCCGTCATTTCTCTGGGTGCCCTGATTTTTTATTATCATCAGGGCGCCCTTCTTCTTTATGGCGACGCGGTGGCCCACATCAACATTGCGCGCCGCGTCTTTGATTCCCGCACACCAAGTCTGTTGCAGCTAGGCACGGTGTGGTTGCCGTTGCCGCATCTGCTGGATATTCCATTCATTGTGAATGACCATCTGTGGCAGACGGGGCTAGGTGCGTCCGTCCCTTCCATGATCGCGTATGTTGCGGGCACTCTGGGTGTATTTCGGCTGGTGCGCGGGTTGGCTTCGCGCAGCGCGGCCTGGATTGCAGCGCTCGTCTATGCGCTGAATCCCAATCTTATTTATATGCAGGCCACGGCCATGACGGAGTCACTCTATCTGGCCTTCTTTGTTTGGACGGCGATTTATTTTGCGGAATTTGTGCGAGACGCGCGAGAGAACGCAGAGCAGGCCGGTAAGTCGTTAAAGAAATGCGGGCTCATGGTCTCCGCTGCCATGCTGGTGCGCTATGACGGCTGGTTTCTGGCAGCGGTGATTGCTGCCGCGGCGTTGGCCATTCTCTGGCGGCAACGACTCTTCGCTCCAGCGCTGCGCAAAGGCTTTACCACTTTTATTTTGCTCACGGGGCTTACTGGCGCACTTTTTCTTGTGTACAACTTCTTAGTTTTTGGTAACGCGCTGGAGTTCGCCAATGGCCCCAATTCTGCACACGCCATTCAGGAACGCAGCAAGACAGCGACCATGCCAACGTATCCGGGGGAAAATACGCCGCGCGACGCAACATTGCAATTCCTTAAGACCTGCAAATTGAACATTGCGGAAGGCCGCCCCGAATCATGGATGTTTGTTACGGCGCTGGTCGCGTTACTCGCATCCATTTATTTCTCTCGCCGCTATCTCCGCTGGGCCATTTTATTGGTGCCTGTGCCGTTTTATATCTTGTGTATCGCCTGGGGCAGCGTGCCCATTTACCAGCCTCACTGGTGGCCCTTCAGCTATTACAACGTTCGCTATGGATTGCAATTGCTGCCGGCGGTTGCCGTCTTTTTTGCGCTAGCTTGTGAATTTCTTACCAATTTTATTTCTTCCACGCGTGTGAGCTTTGCTGCAGCCTTGCTGATAGCTGTAAGTTATTTCTCTGTCTGGCAGAGTACGCCGATCTGCCTGCGTGAAGCGCAGGTCAATGGCAGAGAACGCCTGGCATTTGAGCGGCAGCTTGCGGCCGCGCTGAAATCGCTACCAAAGTCGGCTACCCTGCTGATGGAATGCAGCTCACATCCAGGGGCGCTGCAGATGGCGGGAGTTCCGTTCAAGCGCGTCTTGCGTGAGAGCAATCATCCGGCATGGGAAACTGCACTGACGCGGCCGGGACAATCGGCGGATTATATTATCGCGTTTCCAGGAGACGCCGTGGCCCGCGCGGTTAGCCGCTCTCCGCAGGGGCTTGAGCCAGTTGCCACAATCGGCACTCCCTTGCAGCCAAAAGCTTTGATCTATCGCGCAACGCACTGATAATAGGAAGCAGACGTTCATCGCCGTTAGCGATAAAATGCTTTCACTCATGCCCTTATTGACCTCTATTTTGCCGCATATATCGCTGACTGATCTGGTTTCAAAAACCATGGTCCGGTTGACTCTGGCTGCTTTTCTTGGCGGGATCATCGGCCTGGAGCGGGAGCTCAAGCGCCGTCCCGCCGGTCTGCGCACTAATATGTTTATTTGTTTTGGTTCTGCCATGTTCACCATTCTTTCCACGGAACTGGCGACGGAGTGGGGCATTGGCGACCATACGCGCATTGCCGCCCAGATTATTCCCGGCATCGGCTTTATTGGGGCAGGCTCCATCCTGCATTCCAAAGGCAGTGTTACCGGCCTGACTACGGCAGCCACGCTCTTTGTTGTCGCATCCATCGGAATGGCCTGTGGTGGTGGTCTTTATCTGCCGGCGATTTTTGCAACCATGCTCATTTATCTCGCGCTGCATGTGCTGGGCATTCTGGAGCGCCGGTTTAACCTGAAGCCGATTGCCATGAACTACATTATTGTGTCAGAAAAGTCTGCGGACGATCTGGTTGCGGAAATCAATGCAATCCTTGAAGAGCAGAACAAAGAGATGCATACAATGCGTTTGAGCCGGGTCAACGGCAAAGAGAAAATTTTCTTTGGCGTGGATGGCACGCGCAGCGAGCACAGAGAGCTTGCCGGCAAGCTGCGCCAGTCTGATGATTTGCGCAACTTTGAAACTATCGCCGGGTACGAGTCTGAATAGATGAATATTCCTTTTACCAAGGCATCCGCCTGCGGAAATGATTTCCTGATTATTGATGGTGCTATGGCCCCCACCGATCTGGCTGGATTCAGCCGGCGCATTTGCGATCGCCACAATGGCGTGGGCGCAGATGGCGTGGAATGGCTCTTTCCCGCCCAGGATGCTGACATGCATGCACGCCTGATCAACGCTGACGGCAGCGAAGCGGAAATCTCAGGGAATGGTACGCGCTGTGTTGCTGCTTATCTGGTCAGCAATGGCCATCCAGGGAAAGTCGCCATTCGCACCGGTGCAGGCGTAAAACATTGTGAGCTGATTGCGCGTGAAGAGCACCGTTATGAATTTGAGATGGAGATGGGCAAGCCACAGGTCGGCGATGATTTTTCTCTGAAAGTAGCTTTCGGTCAGGTACGTGGAACGCCAGTTTCCATGGGCAATCCGCATTACGTGGTGTTTGTGGATGAATTCTCTAAAGATTGGCAGAGCCAGGGTGCGGAGATTGGCCGCCAGAGTAGTTTTAAAAATGGAGTGAACGTGGAGTTTGTCCGCGTGACTGGTACAAATGATATTGAAGTGCGCTTTTACGAGCGTGGTGTGGGTGAAACGCAGTCGTCCGGCACAGGCTCTTGTGCTTCTGCTGTAGCGGCGATTGCCGCTGGGCGAGCTAGCTCTGCGCTGAAAGTGCATGCGCCGGGCGGTACACAAATTGTGCGCTGGGCCGGTGGCAACGTTTTTCTGCGTGGGTCAGCCCAACTGGTCTGCCGGGGAGAGTTTCTTGGCTAGCACAAAAATCATTCAGCCGCCGGGGTTGCGCAAGGGTGATAAGGTTGGCCTGCTTGCTCCGGCCAGTAGCTTTAGCCGCGGAGATTTTCTTTCCGGCTGTGAACGTCTGCGCGAAATGGGTTACGAGCCGGTGTATGCGCAGGATATCTTTGATCGCGATCTTTATTTCGCAGGAACGGCAGAGCGCCGCACGCGCGAGTTCAATGAACTTTGGCAGCGCGAAGATATTGCGGCATTGCTTTGCGTCCGTGGCGGTTATGGCAGCAACTATCTGCTGGAAGAACTCAATTACACAAGGATCGGCGCCCAGCCAAAAATTCTTCTCGGCTGCAGTGACATTACTTCTTTGCTTACAGCCATCACTGACCGCACCGGACTGGTTACGTTTCATGGACCCATGGTTGCCAAAGATATTGCCGGTGAAACGCTGGAGCGTTCCAGTTGGAGCAACGCTCTCCAGGGCGCAACAAACTGGACTCTTCCGACCGTTGGCATTGAAACCCTGCGTGCTGGAAAAGCCGAAGGCCGGCTCTATGGTGGATGCCTCTCCATGCTGGTGGCGTCGCTGGGGACGCCGTATGCGATCCATACTGAAGGAACGATTCTCTTTATAGAAGATGTAGCCGAAAGGCCGTTTCGCATTGACCGCATGCTCATGCAGTTGCGACTGGCTGGCAAGCTTGAGCAGGTGCGCGGTTTTGTCTTTGGAGAAATGCTGGATTGCCTGCCGCCCAAAGGCGAGACATACACCTTGCAGCAGGTGATTATGCGGGTACTTGCGCCGTACAACGTGCCCATTGTTTACGGATTTAAATCAGGACATGTGACCAGCGGTAATATCACGCTGCCCATTGGAGTGCAGGCAGAATTAGTGGCGGGAAACTCAGGTGTCACTCTTAGAGTTATGGAAGCTGCTACCTCGGGTAATGCTACGTAATTTTCCTACTCACGAAAGACTAAAAAATCCGTTAATCTCTATATCGTGGAACAACAGCACGTACACATCATAGGAATCTGCGGGACGGCCATGGCGTCGCTCGCAGGCTTGCTCAAACAACGCGGGTTTAAAGTCACCGGTTCGGATACGGCGGCGTATCCACCGATGTCGGACTTTTTGGCGTCCATCGGCATTTCCATTTTGCAGCCGTATTCTGAGGCCAACTTGAAGCCGCGCCCGGACATGGTGATTGTGGGCAATGCCATCTCGCGCGGCAATCCGGAGCTGGAATATGTTCTGGATGAGCGTATTTATTTCCGCTCCATGCCAGACATTCTTTATGACCTTTTCCTGCGCACGCGCCAGCCTATTGTAGTGGCTGGCACTCACGGCAAAACGACTACCACTTCCATGCTGGCGTGGATTTTTCAGTCTGCGGGCAAAGACCCATCTTTTCTGGTGGGCGGGATTGCCGAAAATTTTGGCAGCAGCTTTGCCATTCGCCAGGGCCGGCACTTCATTATTGAAGGCGACGAATACGATACGGCCTTCTTTGATAAAGGCCCCAAGTTCCTGCACTACTTCCCGCATTCTGCCATTCTTACGTCAGTGGAATTCGATCATGCCGATATTTATACCGACCTTGAAGCGGTAAAACTTGCATTCAAACGCCTGGTCAACCTGATACCGCGCAAGGGTAAGCTCATTGCGTATGACGCAAACAAAAACGTGGATGAATGTATTGCCAGGGCTTTTTGCCCGGTTGAGAAGTACGGCATGAAGGAGGACTCGTTCTGGCGAATCACTAATCTTAAGTTTGAGCCGGAGCGGACCACATGGACCGTGCTGCGCGATGGCACAGAGCCAGTTGATTTTGAGTTTGGGCTTGCCGGTGAATACAACGTATTGAACGCAACGGCTGCGGTTGCCATGGCCGCAAATTTTGATATTGATCCACCGGTAATTGCTGAAGCGCTCAAAAGTTTTAAGAGCGTAAAGCGCCGGCTGGAGATAAAAGCGGAGATCGATGGCATTACCATCATCGACGATTTCGCCCATCATCCCACGGCTATAGCCGCCACGTTAGGCGCGTTGCGCGTGCGTTATCCCAAGGCAAGGTTGTGGGCGATCTTTGAGCCGCGCTCCAACACGTTGCGCCGGAAGGTGTTGCAAAAAGAGCTGGTCAATAGCCTGGCCATTGCCGATGAAGTTGTTCTCACGCCAATTTTCAAGCCGGAATCTGTCCCGGAAGACGAACGGCTCACAACCGCGGCGGTAGTGAATGGCATTCGTGAAGCAGGCAAGCCGGCGCGAGAGATTGCTGACGCCGATGCAATTGTGCATGAGGTGACGCGTGAGCTGCGCAGTGGCGACGTGGTGGCCATACTCTCTAACGGTGGATTTGGCGGTATTTATGAAAAGCTCCCGCGCAAGCTTGAAGAGCTGCGCGGCGTGCAGCGTTCATGATCGCAACCATACTTGGGTTTATCCGCAGCATATTGGCGCTCCTTTTCTGGATTGTCTTTGCGCCACCGGCTGCGCTCATTGCTTTTCCCTGGACTCTGATCACCGGGAAAGTTGGTTTCCTTTACTGGATTGGCATGGGCATGGCGCTGATGGGCGCGAAAATTTCCGGCGCAAAAGTAAAGCTGGTGGGGCTGGAAAAAATCGACAGGGCTGGGACGTACATCTTTATGTCCAACCACGTGTCCAATCTTGATCCGCCGCTGCTCATTCCGCTGATTCCCGGGCGGACATCCGTACTGGCAAAAAAAGTAATCTGGCGTATTCCCATTCTAAGTACGGCGCTGACCCTGGCGGAGATTGTTCCGGTGGACCGCAGCAATCGTGATTCAGCCATCAACAGCATCCGCCGCGCCAGCGAGGTGATGAAACACCACATCCATATGACGATCTTTCCCGAAGGCACACGCTCACCTGATGGCCGGCTAATGCCTTTCAAGAAAGGGCCATTTCATCTGGCCGCAGAAACCGGGTTCTCTATTGTTCCGGTGACGATACTGGGAACGTATGAGATGATGCCCAAACGCAGCTCCATTGTTAGAAGTGGCACGGCGACACTGGTGTTTCATCCCCCCATTGATCCCAAGCAGTTTGCGACGCGTGAAGAGCTGGTGCAGGCTGTGTGGGACGCCATCAACAGTGCGCTACCACCGGAACGACAATAATCAAAAGCATTTGCCGCTGATATACGCAGATGGTCGCAGATCAAATGGTAAGATTGTTATGCCGGGTACGCGGTGAGGATCGAAGTTGAGTAATGAAAGCAGATTCCTCGCTCTGCTCGGAATGACAAATCCTGATCAGCGTTTATCTGCGCAAATCTGCGGCGAACTAACTGCCTATTTTTGCTGATACCGCAACGCCGCTCTGGCTGAGTTTTACCTCAAGGCTTCCATCATCGTTCTTATGCAGTGTGGTTCCGTTATAGGTGTGGATGGAACCTTGTGCGTCAGTGAACTGGATTCTGATCATGCCGGTTTCCAGCGGCTTGATGGCATACGAAAAAGTCTCGCCAGGAGACAGCTTGTCTTTGCCGAAGGTGGCGGTTGGGTAATCGACAATGATGGTTTTTACTATATCGGTGCTGGTGTTGCTCAAAGTTACCCTCACGACATGAGCGTGACAGCCGGCCAGCGCAAAGCAAAGAATGAAGGGCGAGATAAGGCGGAGTGATTTCATCTGTTAGTTTATTTTTTCTCGATCACGCGCGCGGCCAGCACAGCGCCATTGCGATTATCGTGCAGCTTGAGCGGAAAGACCAGAATGTTCCAGTTCCAGCGGCTCTTCTTCTTGGGCAGATGCGGAAGGCATCGGAAGCTGCGGTCTACGTAAGTTTCCCGTGTGTCTGCCACGGTGCGGATAATATCTTTCCATTCGCCGCCCAGGTCAGGAAATGCTTCAAAACGATTTTTGCCGGAAAACCAGGTGCGCTTTTTCTCATAAAGACGGGCAAAAAATTCATTTACGTATTGCCACTCGCCATCGCGGTCCAGAATTTCCAGAACAATGTCATCGCCCATGGCCATGGCAATGCGGGAATAAAAAAAGTCACGCGCATCCACTACCACGGGTTTGCCACGGCGCTTGGCTTCAAAGGAGCGCAGAGCACCCAGCAGATCGTCCACTGAGCTGTAGCCTTTGAGTAGATGCATGTCTTCCACGCCGCCGAATTTTCTTTCCAGAGTTGCGGAGAGAATAATGATGGGAACTTCCGGTCGCTTATCGCGCAGGGACTGTGCTACCTCGGTGCCGAATTTTCCTGCACCGAGATGGTAGTCCAGCACGGCAATATCGATCTCGCCCAGGTGCGTTTCAGCTTCTTCCACTGAAGCTGAGCTGACGGCCTCATATCCGTTGCTGCGTAAAATGGCGGAGCGCAGAATCAGATTGTCATGCCGGTCATCCAGCAGAAGGACGCGGATCGGTTTCTTTTCCGTGCGACTTTCCATTATTCTTTCGTGCCTTTGCCGCGAATCGCCCGCGCTAATTCCGGCAGTTTAGTAAATGCAGTCACGCTGCGCAGCCATTGTTTATGGTCAAACGCTGGTGATCCGCTGACCATGGAGCCGGGAGGAATATCGCCATGCGTGCCGCTTTGTGCCGTTACAATCACACCATCGCCAATTTTGCAGTGACCAGCAACGCCGACCTGTCCCGCAAGAATTACATTTTTACCAATCTCCGTGGATCCTGCCAGGCCTACCTGGGCGCAGAGCATGGAGTTTTCTCCCACAATGCAATTGTGCGCGACATGAGAAAGATTATCCATCTTTGTATTGCGGCCGATGCGTGTTTCACCCAGGCTGGCGCGATCAATGCATGAGTTGGCTTGAATCTCTACATTGTCTTCAATCACCACGCGGCCAATCTGCGGAATTTTGTACCAGTCGCCCGCATCGTCTTTGGCGAAGCCGAATCCATCCGAGCCGATTACCACGCCATTGTGCAATTGCACATTGTTCCCGATCACGCAGTTTTCGCGGATGGAAACATGAGCGTGGGCGAAAAAATTCTTGCCAATCTTTACATCACGGTAAATCACCACGTGCGGCAGCAATGTGCAGCCTTCATTAATTTCAACGTCTGCTCCAATTACCACGCAGGCGCCAATCGAGGCGTTCGCGCCAATTCTGGCCGAAGGATCCACTACAGCGGTGGGGTGAATCCCGCGCTTTTCCCGTGGCAGAGCATGGAGCAGCTCAACGGCGCGAGCATAGGCAAATTGAGGATTTTTAATGCGTAATGTGGGCTTCTCTAACGCGGGAAACTTTTCGTCCACAATTACCGCAGACGCGCTGGTTGCTTTGGCCATGGGCGCAAATTTGGAGCTAACGGCGAAGGTGATCTGGCCGGGGAGAGCGGTTTCAATTGCGCCGACGCTGCTGATCTCAACTTCCGCATCCGGCGGATCAAGCCGGGCACCCAGCTTTTCCGCGATTTCTTTGAGCTTCATCGTCATTTTGAGCCTGGTACCCATTGATCTTGGCACGCCATTTGCTTTCGAAACCGGCGGGGCCCAAGAAAACCTGCCTAAAAGCGAAATTGTAACGGGAATAAGGGAAAGGTCAGAGCAAAATCGTCAGGGCCCGGCATTGTTATGGCTCGGCATTATTATGGTTCAACAAACAGTTTTTCCTGGCGGATATCTTCTGCGGTTTTCTTATGCGACTCCGGACGCCCGATCACGGCAAGCACATTCAGCTCCTGGAGAGAATGCCTGGGAACAAATATCCTCTGGGTGTTGCCGCGCGTATCTGGCGGCGTGATTAAATACCCTTCAGGAATGACTTGTGTAAGGTCATTGGCCATGAGGCCTTCCACAACATCATTGTCAACGAATCGGAGCCGTACCCATAGCCCTTCAGAGCGCGGGCGCGTGGTAAAGGTCTTGCGGCTGGCGGTGGCGGTATCCGTGAAGTCGCGCACAAAGTCCACGCTTTTGATTTCGGCCAGGTCAATCAGCACCACTTTGCCGGCTGGATTCAGCAATTCCAGCTTGCCTTCAATCACAAAATTGGCCGGGGAGACGTATCCGCTGAGGGAGTCGCGCCCCATTTTGCGTACGATGACCTTTTTGTGGGTAGAAGGCATTTACCCATTGATTCTCGCACTGATTGCGGGGGCATCAAAGGCGTTACCGCAGCTTTCCTGCGCGTGGGGTAGCCAAAGGGTTAACCTTTGTGATAATGTTTCGAGTTTGTTCCAGTCTCTGGGATTGCCGTCTAACTCTTGTATAAAGTGCAACTTACAAAAAGGGAGATTTGGTTGGCTCACCCTGCGAATGCCGGGAGGGCAATGGTGTGTTTTCTTAACTGATGGCTGACTTTATTTACCTCATGGAAACCCGGCTTTCACCGGACCAGCAAAAGGCTGTAACGCTGGTAACGGACGTCGCCCGCGCGCACGAGATGAACATTTTTCTCACCGGCGGCGCGGTGCGCGATATTATCAGCGGCTTTGTTATCCGCGACCTGGACTTTTCCGTGCAGGGCAATGCGCTGAAACTGCAAAAAGATTTTGAAAAAGCCGGTGCCGTTACTGAAGCCACAGACGAAACCACCCGTACCCTGATGCTTCTTCTGCCGGGCAATGTGCGTGCTGAAGTTACCAGCGCACGATCAGAAAAGTATGACAAGCCGGGTAAACCAGCAGAGATTACCCAGGGCACAATTTATGACGATATGCGCCGGCGGGACTTCACCGTTAACGCCATGGCGCTCTCGCTCAATCCCGGCTCGCGCGGACTGCTTACTGATCCGTTCAACGGCGTGGCTGATATTGAAGCCAAGGTGCTGCGCGTCCTGCATAACTATGCGTTTTATGAAGAGCCTTCACGGCTGATTCGCGCCACGCGTCTGATCACGCGTTTCCACTGGACACTGGAAGAGCGCACGCAGGCCCGCTATGACGCAGCGAAAGAAAACAACTACATAGAAAACGTTTCTGATCGCGCAATCGGCCATGAAATTGAGCAACTGGCCCATGAAGACAATCCAATTGAAGTTCTGAAAGCTCTGGAAAAAGAAGGCTGGCTCAAGACCGTGGCGCCACATCTCTCCGTGGCCAAGGTGGATACGGCTGGATTGACGCAGGTATTCAAAGTTAAGCAGCAGTTGCAGGAAGTTGGCCTGAATCCGGACGCTGGTCCCATGGTGATGCACTTTCTCACGCGCAAACTTGCCGACAAAGATATTGCGGCCATGCAGAAGCAGATCGTCAATAAGGGATTTGTTGAACGCTGGAAAAACCTGGAAGATGATGCCAAGGATTTTGCCAAGAAGCTGATGGCGCGCGATCTGGCGCTGCCCTCGCAAACATGGAAATTCCTAATGACGAACCGCCCGGACGCGCTGCTGTTTAACGCGATTACCCCGCGCGCTTCCGCCGTGGAACAGAAGATCAAAAATTTCCTGACCAAGTGGCCGCCCGTGCGGCAGAAGCTTCCATTCCCGGAAATGGCGGAGATGCGCATTACGCCGGAGCATCCGGAGTATAAGAAAATTCAGGATGAAGCTTTCCTAATGCTGCTGGATGGCAAACTGCGCTCGCATACGGAAATCGTAAAGTTCCTGGAGCCATACTCTCCGCCGGAGCCACCGCCGCCACCGCCGCCTGTGCGGCGTGGAAGAGGCAAGAAAGAAGCAGCAGCACCAGGAGCGGTTGGGGATCAAGCACCCAAGAAGCGCGGACGCAAGCCGAAGAATGCAGTTGAAGGCGCTCCTGCGCCAGATGCGCCAGCAGCGGAGCCAGCGAAAGCTGCACTTGCTACTACAACCGCAAAGCAACCTGCGGCTGGAGCAAAGCAGAAAACTGTTCCGCCTGCTGCAGCAAAGCAAAAAGCTGCGCCACCTGCACCTGCAAAGAAAGTTGCTGCTCCGGCAAAAGCACCTGCGAAAGTAGCAGCAAAACCTGCGGCTAAGAAGCCTGCCCCGAAAAAGCCTGAACCGAAGAAAGCAGCGCCCAAGAAGAAGGCTGCTGCAAAGAAACCAGGCAAGAAGAAATAATCTACTTAGATGTGAAGATATAGCGTTGCAACGCTATTGCCGCTCAATCTTCATGCCTTCAACCGCGTGCTTTCGCACGCTGGCGGCAAGCGTGGGAAGTTGATCATCAACGTCTAATCCCTCATCTGAGTTTGGTGGTGCCTTTCCGTTTAAAGCCTCGCCATAAATGATCATCAGCTCACTGCGCTTTGAACAGTCAGTCAAATGCACCATTCGGATTCGCGCTGTGGCAGCGGGAAGCACCAAGCCAGCTTTCTTGAGCAGCGTCCGGGTTTTCGCGGCGTCTGACGCAGGATTGCTTTTTGTGCCTGCGTAATCTGAAAATGCCGCCGTGTCATAGATAAAAGTCAGGCCGCCAAGGTCGAGAGTCCGCTTGGAAGGATAGTCATATTGATGTTTGTTGCTGGGAAGATAATGTTCAAATTGTATCCAGTAGAATCGCTCAATTTTTCCGCTGGCATCGGATTGCGTATAGAAGTGCTGCTCGGCTTCAGCCACGCCATAGAGTAAAAATCGCTGGCCGCCGGCATACTTGAATTGCGGCGCAAAAGTGATTTGAACGGCCGGATCACTCTTTGACGTCAATACCTGGCCTTGTATCTGCCGCTCAAGTTTGGCAGGATCGCCCTGCTGCGCAAACAGAATCGCTGAGAGCGCGAACACCATTGGAAACACTTTCACAATGACTTTAGACGATATTCGTTAAGAAACGTTAGATCGGTTATTTGTTTACAGAAAACCGCGGCTTTTCAGGTGAAGCGCGCCAGCTGCGCTGGTATGATGAGCGCAGTCCCAGAAGCTTGAAAATACCCCCTTTGTTGCATTCTTCATTGACGAGCGTATTGCAAGAACGCAGGCCAGTAGCTGTGGACAAACCCTTTTTGTTTTGACTGAACACCCCGAACCATGCCGGACTGATTTGTTTGTCGCGGCCAAAATTGTTCGATCTTTAATTACGGAGGCACCTTGAGAAGCAAGTTCATGAATAAAATCGCTGGCCTGTTCCTGGCGCTGATGATTGCAAGCTTCAGCTCTCTTTCTCTGAGCGCTCAACCAGCTGCGCCCGCGCCGAAAGCGAAAGCGCCTGCGCATACTGCGGCAAGCAGCGTCAAAATTCCTATTCCCGATATCAAGTACACCAAGTTCGTACTTAAAAACGGACTCACAGTATTGGTGCATGAGGACCACAAAGCGCCTATTGTGGCCGTTAACACCTGGTATCACGTTGGTTCCAAGAATGAGCAACTGGGCAAAACCGGCTTTGCTCATCTGTTTGAACATCTTATGTTCAGCGGCAGCGATAATTTTAACCATACTTATCTCAATGCCATGGAAGGTATTGGCGCAACCAATCTGAATGGCACCACGAACAACGACCGCACGAATTATTTTGAGAATGTGCCAACCTCCATGCTGGACTATGCGCTCTTTGCCGAGAGTGACCGCATGGGGCATCTGCTGGGCGTACTTGATCAGAAGAAACTCGATCTTCAGCGCGGCGTGGTGCAGAACGAAAAGCGCCAGGGTGAAAACCAGCCGTATGGCGTGACGGAAGAGTTGGTTGTTGAGAATACATATCCATTGGGCCATCCTTATTCCTGGACCGTCATTGGCTCCATGAAAGACCTCGATGCAGCCTCCATGGGCGACGTGCAAGAGTGGTTCAAAACGTATTACGGACCAAACAACACCACGGTGGTTATTGCCGGCGACATCACGCCGGAAGTGGCGCGCGAAAAAGCAGAAAAATATTACGGCGATATCCCTCCAGGACCGCCCATTGCCAAGCAGGAAGTCTGGGTGGCAAAGCGCACCGGTACGCATCGCGGATGGGTACAGGACCGCGTACCGCAGGCCCGTCTGTATCGCATATGGAACGTGCCGCAATTCGGCTCTCCTGAAGAAGCGCAGCTTGACTTGGTGGCGCAGGTGCTGGGCCGCGGCAAAACTTCGCGGCTCTACAAGCGCCTGATCTATAAAGACCAGATTGCCACGGGCGCATCCGCCTCCGACGATTCGAATGAAATAGGCGGCCAATTTGATTTCACCATTACTGCCAAGTTCGATCCGGACCCTGTGAAAGCCCGGGCAAATTTCCGGAACTCTGAAAAAGAAGCCGACGAAGAGCTGCAAAAATTCCTGAAGAACGGTCCCACAGAAGCTGAACTGCAATTGGCCAAGACGCAAATCTTTGGCAACTATGCGCGCATTGTTGAGCGCATTGGCGGTTTTGGCGGCAAGAGCGACGTGCTGGCCCGCTGCCAGACGTTTACCGGCAATCCGGATTGCTACAAGGAATATCTCCAGCGCATTCAGGCTGCTACCCCTGCATCGGTAAAAAAAGCCGCCAATGACTGGCTTACCGATGGCGACTACATCCTGGAAGTCCAGCCATATCCCTCCACGCTTACTGCGGATGGCAAACTCGATCGCTCCAAAGAGCCAGAACTGGGCAAGCCAATGTCACTCAGTCTGCCGCCCATGCAGAAGGCCAAACTTTCTAACGGCCTGAACATTGTGCTGGCAGAGCGCCATACCGCTCCGGTAGTTAACTTCTCACTGCTGGTGGATAGCGGCTATGCCGGCGATCCAGCCAGTGCGCCCGGCACTGCCAGCTTCTCCCAGCGTATGTTGGAAGAAGGCACGCCCACGCGCGACTCGCTCAAAATCGGCGAAGAACTGGAATCACTCAGCGCCAACTTTAATGCTGGCTCCAATCTGGACTGGGCAATCGTCAACCTCAATACGCTCAAGCTCACCATGGATAAAGCGCTCGATATCTATGGCGACCTCATTCTTCATCCAGCCTTTCCGCAGAAAGAGTTTGACCGCCTGAAGCGGGAGCGTCTTGCCGGCATTCGCCGTGAAAAAGTTGAGCCCCAGACCATGGCTCTGCGCGTAATTCCGCAGCTACTGTATGGCAAAGGCCATCCTTACGGAGTCCCCTTCACCGGTACCGGCACTGAAGCCAGTCTGGCGAAAATGACCCGTGAAGACCTGGTCAAGTGGCATGAAACCTGGTTCAAACCAAACAATGCCACTTTGCTCATCGTCGGCGATACCACGCTCAAAGAGATCACTCCGCAACTGGAGAAAATCTTTGCCGCATGGAAGCCCGGCGACGTACCTAAAAAGAACATTGCTCCCGTTGAAGCCGCGCCCAAAACTGAGGTCTACCTGATTGATCGTCCTGGATCAGGGCAGAGCATTATCTTTGGCAGCCTGCTCGCGCCGCCGCGCAATGATCCGGATTCAATTCCCATCCAGATCGTAAACAACGTTTTTGGCGGAACGTTCAGTGCGCGTATCAACATGAACCTGCGTGAAGACAAACACTGGTCGTATGGCACCTTCGCCGCCATTCCTGCCGCACGCGGACAGCGTCCTTACTTCAGCGTTGCTCCTGTTCAGACCGACAAAACCAAGGAATCCCTGGCCGAACTGGTGAAGGAATACCATGACATCATTGGGCCCAAGCCCATTGAAGAAAAAGAGCTGGAGCGCGAAAAAGCCAACGCTACTCTTGGCCTGCCCGGATCGTTTGAAACCGTGCAGCAGCTTGCCGGTGCTTATAGCCAGATCATTCAATACGGACTGCCGGAAGACTACTTCAATACTTTCACGCAGAAGGTGCTGGCCATCACCCCGGACTCAGCCAATGCAATCGCTAAAAAACTCATCCAGCCTGACCACGTAATATGGGTAGTGGTGGGCGACATGAGCAAGGTGGAAGCCGGTATCCGCGATCTAAATCTGGGTGAAATCCATAAGATTGATGCCGACGGCAACCCGGTAAAGTAAGCGTTTGCGACTCTAAACAGTTAGTTTGATCTATGGGGACCGGAAAGAAGGTCCCCAGTTTTTTGCTCGATTACCGATTCGGTAATCAAAGACCACCCGCTCTCCTTTTGATCCGCGTTTATCCGTGGTAAGGTTTTGGTTTTCTGATCATCAGGCCACCCGATCATCTGATCTCACCGCGATTCGCGCAGCCCCTCCCCCTCCTATACCCATCCCAGATTGGCGTGGGTTTGCGCATATAGGTACTAATTTGGCGTAGGGTTGAGCGGGTTTGGCTTTAATTTACTCAATTACCCATTTACCCAATCCGGCGCTGGAGCCATCGCGTGAGTATTTTTTATCTTTCAAAGATCAATCCAAATGAAACTCACCCTGAGAGCTGTTGTAATCTAGCGAGCTGCCACAGAAAATTCAATGGCGAAGTAGTACATCTTGACAACGCATCTCTGCGGCGATGTTCGTTTTCGAACACCGGCTGCCTCTCTCTTTTCCCTCTGCTTCTCCCTGCGAGAGAACCCGTTCCAGCTTGGGAATGATTAGGGCCTTGACTGGCGATTCATTGGAATTTCATGCCGCCTTAACCTAACTTCATCATCGCCAGCGCATACTCTAGGCAGGTCAGTAAAGAGCACAGCGCAGAACTGCTGCTCTCTCCTGATTGAAAACTTTCGCGCCCCAGGAGGTTTTTATGGTTCGGACGATCTATTCTTCAGTTAAGTACTATGCCAGTATTCTTTCAGACAGGTTGGCCCTTCGCATCATGCTGATCTTCGTCAGATAACCCTTTTTTCCTCAAAATGGCCGCTGCACCTTTGCGGCACGCCACCACGCACTATTGCGCTTTAGCGGAGCGCCTGTTAAAGCCGATTTGACTGCCAGTGGAGTGGCCAGTAGTCTTCAGCTATGGGGCGCGGCTGCATACTCACAGGCTTTTTCCTGCTCGGCTTTGGCCATTGTGCTCAATCTCACGCGCAAATCAAGCATACAGGGACCTGCGCAGCATTCGCTCCAGATGGTGCCTTAGCAACAGGAACACTAAAGGAAAGTGATCTTGAAACAAGGCTTAGTGAACCTGGCGTTCCCGCTGTGACCACTCATACGCCCGTCACTTATTTAGGGAGATGCGAGGAAACATTCAGTGACGATAGCAAGTGGCTGGCAACAGTAGTTCCAGGCAACGAGCTTACTGTAATCATTCATGATCGTAAGACCGGAACTATGCATAGGAAGTTCTCTTCCCAGTGGGAGCGTTTCGGTTCTAGCCGGTTGGAATGGGCCTATAAGTCGCCATTTGCAGCCGGTTTCCTTCCGGATGATTCCCTGGCGCTTTGGCGATATGTTCCGCAGGCGGCCTCCGACCCGACAGACGCCTCTCATGTTGATCTCCACATGCAACGCTGGAGCGTTGAAGGCGAGCTGCTTTCAGATCAGAATCTTGGTGCTTTAGGGTTTGGCCTTGATGGACGGCGGCCGATAGCCGCCAATGGACCACGACTATTATGGCTGCCTACTCAGCAAGGCGGTTCTTACAGAGAAGTAAAAATTTCTGATGCGCAGATTGAGGATGTCGGCATGCTCACCTTGCCCGCCAACAGCGTAATTGGCCCGGCATTCCTGCCCGGAGCATCCGAGCTACTCACGGTTACAGGTAAACGAGAAGTCCAAAAGGTAGTGGTGCTCGATTCCGCAGGCCATCCAGAAAAGCAGGTCAGACTGCCGTTCTTCCCCAATCTGTTTGGTCCGCTGGTGCCTGATTGGTTCGGCGTTCAGCAGCTTAAAATTTCTCACGATGGTGAGTTCGCAGCTATTTCGCGGACGCGCGTCGCCTGGGTTCTGGTGGATACGGACCGCGATTGGGGCAGCGAAATTGCGCTGGTCAAGACTCATCCCCTTGCCATTAGCACTGTCTTGAAGACAGGCAAAGGCGGAATTGGCGTTGTAGTTGTTGATCATCGCAACGGCGTGGTGCGTCTGGTAGGTTTCTGGAAGGGCCGCTGGCATGATTTGCAATATGACGAGCGGCACCCGGTAAATGGACAAATCGGAAATAGGAGAGTGATTTCTCGCGGCAACTTAGGGGATAAAATCGCCACAGTGAGAGAGTTTTTACCCCCGCATCACCCATACCAGTACCGCGATACCAACCACAATCCGGTAAATGGCAAATGGCGTAAAGCCTCTGCGGCGCACCCAGTTCATAAACCACGCCACCACCACCAGCGCCACGATAAAAGAAACCACAAAGCCAATCAACAGGACGATCCATTCATGCCCGTCAACCGGCATGCGGCCCAGCGCTTCCTGCCCATGCTTGGGGTGAAAAGTTTTGAGTAAATCGTAGCCAGTTGCCGCGATCATCGTCGGCATGGAGAGAAAGAAAGAAAACTCAAGCGCGGCGGTGCGTGACATGCCGGAAACCTGTCCGGCCGCGATGGTTGACATGGACCGCGATGTTCCGGGAAACACCGCTGAAGCTACCTGGCAGATGCCAATCCAGATTGCCTGAAAAAGAGAAACATCTTCCATGCGTTCCGTCATATGGCGTCCTACGGAGCGCGGGCTGCCGAAATAAGCGTCTACAATCCACATCACAATGCCGCCCACCAGCAGTGAAACGCCCATTACGGTCAGGCTTTCCAGATGTTTGCCGATGATCTTGGTCAGCAGCAGCGATGGAACGGCTGTGCAAACAAACGCAATCATTACCAGAGTCAAAGGGTGTGTGAGCGCCGTGCGGTCTTGTCTTTCGCCATGAGGAAAAGTAGAAAAGAATCGGCCAATGCGCGACCGGAAGTAAATCGGCAGGCAGAGAATGGCCCCCAGCTGAATCACAATGGAGTACATCTTCCAGAATGGATCATTGAGCTGAATGTGGAGCAGCGCTTCACTGATCCGCAGATGGGCCGTTGAACTGACTGGCAGAAATTCCGTGAGGCCTTCAACAACGCCTAAGAATAAAGAGAGCAGATAGTCGTGCAAAACTCCTCCGTCATGGTCTTACCAAACATGGTCTTGCCTTATTTTGCTGCGCGGTCAGCGTCCGCATTATAGGTGGGTATCCCTTGTTGCAGCGCGTACATCAGCTCCAGTGCGCGCGGCTTCCAGTCTCCATCCGCATACTTGGCGGCAATTTCCTGCGTTAGTTCTGTGGCTTTTTTGCGGGATTTTTCGCTCTTATCCTGTTCATGGCTGGCGCGGAACATTTCCACCAATGCACCCTGGCGGCTGGCCGCTTCAAAGAGCGCTTCTGCGGCCTTGGGTGATTCCGGATGCTCACGCACGTATTTCTCATAGATCTCAGATTCTTTTTCCGGACACTTGGTCTCGCCCTTCCATGAGCCGCAGACTTTGTTGTCGATCAGGTCGTAGGCCGCCATGTCCGCCCACTTGGTCTTAGGGAATTTCTTGATCACCAGCTTCATGGTTTCTTCTTCAATGGCGACCCGCATATAAGGGTCCATCTCGTGCGACGAAGGCCGCCGGCTCACGTCGGCTTTTTCCAGATGCCACTGAATATCGGCGGCGCGCCACAGGGCCTCGCCCGCCAATGGTGAGTCGGGAAAGTATTCATAGAGACGGTAGTAAAGCCGCCGTGCGTCGTTGCGCGCATTTTTGCGTCCCTGGTCAGCCCGGCTTTCGGAATCCACGGCCTCGCCATAAATAATCTGGTCGCCATTGGGCGTGGAAGTAGTAACCACCGCGTTGGCCGGTACCCATCCACTGATGGAGCGCGCCGTTTCTCGCTCCACGTCAACATCCACCACTGCCAGCAAATGTGCCCAGGGCTTGTTATCGACCATCGTATGGTCCATCAGAAAAATATCGCGGCCGCGCGTGATTTTGCTCAGCTGTTGTGATGTGGGATCGGGCGAGACGTGAAGCATCACCTCGGTGATGACCGTGCCATGTTCTTTATCGCCGGCAAATGCGGCGATGGAAACAGCCACTAAAAATGTGAGCAGGGATAGTTTGCATTTCAACATCAGGCACCTCACTCTACCGGCCCGTAGAGCACAATCTTCTTTTCCAGCTTGTAGATTAGATCTACGGCCCGCGGCTTCCAGTCACCCTGAGGAAACTGGTTTTGAATCTGCTGCGCCAGCGCAATTGCTTTTTTGCGTGCGGCATCGCTTTTGTCACGGTCATCGCTCAGGCGATAGATGTCGGCCAGCGAGGCCTGCCGCCACGCTGCGTCAAACAGCGCTTCTGCGGCCTTGGGAGATTGCGGATGCTCGCGCGCATATTGCTCATATAGCGCAGATTCTTTTGTTGGACACTCCGCCAGCCCGCGCCACTCCGGGCATAACTTGCCTTCCAGCAGATCAAACGCTGCCAGCTCGGCCTGCCTGGATTGTGGGAATTTAGCAATCACTTCTTGCAGATATTTTTCGTCTGGCGGTTTGCCTGAACGGTCAGCCTTTGCGAGCTGCCAGCGGATGTCCGCGGCACGCCACATGGCTTCCGCTGCCAGCGGCGATCCGGGAAAGATTTCCGGTACACGCGAATACAGCCGCAGCGCATCTTCGGCAGCGCCTTTCCGGCCTTTACGATCTTCTGCCTGATGCTCGGAATCCACGGCCTGGCCAAAGATAATCTGGTCCCCATTCGCAGTAGAGGCGTTGACAATCGCCTTGCCGGGCAGCCAGCCTGTGACTTCTTTGCTTACCTGCGCCTGGTCGGCAGCCATTGCGACCTTCACCCACGGCTGGCCTTCGGCATTGGCGGTCTCAAGTACCGTAAGGTCGCTGCCACGGTTTACCTGCGATAGTTTTTGCGAATTCGCCCCGGCGGAAGCATACAGATACTCTTCGCGGACAAGAGTGCCGTATTGCTTATCGGCAGCAAACGAGCCAGCTGTGGCCAGGGCCAGCAGAGATAGCAATCCAAATGTTTTCCAGTGCGTCACTGTTATTTACCTTACACGGTTTGCTGCAGCATGTCAGAAAAAAGCTGCGGCTCAATGTTGCCGCCGGTCAGCACAACCACTGTCTTATTGGATGCTGGAAGCTGATCAGCATGGAACATGGCTGCTGCGGTGGTGACTGCGCCGCTAGGCTCGGCCAGTACGCGTGCGGAAAACAGCAGCCGCCGCATGGCCTGCCGGATTTGGTCTTCCGTCACGGTAATAATGTCATCCACATATTTCTTGATGTGCTCAAAATTGATTTCCCCAATGCTTTGGGACCGCAGGCCATCTGCCGCAGTCCGCATTGCGCTCTCGCCTGAAATGGACTGAATCTTCCCCGAGCGCAGGCTCGCCTGTGCATCTGCGGCAAACTCAGGTTCCACACCAATAATCTTTGCCCTGGGGCTCGATTCCTTGATAGCCGTGGCCACGCCGCTGATCAGCCCTCCGCCACCCACCGGCGCCAGCACCAGGTCAACGTCAGCCATGTCTTCCAGGATTTCCAGCCCGATCGTGCCTGTTCCGGCGATGATTTTTTCGTCAGCATAGGGCGGCACAGGTACCAGTCCGCGCTCGCGTTCCAGTTCTTCCGCCTTCTTGATGCGGTCTTCGCTCACCGGCCCAACCAGCACCACTTCCGCTCCCAGAGCGCGCGTAGCCTCCAGTTTTACTTTTGGCGCGCTGCTCGGCATAACAATGGTAGCTTTTACCCCTAGCGCTCGCGCAGCAAAGGCCACGCCCTGCGCATGATTGCCGCTGGAGTGTGCCACCACGCCGCGTTTGCGCTCGTCTGGCGTGAGCGACGAAATCTTGTTGTAAGCCCCGCGCAGTTTGAATGAACCAATGGGCTGCAGGTTCTCCGGCTTGATGAAAATCTGCCGGTCGTTCATTTGCCGGCCATTCATTTGTCGGCCATTCATTTGCGGGTCATAAGGAAGCTTGCACAGCACCAGCGGCGTGCGGACGGCAATGCCGCGAAGCAGGGAACGAGCGTGTTCAATGTCTTTAAGAGTAACCATAGTAGTGGGTTGCTTATCTATGGTAAATGAGGCTGAGGTGTTTATGCCGAGCCGATGGAATCAACGCCGTAAGAATCCAGCACATCGCGCAGGGTGATGACGCCTTCAAGTTTGTGAACATCCGCCCGGTTCACCACCGGCAAAATATCAATATGGGCGTTGCTCATGCGTTCCAGTGCAAGATGCAAGGCCTGGTCCGTGTGGACATGAGGAAATTCAATCGCTTCCAGCAGGCTCAGCAAGGTCTGGTCGCCTTTGCCAGAATCGAGTGCGCTCTTGAGTGTGGCCCGGCTTAAAACGCCGACAATGCTGTTTTCGTCCATCAGCGGCCACGCGCGGAAAGGGCTTAACTGGAGGCGCTCGCTGGCGGCCTGCACCGTGAGTTGCGCTGAAAGAGTTTCCGTTGCGCTCCGCATGACTTGAAACACCTTGCGCTGCCCAAATTCATCGCGGGACTTTGAACTCGGCAGATGAATGCCATCCTGATGCGCCAACGCTTCGTAGATAGGCTGTTTTTGCAGCCGTGAAGAAATAAAGAGGCTGGCCAGATTGGCGATCATCAATGGCACGATGACGGCATAATCGTGGGTCATTTCAAAAATCATGAGCACAGAAGTCATGGGTGCGCGAACGACACCGGCAAAAAGAGCGCCCATGCCTACCAGCGCGTAAGCTCCAGGTGCGGCGGTGGAAAGCGGCAGAAAGTGATGAGCGATGCTGCCAATCGTACCGCCCAGCATTGCACCCATAAAAAGGCTGGGGCCAAAGATGCCTCCGGCATTGCCAGAACCGTAGCTGGCAGCCACGCCAACAAGTTTAAGCACCACCAGTAGCGCCATCAGTTTCAACGCCATGTTGCCGTTGAGGGCATCACCTACGTAACTATAGCCAACGCCTAACGCCTGCGGCACAAACCAGCCCATCAGCCCGACCAATATTCCACCGGTTACCGGATGCCACCAGCGCGTCTTGATGGGCAGAAGCAGGAAATGCTTTCGGATTTTCAGCAATAACGAGGTAAAGGCGGCTGACAATAGCCCTCCGGCAACGCCCAGAATTGCATAGATGGCAAACTCCAGCGGGCTGACTAGTTCATATTGCGGCACATGAAACAGAGGATTGTTGCCCAGAAGCAGGCGCAACACGGCCCATGAAGTTGCCGAGGCCAACACCACAGATCCCAGGATCGGCGCATTCAGGTCGCCCATCACTTCTTCCAGGGAAAACAAGACTGCTGCCATCGGCGTGTTGAAGGCAGCGGCAATCGCCGCAGACGCACCTACCGGCAACAGCGCCTTTACTTTTTCCGGACGCAGGCCCAGCCATCGGCCAAGCACGGAAGCGATTCCCGCGCCTACCTGAACGGATGGTCCTTCACGGCCCAGCGGGATTCCGCTGGCGAGCGTGGTCGATGTGCAGAGAAACTTTCCCAGCACGGTACGAAGAGAAATGAATCCATTCGCGGCGAAGAGAGCCGCCTTGGTCTGCGGCACGCCGCTGCCGCGAGCATTGGGAAAATAACGGGCCAGCAGATAGCCCATGGCCAGAGAGCCGGCAATCGGAATCAGCACACGCCGCCAGGCAGCGCTGCCGACCGGATAGAGCCGCATGCCTGTGTGCTCGGTCAAAACGATGAAAGCCACAACGGCCAGCCCAACCAGAGCGCCAATCAGCAGCGTCAGGGCAAGAAAAACCTGCTCTTCACGCTGCCGGGAAAAGGCAGCCCAACGCTTAATCAGGCTGCCGGCCATGCTTATACTTTGATCTTTTTCAACGGAGGGAAGACTCACTTCTCTAGTTTACTAGAAATATCGCCTGACGATTCACTTGGCCCGAATTACCCCTCAAATGGCTGGAGCTTCCGGCGTGTTCGATTTTGGCGGCGAGTGGTTTTATCGCTTGCAGTCGGTTCATGTAACATCGCATGCGTAGCTTTTGCCAAACATGAATATTCATCTGATTGACGGGACGTATGAATTGTTCCGCTACTTTTTTGCCGTGCCTGCCACTAAAGATGCGAATGGCCGCGAAGTGGGCGCAGTGCGCGGTGTCCTGGGCTCTGTGCTTTCCATGATTGAGCAAGGCGCAACCCATCTTGGCGTCGCCACCGATCATGTGGTGGAATCCTTCCGCAACGATCTTTATGCGGGCTACAAGACCAGCGAGGGCGTGGCTCCGGATCTGCTCTCGCAATTTCCTATTCTTGAAGTGGCGCTGCAATCCATGGGCGTGCGGGTATGGCCCATGGTGGAATTTGAAGCTGATGACGCGCTGGCCTCCGCTGCGGCGAAAGCGGCGCTAGATGCCAGCGTAAAGCAGGTGCTGATCTGCACGCCAGATAAAGACCTGGGCCAGTCCGTGGTGGGAACGCGCGTGGTGCAGCTCGACCGGCGGCGCGAGACCACACGCGATGAGGCTGGCGTTGTGGCAAAGTTTGGAGTCAGCCCGCACTCTATTCCTGATTATCTGGCTCTGGTCGGCGATAGCGCTGATGGCTTCCCCGGAGTGAAGGGATGGGGAGAAAAAGCGGCAGGCGGCGTTCTGTCGGTTTATCCTCACCTGGAAGAGATTCCAAAGAATTGGCAGGACTGGAATCCAGTGATCAAGCGGGCGAAAGCCTTGTCAGAATCTTTATTCAGCGCATGGGATGACGCTCTGCTGTTTCGCACGCTGGCTACGCTGCGGCTGGATGTGCCGGTCTTTGAAACGGTTGAAGACCTGCGCTGGAAAGGGCCGCGCGCGGATTTCGAAGAATACTGCCGGCAGTTGAATTCGGCGAGTTTGCCGAAACGTGCCACAGCACCAGCCAGTAAAAGTTAGCTAGAAATGGTATGCATTTTCTCGAGCCAGGTAGAATTCCACCGACTACATGCCAATTCCTATTTTGAAAATCTTTACGAAAACTGTTGAACTTTTCAGGACATAGCTTCTCATGCTTGTATACGACCCATCAGCTTTTCTAAACGCAGTTTTCTCGCCGGTCATAATACTGAGGCTGCGGAAGTTGCAGATCTGTAGTCCGGAGTGTGCGAAGGATGTTAACACGAGGGTGAGTAAGCGAAGCTTAATTAGAACTTGGCTATCAAGTTCAGATGGATGATCCTATCTCCGCTGGGAGGTCTAGTTGTTTACACGGATATGAGTTATCCCGTCAATTCACCCACGAGCACGGCCCCAGGCTGCCACTAGGAATGCTGGAATCCAATGTGCACCTTTACCTTGCGACTCCTCTTTCAATCGGTCAAGGAGAGATTCGAGTTGCACCTGCTGTGCAGTGGTTACCCCAGTTTTTTCTGCAAGAGGTAGTATCGTGCGCATGATATCAATGAGGAACTGATAAGCAAGTGGATTAGCACCATCTGTCACTTGTCCCTCGCGAACGATGCGGATAGATTCAATCCCAGCCTTATGAAAATGTTGTAAAACCCTTCCGGCATCGGTCAACATACCGCCGCGTCGGAATGTCTCAATCACCCATGCCACGAGTTGCTCCAAAAGCGGAAGCCTCGGTTGGGACCAGCAGCCGCCTTCCTGATCATACTCGTGAAATGCGATGATCCCTCTAGGGTGTAAGTAACTCATAAGCTTCTGCAATGCTATTTCCGGATGGCTTTGGAAGACAAGAACTAATCGCCCTACGACTGCATCAAAGCGCTCCGGGCCGAGGAGATCCCGTACTGTCTCCTCATCAGCCTGTAAAAATCGCACGGATTGCAAGCCGCATGCGGCTGCACGTTCACGCGCCTTGGAGACAGCTTCGGGAGAACGATCAAACGAAACAACAGCCCCGGATGGTCCTACCAGTTCCGCTGCAAGGATTGCCACGTCGCCGGCCCCCCCTCCGTAGTCGAGCACGCGCATTCCTTTCTGTAGGCCCGCGCGCACGAATAAATCCCGGGTGAGATCCCGAAAATAATCTCCTTGCCGTTCAAGGCGATTGATCTCATGATCGGAGTGACCAAGGGTATATTCGGGTTCACCATCGCCACTCATAGCCATGAACTCCACCTGTTCCCTCAGTGAAAGCATACCACGTCGCTAAGCGAAACGCCGCAATGGGAAGGCGCCCGAGGGGAGCAGTTGAAAGCATTGCCCTCCCCGGTAACCCGCGATATGTTCTTCTATATAGATTCCTCGCGAAACAGTAAGAGGTGAAGGGATACTAAAGTACAATTTGATCATGATATCTGGAGATCAGGTAAATACTAAGGCTGGACCAACAGACGACCAAGGCAGTGATGCCAAAGCCAATATTGAGTCTGCGCTCAAGGTCATCGCCGCAGGCATTGGATTGGCCTATGGAACTGGATTTCTAGTAGCATTGACGTTCCTGAATGAATATGGGATTCGTGAGGCTGGCGGAGAGTTTTTTAAATTACGTTATATTTATATTGGCACTCTCTGCCTCACATGCCCTGTATCGATTGTATGCATTTTACAAGGCTTATTTTCGGGACAGCAGCCCAGCTCAACCATCATTCCGGCCTCAAGCCTGAAGCACCTTTTGGCGCGCTTATTCACTCCTTCAGAAAACATGCCAATCGCGTTGATTCTGATGCTCATCAATCTTTCCGCAGTTTTTTACTGCATCCTAGCATTTGCCCATCCAGGTCTGTTTAGGGAAAATCAATCACTCATCAACTGGCTTTATGTGCCGGTTCTAGCTACGCTAGTTTTGAGGTTACTATTTGGCGAGTACACGCTTTGGTCCCAAAGGCTAAATCTAATTCGGTGGGTTCTTGTCCTGATCGGCTTTGTACCAACTTTTTTAATTCTCAAAAACATCGATTTCGCTTCGATGTTCAGGGAGCGATTGCACAATTATCTGATTCTCCAATTGTTGTTTTTCTTCTTCGTATATAGGTTCACAAAATGGCCCCTTCTTGGCTCCAGCAAAAAAGATAGAATGTCGCGATTATTGGTGCGAAGCGCAATTCTCGGCTCTCTCTTTATCCTGGGAATCTTTTCTTTTGCTCACACTGTCTATAACCATATACCAGCGGAGAAGGGAGGCGGGGATTTTACTCAAAGTCCGGACGCTCAAATTTGTTTCTCCGATGTACAGCGGACGAGCATACCCGTCGGATTGATAGAGAGTTTTGACCGTCAACCTATATGCACCGTCCCGGTAAAAATCATAGAGGAAACGAGTGGGGAGGCTTATGTAGCACGATCTTCAGATCGGGGTAGTCATTCCGAAAAAGAGGCCCCCAATTCAGCAGCGTTGTGGAGATCAGGAACATATTATCCGGTTGTTTTTGAAGTGAGCCGCAGCACAATCAGCAGCATCGTGACCTTTAATCAGGGCAAAGTTCAGCTTTCGATACCCGTACCTACATCTCCTGTCACTCGTGCTGTTCCCCAGAAGAATGAGGATAAGGCTGCACCGCCGAAAACCGGTCCAAAATGATATGGTCAACACATCTAACTCGTGACCCAACAGTAACTGTCAATTTTATTTTTGCCCCCATTTGTTACCTATGAATATCAGGCCGAGCATTGTCCGTCGCGTCCAGAATTTGCGACATGAAATCCATCAGCTCCCATTCTTGCTGCAATGTGACTTTATCTTCCATATTTACGTGGACCAGCGCCGGACTGATGAGTGTGGCCTTCACGCTTTGTGGCGGAAGGTCTTTGGCCAGCCAGAGCGTTTCTGATGCTGGAATGATCGTATCGCCTGCACCGTGCAGCAGATAGACCGGTGTATGCAAGGATGAAATTGTGCTGTGCGGCGAGACCGAATCCATCTCAGCCTTGTGCAGCTTGATTTCCTGCAACAGAGCTTCGCGCAGCAGGTCGCGATGGTGCAGCAATTCGTCTAACTCGGTTTTTCCCGCAGGACTTAAGGCTGCAGTGTTCTTCTCTGAGTCCGGCAGCTCCCACAATCTTTGCCGCAGAATTTCTCGCGCAATGGGAACATCTTGTGGTGAAAAGAAATCTTCCAGATGCGCGTACGCCAGCACCAGCACGCCATATTCGTGGGCCTGAAACGGTATTTCCGCGCTGCC
>DASXLK010000057.1:0-31253 GCA_036496365.1 Candidatus Angelobacter sp. | reverse complement strand
CCTGGCTGCTGGCGGCCTGCGCGGACGAATTAGGGGTTTGCTGGATAGCGCTTACTGGAATAATGAAACTAAAAAATACAAAGAAGAGAATTACCTTTTTCAATGACATGGATTTCCTCCTTAGGACAATGACGATAACTTGATCGCCTCAATGTTAATCGTAGCGAGACGCTGGCACGGATGGCAACGGCAGGCTCTCAGGAATGTCCGCCACGTTCGGCAATCAGCCGCATCGCCGCTCGATTGACCCAATCCTGATCGTGGAAGCGCTCGCCCCACGACAACGGCGTTACATCGCGATACTCATGCATGCTTTCGTCTTTGACAAACCGCAACCGCTTCCGCAATGATGCGCGAGCGTTGAGGTCAGCGCCATGGTCCAGCAGAAGGCGCGCAACCAGATCGTCTGTCCGTACAGGGCATCGGTATGCCTGCGATACCACGCAACCGAAAAGTGGCGTGTGACCGCCAAAACCGTCTGCATCGACTGCGGCTTTTGCGTTTACATCCGCGCCATGCTCGATCAGCCAGCGCATGAACTCAATTTCATCATAGTCGATGGCAATGTGCAGCAGCGTTGTGCCTGCCAGCGGAGTGCCATGCAGGGCCAACGATTCATCGGCATGGCATCCAAGTTCCGGGGGATAAATTTCCTGATGTGAAAACGTGCGAGTCAGTAATTGCGGATCGCGTTGGAGATGCGCTTTCAGCAGATCAATCCGTCCGCGATGCAGCGCCATGGTTGGCGTGTCCGGCAAATTGATTCCCTGCTGCGCCACAATTTCCATGCAACGGTGTTTCCCTTCCGGATAGCGAGAGTAGGTTTGGAGAAGCAGGGCAACCGGAGCCAGCCGGTCACCGTGCTGATCGCTCAGAGGAGTCCCGAGTTCCAACAGGAATGCGAGCCCCGTATCACTCAGCGTCTCACATGGCCCCATCACAGCTCCTGGCCCAGGACGCGCGCCCATCGCGAATAGCTGTCGCGCGGTCTCCAACTTTCCCTGCAAGCACGCACGATCAAACGCATGTTGCAGGTCTTTCGCGCCAAGCTCGCGCAACATATGAATGATTTTGTCCTGACCAATGTTCGCCGCGTAAGACATGGGCGGTCCCCAGTTGCTGGGCAGGCCGCGCGCATCGTCATGCAGCAGCTGCGGATCTTTCAATACCAGTTCGCGGACCGTTTCCACATCGCCGTGCCAGATAGCATCAGTAAGGCGGCAGGCCGTAACCAGACGTAGCCAACTCGGCAGACCATAACTCCGTGCCAGTACGAACTGTGCGTCCGCTAGCTTGGCGGCTTCTGGATTGATTGGTTTGGTGTGATGTTTCTGAAAATCTGCAATCGCCACAGGATCGCTTTGCCGGACAGCTCGCAGCAAATCCTTGGCCTGATGTTTAAGTTGTTCAAGGTTCGGACGGACGGGAAAGTGGCGGTATTCAAAACGGCGATCTTCAAAGTGACGATCTTTAGAGTTGCGATCTGCCATGGACGGACCTCCTTTGGTCAGCGCCCGTGGTCCGCTGTCTCGGGCAAAAAGGAGATTCGTAATATCTTTAAATCAAATCTCAAATCAGGTGGACTCGGTCCTCTCCGCGGACGGGCGGCGCCCTGAACGCCAACGCCAGTATAGCTCGACTGCGGAGAGAACCGATTTAATACAGACAAATTAATTATGATGAGCCGCTGCGCCGAGCGTGATCTGGTCTTTTACCACTTCGCCACCCTTCATCACAAAGCCCACGTTTTCCAGGGCACGCACATCCTGCAAGGGATTACCAGTCACGGCGATCACGTCAGCAAACTTGCCCGGCTCCAGGGTGCCCACATCTTTTGAGCGTCCAATGAGATCAGCTGCGCTGCTGGTGGCTGCGCGGATGGCCTGCGCCGGCGTCATGCCGAACTTCACCATATAGAAAAACTGTTTGGCGTTGTCGCCATGCGGGTAAACGCCAGCATCTGTGCCGAACGTCATCTTAGCTCCAGCCTTCACCGCTTTCTGGAAATTTTCCCGCTGCACCCGGCCCACCATTTTTTCTTTTTCTACATTCTCTTTCGGCAAGCCAAATTCAATCGCCTTGCCGAGAATGTAATCGTCGTTATAGATGTCCATGTCCAGATAGGTGCCATGATCTTTGGCCAGGCGGATGCCTTCGTCGTCAATCAAACTGGCGTGTTCAATGGAATCAATGCCGGCAAGAATCGCGTTCTTGATTGCCTGTGTGCCGTGGGCATGCGCGGCAATCTTGCGTCCGGCCATGTGCGCTTCATCGGCGGCGGCCTTGAGTTCTTCAAACGTAAACTGCGGAGCGCCCGGGCTGTCGCCTTTGGAAAGCACGCCGCCGCTGGCCAGAATCTTGATCACGTCCACGCCGTATTTCACCTGCGCGCGCACTACATGGCGAACCTGATCGACGCCATCGGCAATGGCAAAGTCGCGCTCTTCAGGGAACATGGTGACGCGCGTCTGCGGGGAAAAATTATTGAGATCGCCATGGCCGCCGGTGATGGTAATGGCCGGCCCGCTGGCCACAATGCGCGGCCCGGGGATAAACCCTTCATTAATGGAGTTGCGCAGATCAACGGCAAGAAACGGCAGGGAGCCAACGTCACGCACGCTGGTAAAACCGGCTTCCAGCGTACGGCGCGCATTCACCACTCCGGCAAAGGCGCTTTGAAACGGCGTATCCTTGAAGTTGTAAATCTCGTCATAACGATCAGCGCGCGCGCCCAGATGCGTGTGGCAGTCAATGAGTCCAGGCAATACCGTGGCGTGGGAAAGATCCACGACAGTTGCGTCGGCAGGGATGGAGATGGCGTTGGCCGGCCCAATGGTTTGAATGCGGTCACCAAGCACAACGATCACCATATTCTCGCGGAGCTGGTCGCTGGTGGAGTCAAACAGGTGCCCAGCACGGATGTAAACCGTTTTGGATCCTGGTTTCTGCGCGGTCTGCGCGAGCGCGGGCAAAAGCGAAATCAGGAAAAGAATAAAGACGAAGAACCGTTTCATCCAAAAGCTCCTTGAGGAAACTGAACGGGAAGCAACGGAAGAGTATAGGTCAATGACACGCGGCTGGACGGAAAAACTTTGCGGCGCGCAGACTGCGATCAGCTGCGCTCAAATGGTTGCAGGATTTCATACTTGAAGCGGCGCGCTTCAGGGTGGCAGAGTTAGGCTTGCTTGTGGGGAGGAGCAGACTCCTGCTTCGCCAGCAATAACACCCGGGAAAAATTCAGCCAGATTCTCCAGCGGTCATATTCGCGGCTGTGCGAGGTGGCGGTAACCACAGCATCTTCCACACAATTTTTGCTGAAGATCACCTGCAGCTTTGATCCCAGATTGACCAGCGGGCTGATCATCATGGTAGCGTCGCGCTCGCCCACGGGAAGAATCAGGTCGCGCACCTGGAAGGGAAGGCCATTGCTGGCAAGGCCGCGCAGAATCGCGATGGTGCCGCCTTCCGGTATTTGCAGTGACTGCGCCTCTGCCAACGCGGCGGAAGATTCCATCTGCATTGCGCTGCGAGGCTCAGCTGCTCCAATACCCGGCAGGCTGTTGACCACCGTTACCGGCGGAACGCCCAGCTCCCAGTCTTCCGGAGGAAAATAAATGCCCCAGAAATTTTCCGGACGATACAGTTCGATTCCGTATTCGCTCTCACCTGAATCCGCCCATACGACCTGGCCTACGCGCCATTTATAAGGCGCCAGCATGGCCACGCGAACTTCCATCTTGTGCTCAAGCGGAACGGCGGAGCGGATCTTGGCTCCATGACGGTTGACGAGAATTGTTTCCGCGGCCCCGCTTACATGGGACCCGTCACTCTTCTGGCCGGAAACCGCGAGGGCTAGCGAAACAAGAACACGAGAGCTTCTGCGCCCCCGCTCATTTGCTGCAATGAGTTGCGCCATTATGTCTCTTTTGGAAACGTAATCTTCAGGAAACTATAGAACCTGCGGCCAGTAATCGCTATATTACCGGCATCCGCAGCCGCCGCCACCAAAAAGCAACGTGGCATTGTCCCAAGGTAACCTTGGGCAACAATACCTTAAATTGTTCCAGCTTTGCCTGCTTTACGCCTGTTCTAAGGCAAAAAAGCGCACCGCATTATGCCGAAAACCATTTATTTCGGATTTACATGGCCGGTTCAATAGTCCGCACCTGGATGGTCTGCGTAGCTTTATCCAGCGAACCTTTTACCTTCACTTTTTTCGCGGCGAACATGGCGGACTGATTCTGGTCACTCAGCTTGTAGACCTTTTTGGTCGCCGGACTATACAGGACGTACCAATATCTGCGGGCGCAGCCTCTTACACAATTCGCATCAGTGTTGACGCTGGCTTTTTTCTTGATTTCTTCGTGCGATCCCTTGGCGGCGCACTGGCCATCAGAAACAACACCAGTAAAAATCTGGACTGGCCCGGTAGTCTTAACTGGAGCAGCCTTGGTTGCCGGGGCCTGCTGGGCAAAGCTGGATAAGGACAATACGACGAGGATGAGTGCTCCGCCAACGGATTGCAGCGTTTTCATGGGTTCTCCTGAGTAGCCACTTTTTTGTAAGAGTACCAGCCCGCAGAAACTTCAGCACGTCTTATCCTTCTTTACTAAGGTGACTTGGGTTATGACAATGGCGCATTTTGCATAAACAATGGCGTGTTTTGCATATCGTTCAGCCCCGCAATCATCTACATTCAATTACAGCCGGACAAGTTGAGGCACCTTCCCTGAACCGGCTGAGCAAAACCGTATGAACAAACACTTCCGCTTTTCCGGCAGCAACTTTACGAAAATGGATGAACTCGGATTGAGCCCGGCTGCCGTACTGCGCCGAGCCGGACTCCCTGAAGCTTTGATTGGCCAGCCGCGCGTCATCCTGGATACTGAAGAACTCTTTGCTCTTTGGCGCGCCATCGGCGAAGTAAGCACCGATCCCACGATTGGTCTGCATCTGGGTACGGAGACTAAGACGGAGCGGTTTCATCCTGTTGGGCTGGCTGCACTTTCATCAGAGAACTTTGGCGCAGCCATTGGCAGAATGGCCCGCTATAAACAGATCACCTGTCCGGAAGAGATTTTGCAGAAAAAAACTCTGGGACAAACAGGTAAAGAAGAATGGAGCATTCAATTCCGCTGGCTTCTGGCGGATGAAGTGGAGCCGCTGGTGCTGATTGAATGCTGCTTCGCCTGGGTGCTTTCCATTGGCCGCCACGGCACAGGCACGCGATTGTCTCCAGTGCGCGTGGAACTCACGCAGGCCCGGGCGCACGTAAAGGCCATTGAACGCTACTTTGGCTGCGACGTGGTTTGTGGCGCGCCACACAATGCCATTGTTTTTCCCGCTGCTGACGCCGAGCGCCCGTTCGTTACCCGGAATGCCGAACTGCTGGGGATGCTTGCGCCCCAGTTCGAGAAGGAATTGAAACAGGCAAACGGTGACGAGCACTTTGCCGAACGAGTGCGGCTGACGATACAACAGAAGCTTACCGGCAAGCGCCCCGGCATTGAGGACATTGCCGATGCCCTGCACGTGAGCTCCCGGACACTGCAGCGGCGTTTGCAAGACGGCGGCTCAAGTTTCCAGCGAGTGCTGGAAGATGCTCGCCACCACCTGGCCCGCCACTATCTCAACAACTTTTATCTTGAATTGAATGAAGCTGCCTATCTGCTCGGATACGAGGACGCAAATTCCTTCGTGCGTGCTTTCCGCACCTGGGAAGGAGTTCCACCCGCGCGCTGGCGCGAACAACAACGGGCCAACACAGCATCTTAATCGCACGCATTTATAGAAGGAGAAGTCATGCAAAAACGCAAACTTGGTAAAAGCAATCTTGAAGTTTCAGCCATCGGCCTGGGCTGCATGGGCATGAGTTTTGGTCTTGGTCAAGCCATGGACAAGCAGGAAGGAATCAAACTGATTCGAGCAGCCGTGGACCGCGGTGTAACTTTCTTTGACACTGCTGAAGTCTATGGCCCTTTCACCAATGAAGAACTTGTTGGCGAAGCGCTGGCTCCCGTCCGCGACAAAGTAGTCATCGCCACAAAATTCGGTTTCAAGATTGATCCCACGGGGATGCGCTCTTTAGGCGGAACAGATAGCCGTCCAGAGCACATCAAAGAAGTTGCTGACGCCTCACTGAAGCGGCTCAGGACCGATCACATTGATTTGTTCTACCAGCACCGCGTCGACGCTGACGTGCCGATTGAAGAAACTGCCGGAGCCGTGAAAGATCTCATTCAGGCCGGCAAAGTCAAACACTTTGGCATGTCAGAAGCCGGCGCAAATACCATCCGCCGCGCGCACGCTGTTCAGCCGGTAGCGGCATTGCAAAGCGAATATTCACTCTGGTGGCGCGAACCCGAAGAGGAAATACTGCCTACGCTCGAAGAACTCGGCATCGGCTTCGTTCCGTTCAGCCCTCTGGGTAAAGGCTTTCTCACTGGCGCCATCAGCCATGACACGCAGTTCGATAAGACCGATTTCCGCAACATCGTTCCGCGTTTTACCGCGGAGAACCGCAAAGCCAATCAGACGCTGGTTGATTTGCTGGGCAAATTCGCAGAGCAGAAGAAAGCCACACCGGCGCAGATTGCCCTGGCATGGCTGCTGGCACAGAAGCCATGGATCATCCCCATTCCCGGCACGACCAAGCTGCATCGTCTGGAAGAAAACATCGGCGCAGCGGCAGTCCAGCTTACAGCCGACGATCTTCGCCAGCTTGAAAACATTACGGCAGAGATTGCCGTGCAAGGCGCTCGTTATCCTGAAGAGTTGCAGAAACTCGTAGGGCGTTAAGGAACGGCCCGCTAATGAATGGGCCCGCCAGCAATGGCCGGTTGAAGGAAAAGAAATGAAAGCAATACTTTGTTTGACGTTGGCCGCGATTGTTGCGCTCGCTGAAACTTCGCGGGCGCAGTTTGTGGAAAAGAAAGACGCCGGCTCCGGCTCGGCACCAGAGAGTTCTGAAAAAGAGAAGCTGGTCGGGGCCTGGCGTCTGGCCTGGATGGAAGAGCCGGGAGCGGACGGTAAGCTGACTCGCATCACCAATCGCAAAGGCATGCTGATCTACTCGCGTGACGGACACATGTCGGTACAGCTGATGTTTCCGAAATCCGAGTCCGCGCTCTCTAACGATTACGTTAAAAACGGCTATGAAGCTTCTTTCGGCAGCTACGACGTGGATGAAGCCGCGCATACCGTAACGCATCACGTGGAGGGTTCGATCACAGAGCCACTGATCGGCAAAGATCTTCCGCGCGCGTACCAATTTTCTGACGGCAAACTGATCATCAAATCAACACGCGCTGACGAACACTGGTCAGTTGCGTGGGAACATTATTAGGAAGGAGTAACGACCATGAGTAAAGAACCTTCAGGAGCCGAAAAGATGTTCGGCGAATTTGCGCCCAAACTGGTTCAACTGACGGACCAGGTACTTTTTGGTGATGTCTGGGAACGCAGCGAGCTATCCAAACGTGATCGCAGTCTTATCACCGTGGCGGCTTTGGTGGCGTTAAACCGTCCAGACCAACTGCGCTTTCATCTTCCCAATGCGGTCAAGAACGGCGTGAAAGAGCAGGAATTGATCGAAGTGATCACCCATTTGGCGTTTTACTCAGGATGGCCAAATGCCATGAGCGCGATGACAGTTGCGAAGGAGCTCTTTTCCAAAACCTAAGCGTATAAGGCCTGCGCGGAGAATCAAAGAAGGAGAAAAGCAATGCCTCATGTTGTGGTAAAGCTGTGGCCCGGAAAATCGGAACAGCAGAAGACTCGTCTTGCTGAAGCCATCGCGAAAAATGTAATGGACATTCTGAATTACGGAGAAGAGTCTGTTTCTGTGGCGATGGTAGAAATCCAGCCACAGGATTGGGCCGAGAAAGTATATCAACCCGATATCATCAACAACGCCGAACAGCTCTACAAGAAACCAGGCTATACGATGTAAATGGCACGCGATCCATCACCAACAAGGAGTGGACATGTCAGACACATCAGACGCAAGCTTGCTTGATGCCCTACTGGATTCATGGGACAGGAACAATACCATCGTGATCAACCTGCTGCGCGCGGTTCCCGAAGATAAGTTAGACACCAGAGCGATTGCGAATGGCCCATCGATCGCCGAGCTGTTTGCGCATATCTACTATGTGCGTCTGGTGTTTGTTCTGGAAGACGCACCGGAATTTGCCAAACCCATGCCGAAAGAAGAATGGGCTGAGGAGCGCGACCGCAATCGCATGGCACAACTTCTGAATGAAAGCGCCAAAACCGTGCGCGACGCCGTGAAAAGCAGAGTAGAGGCGGGTCGCGCCATGGACCTGCACTACGACCATCCAATTCTTCTGCTGCAGCACATGATCTGGCATGAAGGCTATCATCATGGCCAGATAAAATTGGCGCTCAAACTGGCGGGCCATCCAATTACTGACGAGCAGGCTGGGCCGATCAGTTGGAGCATCTGGATGAACAAGGCAAAAGCCATCTGAATCGCATAACGGAATTCAAACTCAAAGCGAGGAACTAAATTATGGAAATCAAAAGAGCAGGCTCGCAACCATCCGGCAAAGGGCCGGCAGAGTGGTTCACCGGCGTTGTGCGCATCGATCCACTGTTTCAAGCGCCCGATCCGGCATTTGTCCAGGGCGCCAGCGTGACCTTTGAACCCGGCGCGCGGACGGCATGGCATACGCATCCGCTCGGCCAGACTCTCATCGTCACCGCAGGCTGCGGATGGTGCCAGCGCGAAGGCGGCCCCATTGAAGAGATTCGTCCCGGCGACGTTGTCTGGTTCTCACCCAATGAGAAACACTGGCACGGCGCTACTCCGACAATGGCCATGACGCACATCGCGATTCAGGAAAAGAAAGACGGCAAAGTGGTGAACTGGCTGGAGCAGGTGAGCGAGGAGCAATATAGGAAGTAATCCTTTTGGATTCCTACTGTCAGGCATGTGCCCGGTCTGTACCTCACGTACCCCCTCCCCCCTCTTACACCCATCCCAAATTGGCGTGGACTTGAGAGGGGGCATCCCCAAGTCATCCCAGATTGGCGCAGAGTTCATCTCCATACTCCCATTTGGCGTAGGTTTGGCGAGTTTGGTTTGGCCAATTGCTAATGGCCAACTGCCAATTGCTATTTTTCAAAGATCGTCTATCCCGCACGCCCTGAGACGCTCCCATAATTTAGCGTACTTCCTCTCTGCAATCACGCGCGAACTAGTTCACTTGCATAGGACATGTCTTTTGCGACCCACTGCCTAACTTAGTTCATTGTCCTGATGGCATTGAATCCCAAAACAGGAAATCATGGAGCATACTTTCTTCCATAGAATTGTTTTGCCGCAAATTATTATTTCTTTCTTAGCCAGCAAAAAAGTATTGGATAAAAAAATAATATACGGTTTATATATCCTATGGGTTATCAAATTGGCGCAATTGTAAGTTGTTTCCCTCAAACGCAGTTCAGATTCTGGGCCATGCAGTAAGAAGATTTAAAGATAGGAGCATAGCATTATCGTTATGTCACCGAAATGGGCGAGATTCACATTAGCAATCACACTAAGTATGTCGCTAGTTTCGAGGTATGGTTTTGGATTGCAGCAGAACGCGATTGTGCGCCAACGCGCGCAAGAGAAAACGGAGTTTCAAACCGCAGCAAATAAGTGGATGAGGGTCCCTGTCGATGTGCGTCTTCAAGTTGATCCGGTGCCTATTGGTGACAGATTGGCTCGAGATGCATATTGGGACAATCTCATTGGCGCTTCCGCTGCTTTGTCTGATCCTTATGCTAAAAGCCACCCGATGCCAATTGGGGATGCTGTTGTTGAGGGACCGGAGCTGGGCGATTTAGGACAGGGCATTCTCGTCATTGGCAAGTTTGAAAGCTATCGTAGTTTTCTGTCTAAGAGTAAACGCTCTCTTTACACCGAGATCCAATTTAAAGTGCAGCACGTTTTCGGACATCCTAACGCCCCCATTCAAGTGGGTCAGCTTATTGACATAGACAGGCCAGGCGGAACGATTATTGCGCCTTGGGCGGCACTCTCTCATACGGATTACGCCCTGAGCAGATGGGTTTTCAGCCGCAGCATATATATCTCATTCGGCTTGGGTATGACCCCACTGGCAACTTTTACCGGGGAGGCAACAAAGCGGGTGAACAGTGGGATTTAACCGATGGCACAGTCAGGCCTGGAAACACGTTGCAAAAGCATCGTGCAGAACATGGCATGTCTGAGCTCAATGGACTAAGTATTGATGCATTGGTCAACCTTATAGACAAAAAATATGGAGAATACTATGCGAAAGGACGATAGAAAGATGACTAAGGCTAGAGCAGTTATCTCAATATGCACAAAAATAATGTGCTACTTTGTCCTTTCTCTAGTTGGGTCGCAAAAGACATGACCTATGCTTGTGAACTAGTTCGCGCGTGAATGGTGCGCGTATATCCGCTAAATTACGGGCACCGCCTAAGCGCGCACGGAATAAATGATCTTTGAAAATGCAATTGGCAGTTGGCAATTCGCCAAAACCGAAGGCAAAAGCGATGCAACTCTACGCCAATTTGAGGGTAAGCGTCTGAAGTCCTCTACAGCGACTTCAAATACTCAATGATCGCCCAGCGGTCATCTGGTGACAGAGCTGGCCCGATTACGCCGTTGCCGCGGGGGCCGTCTTTGAATTCGTGGCCGTGGTTGCTGTTGCCGGGCTTGGAGGCGTCATACAAGTAGCCGCCTTTGATCTCTGACGTATCATGACCAACCTTGACTGGATCAAACTGCTTGGTGCCGGTCCAGAAAGTATCTGGCCGTTGGCTTTGCGGAGAGAGCAGCAGATACAGGTTGGGCACGGAACCGTTGTGCAGATAGGGTGACGCCGCCCAGATTCCGTTCAGCGGCCGCGCCTTATAGATGGCCTCTGCGCGCACCCCTGGCTCGCCGGGATCGCGATAGCCTCGCCAGGCGATCTGCTCCTGCGGTGAAGTGTTTGTCTGGGTAAAGAATTTGTTGGCCACGCCGTTGGTTACAAGATCCAGCCCGGCAGCTGCGGAGATGCGGCCTTTTTTCAGGTTGCCAGAGTCAGCCGTGCGGTTCATGAAGTCCATGGCTTCATGCGGATCGGTGCCAACGTAATCAACCTTGATGTCTTTCACCTTGAGGAATGGCTTCCCTGCCTTGCTCACGTGCCAGTAGACGGGATTGGCAGACGCCATGTCTTTACTCAACTCCGCTGGTGGAGGCAGATGGCAGCTTTGGCAATGCTGCTGATACAGCGCGGCGCCGCGCGTGATCTTGCCCTGATCGAGCGTAGGAAAAATATTGGGCCACTGCGGAGAGTGCAGTCCCTGATAAGGCGCGGGACCGGAAAGCAGCGATTCCACGGTGCGGAGCCCGTTCATCTGCACGCTGTTGTCAAAGTCTGCGGCTTGCGGACCGGCCAGATTTACTTCGGCGCGCACGCCCATGGCTTCACCAATATTGCGCGCCAGCGGGTCTGAAATGGACGAGTTGTATTGCACCCAGGTGAACCATGAGGCGTCCCAGACCTGTGGAAAGCGAACGGCGGCGTTGGCAGGAGCAAAATTGTTGGCGTTCTTCATGTCCACGGCAAACACCTGGTTGCCGATGCGCGTGAGCGCGTCAGTACGGCCAAAGCCGGCAAGGTTGTCATAAATCTTGGCCTTGTCAGTGGCGTCTTTTTCCCACTTGGCGCGCACAATGAAGTCTTTAAAGCTCTTCTTCAGCGCGTCTTTGTCAGCCTGCGTGGCGTGGGCGCCAAGCACTTGCTTTTCAAAGCTGGCATAGCGCCAGGGAATGTAATCCGTCAGGATCAGCGCCACGCCCAGCGCTTTTTGAAACTGGTAGAGCTCAATCTGCGCGGGCGCGCCTTCAATCTGCACGGCGTTGCCTTCGTAATTGAGCTGGCCGGTGTGGCAGGCAGCGCAGGTAAGACCAAGCACAGGATCAATCCGCTTGGTTTCAGGATCGTAGAAATCTTCCTGCCGGGCAAAGCCTATCGGCAAACCGTCAGGGTTGAATTTGGGATCAGTGGTGCTGGCGAGAAAACCAAAGCGACTCAGGTAGGCGGCGTCAGCAAATTTGTCGCAGCCGGTAAGAGAGAGGCACGGCTGTTGCAGCGCCATGAACCATTTATACGGGACCAGTCGCGTACCTTGTGCCGTATGGTGAAACCACAGGCGCTGGTCGGCGGTCCAGTTTTGTTCCAGATGCACCAGATTTTTGGGCGGCGGCTGATACGCCGGCAGAGTGATGGCCAACTGTTTGGACAAGAAAAAATAAGCTCCAGCCGCGATGATCGCGACCAATAGAAATGCGTAGAAAAACTTTTTCATTGTCCGTCTCCCTCTTTCATCTTTCAAAAGGTCTTTTTTGAAAAGACCTTTGGAGATTGGTCAGTTGCAGTATAGATGATTCTCCGCAGCGGCTTGTGCGCGACGTTCAGGTTCCTGCCAGCTTCAGCACACAGCTCTGTTCTTAATTGGTGACGGAAAACGAAGAATCGTTTCTAGGATTCGCAAAAAAAAGAAAGTGTCTTTCTATGCACACATGCGTCGCCGCGATCGGCAATGGCTCGTTACGATCAGTGTTATCAGTGCAGATCAGTGGTGAGATCTTTGGATGTTGCTCCATCCTTCGCGCTCTTTGCGAAGTGTGGGTTTCAACCTACGCCCAATACGTCCTATCCAGCGTCCGATACTGTATTGCCTCAGCAATGTGCTTGCTCTCAATCTGCGGATTGTCTTCCATATCCGCCACGGTGCGCGCGACCTTCAGAATGCGATCATGGGCACGAGCACTCAGCCCCTGCTGTTGCATGGCGCGTTCCAGCATGCGCTCACTGTCACTGCCCAGATCACAATAAGCTCGGATCTGGCGCGAGCTCATTTGCGCGTTGGAGTAGTTGCGCTCTCCGGCGGCAGCAAAGCGGTTGAGCTGCACCTCGCGCGTGCGGACGACACGCTCACGGATCTGCGCCGAGCTTTCTGCCTTGCTGTCACTCCCGCGGAGCTCTTTGTAATTCACTGCGGGCACGTCAATGTGAATATCAATGCGGTCCATGAGCGGGCCGGAAATTTTAGAAACATAGCGCTGGATCATGGGCTCAGTGCACTGGCACTGGCGTTGTCCGGAGCCATGATAGCCGCAGGGACACGGATTCATGGCCGCAGCCAGCATGAATCGCGCAGGGAAAGTAAGCGACATGGCGGCGCGGGCAATCGTAACGCTCCCATCTTCCAGCGGCTGGCGCATTACTTCCAATACATTGCGGGGAAACTCCGGCAGCTCGTCTAGAAAGAGAACGCCGTTATGCGAAAGCGAAACTTCTCCGGGGCGCGGAATGATTCCGCCACCGATCAGTCCAGCGTCAGAGATGGTATGGTGCGGCGCGCGGAAAGGCCGCGCGCTCACCAGTCCGGCAGTGGCATCCAGCACGCCTGCCACGCTGTGGATCTTGGTGGTCTCCAGCGCCTCTTCAAACGTAAGCGGCGGCAGAATGCCGGAGATGCGCTTGGCCAGCATGGTTTTGCCCGAACCTGGCGGGCCGATCATGAGAATGTTGTGGCCTCCGGCGCAGGCAATTTCCAGGGCACGCTTGGCGGTGAACTGTCCGCGAACTTCCTTGAAGTCTGCGCCGCCGCTCTGCTCGGTTTCATTCAGCATCTGCGTGGTATCCACTTTGAGAGGAGAGACACCGTTGCCAGTGTTAAGCAGATTCACCACATCAATGAGCGACTTGACCGGATACACGTTTACGCCGCTCACCACGGCAGCCTCGCGGGCATTCACTTCCGGCACAATCAGGTTGGCAATCTTTTTCGATCGCGCGGCAATGGCAATGGGCAACGCCCCACGCACGCCGCGAATGCCGCCATCGAGAGAAAGTTCGCCGACCATTACATATTCCGGCAGCTCTTTCTTGATCAGTCCGCCGTATGCGCCCAGGATTCCCAGCGCCATGGGCAGATCAAAGCCGGAGCCTTCTTTCTTTACGTCCGCCGGCGCAAGGTTGATGGTGATCTGCGTAAGTGGAATTTCAAAGCCGCAGTTTCTTAGCGCGGATTTGATGCGCTGGCGGCTTTCACGCACGGCGGCATCGGGCAGGCCAACGGTCTGAAAATTTTCTTTGGGATCACGCGAAGGGGTGACGTCAACTTCCACTTCAATGATATTGGCGTCGATTCCAAAAACTGCGGCGCTCTGGGTCTTGAAGAGCATGCTGGGTTGGTTAATTTCTCCTGAATGGCGAAGTGCATTCTACCAAGAGGCGAATGAATAAAGAAATGCTGGCTATTAAAGCATTAAAATGCTGCCTGGCAGATCGGAATGGCTTGAGCGGCAAAATTTAACTTTACAAGAGCAAACAAGATTGAAGATATCTTTCAATGCACTGATGCTTTAATCTTCGCTGTACTTTGGGAAATCATAAAGGCATGCAGTCTTCTCTTGCGTAAAAACTAGAATTGGAGAACTATCGATGACTAAAGCTGGATCACTATTTGCAATGATGAAACAGGGCTTTCTGCTGGCATTCATCGCTATGTCCCTGATCTGCCTGTCCTCCTGTGGTGGATCAAAGCAGCCTTCTGTACCCGCGATTCTACAGGTAGTTCAGGTTGATTTCTCTACAGGAGCTCAGGGTTGGGTAGCCGGATTTGCAGATTATCCTGCTGGCCAGGAAACATTCTTCCAGCTTGCTTCTGGCATCCAACAGCTTCCTGTTCCCTTGGACCCGGCAAAAACAGGTTTCTCCATCAGCGGCATTAATCACAGCGCTGATTTATTCATGTTCTTGAAAAGCAAGATCACCGGCCTAAAGCCGAACACGGTTTATCAGGCCAGCTTTCACGTTGAGTTTGCCACCAATGCGCCCCAGAATTGTGCTGGCGTGGGCGGCCCTCCCGGTGAAGGAGTATTTGTCAAAGCAGGAGCATCCGTGGCGGAGCCGCAAGCCGTGCTCCAGAGTGATGGCTTTTTAAGGATGAATGTTGATAAGGGACAACAGGCTGTTGGAGGGAAAGACGCAATCGTGATAGGCAACGTGGCAAACAGCTCTACTGACTGTCTTAATCCAGTCTTTCAGACAAAGGTCCTGGACAGTTCATCTGCTTTTTCCGTTCAAACAGATTCAACCGGATCCCTCTGGCTTCTTGTTGGAACTGACTCTGGATTTGAAGGCGCTACGAGCTTGTACTACCAGCAGGCAAAGGTCACTTTCACCCCTTAAAAGCACATCAAAATCCAGATGCAGCTCAATCGCTGTTCGGCCAGGTCAGGATGCCTTCGCATTTGCCGAACCCGGAGATCGGCAACGCAAGCGGCAGTTCCGGTCTCTGTGCTTCGTCAACCACAACGTGGAACCATGCTTCAAAGGATTCTGCGAGGCGTGTACTATTCACCTTGAGATAAACATGCCCGTACCGCCGGAGAATGCTGTCAACAACTTCGGCAGAATCCTGATTGATGACGGTTGCGCCGCGGAAATGCTGCTGCAAAGCCCACAGTTCTACGACTCCAGACTTGACTGAAAGCGGCACGAACACTCCTTCCACCTGAGGATGGGTGCATAACAGCCCATCTGCCTGGTTTTGGTAAATAACCCCGGACGGAAAAGGAATGATCAGCCCGAGTCCATGATAGTAAGAGAGATCAATCATCGGTTTTGAAAGCTTTGTCACTGAGTCATTCTCCTGCCAATAGTTACGTAAGTGCATGTTTCCATTGAATCTGCGGCCTTTTAAAAGTACCATCAGTCTCAATCTCTTCAGTATTCTTATGACCCACCCTCTCGAGCCGCGTGTGAACATTAGCCTTGACGTAAAAGTGTGGGGCATTGATCTCTACGGCCAGCCGTTCGTTCAGCATGCCCGCACCGTGAATGCTTCTTCCGTCGGCGCTCGGCTGATTGGTATCGACTGCGTACGCGCAGGCACGGTAATCTCTTTACAGCACGGTGATCAGAAGTCGCGCTGCAAAGTTGTTTGGGTAGGAGGGCGAGACGCCGCCAGGGCCCGGCAGATCGGCATCTTTTGCCTGGAGCCGGGAAAGAAACTTTTTAATCCGCAGGTGCGGATGCCGGAAAAAACGGCCAACAAATTCAGTGGCTTTGCCGGCCGGACTGCCGCAAAGTTTACGGGCTTCGCGGGAAAAACCAGGCTGTTGCAACCCTCGGCCAAAGCAAGGAGACTTATGCAAGATCCAGGAACCAGGAGAAACCAGGAGCGGTTCCACGTTACCGGTGGAGTTGAAATGCGCCGCAATGAGAGCGCGCCGCCTGTGTTCGGCAACTTGAGCGATATCAGCATCACCGGCTGCTATGTTGAAACCGTGTCCTCGCTTCCCGTTGGCACTGAACTGCTCTTTATGCTGCGCGTACGCGATACCGTGATACGCGGCCGCGCTGAGGTAAAGGCTTCTCACCATGCCGTGGGCGTGGGCCTTGTGTTCCAGCACCTCAGCAATGAAGACCAGCAGAAACTGGAATTCCTGATCGGCACCATTGTCGGATCGCAGGAGATGACGCCACAGGACAAACGAAGAGTCGTGCATGAAGATCCGCTGCCGCCGGTCCAGCCGCTTGCGCGCGGACCTGTACGCACGGCCACAAGCGGAAGCACCAGTGAACTCTCAGTGCAGATCACACGCACCATTGCAGAACTGAACCAGGTAGAACAGGGACTGGTAGTGGATAAAGTTGATCCCCGCATGATTGCCCAATTCCATGATGCCGTGGAACACATGCGCCAGACAGCGTGGTCCATGGTGCAATGGGTGGAGTTGAATTCAACCGGCGGTGATCCGTTCGAAGTGCTGCCGCAACTGGAAGCCGAACGCATGCACATGCTGCGGAAATTGGCCCACAACGTAACTGCTGATCTGGATGCTGGCGGCGTCACGCGCTATACGGAAGGAATATCCGACGTATATGAAGTGGCGCAGACACTGTATCGCGGGCTGCGCAGGATTGTGATCGATTCGGCTGAGGATAAATAGTTAACCGGGATTCCCAGTGGATCTTTTCCAAAGTTTGCACAGCTTTTTTTGAAATCTCGAGCAGAGCGAGAGATCCCTGTGATCTTGATGTTTCTTCTTTCTCCAACCAAAAACCGCGAACTCACGCAAGCTGAATCTAAATTTGATTCGTGTTCATTCGCGTAAATTCGCGGCTAATCTTTCTGTTTCGTTAACTAAATCCGCTCTACTGCCAGCGCTACAGAGTTTCCTCCACCCAGGCATAGAGCAGCAACGCCCCGTTTTCCATTGCGCCGCATGAGTTCATAAATCAGCGTTACCAGCACACGCGTGCCGCTCGCTCCAATTGGATGTCCCAGCGCCACCGCGCCGCCATTCACATTCACCCGCGCAGGATCAATCCCAAGTTCTTTGATCACCGCGACAGACTGCACGGCAAACGCCTCATTGATCTCATAGAGGTCAACATCTTCCGGCTTCCATCCTGTCTTGGTCCAGATCTTTCTTATGCCGTCCACGGGAGCCATCATTACCCACTCCGGAGCAACACCACTCGTCGCCTGCGCTACCACGCGAACCATCGGCTGTGCGCCAAGCTGCTTTGCCCGCGCAGCAGAAGTCACCACCACCGCAGCGGAACCGTCGTTCATCGTCGACGCATTGCCTGCTGTGACCGTGCCATCTTTCTTGAACACCGGCTTCAGATTGCCCAGCGTAGCCGCTGACGTATCTTCGCGAGGGCCTTCATCCATCTCAAGAAATGTGGTTGGTCCGCCCTTCTTCTTTGCTGGCAATTCCACCGGCACCACCTGGCTCTTAAAGCGGCATTCCTTCCATGCCTGCACGGCCTTTTGATGCGAGCCCACGGCGTATTCGTCTTGCTGTTCGCGCGTCACGCCATATTTCTGCGCCACGTTCTCGCCTGTCATGCCCATGTGATAGTTGTTGTAAACGTCCCAAAGGCCGTCATTCACCACGGAATCAATAATTTGAGAATTTCCCAGCCTGTAGCCTTTGCGCGCCTGCGGCAGCAGATACGGCGCATTCGTCATGGATTCCATTCCCCCCGCAACCACAATCTCAGCATTGCCTGTCTGGATGGCCTGGGTTGCGAGTGCCACAGCTTTCAGTCCTGAACCACAAACTTTATTGATGGTCAGGGCAGCAACGGTATTGGCAAGTCCGCCGCCCAACGCAGCCTGGCGCGCCGGATTCTGTCCCAGCCCGGCAGCAACGACCAGTCCCATAATGCATTCATCCACCTGCGCCGGCTCCACATTGGCCCGCTTCACTGCTTCGCGGACGGCAATTGCACCCAGCTGCGGAGCTGAAAACGGCTCCAGTGCCCCCTGAAATTTGCCGATCGGCGTCCGCACTCCGCTGATGATTACCACATCTTCCATGACCATCTCCTTAGGAAATCCCAACCCTTCATTATAAGATGAACCAAAGCGCTTGCGCGCTTCCTAAAAACTATGCCTTCTGACAATCCAACGTCCGGTGACGCTATGTCCGTTGATCCACAGCAGCCTATCAATCCACCAACGCCCGGCACCTTACAGGCGTCTGGCAACCAGCAAATGCCCGCCGCGCCCAATGTTGCCGATGGCGGAGCCAGCCTGGAAAAACCCGCAACGATTGCGCCGTGGTGGCACACCTTGTTGATTGTGGCGTTGATATTGGCCAATTCTTTTGCCGGATCTTCAAAACTCGGCGCGGTGAACGGCTCTGGCTCCCGCATTATTCTTTACGCCGGCACCTTTGTCACACAATTCATCTTGATCCTTCTGGTTTGGTATGGAATCCACCTGCGCGGTGTAAAGATGCGGGACCTGATCGGCGGGCGCTGGAAATCAGTGGAAAGTTTTTTGCTGGATGTAGGCCTTGCCGCCGCTTTTCTTGTAGTCTCTCTTTTGCTGCTCACGCTTGTCCGCATGGCCGTGGGCACTCTTGATTTTCACAATCTGGAAAAACAAAAAGAGGACACTCTGCGCATGCTCGGCCCGCTTGCACCGCACACGTATCTTGAAGCTGGTCTGTTTGTGCTGCTGAGCATCTTTGCCGGACTATTTGAAGAAATCATCTTTCGCGGATATCTCCAGCGGCAATTCCGGGCCCTTGGGCAAAACGTGGTCATCGGGATCATGCTTTCCGCAGCCGTTTTTGGGCTCGCTCACGGCTATCAAGGCCCGCGCATGATGGTGGTTATCGGCGTGTTCGGCGCTTTCTTCGGAATACTCGCTCATTTCCGCAAGAGTCTCCGCCCTGGAATGATGGCCCACGCTTTTCAAGATTCAATATCGGGAATCGCTCTCTTTACACTCGTGCGGCACTGATCTTCTTTACACAAACAGTTCCGCATTGGACCGCACGCTCGCATTTTCGCAAATCAAAACGTTACCAAGGTACCCGCGATGTCATCATCACGGATGTGCCGCATTTCTTTGCTGTAACACCTTTACGCACTGCACATTTTTTTCACCGCGATGCGTCTTCACCGCAGAACTCCACGCATTTTTCACTCTGCATCGGCAATTTTTTTAAAAAATCACACCCAATTTTGCTTCAACGTGACTTCATTCGCCTCAAGCCTCTCCTAAAAATCAAAAATGACATTCATTTTTTTCTTGACTTCGATTTTCAACCCCTCTATACATTCATCAATTGCGGTTTTTCACTTAAGACCGCATATCCATGAAAAATGGAAAGGGAGAATAGAAAAATGGCAACCAAGAAAAAGGCAGCAAAGAAAAAAGCAAAGAAGAAATAACTGGTTTTACAAATCAAACCAAAGGGGACGCGCAAGCGTCCCCTGAATTTTTTTGTAATTGGATACGCCCTCAGTCGGAGGCTTTGCTGGCAGCTGTTGACTTAAAGATAGGCGGCTCTTCCTCGGTTTCCTGCTCATTCTCTGCGGCAAGCTCTGCTTCAGGATCGGCAAATTCGAATGTCAGGTTGCGCGTGGTCTTTTCAATCGGGGCCAATTCAGGAATCTCTTCCGTAACCGCGGCACCCAGCTCGGCAAACTTTCGCGCGGAAACCATTACGCGGCTTTCTAGCGAGCCAACTGCCCTGTTATAAGCTTCAACAGCGCTGTCCAGCTCTTTACCAACGGTTTTTACATGGCTGCCAACGATCTTTAGGCGATCATACAGCTCTTTTCCCAAATTACTGATCTGTTGCGCGTTGCGGGCCAGCTTCTCCTGGTTCCAGCCATAAGCCACCGCTTTGAGCAGGGCAATCAACGTGGTGGGTGAGGCCGGAATCACCCTCTGGTTCACGCCGCGCTCAATCAATCCCGGATCTTGTTCCAGCGCCGCGCTGAAAAATGTCTCGCCCGGCAGGAACATCACCACAAATTCCGGGCTTGATTCAAACTGCTCCCAATAAGATTTGGAGCCAAGCTGGCTCATGTGGGTCCGTACCTGGTTCGCATGCTCCAGCAGCTTTTGCCGGCGCACTTCATCATTGGTGGTTTCCATTGCATCCAGATACGCCAGCAAGGGCGTCTTCGCATCCACCACCACGTTCTTTCCGCCTGGGAGCTTTACAATCAGGTCCGGGCGGATTCGCCCATTGGAAGTTGTGACCGTTTCCTGCTCGGAGAAGTCGCAGTAAGAAAGCATGCCGGCGATTTCAACAACTTTTTTCAGCTGAATTTCTCCCCAGCGTCCGCGCACCGTGGGACTACGCAGGGCTTTAACCAGATTGCCGGTCTCGCTTTGCAACTTTTCCTGGGTTGAGATCAGGGAGCTGATCTGGTTCGTAAGACTGCCGTAAGCCTGGTCCCGGGTGCTTTCCATCTGGCGAATCTGCTCATCCACTTTTTTTAATGACTCGCCGATGGGCGCCACCAGGTTCTCTACCGCTTGTTGCCGTAGCGCCAGATCGCTCTCTGCTTCACTCTGAAATTTTTCTAATGTCGATTGCGCCAGATGCAGAAAAGCCTGATTGTTGCTCTTCAGCGCCTCGGCTGATAGCGCCTGAAAACTTTGGCGCAGTTCCTCAGTCATCTGGCTCAGGAGAGCAATTTTTTCTTCATTGGCTTTGCGTTCCAGCGCCACAGTGGTTTCCAGCTTTACCTTCGCGGCAGTAAGCTGATTGTTCAGCTCGGTAAACTTCGCGGCTTCCCCGCGCACCTTTGTCAGCTCCTGCTGCAGGGCAGAGAGGCGCGAGTTCAGCACTGCGGCATTCGGACGCACCAGCAGCCACGCAATCGCAAATCCCAGAGCCGCGCCCACAGCCACAAGCAGAACGCTTGCGAACCCCGTCATGCACCCACTCCGGCCATGAAATTGTCCTCATTCACTAATAAACTCATCCCGTCACCCCAGCCGCTCTCTCTGTCTCTTCTTCCAGCGGCTTCACCGGCAGAAAAACCCGCTGCTCTGTCGCCGGACACAGGCTCTTATAATCACACCAGCGGCAATGCTGCCCTGGCGTAGGATCAAATTCGCCGTTAGCAATGCCCTCCGCTGCGTCTTCAATCTTCTGGCGCGCCGTCTCCAGTTGTTTGGCCGTACGCCCAGCAACGGCTTCGCTATTGTCCTGCACGTTGATCAGCACCAGTTCGCGCGGCGAGAGATTCATCTGCGCCACCGCCATGGCGTAAATCGAGAGTTGCAAGCTCTCTTCCGCAAACTTGCGGTCTTTGGGAATGCCCGTCTTGTAGTCGATTACCCGCACCACGCCCTCTTCCAGCTGGTCAATGCGGTCAATCCTGCCGCGAATTTCGCGCTCGCCCAGCTTAAAGCTGAACTTGTGCTCCGCGGCAATCACGTTAGTCGATCCCCGTGGACTGGCCAGCAGCATGGTGCGCATCTGGTCTTCGCCGCGCTCTTCATAAATCTTGCGCTGCACCGGATCGTCAATGTAGCCCTTGTTGAATTCATACCGGAACGCCTGCACGGCTTCTTCCACGCTCATTTCTTTCGCATGTGGCGCGGGATCATAATAATTCTTGAGCGCTGTGTGGATGGCAAAGCCATACTGCAAGGCCGCAGCAGCTTCACCTGGAATCTTCCAATCGCGTTCCAGCTTAAACTTCATGGGACAGGTAGCGTAGCTCTGCACCGCGTTCGCGCTCAGCGCCATCTCCCGGGCAAAGGTAGGCGGTAAAAGCATCCATGCACCCACAGCGGAAGGCTCCAGAGGCAGCTTGGCTGATCTCTGGCCTTCGCTGTTGCGCGTCGTCAGCGCAGACTTTAGCCTGCGATCACTGATCAGCGGCCGCAGAAAGCCAGGCGGAGTGGGGTCTTTCTTCCCTTTTCCCGGCCTCGACCCGATACTCAGCCGGTCACGCGCCCGTGTGATGGCCACATAAAACAGTCGGCGCTCTTCCTGATCGTGCACCACTTTACCGTCGCCCGCAGTGATTGTGTTGCGAAGAGCTGGCGGAAATTCAAAAAGTCCTTCCTTAAATGACGCAGGAAATGCCGTTGACGTCACTCGAAGGATCCAAACGTGCGAAAATTCCAGCCCCTTGGCCACATGCACGCTCATCAGCTGCACCGCGTCAGGATGGCTGCGCTCAAGTGCGGCCATCTGTTCTTCAGTAAACAGTGGAATTGCGCCCCTGCCTTGCTGGTAAAAATTCAGATATTGCAGGAACTCGCGCAGTGACGAATCCTTAACAAAAGCTTTTTTCTTCCAGGACGCAGCGAAGCGCAGAATCGCTCTTACCACGGGGTCTTCTTCCGGCAGACCAAACTGGCGGACCAGATAGGTAAGCGCGCCCTCCGCACTCAGCTTCTGCTCGGCAATAAAATCTTTGGCCTGCTTAATGGCCGCCAGCACCGGCGCAGCCGACTCCACCGTTTGCAGCACGCCTCTGAAACTTTTTGGACCGCCCGGCGTGCCCAGCTTCTTCCGCAGGTCATCCGGTGAAACGCTGAACCTGGGCAGCGCGCAGACGCGAAATAGGCTGTCCACGTCATTCTCATTGTTCACAGCGCCCGCCAGGGCCAGTAGATCGCGCGCCATGGCGGTTTCCGTTACATTGAGACCGGTAACAATAAACGGAATGTCACGGGCTGCCAGCTCCGCCATCAAATCTTCACGCTGCAGGTGCTGGCGATACAAGACCGCCATTGAGTATTCACCCGGACGGCCTTCACTGCGCAGTCGGGCAATCTCTTCTCCAATCACAGCCGCTTCGCCTTCGTGCGAATCACTCAAGACAATCTCTACCGGCTCGTCAAAAACAAAGCTGCCACCCTCGAGGTCGCGACGGTCGCGCCCCGATTCCAGCGGCACGCGCTGAAAGTTCACTTGTTCACCCAGCGATTGCACCGGAGGGTTCTCATTGATGGCCGCAAACGCCGTCCGCAGAATATTGCCGCGTGAACGCTGGTTTTCATCCAGCACCACGCCCTGAGTCAGTGGAAAGCGCTTCTGGAACTCTTCGAATGCCGCGCTGGAGGCTCCACGAAAACGATAGATGGCCTGGTCCGGATCACCCACGGCAAAAATGTTCTGCTCTTCGCCCGCAAGAAGCTGCGCCAGAATGATGTTGCTGGAATTGCAGTCCTGAAATTCATCAATCAGGATAAAGCGCGCCTTGCGCCGCTCCAGCAGTGCTGCGTCTGATTCCAGCAGCCGCACGGCATTGCGGATCATCATGCCGAAGGTGCCCAGGTTCTCATGCTCCAGCAGGCGCATGGAATTGGTATAAACGCGCGCAATCTCCTGCCAGCGCTCCACCATTTCCTCGCTGCCCATCTCTTCCACTTCCTTCGATCGGCAGTTGCGCGGCATATCAGCGCCGGGTTTCAGGCAATTCACATACTCCTGGAATTCTTTGGGCCCCACCAGCTCTTCATGGCAGCGATCAAAAAAATTCTTCAGGTCATCCAGAAACTGGCCCAGATCAGCAGGCTTGATAAAGCGCTTCAACTCAAGCTGATCAATCCTCTGCCGCAGAAAGACAAAAACGTCTTCCGGCAGCAGAAGATTAAAGTCCTGACCTGCACGCTTAAGCACACCCAGGCAATAGGCATGGAATGTTCCGGCAAAAATGGCGGTTTTAAATACAGGAGTCTTGCGGCGCAACCGCTTCTCAACCCGCTCCTTGAGTTCGTCGGCTGCATTGTCAGTAAATGTAATGGCTAGGATTTCTTCCGGCTTGGCGTGGCCTTGCTCGATCAGCCAGGCAATACGCTCCACCAGCACTGTTGTTTTTCCCGTGCCAGCACCGGCCAGCACCAGCATGGGCCCAAGCGCGTGCTCAATGGCCTGTTTCTGTTTCGGATTGGGAGTAAAATTCGTCACCAAAAAAGATCTTCCCTCTATTATGCGAATCATAAGCGAAGGGGGCAATGGCTAAGTTGAATTAAGTTGAGGAAAAGCTGTTGATTACCGGTGTTATTCCAAAGAAGACTTCCTAAAGGAGTTCAGCCGCTGCAACGGCCACAGCCGCGATGGCTGCCGTCTCAGCGCGCAGAATGGTATGGCCCAATGAAGCTGCTTTCCATTGATTGGCGGCAAAAAGTTCTAATTCTGTCTCTGACCATCCGCCTTCCGGTCCAAACGCCAGAGCCAGCGGTGGCGGGCATTCTGCCAGAGCAGCTTTCAGAGACAAATGCTCTTCATTTTCCGCCAGCACAATCCTGTTGCCCTGTACTGCGGCAATGGCTAGCTTGAACGTTGCAGGCTCAGCAATTTCAGGCGGCGCAACCCGCCGCGATTGCTGTGACGCTTCGCGGGCAATCTTGCGCCAGCGCTCCACACGCGTCTCTGCGGCCTTGGCCAGATGTTTTTCGGTTCGCTGTGCGATGACCGGACAAATATGTGTCACGCCCAGTTCAGTCAGCTTCTCCAGCGCCCACTCCATGCGGTCAAATTTAAAAATGGAAAGATAAACCGTGATCTGCGGAAGGGCTTCACTTTCAATCACGGCGCCAAGATGGAACTCAACCTCTTCGGGCGTTGCCGATACCACGGTTGCCGACCTGGGAACGCCGTTTGCCGCCACGTCAAACGTCTGCCCGACCTTGACGCGCAGCACGCGAAAGAGATGGTTTGCATTGGGCCCCAGCAGCCATGCCCTGTCGCCTTCTGCACGATCAGCAATCCACCGCCGGCGCGTCATACACGTGTGCGCAGGGCGTAAGAGCCTGCAGCCAGCCCCAAATACAGGATTCCCAGCAGACGGCTCTGGAAGACGAGCGAGTCCAGCGTGGGAAACTGTGCCTGGAAGAAACACTCTGCGGCGCTCAGCAGGGAAAAAATGGTGCCGATGCCAAAGATGATCCAGCTCTGATGAAACCACGGCAAAAAGTAGATTGCGCCAAAGGCCAGACCTGAAATCAGGAACAGCAGACTGCGTATGCGGGCGCGCGCCAGTGCGTTGGTCGCGCGAAAACGTTCCAGTTGCAGTTCAGCAAAACGCTGCGGCATCAATACGCGGATCAGGCCGGCCAGACCGGCCACCACCACTACAAACCATATGTAGTATTTAGCCAAATAGATTTTCCAACCAACTAACCAAAGATATCTTTCACCTTTTCAAACAGGCTGCGCGGCTCTGGCTTGTTCTCAATCGTCTCACCCAGTTCGGCCAGCAGTTCACGCTGGCGTTTGGTGAGCTTATGCGGCGTCTGCACGCGAACTCGCACATACATGTCGCCTTTGCTGGAACTCTGCAACGCCGGCACGCCTTTATTGCGCACGCGGAACGTCGTTCCTGATTGCGTTCCTTCCGGCACCTTCAACTTGTGCTCGCCGCCGTCCAGTGTTGGGATGACGATTTCCGCGCCCATGGCGGCCTGGCTGAATGAAATTGGCACGGAACAATGCAGGTCTTTGCCTTCACGCTCAAAGAACTGGTGCGGCTTGACTGAGAGCACCACATACAGATCACCTGCCGGACCGCCATTCGGACCTGAATCGCCCTGTTCCTGATAACGAATGCGCGTGCCGTCTTCCACGCCTGCTGGAACGGCCACGTCAATCACATGCTCTTTCATCACCCGCGTTTCGCCCTTGCACTTGCTGCACGGATCAGAAATCACCCGGCCCACACCCTGGCATGATGGGCATGTGCGCGCAATGCTGAACATGGCTTGCTGATATCGCACTTGTCCCCGGCCAGCGCATGTGGGACAGGTAGACGGAGCCTTGCCCGCCGCAGATCCGCTGCCCTTGCACTGCTCGCAATTTTCATAGCGCCGGACTTTAATCTGGGTTTTCTTGCCGAAAGCGGCTTCTTCAAAGGTCAGCGTTAGATCGGCCCGCGCATCGCCGCCGCGCTGCACACGGCTGCGGCCTCTGCCGCCACCGCCGCCAACATTTACGCCAAAGAAATCGCTGAAGATGTCGCCAAATACGTCTCCGAAATCGGAGAAGTTTGAAGGATCAAACCCGCCACCGCCGCCATTCACCGCGGCATGGCCGTATTGGTCATAGCGTGCGCGCTTGTCCGCATCCATCAGGACGCTGTACGCCTCGGTGCATTCCTTGAACTTTTCTTCCGCTTCGGCATTTCCCGGATTTCTATCCGGATGGAACTGCATTGCCAGCTTGCGGTAGGAGCTTTTGATCTCCTGCTCTGTCGCCGTGCGGGTCACGCTCAGGATTTCGTAATAATCGCGTTTTGCCTGTGTTGCCAAAATGTCCTCTACTTAATAGTCTGATGAAGACGACTCGCGCCGATCCTCAAGCCACTGGAGTAGTTCATCCAGTTTGTCCTGACCGGGGCCTGCCATCCGGTTCTTTTCATCTCCAATGAATGCCTGTCCGGACTCATCATACCGGCGTCGCTTGTCCGTATCGGATAGCACCCGGTAAGCGGTGGTAATGCTCCGGATTTTTTCTACGTCGTCAATATTGGCAGGTTTGCCGGCTGTTTTAATTTCAGCCGCAAGCTTTTCAAATGCGCTCTTGATCTCATAGGTTTTAGCGGTACGAGCCACACCCAGGATTTCGTAATAGTCGCGTTTTACCTGCGTCGTCAAAACAGCCTCGCCCTTACTTGCCTTTCGCCACCCGTACCATCGCCGGCCGCAACAACCGCCCTTTAATGCGATAGCCCGGCTGCAACTCTTCCAGCACGTGCTGGTCCGGTGCAGCGTCACTCTCTACCATCTCAATGGCCTCATGCACCCGCGGATCAAATAGTTCGCCCTGAGCAGGAATGCGCTCAACATTCAATTTTTGCAAAACGTCCTGCAGTTGCTTGTAGATCAAGTCAACGCCTTTGCGCAGATCTTCCGGCTTGGCCGATGCGTTCTTGAGCGCCAGGTTGAAGCTATCCATCACCGGCAATAGCACTCGGACTGCATCTGATACCGCAAAATCGCGGAAGTCGTCTCGCTCTTTGGCCGCACGCTTGCGATAGTTATCAAACTCAGCCTGCAGCCGCGCCAGGCGGTCAAATAGATCGTCCCGCTCGGAGCGCAGCTTTTGCAGTTCGCTTTCCGCACTGGCGGCCGCCGCGCCCTGAGGATTGCCGAACGCATGCTTCTCCGTAAAACCATCTATCGGGTCTTCAATGGGAAGTTCATTGTCCAGAATCTGCTTCTGGTCTTCGTTTTTTAACTGCGGGTTTTTCAACTGCTCGTCTTTCGTCTGCATTGGTTCCGTTTTCGATGCTTCAGTCTTCGCTGCTTCAGCTTGAATTGGTTCAACTTTTACTGGTCCAACTTTAATTGAGTCGTCAAGGCTGACATCAGCCTGTCCATTGGTCTTGCTCATTCCTGCCCCTGGTCTTTTAATTAGAATCTTCACGTGTTCTCATTCAGCAGCTTGTCAAAAAGCTGCGCAATGTATGAGACCGCCGTGATGGTGTGCTGATAATCCATGCGCGTTGGGCCAATCACCGCCAGCGATCCGCGCACCTCTTCACCTACCCTGGCCGGCGCTCCAATCAACACAAAATTGCGCATCTCCGGCACAGCATCTTCCAGCCCAATCACCACGCGCACGGCTTCCTGGCGCGTATCGAGATAGGCAGAAAGCAGATCGGCCACGCGCTCTTTCTCTTCCAGCGTCTTCACCATGCCGCGCAGGCGTTCGCGATCCTGGTCATTGCCCACAAGATTCGCCACGCCTTCCACAAAGATATTCTTGGAAGGCTCTTCGGCCGCCAGTGCGCCGCCTTTTTCCAGTTCATGCAGACTCTTCATCAGGCGGTCATACTCGCTGCGCTCCTGCTCAATGCGCCGGCGGATCTCCGTTTTTACCGTGCTGATGATCCAACCCCGGAAATTCTCATTGATGTAATTGGCAGCCGTATTCAGGTCGCTCTGGTCCAGGTCCTGCTCCAGACGCATCATGCGGTCATGGACTACACCAGACTTTGTAACCACAACCGCCAGCACGCGATTATTCGCCTGCCGCGAGAAATAAACGTGCTCCAGCGCATTTTTGGGTCCAGCATTGCCAATCGCCACACCCACGCCGCTTGAAACCAGTGAGAGCACATGAGAGGTCCGCTCCAGGAACTCCTGAACGTCCACAGTGCCCTGTAAAGTATCTGAAATCAACGTCTGGTCAGCGGCAGAGATCGTCGCTTTGCCGGAAATCTGGTCCACATAATATCGATAACCCTGCGAAGTCGGGATCCGTCCCGCAGAGGTATGCGGCTGCTCCAGAAAGCCGCTATCAGACAAATCCGCCATTACATTGCGGATTGTCGCTGGGCTGAGCCCATCCTTATTGTGACGTGAAAGTGTACGTGAACCCACCGGTTCTCCCGTGGAGATATAAGTTTCCACGATAGCGGTGAGGATTTCTCGTTCCCGAGGGCCGATTTGTCCTGAGTTTGCCATACTGCCAGACTTGCTAACACTTTTATTTTCAATAACTTGACAGAAAAATCCCGAGCTCCTGCCAAGTCATATTCTAAGGATGTTAGTGGGTTGTTGTCAAGATAGCACTTGGGACGGGGGAGTGCCAAAAGGACGCTCTTAGCCATTAGTTCTTGGCTCTTAAGCTTGAAGCGTGGATAAATGAAAGCAGCCGAGTTGGTTAGCCATTCCAGTGAAACTTTAACTGGAATATGCGCTAAATAACTTGGCACGAGCTAACCCTGCCTAAAACCAGAACACAAACACAAAGGCTAATGGCCAAGAGCCAAAAGCCAGGCGGCTTCGCCGCCCTCATTGCACCTGAATCACATCTCCGGGCGCGCTTTTGCTTTTAGCTTCTGCCAAGCGCAGCAGCACCTGCTTCGCAAAATCATAGAGCGCCTTGGAATGCGGTCCATTCTCGCCTTCCAGTGCCGGAGGCTTCCCTGAATCGCCGCCCTTGCGTATCTCGGGATCGAGCTCAATCGAACCCAGAAATGGCACGCCGAATTGCTGCGCCGTCCGCTCCACGCCACCCTTGGAGAAAATATCAATCTCCTGGTGGCAATGCGGACAGAGGAAGTGGCTCATATTCTCCACAATCCCCAGCACATCCACACGCGCGGTGCGGAACATCTCAATCGCCTTCCGCCCGTCCTGCAGAGAAACGTCGGATGGCGTTGACACCACCACCGCGCCCGTCAGCGGCACAGTCTGAAACAGTGAGATCACAACGTCGCCGGTGCCCGGCGGCAGATCCACAACCAGATAATCCAGTTCGCCCCACACCACTTGCTGCAGAAACTGGCGAATAATCTGGTGCAGCATGGGCCCGCGCCACACAATCGGCTTATCACCGGGATTGAGAAATCCCACGGAGATGATCTTCACGCCAAAATTCTGTAAAGGCTCAATCAGGTTCTCATTGAGCACGCGCGGCTGCTGGCTGGTGGCCATCATCAGCGGAACGTTGGGGCCATAGACATCGGCGTCCAGCAGGCCGGTCTTATAACCCATTTTTACCAGAGCAACGGCCAGATTAACGGCTACTGTGGTTTTGCCAACTCCACCCTTGCCTGAGCCAACTGCAATAATATTGTTTACGCCCGGCAGCGGTGTTGGTCCCTGCTGCGGGGCTCCGTGCTGATGTCCATGAGCCATAAGTAAGTTTGATTATACGGGAAGCATTGCGACAAGGGTTTGAGCAGCAATACGGCTTCCGCATTATTATCTTCCAAGAGAACACCGATGAGAGATAACCACGAGGGGTATCCAGAAATAGTGTCTGCTTTTGAGCGAGGTGGTTTGTGCTTTGGAGTCATCCGCTTGACCTTGCCTTCCGACTCGGCAGCATTTGAATTCGGTGTCGACAGAGACGGCTACGGATCGCTTCAGCGGATATTACAAACTCGACCATTTGATAAACTGGCATTCCTTACAGATATTTTTTTGCTGGCAGTTACAGCCGAAAAAGAAATCCCGCAACAGTTACAGTTGGCATACGCGTTGAACAGGGCACGAATTCAAAGAAGTTTGATTTCGAATGCCCGGATACGCTGGCATCAAATCTGCTTTGGTTTTTCTCTTTGAAAGACTTCAAAGAAGCAGCTGCCCTTAATCGGATAGGTCTATAGCAATATATCTAACTTGAAAGCTGAAAAATGAGCCGGCATTGCAGTTTTCATGCATAGTTGTCAGCTTTTTGCCGCTAGCTTGCGACCCATCTCCCATTTGCGCAAATCTCTCCTCCGCCCTGCATCTTCATAGCGCAGCTTCTCTTCCTCTGTCTCCGGAACCACTGGCGGCACTGCTTTGTGTTTTCCGTGTGAGTCAACGGCAACAAATGTCAGATACGCTGAAGCTACATGCCGTGTGGTCCCGTGGATGTAATTCTCCACCCAGCACTTCACTCCAATCTCCATTGACGTATTAAAAGCCCGGTTCACTGACGATTTCAGAATTAGCAAGTCCCCAATATGTACTGGGAGGCGGAAATCAATATGGTCCATGGACGCTGTAACCACATGGCTGTGCGAATGCCTGTGTGCCGCCAGCGCGCCGGCAATATCGATCAAATGCATCAGCCTTCCACCCAGCAGATTGCCAAGCGGATTGGCGTCATTCGGCAAGACAACTTCCGCCATCTGCGATTGCGATTCCCGCACCGCTCTGGGCTCCATATTCGGTAAAGGTATGTTGGGGCCATCACTTGAATTCATGGCAATTCCTTTTGAGCGCACCGGGGAAGGCAAAATTTAAGGAACCCGGCAAGCCTCATCCATAAAACATTATCAGAACATATTGATCGGAAGCGTTCGGAAAATTCTTTGTGCCGTGGGTTTCTTGTGCATGGGGTAGGCTGGCAGACCTCATCCGTATTCAAAGGCAATGATGGCAGTAAATTTGGCCCTCTCCACATCCAGATTCTTCCAATGAACCCGAGTGGCATCTGGAGAGGGCCTTTTATT
>DASXLK010000056.1:0-55684 GCA_036496365.1 Candidatus Angelobacter sp. | reverse complement strand
AATACTCTCAACAGCAAGTGCGCCCAACTGCTCTGAACTGGCCCGCACCTTATACAGCGGTACAGCGCTCGTCGCCAGCCGCATTTTATAAGGCTGTTCACCTGTCATGTAATCGCAGTCAAGATCTGCTCCTAACGATTGCCTTGTGATCTCATAAATCAGGGCCAGGGCCGGTGAATGTTTCTCATATTCAACAGCAAACCATCCGGCATAAAACCGGCGAGTACCACGGTCAAGCAGAGTCACCACGGCCGCCGCAAGGACCTCACCTTTTTCCAGCGTGAAGACCTCAAATGTTTCCGGCATCTGCGCCGCCGCACTGACTAAAAACTCAATCCTCGCAGGATCATGAAACAAGCTCACCGCAAGCTGTGCTGCCTTCCCTGCAAAAATCGAGCGCAATAGTTGTGAGTTTGCCCCGTTGTAGCTTCGCTGTTCAAGGCCCAATCTTTCCAGCCGGCGAAGATTGCGGGCCAACCGGTTATGCGCAACGGCAAACTGTTCCGCGGAAATATCTGCACAACGCACAGCGGGCGCAGCAACAAAGGGTGCCAGCTGCAATTGATCCACTATGGCATTGCGGTCAGCTTCCCGTATCGCTACCACTTCCAGCGGACGCCCTAAATCTGCCAGCACAGCCAACGCCGCCTGCAGAGCGTCACCATCCCCACTGTGCAGAAAGCTACGGTAATCAAATAGCTCTTCACCCAACAGACGAATCGACTGATCGTTTTGACGAATCACGGCCGGCACAATCGCCGCGCCAGCGGAACTTTCAGCGCAAACCATATAAGGCTGTTCCCTGCCGGCAAAGTGCTCTGCTGCCAGCAGATTGAGCTCAAAATTTTGAAAAAGAGTGTAGCGACTATCAATACAAAGATGCTCCCATAACGGCTGCAGCTGTCGCATTTCCTCAGTAGAATTGCAGACTACAATTTTAGGGCGAGAACTCACATTCGATAAGACGCGGAATGTAAGTACCGGGATGTGCGGGTGAAAGATACTCATCAATGCAATGGAAAGGTTACAACAACCTCCAAATCTGAAATAACCGGCTCTTTCCCGCATCTGGCCGGTTCGTATCTCCAGGTCTTGAGCGTTGCCAGAACCGATTTTTCAATGGATTGAGTGGTGGCGCCTAAAATGTGGATGTTGTCCACGGAACCATCGGCAAGAACAGTTATGGCAATCATGGTGTCGTGGGCACCCTTAGGATACATGGGTTGAGGCGTCTCAATCGACACGGGACTCGTCATGTCGTTGCATACGCGTCGCTCAAATGCGCCTTTTGGGGGCATCAGCCATGCTTGATCAAATTTGATTGGAGACAAGCCCGTTACAGTGGCTGTAATAGCTTTGCTTCCATTCGCGTAATATTCAAGCTTCCTGGGATAGCGGTGGCCCTGAAAATCAAAATAATCAGAATACCGCTCCATGATCTGATAATTTGGGGTGGTCTTCCACGTATTCTGCAAAATTTCCCGGGAAGCAGGATCAATGCATATCTCATGCAGTGTCTTGTGAAAGTCCTTCCTGGACGGTTCATCTTCCACATGCAGGCAATCAGGGTCCAATCCGTTTTCAACCTGCTGTTTTTGTTTCTTTGCCAGCAAACTTCCGTTATTTCTGGCAAGTTGAATCAAGCCAATCATGTTTTTAACACGCTGCGGAGTGAAATAAGCATTCCGGGCAACGTAATTCATCTCGCCATTCCGGACATCGATCTCAGCAAAATCAGCCATGGTGATCTTGCGCCACCAACGCTCATCTGATTCCCACCTCAAAGTTAAATGTCCCTGAAGGGGAGATTGCACTTGAGCAACAAAATCGATATCAAGTTGAAATGGGCCGGCTCCTTGGATAAATACATTTGCCTGCTGCATTGCCGTAACCAATAATTGTTGCGCAGACGAATCATTGTCGTTGGCAAACAGGTGGCAGGCACAAACGAGAACGACGCATACCAAAACCGGCTTCTTCATGAATAGCCTCCATCCTATAATCCTGGAGTTTGATCTGGATTGAAAAATTCCTGTTTTGGGCTCATTTTCAATTTGTTGACTGTCATTCCATGGCTCGATACAATTTTCTTATTGAAATTGAAATTGAAATTCATTTTCATAATCGAGCCTTAGACGCATGTTCTCCGCCCTGGTGGTGACATTACGAGAAGGAGTTGAAGCCGCGCTGATCGTCGGCATCACTCTGGTGTATCTATCCAAAATAGGCCGGCCGGACCTCCGCCGTACTGTCTATTTTGCCCTAATCGCCGCCCTGGTTGGAAGCATTGCTGGCGCTGTGGCCCTTTCTTATGCGCCCATCAACCAGGATAAAGTGGAAGGCTGGGTCATGCTGGTGGCTTCGGTATTCGTCGTCAGCATGGTTATTTTTATGATGCGGACGGCCCGCAAACTCAAGGGCGAGATTGAAACCAAAGTCGGTTCCCTAGCCGGTGGCGGGTCGCAATGGGGACTCTTCAGCTTTGTCTTTCTCATGGTTTTTCGCGAAGGCATAGAAACTGTCGCCATTCTTGCCGGTGTCTCTCTCAATTCCACCGAACTCATGAGTTTTCTGGGAACGCTGCTCGGCGTGGCGCTGGCCGTGGTCTTTGGCGTGATGTTCGTTAAAGGCAGCGTTCGCATTGATCTGCGGAAATTCTTTAAAGTAACAACCGTCATTCTGTTCTTTGTTGCGGCGCAGCTGATTATTTCCGGCCTGCATGAGCTTTCAGAGTCCGGCGTTCTTCCCTCCAGCAAACGGGAAATGGCGCTCATTGGCCCCATCGCACGCAATGACTACTTCTTCCCTGTCACCATGCTGGCGCTGGTTGCCATGATGATTCTTCTGGAATATCGCAGCCGCAAGCCTGAGACCGTGCAGTCTGCCAGCAAGGCCGAAGAACGCAAAACGCAGTGGACCGCGAAACGCGAGCGCCGATGGGCTGTCCTGGTCTGTGTGACCGCTTTTGTCTTTATCACCACCATTACCGCTGAGGTGATTTACGCAGAAGGCCCGCCGCCGCTTTCACAGGCCACTGAAGTCAATTTCGTCAACGGCAAAGCCACCATTTCCACCAAGGACCTGCCGCAGGGAGAGTTGCAGCGCTATAGCACGAATGTAAACGGGACCAAGGTGCGCTTCCTGCTCTATCGCAAGCCGGATGGCAAGGTCGCTTCCGTTTTTGATGCCTGCCAGATTTGCGGCGGCATCGGCTTTTATAAAGGGACCAACGGGATCATCTGCAAAAACTGCGCTGCCCCGGTCAATCCGCAGAGCGTGGGCCAGCCTGGCGGGTGCAATCCTATTCCGCTGCAATCCACGCAGGATGGCGATTCAGTTGTGATTTCCCTGACAGATGTGGCCCAGCAAGTGGGGCAATTCACAAAATAATGTTTTTTCGATTGCTGTTCGAATCATTTCGCAGGCAAAAGCGGCGTAAGACGGTGGCTCTGCTCTCCATCGCTCTGGGCATGAGCATTGCCACGGCCATGATCGCCGTGGGCACTGATATTGGCGACAAAATCAACCATGAGTTGCGCAGCCTGGGCGCTAATCTGGTGCTCACGCCCATGGATGACACGCTGGATGTAAACATCGGCGGCGTAAACCTGAAGCCGGCCAATGAAGGCGCTTTTATCCCCGAGCAGGATCTCATCAAAATCAAAAGCATTTTCTGGGGACACAGCATCACCGGCTATGCTCCATTCCTTTCCGCGCCGCAGGTAATAAAAGATAAAAACACAGAAATCAAGGCCGACCTGATTGGAACTTATTTCGCCCAGCCTCTGCACTATGGCAAAGAAGAATTCACTACCGGCGTGCGCACGGTGAATCCCTGGTGGAAGGTGGAAGGCACATGGCCGCAGGATTATCCAGCGTGGCCAGAGAATGAATCGCCTGATGTTCTTGTGGGTAGCAAGCTGGCCCAGCAAAACGGAGTTGCCGTGGGCGACGAACTGGAAATTGGCGCTAAAAAACTGCGCGTCAGTGGCATCTTGAATTCCAGCGGCCCGGAAGAGCAGGCCATTGTTGCTCCGCTGCACATTGTGCAGGCCATTCTCAATCAGCCCAATGCCGTACGGCGCGTTGCCGTGAGCGCGCTTACCAAGCCGGAAGACGCGTTTGCCCGCAAAGATCCCGATAAAATGTCGCCCGCCATGCGCGACCGCTGGTACTGCTCGCCCTACGCAAACTCCATCGCTTATCAGATTCATGAAGCGCTGCCGAGCGTCCGCGTGGAGCAGATTCGGCAGGTGGAGCAGAACCAGGGCAAGGTGCTCTCGCGCGTTTCGGGACTCATGCTGCTTCTGACGCTTGCGGCATTGCTGGCCGCGGCACTGGCCGTTTCCGCAGCCATGGCCGCCACCATCATTGAACGACGCCAGGAAGTCGGCCTAATGAAATCCTTGGGCGCGGGCAATGCCGCCGTAGCCTCGCTGTTCCTCACTGAAGCCGGCTTTCTTGCTCTCGCTGGCGGACTGCTCGGTTTCGTTGTTGGCACGGCGCTTGCGCATCGCATCGGTCAAAGCATTTTCGGTTCATCCATCGTCGTCCATCCCGTGGTGTTAGCAGTTGTGCTCTGTGCCGCCATACTGATCACATTTTTAGGGAGCGCAGGCGCTGTCCGAAAAGCCATGCAATTTGATCCTGCGGTGGTTCTGCGGGGCGACGCATGAGCCGCACTCAACTTCTACTCCGCCTGTTGCTGAAAGCCGCATGGGTCCGCAAAGACCGCGCCTTCACCGCGCTGATCTCCGTGGCCGTGGTCGCTACCATTGCTACTGCCGCGCTCACTATTTATGCCGATCTTGAAGGCCGTCTCAGTCGCGATTTTCGCGGCTTCGGCGCAAACGTGGTCGCTACCCATGCTCAAGGCAGCCTTACTCAAAATGATTTGGCCGGCATGCTCAGTGTGGTGAAAGCCAAGCAGGATGTTGTTCCCGTGGCATACGCTATAGCCACTGCGCCCAATGGTTCGCGCGTAATCGTCGGAGGAGCCGACCTTGGCAGCCTCGCACAGCTGAATTCATGGTGGGCGATGAAACAGGTCAGCACTGAAGGTTCCACGCTGATCGGCTCACGCGCCGCTGAGCAGCTCTCGCCCTCTGGTCAGCCATTTACGGTTTCGTTTGGCTCCAGGACGCTCTCCATACATCCGCAAACTATCTTTACTTCAGGCTCTGACGATGACAGCAGAATTTACGTCAGCTTGAACGATCTCACAAACGTAACCGGTCTTTCGCCTAACGTCGCGCTGCTGCGTGTGGAAGGCCGCACACGCGATATTGAGCAGGCCATTCGCAAGCTCAAGGCATCCGCCCCTGAACTTGACGTGCAGCCGGTGCGACAAATCACGCAGGCCCAGACAGCCATTGTCGGCAAGACTCGCTCCGTGGTGCTGGCATCTTCCGCGGTAGTCGTTATCCTGATCATGCTCTGCATGGTGGCCACTTTTACCAGCTCCGTGCTGGAGCGCCGCAAAGATTTTGCGGTAATGAAAGCCCTCGGGGCATCCAACAGGACCGTGAATCTCTTGTTTGCCTCTGAGTCTTCACTGCTGGCGCTGGTTGGTTCAATTGCTGGCTATATTCTTGGCAGCGGCATTGCTTTCTGGATCGGCAAGGCAAACTTTGAGGCAGCCATCCTGCCACAGCCAGTACTGTTTCTTCCAGTATTGCTGGGCAGTGTTTTACTTGCGCTCATTGCCTCAACCGCTCCTTTAAGATTGTTGCAGCAGATACAGCCCGCAGGGATTCTGCGAGGAGAATAATGCCCATCGAACTCAAAAACGTCTCGCGGATTTATAAGAGCAACGTCGAAGTGAATGCACTGGATGATGTTTCTCTCTCCGTGGCCTCGGGCGAGTGGCTCGCTGTAATGGGACCTTCCGGTTCGGGCAAATCCACGCTGGTAAATCTCATGGGCTGTCTGGATCAGCCGACCTCGGGTGAGATATGGATTCACGGCACCAACGTTTCCAAAATGTCTCCGGCGGAGTTGAACCGTTTTCGCGCAGAGAAAATTGGCTTCATCTTCCAGCAATTTCACCTGATTCCCTATCTTACGGCGCTGGAAAACGTGATGCTGGCGCAATACTTCCATAGCATGACGGACAAAACCGAAGCTCTGGCTGCGCTCGATCATGTGGGACTCAAAGACCGCGCGGGCCATCTGCCCTCACAGCTCTCCGGCGGTGAGCAGCAGCGCGTCTGTATTGCCCGCGCTCTGATTAACGATCCACATATTATTCTGGCCGACGAGCCCACCGGCAACCTGGATGCCCAGAATGAGGAAATCGTACTCCGCAAGCTGCGTGAAATGCACGCCCAGGGACGCACCATCATTATGGTCACACATGATCCCGTGGTGGCGCGGCTGGCCGACCGGCGGCTGGAACTGCACCATGGCAAAATTGCCGCACAGGAAATCTTTTCGCTCTCAGACGAAGAGCAGTTTGATGAAGTGCTGGAAGAACTCTGGGTGCTGGCGGAAAATGGCGAGCCTGCTGAGCTGGGCCGCGTAGAGGTAGAAGGCGCTTTGCCTATGCGGCTGGCGCTGGACCGCATGAAAAGCCTGGGCTTGATAGACCTCACCGAACACGCACTGGAGCCGCATACGCACAAGCAGGTGCTCAACCGGTGCCATGTGGCGTTTCGTCCTGCCAGTGAATATACCGGCCACGGCGATCACATGATTATCTTTACTGAAAGAGGCCGTAAACGCGCGGAAGATGTTATCCGCAGGCACCGTCTCGCAGAGCGCCTCTTTACGCAGACCTTCCATGTTCACGATGAAAAAGAGATTGCGGAAGAGGCTTGCAAGTTTGAGCACATTCTCTCACCGGAGGCCACAGAGCGCATCTGCTCATTCCTCGGCCACCCACGCACATGCCCGCATGGCAGTCCTATTCCTGCCGGTGACTGCTGTATTGCCGCTAAAGCCGAGAGCACCCAGCAGACGGCTGTCAGTTCCAAATCTTGAAAACATTTCAATAACATCTGAAGGAATACCACATTACGCCTTCAGACTAACTGCTGATAACTGGCTGCTGATTGCTCTCCAAAAAACCAAAAAGGAGAGGCAGGTTCTCCTCTCCTTCATTAGCTCACCAGGCAAAAGCTGAGCCCGGCTCTAAATTGTTGTTAGAACAGCCGGAAACCCACTTCAATATTCATTGCCACTGCCACCGGCGTACCGTTTTTCTTTCCGGGATCAAAAAGCCAGGTCTTGACTCGCTCAACAGCTTTTTCATCCAGGCCCATGCCCAGGCTGTGTACAACGCGAATGTTGCGCGGACGGCCATCCGGTCCAATCACTGCCGCCAGCACCACCGTTCCCTGATATTTGGCTTTGCGTGCTTCTTCAGAAAAATCAGGATCTGGGGTGAATTTGCCTACCGGCGCAGTTACGCCAATGTCGCCCAGTTTGTATGTGCCGCCGCCAAAACCGCCGCCTTGCCCCGGACCATGTCCTGGGCCAGCGCCTGAGCCAATACCGTTATTGGTTCCAGAACCAATGCCGCCGCCCGTTCCCGTGCCATTGGAAGCTGGCCCGGCAACTCTGGCAGACATTGGATTACCCAGATTCGGCATGTTGGGATTGTCTGGCAATTTCACATTCGGCGGAGCCACTACCGTTGCTTCCACCGCAAGTTTGGGTTTGTTGTTCAAGACCTCCACCGTAGGAGGCGCAATCTGTATAGGCGCTACCTTGGGCAAATGTCCTTTGCTCTCAAAAATCTTTGACGCGTTGCCGCCGCCACCGCCGCCCGCCAGCACCTTAGGCGCTACTGCCGGTTTCATTACTGGTTGATAGTCCGTAAGTGGCGGAGCGATCAGAGTGACGTGCTCTTCCGGCTTCACCACGGTAGCAGCGCGGCCGCCCCAGATGGAAAGACCAATAAGCGCGGCAATCGCCAGCATGTGGATCGTAATGGTACCGCTGGTTGCTTTTCGGGGATGAGCGGTGCTCCAGATCTCACCTACTTTTACCGGTCGCGAGGTGAGCCTGAGAGGCGGTAATTTTTCTGGGAATAACGCTTCCTTGACGTTCCTGAAGAGGGACGTCAGCATCGACTGATGCATCTGCGGAAGGCCGTTGAACTTGGGGGCATCCTTACCGTAGAACTGATTGGGAACGATTACGTGATTCGCCATGGTCCGACTCGTATTACCTTTTTGCCACTTTCGGGTGGTCTGCTTTCATTCATACAAGATGAAGAAATCAGGTTGAGAGTTGTATTTCGCTGGCAAAGTTTCTGTGCCTCATCTTCGCCTCGAATGACTCATCCCTAGCGGCAAATACTTTCCAGGACGGTCTTTCGTCCTCATTACTAATAATTCACTGGTAATTCCAAAGACTTCTTTAACCTTCTGTAAACGAAAAGACTCGTGCAGTGGCCACGAGTGCATTTTGTTTTAGATTCATATTTTGCCCCAAGGTCTGTCATGATTCGGTAAATTTGCACAGTACGTTTGTAACGTAAGGGCGAATTGTCTATTGGTCTTTTGGGTACTAAGGGCGAATGAGTTGGCGGGACTGTTTATAATTGAGGATTAAACCCCTTACGGAGTAAAAATGCGGCCGCCGCTCGAACTCAAGAAGACCCTGAATCTCCCTAAAACGGACTTCTCCATGAAGGCCAATCTGCCGCAAAATGAGCCCAAGTGGCTTGAGCGATGGGAGAAGGCGGGCATCTATCAAAAAATTCGTGAATCCCGCACCGGGGCGCCCACATACCTGCTGCATGACGGGCCTCCCTATGCCAATGGTGCCATTCATGAGGGCCATGCACTGAATAAGTGCTTGAAAGATTTTGTGGTTAAGTCAAAGACCATGGCTGGCTTTGACTCGCCTTATGTGCCCGGATGGGACTGCCATGGCCTGCCAATTGAAATAAAAGTGGATGAGGCTCTTGGCCGCAAAAAACTGGAGATGCCGGCCTCGTCTGTACGCAGTGCATGCCGCAAGTACGCGGATAAATTCCTGAATATCCAGCGCGACCAGTTCAAGCGTCTCGGTATTCTTGGCCAATGGGATAAGCCGTATGCCACCATGTTTCCGCAGTATGAGTCCGTGATTGTACGGCAACTGTTTGATTTCATGGAAAATGGCGCAATCTATAAAGGATTGCGTCCGGTGTATTGGTGCATCCATGACCATACGGCGCTGGCGGAAGCCGAGATTGAATACGCCAATCACACCAGTCCAAGCGTCTGGGTAAAATACGCGCTCACCAGCGATCCGGCAAAGATTAATGCATCACTGGCTGGCAAAAAAGTTTCAACCATAATCTGGACCACCACTCCCTGGACGCTTCCAGCTTCACTGGCTGTGGCCTTCCATCCCGATCTGGAATACGTAGCGCTGGAATATAACGGCGAGCTATATATCGTGGCTGAGGCACTGGCCAAAGCGACGATCGAGTCATGCAAGCTCACCGGCGCAACCGTGGCGGCACGCTTCCCTGGCCGCCAGTTGGAGTACGCCACCTTCGCTCACCCATTTCTTGATCGTTCAATACTGGGCGTGTTGGCAAACTATGTCACCACGGAGCAAGGCACGGGCGCGGTACACACCGCTCCGTCGCACGGCGTGGACGATTTTTATACCGGAACAAAGTACAAGCTTGATCAGCGCACTAAGGTCGATGAAGCTGGCCGCCTGCAAGAAGGGCTGCCGGAATATGACGGTAAGACAGTTTTTGAGGCGAATCAGCCGATTATTGAACTGCTGAAGTCTCGCGGCGTGCTCATGGCTGAGGCCAAAATTGAGCACTCTTATCCGCATTGCTGGCGCTGCCATAATCCGGTAATCTATCGCGCCACGGAGCAGTGGTTCATCGCCATGGATTCCAAGGTTGAAGATTCCACTCTGCGTCAGCGCTCGCTCGACGAGATAAAAAAAGTAAAGTGGATTCCGGCATGGGGTGAAGAGCGTATCAGCAATATGATCGCTACCCGTCCGGATTGGTGCATCTCACGCCAGCGTCTCTGGGGCGTGCCCATTGCTGTATTTTTTTGCGAGGGCTGCGGCAAGCTGCTGGAATCAAAGGAATCTCACGCCGCCGTGGTTGATCTGTTTGCCCGCGAAGGCTCGGACGCCTGGTACATCAAGGACGCAAAAGACATTCTGCCGCTGGGAACCAAATGCCCGGGCTGCAGCGGCACGGCTTTCCGCAAAGAGATGGACATCGTCGACGTATGGTTTGAATCAGCCTCCAGCCATGCGGCAGTACTAGGACAACCCGGACTTCCCTGGCCTGCCGATCTCTATCTGGAAGGCGGCGACCAGTACCGAGGATGGTTTCACTCTTCCCTGCTCGTAGCTGTTGGTACCCGCGGACACGCACCGTATCGCGCCGTGGCGACCAATGGCTGGACGCTCGATCCTCAGGGCAAGGCAACATCCAAGTCGCTGGGCAACGGCATTGATCCGGTAGAGATTGCCAAAAAGCTGGGCGCTGAGATCATCCGGCTCTGGGTGGCATCAGTCGATTTTCAGGAAGATGTCACCGTCTCAGAAGATCTGCTGAAGCGCGTGAGTGTGAATTACGTGGATCTGCGTAATCGTTTTAAGAACATATTAAGTAATTTGCCTGACTTCAATCCAGCTACAGACGCGTTAGATTTTGACAGCATGCTCCCCTTGGACCAGTACATGCTCCTCCGTACGGCTGAGGTCAGTGAGCAGATTCAGAAATGGTATGAGAGTTTTGAATTTCATCGCATCTACCACCAGGTGAATGAGTTTTTCAGTGCTGAGCTGAGCAACATGTATTTTGCCGCCATCAAAGACCGGCTTTACACCGCGGCTCCCACCCAGCGTGCGCGCCGTTCGGCCCAAACCGCAATCTGGCGCATTGGAGAAGCCACAGTACGCCTCCTGGCGCCGCTCATGAGCTTTACCGCGGATGAAATCTGGGAGTCGCTTCCTAAGGTTTCAGGCCGGTCGGAGAGCGTCCACATGGCCTATTTCCCAAAAGCGGAAGAAATTACCGGCAAGATTGCTAAGGCGGATACCAAGGCAATCCGGGCTGATTTTGAGATCCTGTTTTCCGTCCGGGATGAGGCGTTGAAAGCTCTGGAAATTGCCCGCCAGGAAAAAGTGATTGGCCGCTCTGAGGATGCCACCATCACAATCCATGTGCCTGAATCCACGCAAAAGCTGCTGGAGCGTTACCGCGAGGACCTGCGCTTCTTGCTGATCGTTTCCGGCGTTGAGGTTGTTCCCTCCACAGCAGGGAACGGAAACGCGCCATTGCGCGTAACAGCAATCAAAGCGCCGGGCGGTAAGTGTGAGCGCTGCTGGTTTTACTCCATCCATGTGGGTGAAAATGAGCGGTATCCAACAGTCTGCGAGCGTTGCTCAAAGGCCCTGGAGGAAATTGAAAGCGTGCTGCCCGTCTGAGTTCCAGCGCTTAACCGTTGTTAACGAAGCTGCGCGAGCAAGAAGAGCGTCTAAACAGAATGACCATGCGGAAGTATCACATCCTGATTGCTAGTCTGATCCTCCTGTGTGACAGGATGACGAAGTGGCTGGTCCTGCAGAAAATTACGCTACATGACAGCATTGACGTGGTTCCCGGCATATTCCGCCTGACCCATGTGCAGAATCAGGGGGCAGCCTTCGGGCTTTTTGCGGAATCGCCCTCGGAATGGCGCGTGGCCATGCTTGTCATGTTTTCTCTGGCTGCTCTGGCCGTAGTCTCTGCCTTGCTCTGGAAAAATGGCAATGCGTTAAACGCGACGGCCATTGCGCTTTCTATGGTCTTCGGCGGCGCGCTGGGCAATCTTTGGGACCGTGTTATGAGCGGCCGTGTCATTGACTTTCTTGACTTCTACATAGGGTCCCATCACTGGCCGGCCTTTAACATTGCGGACAGCGCCATTGTGGTGGGAGCAGTCTTATTGCTCAGCGAAATATTTCTGGCCCCACAGGAAGAGAAAGTGGTCACCCAGTAATCTCCCACCATGCTCAAGCGCCATCTCCTGATTGCAATCGCCATCGTCGCGCTGGATCGCTTGACCAAATGGGCGATTGTGAAAACAATCGTGCTGGAAGATGCTGTCTCCATCATCCCAGGCTTCTTTCGTCTTACTCACCTGGAGAACACCGGAGCGGCCTTCAGTTTATTTGCGGAATCCACCTCACCCTTTAAGACCGCGTTGCTGGTTACATTTTCTCTGGCTGCGCTGGCTGTGGTTGCATTTCTGCTGTGGCGAAGTCGCAATGACTACAACATCACCACACTTTCCCTCTCTCTGATTCTAGGCGGTGCAGTGGGCAATCTCTGGGACCGCCTGGCTGACGGCATGGTCACGGACTTTCTGGATTTCTACGTCGGCATTCACCACTGGCCGCCATTCAACATCGCGGACAGCGCGATTGTGGTGGGTGCGCTGCTGCTATTGAGCCGCATGCTGCGCAATGAAACGACTACAGCCAAAGCTCACTAAAAAAAATTCATTTTCTGATTTTTTTGCAAGCCGCGAACTCAATGTATCTGCGGGTTCTGCAACTCTCTCCTGAGCTGCGCCTATTTTCGAGAGCTGCTCTCCGTTTTGAACATCTCGTTTTCTGTGCAACTCATCTATTCCACAACAGTCGAAGAATTTTCTTAAATCGTTGAGGAGCCACTTCAAATGTCGTACAAAAACTTCTGGGTCCTGGTATTCTGCCTTGGATTTATCTTTCCCATCACGGCCACAGCGCAATCGCGCGATGCGGTCAGGCGCGATGTAGACAAACGCGATCTGCGGGGCATTAGCCCGCAACATCACAAATACATTTTCTCCGTACTCGGCGGCACGGCCTTTGGCGCCGGATTGGGATTTATCCTGCCGGGCGAGAAGACTCCACTTAAACTGGCCATGATCGGCGGTGGCGGGGCCAGCACGTGGTTTCTGCATACCCACAGAGCCACGCTTGGCGCTTATCATGACTGGGGCATGATCACATCCAACACTGCGTTAGGCGGCGGCATAGGCTGGCTGGGCTGCAACTGCAATGATGGCTTGGTCGGCGGCACCTTGATCGGCGGCGGCGCAACCGCCGTATGGGAGGCGCTTAAAAACGATCACGCCGCGAGATCCACATTCAACAATTCAAAATAGATAAGATGGCAGGAAACTCATTCATCAAAAAGAGCGCAGGCAAAAAGCCCGCGCTCTTCTTGATCTCTTCGGATCCCTTGACCGTGCTGCGTTTTTTTAAATTCTTCAAGCTAAAGGCCAAAGGCTAAGAGCCAAAAGCTTAGTTCTTCGAATACAGCAACTTGTAAATCATCGCATTGCGCATAATGGCTTGCACGTATTCGCGCGTCTCAGTGAATGGAATGGATTCCACAAACTCTTCCACATCGCTAAAGTTTCCATTCTTGCGCCAGTCATCTACGCGATCTTCACCGGCATTGTAAGCGGCCAGCGCATACTGCACCTGGCCGTCATAGTGATCGACCATGTGCTTGAAATAGCGTGTACCGAGTTGCAGATTCGTATTGGCCAGCAGCAATTCGTCAGACGAGAAATGCCTGATCTTCATTTCTTTGGCCAGATTTTTTCCGACGCTCGGCAAAAGCTGCATGAGCCCCATGGCATTGGCGTGCGAAATCGCCGCAGGATTAAACTCTGACTCCTGCCGGATCAGCGAGGCAACTAGATGCGGATCAAGCTGGTTCGCTGTCGCGTCTCTTCGTAATTCCTCCCAGAATGGACGCGGGAATAACTGCTCCCATACTGGCCTGGGAATTTGCGGGATCTCAGCGGCAAAATAGCCGGGAGCAGCACGCTTAAGTGCCTCAATAGAGCGAATGTAGCTGCCTTGCTCGCTGTAAATCTCCGCCACTGATTTTGCTTCCCACGGAGGCGAACCAGGGCTGGCAGCCTGCATCTCTGCCACGGCAAAATCATAGAGCGCGGCGTTGGCAAGAAGTTGCGCCTTTTGCGCGCGCACGTTGTCTGTCGGCGGGTCCCAATCATGCGGAGGCGCAGGCGGACGAGGCAGCTTGTCCAGGATTGGCGGATCAACCGCCTCTGCCCCGAGCTTGGTTACTCGCTCACGCGCGAGATTCGCATAATAGTAATAGCGATAATTTTCCGTGAGCTTTTGATAGTAAGCCCGGGCCAGCCCTTTATCGCCTTCATCTTCGGCAATCCTGCCGCGCCAGTAAATGGCGGCGGTAACTTCCTGAGAGGCCGGATACAGATCAATCTGCTCTTCAAACAGCCGCTTGGCATCATCCTTCTTGCCCATGCGATAGGTCAGCCATGCCGTCTTCCAGTGCGTGTACGGCGAGGTGCGTCCATTTTTCTGCCGCTGGTAAATCTCAGCATAAAACGGCACGGCCATTTCATAATCACGACGCAGCATGTACATGTTACCGGCAGAGAGCAGCGCGTCCATCATCCATGTGCTGTCTGGCGCGAGTGTGCGCAGTTGCGAAACGTAATCCCGGTTCTTCTCTCCATCATCTTTGTCGCGCGAAATTTCCGCCAGAAAATAGAGCGCCTGCGCTTTGGAATCCACGCTGGTCGCCTGGTTCTGCACAATGCTTTCAAAAAGGTGTTGAGCATCATCGCGCTTGCGTGCTTTGTAAAGTACCGCGGCAAATTCAGTCTGGATATCGAGCATCTTGTCCGGCGGGGCCTGCTCCACCAGAGGACTCAGCTCGTTGAGCGCATCCTGATAGCGCCGGGCTTTGGCCAGCAGAGCAGCGCGCGCATGGCGCTGATCAAAGCTGCCCACGGGCGGTGTTTCACCCAGATTACGCAGTTCAATGGCTGAAGCTTCGGCCTCCACGCTGGTCGGCATTTCAAAGTAAAGTTTATGAAAGATGTCGGTCGCTTTCTGTTTTTCTCCCAAAGCAAGATAGGCGCGGGCCAGAGTAATTTCGATATCGGCCTTCATGGGCTGGCGATGCTTTTCCAGATAGGCGGCGGCGCGCTGCGGATCATTGGTAGCCATTAAAGCGCTGGCATACAGCATGGTCACATCATGCGACTGAAGCGAATCAGGATATTTTTGCTCAAAGCCCTCAAGCGTCTGCAATACCGCCTTGGGATTGCTCTCATTCTGATAGGCAGCTGCATTCAGGTAAGCCAGATAATCGCCCAGCAAGGGCTCCAACGGCTTGGTGCGCTCCCATGAAGAGCGTGCGCTTACATAGTCCTTATCCAGATAATGCGCGTATCCCACCGCCAGCCAGGCCAGCGGACCGGCATCGTCTTTCGCGTGCTTGTGAGCATATGCTTCCACGCCTGCATAGGCTTGTGGCGTACGATTTTCCAAAAATTGCTGCGCCATGGGACGCAGTTCAGCAGAAGCCACAAACGCGCGCTTGATATGGCCCAACTTGCGCGTGGTCTGCGCATTTTGCGTGGGAGTCTTCTTTTTGGCTGGGGCTTCCTTTCTGGCTGCCTGGCCGGAGAATGCGGCCTGCATCAACACCAGAATCACTGAGAGAGAAAATAAACGTCTAACCTGCACTGATTTCAACTACCGTGAAAAACTGGCGCCCATGAGCACTGCATCATTGTCTGCCAGAATTCTGATTAATTCCTGGGTAAAATAATCGGCGGACGCAACAGCAGACTCAGCATATCGCTTGTCATACATGGCCCGGCTCTTTTCAATGTCTTCTTTCAAACGATCGTACAAGTCTTTGTTCTGCCTGCCCTGATCGACTTTAGGTTGATTGTACAGCTTGATCTCTTCCACCAGCAGCTTGGCAAAGCGGCGGGCTTTCTTTTGCAGCTCGTCTTCCTCTGAAACCGGAGAAGATGCAGCATGGCTTGTACTAGCGGCTGGCGTGGCTGTTGTTGCGGCAGGTTGAGGCGCAGGCGCGTCTTCCATGGTTGAGCCACCTGCTTTGCGTAGCGCGGCCAGTTCCAGCCAGACTGCGGCAAAACGTGTCAGCGCCTGGAGCCCTGAGGCATCCAGCGTGCCGCCTTTGGCCGTGCCACAATCGGCATAGACCACGGCTGCAACCTTGTCTTTGACCACCAGCGGCAACACCAGGCACTGATCGTCTGCAGGAGACTTCATGGAGCTTGTGAATCCAGAGTCAAACTCCTGCGTTGGACCACCGGCAGGATAGCGGCTTTGTATTGCTTTCCCCACCAGACCGGAGCCGGTACTTAGACTTAGAGTTTTGATGGCTTCATTATCGTCAAAGCCAATTCCCTGCCAGCCGTTTACACTGCTGCCTTTGACCACGAATAGCGCCACGCGTCCGGCAAAGCGTGCCTCGCCTTCCAGCAGATGGCGAAGAATCTCCGCCTGTGTACCGGATTCATGAATGGAAGCCGATGCAGAGTTAAGCAGATCACTGGGAGATGAGCCCGGCGCGGGCGCCATTAACTCAAGCACTTCCACCGCGCGACGCACAATTTCAGTACGCAGCTTGGGCAGGGCTGCGTCAAACACCTCAGCAACCGCCTCTTCTATGATGGTTTGGATTTCTGTCGGACGTGGCATTTCTGGCTGCGATTATACGAATTACTGAGTCAGTATAAACCCGTAAGATAGCTGAAGTATGCGACTTCTAGTATCTTAGTCGTTACCTAGCGCGCACGAAAGCGTTCAGACAGCAGCAAAAAAACCGAGGTAACCAGTCTTTACTCCACCACCAGTTTCGCCACCATATCATCATGGTGTGGCCCGCAGATAATGCCGCAAACAATCTTGTATTCGCCTTTGGGCGGATTTTTGAGTGTAACAATAGCAGTTTGGCCGGGACGGACTGGTTCTTTGATGCTAAGGCCAGGCACGTCAAATCCGTGTTGAACATCAGGCGTGGTGATCTCTAATTCCGTGGTCTGGCCGGCTTTTACGTGAATTTCCGCAGGCTCAATGGCGTATTTTTTCATCACGACCTTAATGCGCGGAGCAGAAGAGCCGGACTGGTGGCATCCAGCCGCCAACATAAAAAAGGGGAGCATCAGCAAACAAAAAGCGGTGTTTTTCTTCATATATGAAATCAGAGGCCTTGAGGTAACAAAACGTTACGTTGGGAGTCTTATTTATATCCTGAACAATATATTTTGCGTATATGCCCTTTTGGGGCGCAGAACATAGTAAATTAATTTTGAGTCGGAGCGGCATGGAAACCATCCAAAAGAAGGCCGAGGAAGATATCACCAGCGAAATGGCGCTTGTCCAGGCCGCCAAAAAAGGCGATCTGGAAGCGTTCAGCGAGCTGGTGAAGCGGTATGACAGAAATGTCTTCCGCATCGCGCAGCACATCACGCATAACGAGGAAGACGCCCAGGACGTGGTCCAGGACGCATTCCTTAAGGCGTATCAGAACCTAGAGCAGTTCCAGGGGAACTCAAAGTTTTATACCTGGCTGGTTCGGATCGCCGTGAATGAAGCGTTGATGCGCCTGCGCAAGCGGCGTAATGACCGGACTGTCTCACTGGACGAAGATGTGGAGACAGACGAGGGCTCCATCCCGCGTGAAGTCGCGGATTGGTCCCCAAATCCGGAACAGCTTTATGGCACCTCTGAGCTGGGCGACATCCTGAAGAAGACAATTCAGGGGTTATCACCCGGTTTTAGAACAGTATTTGTATTGCGAGACGTGGAAGGAATGTCCACGGAGGAAACAGCGGAAATGCTGGGATTGAGCGTACCTGCGGTAAAATCCCGGCTGTTGCGTGCCCGCTTGCAACTTCGGGAGCGTCTGGCAAAGTTTTTCAAGAATAAAAAGGGCGGAGACAGCCTACAGTGAAATGCACTGAGTTCCTAAAAGAGTTGACCGATTACCTTGATGGAAAGATCACCGAGGACCTGAAGGTTGAACTGGATGAACATCTCCATTGGTGCCACGAATGCCATGTGGTGATGAATACGACCCAGAAAACCATCGAAATTTACCGGGATAACAAGATTTACGAGCTGCCAGAAGACCTTAGAAACCGCCTTCACCAAGCCATTATGACAAAATGCCGCAAGAGCGGATCCGACAAAAAGTCCTCCACATAAAATTCATCTCTTTTGTTATCAATCATATAAGGACGTAAAGTGTAATTTTTACGTCCTTTGACTCTGCAAAAATATATCCACATCCACCTCGAACCTTTTCCGGGTACCCTGAATCTAAGTAACAGTACAGCAGAACACGATCCGATATGTACATTAGGACATGTCCTGTAGTACACTATTCCTGAGTCGGCAAGTAAAGCGCTTCCAGGAGACCCGAAGTTAGGGAGGATGATTATGGCCAGTCTGCTTGATGTGTTGTTCGGTTGCAGCCACAAGAATTTCAGTTTTCCTATCACCAAGAGGCCGGGTCAACGGCTTTCACCCGCCGCCCAGCTTACGGGCACCTATGTGTCTTGCCTTGGTTGCGGAAAAGAATTTCCTTATGATTGGCATGAAATGAAGATTGTGGAAGCTAAACATAACAAAGTACATGGTTTAGCTGCAAATGCTGCAGAATCCTTTGCGGGCAAATAAAGCCCCTCCCCTCGGTATTTTTTTCTACCTGCAAAGGATTTAGGAATCGGGCAGGCGGAAGTTTTCATACTTCTGCCTGCTCTTAAAGAATTATTTTCAGTCACTTAGAGACATTCGCTGTTTGCTTGAAACACCTTCCCAGACTCTCTTCTCCAGATCAGCCTCAAAATACACATTCGTGCCCATAATTAAATCATTCCCTCAGGACGTTTTCTGTGTCATGATGCGATCAGTTTCCGGAGAAAGACCATGAAAAATTCCCCCATTGGACGGAAAGAGTTTCTTGATTCTGGCGTTTTTCGCCGCAGTCTAAGCAAGAACGACAGGCTTGTAGAATCCACTTGCAAGAATTGCCGCTCGTTTGTGGCCGCCAGTGTGCGCCCAGAGCTGCTGGACTTTATTGAAAAACTTCATTTTTGCATTCTGCAGAGCCAGTTTCCGGGCAGCCCGGCAACCTCAGCCTGAAAGAATTACAAAGTATCACCAGAAATAACACAGGCGGCCTTTGGGCCGCCTGTTCGCGTTTTAGCTGGTTTTGGCTGCTTATTGATCGCGCCGCTTCAGTGTTGGACGATCATCGTCCTTGTTGTCGCCGTCTTTGGAAGAGGACGTCTGTCCGCGCCGCAGACTAGGCTTATTGGGATTGCTGTTATCGTCAACCTTGTGGCGATTTTCAATGGCTGCGAGCCGCGCCTTCATATCGTTAAACTCTGAGGTCGTCTCAATGTACTGGTCTTTTGCCGGAAGAATCGTCGCAATCTCTTCCTGCGATTTGGTAATACGGTCCGGTGTTTGCGGATGGTCGGCAAAAACCTTGGCCATGGATCCCGGCTTCTTCTTTTCCTGCGCCTGGATCTTTTCAAAGAAATTTACGAACTCATTTGGATCATAGCCCGCTTTATACATGTACTGAATGCCCAGATAATCGGCCTCTGCCTCAAAACCGCGTGAGAACTTGAGGAAGGTCATCGGCACGCCAATGCCTGCAGCTTCTCTTGCGGCAAGGCCAATGCCACCGCCCACAAAGATCAGCGGAAGACTGGCATAGTTGATAAATTGGGCGCGTGTGAGTTGGCGCGTGGTATGGCGCGCGGCCACATGGGCAATTTCATGCGCCATCACTCCGGCCAGCTCGGCCTCATTATCAGCCGCCAGAATCAACCCGGAATTCACATAGAAGAAGCCGCCCGGCAGCGCCATGGCGTTAATCACGTCAGAATCCACCACCTTGATGGTGAAAGGGACCTTGGCATCTGAGTTACGCACCAGATTTTGTCCAACACGGTTCACATATTCGTTGATGACCGGGTCTGTCACCATTTTCAAGCTTGCTTCAATCTGCGTGGCATAGGCCTTGCCCATGCGGATTTCGCTTTCAATGGAGTACCAATCCCAGCCCGCAACTTTGCGGTTGCCAATGGCGTCTACGTCGCTCTTGCTGCCATCATGCTTGGCCTTGGATTCCTTGTCTTTCTTTTTGTCTTTTTTATCTTTGTCGGTGTTCTGGTCGGTTGCCGGTTGATCTTGATCGGCAGCAGGCTGGGCCTGGCTCTGGTCTGCTTGGTTTTGGCCTGCCTGATTTTGCTCTGGCGTGGCAGGCTGAACCTGCCCCTGACTCTGGTCTGCGGCCGGCGCGGTTTTCTGGTCCGCAGGCTGGGTCTGATTGTCTGGAGTCTGCGGCTTTGGTTTATCGTCCTGGCCAAAAGCTGAGGCGGACAGCGACATGCCCGCAACTAGAATGGATGAAAGCAAGATAAAACGGAATTTCATAAGCACACTCCTGCGCGAACGGCCTTCTTGGAGGACACATTCATTATACCGCTGGACCATTCAGATACTTTAATTGGATTTCTCCGTTGAGGGTGCGATGCAAAATCTCTCTACATTGGTTATCTGAGGGGAAGCAAAAAAATGATCAAAACTTGAGAAAGTTTCAGCACGATGCGTGGTTCCTGCCATTTTGTTGGCAATTTTAAGGATTTCAACCCGTTTTGCCTGCCACTCGCCACTGGAATCCTGGTGGGCCGTAACCCTTACTTCCTGTCCAGGACTAAGGCATTTAGAGGTACATTTGTGGCGCTGGTCCACCGGCACGTCTTCGCCAAAGAGGATTTCTGCGTGACTCACTTCCACGCGGCGCAACATGTTGTTCCTGCCCTGAATGAAAATCCAGCCGGTTGTAGTTGGCGCATTTGCCGGCGGATCAACCACTTTGCCGATGAAAGTTCCATCCGCCGCAGAAGCCAAGGAAATCCCAAAGAGCATCGCAAACGCCAGACTCAGCACCCAGCATTTCATATTTATTTTGATGCCAAGCCGCAACTCGGCGTAGGCCTATCAGTCGTAATACTCAAGCCCCAGATGAGTAATAAGCGACTCGCCTTTCAAATGGCGCAGCGTATTTTTGAGCTTCATCGATTGAATAAACAGGTCGTGTTCCGGATAAAGCCCCGGCACCGTCATTGGCGACTTCAGATAGAAGCTCAGCCACTCCTGCACGCCCAGCCCGCGCAGCTCGGCACTGCGCTTGGCCAGATCCAGGAAGAGCACCAAGTCAAGAACGATCGGCGCAGCCAGGATTGAGTCGCGGCACAGGAAATCCACCTTGATCTGCATCGGATAGCCGAGCCATCCAAAGATATCAATATTATCCCAGCCCTCTTTGTTATCGCCGCGCGGCGGATAGTAATTGATGCGTACTTTGTGGTGAATATTGCCGTAAAGTTCCGGATAAAGCTCCGGCTGCAGAATGCGATCCAACACGGAAAGCTTGGATTCTTCCTTGGTCTTGAAAGAGCCTGGATCTTCCAGTACTTCGCCATCGCGATTGCCCAGAATATTCGTTGAAAACCAGCCATTCAGCCCGATCATGCGGGCCTTGAAGCCCGGAGCCAGAATCGTTTTCATCAGCGTCTGGCCGGTCTTAAAATCTTTTCCGGCGATTGGAGCATTGTTGGCCTTGGAAAGCTCCATCATCACCGGGATATCCACCGTGAGATTCGGCGCGCCGTTGGCAAATGGTACGCCTTCCATCAGTGCCGCATAGGCGTATATCATCGAAGGAGCAATCTTCGGATCGTTCTCTTTCAAGCCGCGCTCAAAAGCGTCAAGTGACTCATGCACCGCGCTCGGCTTGATAAAAGTCTCCGTAGAGGCGCACCAGATCATCACCAGCCTATCGGCCTTGGATTTCTTTTTGAAGTCGCGTATATCAGCGCGCAACTGCTCAGCCAGGTCTTTCTTGTTCTTCCCTTTCTTCACGTGCTTGCCATCCAGCAGCTTTACGAAATTGCGATCAAATACCGCCTTGCGCGGCTTAATCGATTTCATAAAGGGCTTGATCTGGTTGAGTAGGTCTTTCTCCAGCACGCCGGCATTCATGGCGGCGGCATAAGCGTCTTCCTCAAAAATGTCCCAGGCGGTAAATACCAGATCTTTCAGGTTGGCCAGCGGTACGAATTTGTTGATTTTCGGGGAGCGGTTGTCTGTGCGCTTGCCCAGACGTATGGTGCCCATCTGCGTCAGCGAGCCAATGGGCTTGGCGATTCCCTTGCGAATGGCCTCGACGCCGGCAATAAACGTGGTGGCCACGGCGCCCATGCCAACGATCATGATGCCGAGTTTGCCTTTGGCCGGCTCAATCTTGGTCGATTTTGTCTTTTCAGCGGAAGAAGCCATGTGTTTACGGAACCGTCCTTATGTTGAGTGGAAACTTATTATCTTCTCGTATTGAGCGCGGTTTGTAAACTGTGCAACGAAACCGCACTGGTTTAGAATTCAACCGGCAGAGCCTTGATGCCCCGCAACACCAGCCCAGGCTTCCATCGAATGTCTTCATAACGGCAAGCCATACGTAACCGCGGCATGTGCCGCAGCAGTGCGGTAAAGGCTATTGTCGCTTCCAGGCGCGCCAATGGCGCTCCCAGGCAAAAATGTATTCCCTGCCCGAAAGAGAGATGGCGGTTGTTTATGCGCGTAATATCCAACTCATAGGCCCGCTCGAACTGCCGCTCATCGCGATTTGCTGAAGCAATCACAATATAAACCAGAGCCCCGGCGGGGATCACCACTCCGCTGAATTCAACAGGCTCCAGGGCATAGCGTTCAGTGGCCATTTCCACAGGCCCATCGAATCGCAATAACTCCTCCACGGCCGAAGCCGTCAAAGAAGGATCTGCCCGCAGCTTGTCCATTTGTTCGCGATGCGTCAACAGCGCCAACGTTCCATTGCCAATCAGGTTGACCGTGGTTTCATGGCCGGCGATCAGAAGCAGAAAAATCATCGCTACCATTTCATCCTCACTCAACCTGTCACCGGCTTCTTTAGCCTGCACCAGAGCGCTGGTCAAATCATCTTGCGGATTTTCACGCCGGAGCCGCACCAGCCGCCGAATATAGCGCAAAAATAAAGCCACACTGGGCATGGCCTTAAAAGCGCCAAACTTTGAAGACTGCGATGAAATAACCGCGCCTGACCAGTGATGAAATTTATGGCGCTCGTTCGCCGGCACACCCAGCATCCGCGAAATTATCTCCACCGGCAGAGGCAAAGCTATGTCCGCGATCAAATCCATACGGCCACGTGCTTTTGCGGCATGAATCAGTTCTTCAGCCAGGGTTTCAGTGGTTTCACGCAGCGCATCCACCAGCCGCGGAGTGAAAACCTTGTGAACAAGACCGCGTAGACGGGCATGATCTGGATCGTCCAGATCGAGCATGTTACGGCTTAGCGGCTCAAAGAATGCAGGCACCCACGGCTGCTTCTCTCCCGCATTTAACTTGTCCTTGGAAAGGCGCTTGTCCTTGAAACCGCTAAGAGCGTCATCATAGCGCGTAATCAGCCATGCCCTCTGGCCATCGGGAAGAACAACTTGTAACACTGGATTTTCCCGGCGCAGACGCGCATAGAAAGGATAAGGATTTGCTCTTAACTGCGGCCCGCCAAGCGCGGTAAACCTGGGCGGCGGCATTAGGTTTGTTCCGCGGCGCGTACCCGGCCCTTCCAATGTGACCACACAAACCATGTAATTCCGGCCACCAGCAGCAGGATAATGACTGCATCCATGCGGTGAAACCATTCTTTAAGCCGCGGATCTTTGTCCCAGCGCTCGCCCAGCTTCATTCCGACCCAAGCCAGCGTAAAGCACCACGGCCATGAGCCGATAAAAGTAAAAATGTGAAAACGGAGTCTTGGCATTTTCGCAATCCCTGCCGGCAGCGCGATAAAAGTGCGGATTACGGGAAGCAACCGTCCAATCAAGACTGCTACAACACCAAACCGTTGAAAAAAGCGGTCTGCCATCTCCAGCTCATGGCGGCCCAGGAAAATATAAGATCCATAGCGCTCTACCAACGGGCGGCCACCATAGTGGCCTAGTTCATAGGCAATCACAGACCCAATATTGCAGCCCATTGCGCCTGCCGTTGCCGCTAAAAAAATGTTGAATTGGCCCTTGTACACCAGATATCCCGCAAACGGCATAATGATCTCTGAAGGCAGCGGTATGCAGGCCGATTCAACGCCCATTAAAAAAAGCACGCCCAGATAACCGGTCTTGGAGATTACGGCGATAATGAACGCGGCCAACGCAGAAATAATTTTAGAAAACATTTTTAGAGATCATTTTTTAGAAAACACTTTTGGGAAACTTAAAAGAGCATTTCAGAATCGTCAGGCGGGGCTATTAGAAATCCTGTGAATCCTGCGTAAACGTGTAGCCGGGCAACATCATGCCACTATCGGCTTTGGCAATCTTCACGCGAATCGTCTCGGCCTCCGGTGCGCTTACCTTCGCCGGACGCAGCATGGCGTACTGTGTGAACAACTCGCCGTAAACTTTAGTGACCAGAAAGTTGTCGCCGCTTTCATCGCTGCGCCAGACCTGGCCTGCTTGGACCGCTTTAACCATGCATGAAGACTACTGAGTGTCGCATCCGCGCGTCAATCCGGCAATTTACCGCTGAACAAAGCTTCTAACCCCGCCGCCGGGCAACGTACACCTACATAGAACGTGCCAAACAGCGCATAAACCGCGCTAACTTCGTCAAAACGCATCTCGTAAATCAACTTTTTGAAGATCAGCGGATCGTCGGCAAAAAGATCTACGCCCCACTCCCAATCATCAAAACCAATGGATCCGGTAATAATCTGCCGGACCGTTCCGGCATACCGACGCCCCACCAAACCATGCTCTTCCATCTGCCGCTGGCGCTCCTCAATGGGCAAGCTGTACCAGTTTTTGTCTTCGCCACGCCGGCGATCCATGGGATAAAAACAGATATACCGTGCCGGAGGAATCTGCGGAAACAAACGCGGACGCATGGCCTCAGTCTGGCGCTTGGCTGTGTCCGCAAGGGCGGCATTCCATTCCTCTGAATACGGCACAGTTCCCTTCTCCCGCAGCTCGCGATACAGCTTGACGGAAGACTCATACAGGCCAAGCTCCACCACGGACAAATACGATGTGGTCTGCTCCAGATAGTCATTCAGGCGCAGGCGAGAAATCTCCAGCTCTGCCGCCTTGAGCTGGTCAAATGAGTTGCGGAAGTGGACAACCAGCAAATCGCCTTTATGCCCAAGCACGGAAAACAGGGCGGTCTGGCCGGCAACGTCATTTTCCATCTTCAGCAACGCAGCGGACGCTTCAGCGGCAATTTCATGCTGCTGGCTCTCGCTCAATTTGCGCCATTCTGCCCAGCGGAAACGGAACATCTGGTGCAGCACGCTGGAGCCCTCCAGAGTGAGCGGTACAGCATGCAGATCGTCACTGGTGATCTTGATTTCCGCCTTGGTCGTTGTAGCCATCTCTTTCCCCTTTGCCTATTGTGATTGTAAGCCCGCTGCTTTAGATTTTGAGTCTATGCCCGTCGTCAAGAAGCCAGTTGCCAAAAAGTCCGCTGCCCAAACGCGGGCCAAGACCAAATCCATGGCTAAAGCCGTAAAAGCCTCTAAGCCCGCAAAGGCTGGATCCGCTAAGACTAAACCGCCCAAAGGCGGCTATGATCCGCTGGCCCCGGAACGTGTAAAAGACATTCTAAACCGTCTGGATGAGCGCTATCCGAATGTCCGGTGCGCTCTGTACCATAACAACGCATGGGAGCTGGTGATTGCCACTATTTTGTCCGCGCAGTGTACTGACGTGATGGTGAATAAAGTTACTCCCGTACTGTTTCAGCGCTATCCCACACCGCAAGCCATGGCCGCAGCCACGCCGGAGGAACTTGAGCCCATTCTTCGTCCTACAGGCTTTTACCGCAACAAGGCAAAGTCCGTGGTTGGCGCGTCCAGGGCAATCGTGGAAAATTTTGGCGGAAACGTGCCGGACGAAATGGACAAACTGCTGACCTTGCCCGGTGTCGCCCGCAAAACCGCCAATGTGGTGCTGGGCTCATGGTATGGGAAAGCAGTAGGCGTTGTCGTGGATACGCACGTTCATCGCATCTCAAGGCGGCTGGAGTTGACCAGGGCCGACGATCCAAAGAATATCGAGCAAGACCTGATGAAAATTATTCCGCAGAACCGATGGATCGATTACTCGCACCAGATCATCCATCACGGGCGCGCGTTATGCATTGCACGCCGCCCAAAATGCGCGGAATGTCCGCTGGAAAATATCTGCCACGCCGCAGACAAGACGTGGTCAACCGTGGAGATACATGAGTCGGCACGGCCGTGAAAATTTTCACCGCGGAGACACGGAGGCGCGGAGAAATGCCAAAATTGCCAAAGATCACCAAAATTGGAAATGCGTTCGCCCATCGGTTCTTACTGCGGTTTGCGGTCTCAACATTCATCTTAGCGAGATTCATATCGGCTACCGCGCAAACGGATGCGCAGTCCTCCATCTCCGCCATTACCGATCCTGCCCAGATCATCTCCAAAGAAAAATTTGACGTGCAACCGATCAGCATGGAAAAGCTTTTCATGTCCTACATCATCAGCGACAGCTCGTTATCTCCTGATGGTAAGCAGGTGGCGTTCATCAGCAACATGAGTGGTCGGCGCAATCTATGGCTCGTCTCCTCGCAAAGCGGATGGCCCACGCAACTCACTGTAAGCAATCAACGCCAGATCAGCCCCGCATGGTCACCCAAGGGACGCTGGATCGTCTATGCCTCTGATAATGACGGGAATGAGCTATACGACTTGTCTCTGGTCTCCTCAACCAACGGCCAGGTCGTGAACCTAACCAACAGTCCAGAGATTTCTGAAGAAAGTCCCCTATGGTCACCTGATGGGGAAAAGATTGCTTATAGCGTAAAACCGAAAGAAGCGTCGAATCATGAAGTCGACGTGATGGAAATCGAAACCAGGAAGGTCACGCACATCACCCAAAATACTCCCAAAGCATACAGCAATTCCGTCGCGGCCTGGTCGCATGATGGCAAATGGCTGGTCGTGAACCAGAGGGCCATATCCAGCAAAGACGGGAACATTCTGATCGTCAATTCCATCACTGGCCAAGCAATAAATCTTACGCCGCACAAGGGTGAGCAGCGGTTTTCCGCCAGTGATATCTCCCCTGACGCCAAAACAATCCTGCTCTCCTCCAACTCTGGCAACGGATATGACAATGCCGCGCTTCTCGACATCACCACCAAAAAACTCACATGGCTGACGACAGACAAATGGGAGGTGACCTCAGGCAAGTTTTCGCCTGACGGCAAGCGGCTTACATGGATGGCCAACGTTGACGGCAATGGCGACTTACTGATTTACGACCTCAACACGCGCCAGACCCAGACTCTAGCGGCGGGCAGCGGCATCAACACGCTTGACGGCTCGGCTCAGTCGCCGTTCTCCCCCGATGGCACTCATCTGCTCTACACGCATTTTGGCCCGAATGTACCCACCGGTCTTTGGCTTTATGACATCACCGCCCGAAAGTCGCACCAGATAACGCATTCGTTTTCCGGCGGTTTGCGCAGTGAGGACATGGTGGAACCCTATCTGGTCCACTATCCCAGCAAAGACGGCAAATGGCAGATTTCGGCCTTTGTGTATGTGCCTTACAACGCGCAACGCAACGGCAAGAACGCAGCGGTAGTGTTCATCCATGGCGGACCGGAAGCCCAGTTGCAGAACTTTATCGTTCGTCCGATTCAATACCTGGTGAATCAGGGTTACTTTGTTATTGCGCCAAACTATCGCGGCTCCTCTGGCTATGGCAAAGAGTTTCAGGATGCAAATCGCTTTGACCTGGGCGGCGGCGATTTGGATGACGTCATCTCCGCAGCCGACTGGATGGTGAAGACCGGCTATGTCGACACGAAAAAAATCGCGGTGATCGGCGGCAGCTACGGCGGCTATTTGACCATGATGGCCGTGACAAAAGCCCCGGAGCGCTTCGCCGCCGGTGTTCCATGGATTCCATTCGTCAACTGGTTTACGGTTTTTGAGAACACCAGCCCTGAGCTGCGCGAATTCATCCTGGCCAACATGGGCGATCCCAATAAGGACGTGGCGCGCTTCAAAGACCGCTCACCTATCTATTTTGTCGACCAGATCAAAGCACCATTGCTTCTGCTGGCTGGCGGCAATGACCCACGCTGTCCCAGAACCGAGGCGGAGCAGGTGGCGCAAGCTGTAAAGAAACGCGGCGGCATAGTTGACCTGAAGATTTATGAAAACGAAGGCCACGGATTTACAAAGATAGAAAACCTGATCGACTCTTATACCCGCATCGCTGAGTTCCTAAAAAAATATGTGCCGCCGGAAAAGTGCGGATGCAACATAAACGATTAATTCACCGCTGAATGCGCAAAGGTCGCAGAGGAATTTATTCAAGGGTTTGTTTGCGCGTCTTAGATTCACGCGACGTGCTTGCTTAGCTAACCTGCAAGTGGCTTTTGTAAGGAATTTGAATTTATCTCCTTCTTCCTCTGCGCCCTCTGCGGTTAATTTTAGCAATTAGCCTTTATGTTCCGTCAGCACATGCTTTGCAATCGCCAGCGCAAGGCCTTCCATGGTGTATTCACGGGCTTCGATGTTGGGTTTAAATCCGGCTTGATGTAGCGTGGCGCTGGTGACCGGGCCAATTGAGGCCAGCCAGATTTCCCGCAGAGCGTGATAATGTTCTTTCGCAAGAAGGTCAAGAAAATTTGTGGCCGTGGAAGAGCTCGTAAAAGTAACAATGTCCGGACGCGACGAATCGTTCACAAACAACCGGTTAAGTTTTGCTTTCGCGCTTTTGGGGACGTGCGTCTCATAAGCCTCGGCAATGTCCACTTTGGCTCCGGCCTTTCGCAGTTCAGTCGGCAGCACATCGCGCGCAACCTTGGCGCGAACCAGCAGCACACGCTTCCCTTCTGTCTTTCCTTTCAATGCCTTAACCACGGATTCTGCAATATAACGCTCTGGAGTGATCGTGACCTCCAGACCATGGTCTTCAATCTCGCGTTTGGTCGCCGGTCCAATGGCTGCCACCTGAAGATGCTTTAGCTTTTCTGGGGCAATGCGAAGTTTTTTAAGTCGCTCAAACAGCGACTCAACACCATTGACGCTGGTAAGAATCAGCCAGTCATAGCTGGCGATTTTTCCTAGCGCAGTATCCAGCGCTTTAAAGCTTTTAGGAGGCTTGATCTCAATCGTGGGAATTTCAATAATCTCAGCGCCCATTTGAGTAAGCGGCGCGGCCAGACCGCCGGACTGCTTGCTGGCGCGCGTAATCAGAATGCGCCAACCACTCAGTGGCTCTTCATTATTTTTGCTTTTCTTCACGGCTGCTTTGGCACCACAACTTCCTGCGCGTATACATCAGTAAGAATTTTGTCACCGCCGCGCCGCAGCAATGTTTGTGCCACATCGCGCCCTAGTTTCTTGCCATCACTGCCATCAGCCTGTTCCCGCAGAATCAAGCTGCCATCGGGACGCCCCACCATGGCCATTAGATGCAACTTGCCATCGCGCTTCTCAGCATATGCGCCAATCGGCACCTGGCAGCCGCCGCCCATCTCGCCGAGCAAAGCGCGCTCGCATTCAATAGCTGCACGCGTTTCAGCATGATTTAGAAAAGCAAGCAGTGTACGTGTCTGCGCATCATCGTGGCGAATCTCTATTGCTAGCGCGCCCTGCCCTACCGCAGGACACATAACATCCGCTGGAATCCGTGAACGCACATACTTATGCAGCCCCAGCCTGTGAACGCCTGCCGCTGCCAGAATAATCGCGTCATATTCGCCAGACTCAAGCTTCTTTATGCGTGTATCCACGTTGCCGCGCAGAGGAAATGTTTCCAGATCAGGACGCAATGCCTTTAACTGCGCCTGCCTGCGCAAACTGCTGGTGCCGACTTTAGCGCCCTGCGGCAGCTCTTCCAGCGTAGCAAAGTTCACTGAGATAAACGCATCACGCGGGTCTTCCCGTTTCATGATCGCCGCCAGCTCAAACTCGGGAGCTAGCTCAGTAGGCACGTCTTTTAAACTGTGGACTGCGAGATCAACGCGCTTGTCCGCCAGGGCTTCTTCAATCTCTTTGGTAAACATGCCCTTGGTACCGACCTTGGCCAGCGCAACATCAGTAATCTTGTCGCCCGTGGTCTTGATGATTTCGATCTCAACCGCATGGCCCTGTTCGCGCAGCAGCGCCGCCACGTGATTGGCCTGCCACAGTGCAAGTTGTGAACCGCGTGAGCCGATGCGAAGTCTGGCCATTTATTCTTTAGGCTTTCCCGTATTCAGATTGAACAGCCGCCTGATCATCTCATGGATGGTAGCAGCCTCAGGATGGTCCGTGGAAGATTTGAGCGTGGTAATCGGCGTATGCAGCAGTTTATTGATGATGCCGCGCGTCATGGCCTCAATGGCTGCTTCCTGCTCTGGTGTGATTGTTCCCAGCTTGCCGCGTATGCGGTCGATCTCCGCCTGGCGGATGGTTTCACAGTATTCTTGCAGTGAAAGGATCGTTGGCACCACGGCCAGCGACTTCATCCGCGACGCAAAGCGGTCCACTTCCAGCTCAATAATCTTTTCCGCGCGCTCAGCTTCCTTCTTGCGCTCGCCGGCATTGTCCGTGGCCACTGACTGCAGATCATCCACATCGTACACAAACATTCCATCCAGCTTGTTCATGTCCGGATGCACGTTGCGGGGCACAGCAATATCGATAAAAAACATCGGACGGTTCCGCCTGCCTTTCAACAGACGCTCGCCATGTTCGCGGCGGAATAATGGCTCAGGTGCACCCGTGGAAGTGAGGATAATGTCCGCGTGGTCGGCCGTTTCTTGCAGCTGTTCAAACGGGACAGCGCGTCCGCCAAAGCTCTCCGCTAACTCCACCGCGCGCGCATGTGTGCGATTGCTGACAATGATTTCTTTTGCGCCGTGCGCAATCAGGTGCCGCGCTGCCAGCTCCGCCATTTTGCCTGCGCCAACGAGATAAACGGTCCGGTCTTTGAGCGAGCCAAAAATCTTTTCGGCCAGCTGTACCGCTACCGACGCGATAGAAACACTGGAGCTGCCAATCGAAGTCTCTGAGCGTACGCGTTTGGCCACGGCAAAGGCGCGTGAGAGCAGCGCTTCCAGCGCCGAATGCACCGCCCCCAGACCGCGGGCCACTGCATACGCCTCTTTTACCTGGCCAAGAATCTGCGGTTCGCCCACCACCATGGAATCCAGGCTGGAAGCCACGCGGAAGACATGGCGAACAGCTTCACGCTGCTCAAATTCATAGATATGCGAGTTCAGCGCCGTGGGACTCACGCCAAAATAGCTGCCCAGAAATCCCTTCAGATCAGCACCCTGCTTTGTGCTGGTAAGAACTTCCACACGATTACAAGTGGAGAGCAGCATGCCCTCATCTACCCCGGGATGCTGCACTAGGCTGCGGATAGCGTCCGGCAGCTGCGCTTCGCTTACGGCAAGCCGCTCACGCACCTCAAGGGGCGCGCTGTTGTGGTTCACGCCGATGACGTAAAAGTTCATTGGCCAATAAACCTGTGCGTCTGGCTGAAATTATTTGCGGCCCATGCCAACACCGCCGCGCCAAAAGCAAATGTCGCTAAATAGGCTGCGCGGCGCCCGCGCCATCCGGCATTCCAACGTGTATAAATCAGCACCATGTAGATGACCCACATCAGACCGGAAAGCAGAATCTTGGGATCCGCAAAATATCTGGTTCCATAGCGCGCTTCAGCCAGAATCGAACCGGCAATCAGGCCAAGCGTCATGAACGGAAAGCCCCAGACCAGGCATTTGAAGCCAATCTCGTCAATAATGGCCAGCGCCGGCAGCCGTGACCAGAATCCGGTCATCCCGCCTTTGCTTTTGAGATTGCGTTCCTGGATCAGATAAAGAATGCTGGCTACAAAGCTAAAAAACAGCGCTGAATATCCAATAAGAATCAGCGCCACGTGGATATAAATCCATTGTGTGCTTACAAACAGCGGTGCGGTAGGCTCACTTGGCTCCGCGTAAGAGGAAGCGGAAAAAGTTAGCCAGAAGACCAGAGGAAAAACCGCCAGTCCTGGTGAGGTGGTGCGGTATCGGGCATAAACAATGAAGAAAAAAACCATCAGCACAAAGGCCAGCAATGATTCCAACCCATGCATGGAAGTCGGCGCCCATGTACCGCTGAACATGGCATTTTCAACGATAGAGACAAAATGAAAAACCATCGCCAGCCCGACCGCTGGAAGCGTAATTCGGGTCAGAACTTTCCTTCCACCCCAGAATGAAGCCAGGGCGTAAAGCAGGCCTACCCCATAAAGGCTTAAGGCCACGCGTAGCCAGAACAACGGAAGCATAAGTTATTGAAATTATAGCCGTAAGTGCCCAAAACGCAGCGTGATAAAGCGCACGAAGGTACTCAACAAGCCCACGGCTAAGGCCTATCCCTCAACTCAGCGGATGCCAAGTTTGCGGTACTTCTCGGCGGCCGTTTCAGATGAGATGTGGGTGTAATACACCTCTTTCAAAAAGTAAGGCTTGGCCTTGGCGCCCACAATAGGCAGGATCTCTATATGCCAGTGGTAATCCTCGTCCACGGTCTTCCAATATTGCAGGATATTTGATTTCTGATAGGTATTCGGCACCGTGTGCAGCACCAGATGAAACGATTCAGAAACGCTCATCACCCGCTGCAACGTCCGGCGAATCAGACCGGCCAGCTCAGGCAACTGGGCTGACTTAGAGGTAATCGAGCGCTCAAAAGACGATTCATGCTTGCGCGGCATGATCCAGATTTCATACGGCACGCGCGACGCAAACGGACACAGCGAAACGTAACTGCTGAGCGCTTCCACAATTCTGACTGGCGAGCGTAGCTCCTGGCCCAGCGTATCGCAGAAAACACACCGCTCTTTTTCCAGATAGTAATCGCGTGAAGCCCGCAATTCATACAAAACGCGCCGCGGAACAAATGTGGTAGCGGTCAGCTCAGAAACCGGATGGTCAAACTCCTGTCCTGCCGCTGCGCCGTAATTTTTAAGCATGGTCACATACTTGAACCTAAGATCGCCCTTCAGGTCCTGTATACGCTGCGCCGTGAGCTGCAAAAATTGCAGGATCTCCGCATCCGACGACTGCCACAGTTCAATATCATGGCGGATGCTCTGCACCAGCACTTCATGCGCGCCCACGGTGTTCATGGCGTCATAAATGCCCTCAGAGTGCCGATGCGGCTCACCCTCAATCCGGTAAAGCGGCGCAGGATGCACCATTGCCGTTACCGGGCCAGCGGCGTGGTCAGGCGAATTCAGGGTCGCAATCACCTGCGGCGCATGCGGCGCTCCGGGACAAAAAGGACAATAGCCGGGCTGGCTGGGCCGCTCCACGTCATCGCCCACAATGACCCAGGAGCGTGTAATCGGATCTTTACGCAATTCCATGCTGCATCTAGGAAAACAGAGCGAAGCGCTCAGCGTCAATAGAGGGAAAATTTATGGCCATCCAAGCTGAGCTTTACTATCCCTTTGCGCACATCAGCCGGGCCATTCCACCAGACACGCGCAGCCCATCTGATCGGCCAGCGAAATAGCGGGCATTTATCTGTTCTCCGCCGATATCTTCCAGCTGATTGAATCCCATTGTGCGCAGTTCCCGCGCAAGCTTTTCCGGATTGAAAAATCCCACAAACGGCTCACCCGCCGCAGCTACCCTTGCCGCCAGCGCATCAAAGGCCATGCGCTGCAGGAAGCCCAGTGATTCCCGTGGAACCGCATAATCAAAAGCCACACCATTTTGCTTGCAAATTGCCACAATCCATCGCAGCGTCGCCATCACGGTTTCCTCGGCCAGATATGGCGTCACACCCAGCCAGGAGAAAAATGCCGGCTCATCTGCTTTAAAGCCGGCTGTGCCAAGGCCATGTGCCAGTGTATCCCGCTCAAAATCCACAGGAGCAAACGTCAACGTTGCAGGAATGGCGATGCCTGTAGATTCCAACAGTCTGCGTTTCCATGCCTGTGTGGCTGGAAAATCCACCTCAAAGACCCGCAAATCAGGAAACGGATTGCGATAGGCGAATGTATCCAACCCTGCGCCCAGAACCACGTATTGCTTCACACCCTGTGCAACGGCGGCAGCCAGATGTTCTTCAGCAAAGCGGCTGCGCACCACCAGAAATGCGCGGAGATAGCGAAACGCGCTCATGTCTGGGGGGCCGCTTTCCAACTCAGCAGCAGCTTTGGGGCCAATGATCTTCAGCGCTACTGGATCATCAAAGACTCGCGGATTGTCCCATAGCTGGTGCCCTGCGCGGCGCAAGGCCACGCGATGCGCCGTCCGGCTGGGCTTGTCTTCAATCATGGATTCATTGAATCAAAGTGAACCGGTGTGGACAAGCCCGAAGAGTTGGGGAGTACCACTCATCTCTTCTCCTCCGCAAACTCAGTGATAGATTTTCTTCGTCCCTTCAAGAAGAGAATGGAAGACAATCTATAATTCATTACGCCGCATGACAGAACCTTCCACTCCGCTGATGCGGCAATATGCCGCGATCAAGAAAGAGCATCCCAATGCCCTGCTCTTTTTCCGCCTGGGCGATTTCTATGAACTTTTCTTTGACGATGCGGTCGTGGCCGCGCGGGAACTTCAGATCACGCTGACCTCGCGCAACAAGGAAAAAGACCACGCCATCCCCATGTGCGGCGTGCCTTATCACGCGGCGGAAAATTATCTTTCCAAACTGCTGCGCAAAGGCTTCAAAGTTGCCATCTGCGAACAGATGGAAGAGCCTAGCGCCGGCAAGAAGCTGGTGCGCCGGGAAGTAACCCGGGTGCTCACCCCTGGGACAGCTATTGATTCCAGCGTGAGTTCTGAGGAAAACAACTTTCTGGCTGCGCTGGCGCGTGCCTCAGGCGCGGTGGGATTGGCGGCGCTGGATCTCTCCACCGGCGAATTTCGCGCCACCGAATTTCGCGGACCGGATGCCGAACGCCGCATTCTGGAAGAATTACAGCAACTGCGTCCACGGGAAGTTTTGTATCCCGCAGGCCTGCCGCTGTTTGATCCTACGCCCCTGACCGGCGCCGATGCGCAAGTCGCATCTGATACGGCATCGCCACAATCCAATTTGCATCAGACCGGCTTCAGTGCACGTTTCACCGAAACGCCTTTAGAAGACTGGGTGTTTGCGCCTGATTACGCCGTGCCATTGCTGGAAAACAAGCTAGGCGTGTTGTCACTGGAAGGATTTGGCCTGCAAGGTCGGCCAGCGGCAGCAACGGCGGCAGGTGCGATTCTGCATTACGTGCGCTCCACGCAGCGGGGCACATTGCAACATGTGGACCGCATCGGCTTTTATGATCGCCAGGAATATCTGGTGCTAGACGCCGTAACTGTCCGCAATCTGGAACTGGTGGAGCCGCTGTTTGCCAACACCAGCAGTGAGGTCACGCTCTTCCGCGCCCTGGACGCCACGTTAACGCCGATGGGCAAGCGCCTGCTGCGTTCATGGATGCTGCGGCCGTCCATTGAAATGGACGAGATCAACCGCCGCCTGGATGCCGTGGAATCCGGAGTAAAAGAATTTGTTGGCCGCGAAGAGTTGCGACGCGCGCTGGAAGGCGTAATGGATATTGAACGCCTGCTAAGTCGCGTAACCCTGGAAACCGCCAATCCTCGCGATGTGCTGGCGTTGTGCGCCAGCTTGAACCGTATACCGCGTGTAAAAGTTGCATTGGCACGGCTGGCCTCTGTGCGGCTGGAAGAACTTTATTCCCTGCTGGATGATCTCGACGATTTGCGGGAGCGCATTGAAAAAACAATTGTTGCTGAACCGCCTCTCACTTTGGCCGATGGAGGCGTGATCCAGCCGGATCTGGATAAGGAGCTGGACGACCTCCGCAACCTGAGCCGCAACAGCAAGCAGTACATTGCCCAAATTGAAGAACGCGAACGCAAGCGGACAGGCATCAACTCGCTCAAAGTTAAATTCAATTCAATCTTTGGCTACTACATTGAGATCAGCAAAGCCAACCTGCACCATGCTCCGCCCGATTATGAACGCAAGCAGACGCTGGTAAATGCTGAGCGCTTCACCACTCCAGAGCTAAAAGAATATGAAGCCAAGGTGCTGGATGCTCAGGAGAAAATTGTCGAAATTGAGCGGCGCTTGTTTACTGAACTGCGAGTGGCCGTTGCCGCTGAAGCCAGACGCATCCGCCAGACATCGCTGGCGCTGGCAGAGGTGGACGTGCTCGCCTCACTGGCTTTCATCGCGCAGAACCGCGCTTATTGCCGGCCGCAGTTTGTTTCAACGCCCACAGCCGACGCTGGTGAGCTGGAAATTATGGAAGGACGGCATCCTGTCCTGGAGCAACTGGGAATTACTGGAAGCAATGACCGCTTTGTACCCAACGATCTTTATCTCAACTCAACAAGCCACAGCATTCTGCTGATCACCGGACCGAACATGGGCGGCAAATCCACATATCTGCGGCAGACGGCGCTTACCGTACTGATGGCGCAGATGGGCGGCTTTGTGCCTGCGCGCTCGGCGCGCCTACCCATCGTGGACCGCATTTTTACCCGCATCGGCGCCAGCGACAACCTTGCGCGCGGCCGCTCCACCTTCATGGTGGAGATGACGGAGACTGCCGCAATTCTGAATACAGCCACATCGCGCTCACTTATTTTGCTGGATGAAATTGGCCGCGGCACCGCGACCTATGACGGACTGGCGATTGCCTGGGCAGTGGTGGAATACATTCATTCCACCAGCCGAGCGAAAACGCTTTTTGCGACTCACTATCACGAACTGACGGAACTCGACCGTCTGGAAGGTGTGAAGAATTTTCACGTTTCTGCAAAAGAGAATGCAGGTGGCATCGTCTTTCTACGCAAGGTCGAAGCTGGCGCAGCCGACCGCAGTTACGGAATTGAAGTTGGCAAGCTGGCAGGACTGCCGCCGGAAGTGGTCGTCCGCGCACGCGAAGTCCTACATGAGCACGAAAGTGCCGAGTACCAAACCACGGCGCATCTCTCTTCCAGCGCGAAAGAGTCCACGCCGCAAATGCAGTTGACTATGTTTACTCCGCTCTCACAAAAAATTGTGGATAGATTGAAAGAATCTGACCTGAATAACCTGACGCCCATGGAAGCCATGAATCTTTTGTGGGAGCTAAAAAAGCAGATATAAAACACCGTATATTGTTTGTGGTGCTAGAAGAGTTTCCTACTCCACTCTTAATACAAAAGCCTTCCCTTCTTTTTCGTGTTTACTTAATTGCTATTCCCAGCGCTGATATACTTTCTTCAATCGTCTTTCAGGCAGTAGAACAAAGTAGACCCTTGATTCTGAGCATTTTAGGTTTCTGACAGCAAGCTTCTGAGCTTCTGAACCATAAGGTTTCCAACCCAACCATACTGGCATTCGCCGGAGTGGATGGGTACTTCTGTTTTTGCCAAAGGCGTGATCGACCCAGGGCCCCGTTCAACGGACAACTCCCGCACCTTGGCAAGGACGCTTAATGAAGCTCGTACGTTTACTCCCCCTCCCGGCGTTGATTTTGGCGCTGGTTTCCTGCAAGCCTCTTGTTCCAGAGGTAACGTCGCAAGACTGTGCAGTTTCCACTGTTCCCCAGGATTTCACCCGCCTCTATATTGGTGCGCCAGCGCGTGGCGGCCAGCAATCCGGCACCAGCGCAAGCGATCCCCTGGACGGCACCAGCGCGGACAAGTTTGACACGATCCTGCGCACTATCGCAGAAGGCCAGCGTCCAACCTGGGGTACGCAAAAAAATATAGCTCCGCAAAACCTGATCGTCTGCCTGGACAGCGGAACATTTCAAACGAACGGACAGTCTGACTGGGTGATAGATCTGGGCCACACACAGGGTAGCTCGCGCGGATTTACCGTGGAAAAAAACTGGAAAATCCATGGCCGCGGTGTAGGCCGCACCAGCTTGCAACTCGCCGGATACCTGCCGCAGCAATATGTTGACGCGAATGGCATGACCTTTAACGGCGGCCGCAACGTGGTCATAGGAACACACTCCGACGAATCTTCCGGCGTGGAAATTTCCGACATGACCATTGATGCCAACCATGATCAACTCACACCCGCGGGCGGCGTTCCTCTAAACCTGGAAGGCATCTCTCTACGATCTTTTGAGGGCAACCACTGGATTCATAACGTAAATGTCAGCGGCGCCTCCGGCGATGCGGGGTTCCGAAATATTGACTATGAAGTTTTTGCGGTAAAGATCTACGGCAGCAGCCTTCCGGGGCAGAGTTCGCAAAGCACGGGGAACCTGATTGAAGGCGTCACTGTTGCCAAACCTGGCCGCCCTATGACGGCTGATTCTCCACCGGGAGGAATCATGGATGGCATTGTTGTAAATAGCGTAGTAGCAGAGATCCGCAATAATGACGTTGAAGGCTATTACATTGCTTATGGGGGCTGGACCATGAACCAGGTCTGGTTCCATGACAATATCTCCAGAAATTCTGCCTATGGATTTAATGCTGACAGTTCTTCGAATAACGGCATTATTGTGCAATCCAACCAGTTCATCCATCCCACACGCTATGGGTTGGTGATTGGCGGCTTTTTCCCAAACCAGATATTTGCCAATTGGAATATTTCAAATAATTCCATACAAATGAACGCGTCAGGCTCCAGCGGCATTGTCCTGCACGGTCAGGTGCAAAATTCATTTTTTTCCGGCAACACCATCCAGTCAGACGGCGGGCATGATTTGACTGCGATTTGGAGCTATTCCGCCAATAGCAACGTGGCCAATTTGAGCAACGTATTCCAGGACAACCATATCGATAATTCCTTGCAAATTGATTTTTTTCAGGACCCCAACTTCAACACCAACTGCCGCTTTCAGAATCGCGATCTGCAGGGCAAACCCATTCCGGTCTTTCCGGATAACAGCGGCAGCGCGTGCAAGTGAGCCACTCAGGACAAAGACTCTTCTCCGCCAATCACGCTCCACGGAGCGAGTTTTCTTAAAACGTTCAAGTACGTTTGGCGATGAAGTTCGTATAATCAGTGGAGCATGGCTAAAACAAACACTCTTCGCCAGCAGGTCGGACAGCTCCTGATTCTCGGGTATGACGGACTTGCCGTGGACAGCAAGCTGCGCGCTACGCTCACCTCTCTCCAGCCGAGCGGCGTAATCCTGTTTGCGCGCAATATTGAGGAGCCACAGCAGACATGGCGATTGCTGCGCGACTCGCAAGCTACAACGCGCGTTCCCATGTTTCTGTGCGTTGATCTGGAAGGCGGCACTGTGGATCGCCTGAAGAAAGTGATTGCGCCTGCGCCTTCCGTGGCGGACGTGGTTGCCACCAGCAACAAAAAGCTGTTCCGCATGCACGGAAAAATTCTGGGGCTGGAGGCCCGTGCCCTGGGGTTCAATACAGATTTTGCGCCGGTCTTTGACCTTGGTTTTGAGGCGTCGCGTTCCGTACTCACCAGCCGCACGGCATCGGATGATCCCAAAAAGACGATTCTGTATGCGCGGGAATTTCTTCGCGGCTTGAAATCCTCAAAAGTGCTGGGCTGCGGCAAGCACTTCCCCGGACTGGGCGAGGGCAATCTTGATAGCCATCACGACATGCCTGTGGTGCAGAAGAGCTGGAAAAAAATGTGGGACGAAGATCTGGTTCCATATCGCGAACTGCGCCGCCAGATTCCGTTTGTGATGGTGGCCCACGCTTCTTATCCTGAAGTGACCAATAACAAGCTGCCAGCCTCGCTTTCGCGAAAATGGATGCAGGATGTTTTGCGCAAAAAGATTGGCTTTAAAGGCCTGATCATCTCTGACGATCTGGAGATGGGCGGCGTGCTTTCCACCGGCGAGATTGAAGACGTGGCCGTGGAGACGCTTCGCGCAGGCGCGGACATGTTTCTGGTATGCCATAACCAGGAGCTGGTCTGGCGCGGCTATGAAGCTGTGGTGCGCGCCGCTGAACGCGACAGCAAGTTTGCGGCGCAGGTGGCTGCGGCAGCCAAGCGGGTCCTGGCTTTCAAAAGGCGGTCGCCGGAGCTGCGCGGATTTGCCGCCGAACCCAAAGCAAAAATCGTAAATAATCTCAAAAAAATTGTGGCGGACTTTTCGCAGGTCGTGGGCGCCAAAGTGATCGATGACCGGTTGCACACGGCGAGGGAGACCAACGCTTGATCGTCGCCGGAGTGATGAGTGGAACTTCAGCAGATGGCGTGGATGTGGCCGTGGTGCGTTTGCAGGGACGCGATTCCTACCTGCATTACGAGCTGCTGGTTCATGACCACACGGAGTATCCCAAAGCTATCCGCGACGCTGTGCTGGCAGCGATGAATGCAAGCCAGATCAGTGTGGCAGAGCTATCGCGGCTGAATTTTCGTCTCGGTGAGTTCTATGCGGAGGCGGTACACAAAGCAGAAAAAAAAGCGCGCGGCCCCAAGCTGGATCTGGTTGGATGCCATGGGCAAACTCTCTACCATCAAGGTTCACCTGCGCCTTACCTGGGAAAGAAAATCTCCTGCACGTGGCAGACAGGTGAAGGCTCAGTAGTGGCCGCTCGTCTGGGAGTGCCGGTGGTTTCTGATTTTCGCCCGGCAGATATGGCCGCAGGCGGCAGGGGCGCTCCGCTTGTTCCACTGCTGGATTACGTGATCTTCCGCTCCAAAGATCGCGGACGGATTGTGCAGAACATTGGCGGCATCGCCAACCTCACAGCCATTCGCGCCGGCGCTCTGCCCCGCGATGTATTCGCTTTCGATACTGGTCCGGGAAATATGGTGATTGACCAACTGATGCAGAGGCTTTTTAACAAACCTTATGATCGTGGCGGCGCCGTGGCCCGCACAGGAAAAATTCTTCAGCCAGTGCTTGAAGAATCACTGCGCGCTCCATATTTCAAGCTCAAAGCACCTAAGACTGCCGGTCGTGAAGAGTTCGGCGCGGACTATGCAGCGGCGTTTCTCCACCGCTGCGGCAAAGCGCCAAAAGCCGACGTGATTGCCACAGCAACGGCGCTCACAGCCGCATCCATGGCTCAGGCACTGGAGCGTTTTGTGCTGAACAAAGGAAAGTATCGCGATTGGGTTGTATCCGGAGGTGGGACTGAAAACACCACGCTCATGGAAATGCTCAAGCATGAAGCCGACAACATGAACCTCTGGCTCAGACACTCTGATGATTTCAAGGTTCCCAGCCAGGCGAAAGAAGCCATGGCTTTTGCCCTGCTCGCCTACCAGACCTGGAATCAATTGCCGGGGAATGTTCCCTCCGCCACCGGCGCGGAACGGCCAGCGGTGCTGGGAAAAATTTCGTATGTTTGACAAAAAACAGCATAAACACAAAGGACACGAAGAATTACCAAGGGGTTTCGTACTCAAAATGAAGCACCTTTGCGTCCCTGCATGTCCTTTGTGGTTTAGAGTTTTTTGTTTTTTGCTTTGCGCCAGCCTGCTTTCATGCTCTAAGCGTCCCGATGCAAATACCCTGACGATGATTATTGAAAGCAGCCCATCCAACCTTGATCCGCGCGTGGGCACGGACGCCCAGTCCGAGCGCATTGACGCGCTGATCTTTGATTCCCTGGTACGCCGCGACGAGCATTTCAACATTGTTCCATGGGTGGCGGAAAAATGGGAGACGCCCGATCCCCAGACTTACGTTTTTCGTCTGCGCCGGGGCATTCAGTTTCACGATGGCCGGCCTTTAACAGCGCGCGATGTTAAATGGAGTCTGGATAGCGTGCGCGATGGCTCCCTGGTCACGCTCAAAGCCACAACTTATAAACTCATCGATCACGTAGATACCCCAGATGACTTAACGGTCATCATTCACCTTTCCGAGCCTGACGGCACGTTGCTTTACAACCTGTCCAACGGCGCGTTCGGCATTGTGCCTTACGGCAGCAACAAGCAATTCAACCGCGATCCCATTGGCTCAGGGCCGTTTAAATTTGTGTCGCTTGATCCTGACAGTCAGGTTCTGCTGGAGCGCAATGACCATTACTGGGGCCAGCACGCCCAGGTCGAGCGAATCCGGCTGGCGATTGTGCCGGATGCCACAACGCGCGCCTTGGAGTTGCGTAAAGGGAGTGCCGATATTTCTCCCAGCGGTTCACTCAGCGCGGACATGATTGGCACTCTTCGACAGGAACGCAATCTTGAGATTGAGCAGCGGCCGGGCACCGTGCTCTCCTACATGGCTTTCAATTTGCGCGATCCTATTTTGAAAGATGTCCGCGTGCGCCAAGCGCTGGCGTATGCCATTGATCGCGGCACCATGCTGCACTATTTATTTGGCGATGAAGGCCGGCTCGCGGACAGCGTGCTTCCGCCGCAGCACTGGGCCTACAGCGGAGATGTGGCTCACTACCCTTTCAATCCGGACAAGGCAAATGCATTGCTTGATTCTGCCGGATACTATCGCGGGAAAGACGGCACGCGGTTTCACCTGACGATGAAAACTTCCACGGAAGAAACCACGCGCCTGTTAGCGGCAGTGCTGCAAGAACAGTTGCGGAAGGTTGGCATTGCGCTGGATATCCGCAGCTTTGAGTTCGCTACGTTTTATTCTGATGTCCAAAAAGGTTCGTTCCAGCTTTACTCGCTGCGCTGGATTGGCGGCAATGAAGATCCGGATATTTTTTATTACGCCTTTCACTCATCCAGTTTTCCACCCAAGCACGCAAACCGCAGTTACTACGCCAATCCCGAAATGGACCGCCTGATTGAAGCCGGCCGCAGCACGCTCGACCAGGAAAAGCGCAGACAGATTTATGCTCAAGTGCAGCAGATTCTGGCGCGCGACCTGCCTTATATCAATCTTTGGTACTTCGATAATGTAGTGGTCTACTCCACGCGGGTAAAAAATCTGCATGTAAGCGCTGCCGGAAATTATGATTTTCTCGCCACGGTAAGCCTGGCACAATAACCCGCCCGTTGCCGCTAAATGTTACTATCAAAGATTCGCATGCAAATCCTCTTTATCGGCGACATATTCGGCAGTCCGGGGCGCAAAATAGTGCGCGACCATCTGGGCCATGTGGTGGAAACCAACAAAGTTGACCTGATCATTGCCAACGCGGAAAACTCCGCCGGGGGCTTTGGACTTACACCAGCTATAGCCGACGAGCTATTTGACCTGGGATGCCACGTGCTCACCACCGGCAACCACGTGTGGGACAAGCGCGAGATCGTGGAATATTTCAATTCCGCCAATGGCGATCCAAAGGGCCGCGCAAGAAGGGTTTTGCGTCCGGCAAATTTTGCTGAGGGTGTACCTGGCGTGGGCATGTATGAAGGCTCATTGCCACAAGGCCAGAGCTTTGCCGTAATCAATCTGCAAGGCCGCGTCTTTATGCAGGATACCGATGATCCCTTCCGCAAAGCCGATGCGCTGCTGGCCAAGATCACGAGCAAGGTGATCCTGGTTGATTTCCATGCGGAAGCAACTTCAGAAAAAGTTGCGCTGGGGTGGTATCTGGATGGCCGCGTCACCGCCGTTCTGGGAACCCATACCCACGTTCCTACCGCGGACACCAGAGTTTTGCCGAATGGAACTGCCTACCAGACAGACGTGGGCATGACCGGCCCATATGACAGCGTGATTGGCGTGCAAAAAGAGCAGGTGCTGCAACGCTTCCTGACTGGATTGCCCGGACGTTTTGAAGCCGCGAAAGGTGATCCACGTTTCTGTGCGGTACTGATTGGTTGTGACGGCGCAACCGGACGCGCGCATTCCGTGCAACGCCTGATGCTGGGAGAATAATCCCCAAATAAAAAAGGCAGCCCTTATCCGGACTGCCTTTATTTTTCGTTCACAAAAACTATTGCTTTTTTGTGGCTTTCTTCGCAACGCCCTTCTTAGCCGGCGCCTTAGAGACGGGTTTGGCCACTGGCAATTCGCCTTTGGTCATGGTGAACATAAACGGATCGGGCACATATTCAGAAATTACGCCGATGATATCAATCATGGCGCCTGCAGCCGGAGGCTTGGTTATGGGCTTTTCCATGGCTACATGCATGTCAGCTTTGTTCGCCGCCTGATTATCCTCGCTAATCGCGACATCCATGGTGTCAGTGGCAGCAGTAATCACTTTTACCCCGTTCAACCTAATCTTGACTTCGCCGTTCTTCTCCTTTGTCTGGAGAAATGTCCACACCTTCTCTGCTGCATCTTTGTTGGCTGGGGTCTTATCGCGACAGGAAAGCACCAGTTCATAGTCACCGTATGAAAGTGTACCAGGATCATTCTGCTGGACGGCCTGTGCAGCAAGGTCGCATGGCGTGGGCGCCAGAGGAATGCTGGCTACAAAGTCAGCCGGCGGAGCCGTCTGGGTTGCAGCCGCTGCTACGCGTTGGTTCCAGTCATCCGTGTTGCCATGATATTTTTTGTACCTTGAAACGAAATAGGGTGACATCGACGCGACGGCAGGTGGATTCGACGCTTGTGCAATGCTCAACGCCTTGGCCCCATACCAGAAGCCGAGCGGGTCCAGTGGGTTTGATTGCAGCCGGGCGATCCCCATCTGATAATTGTTCGCCAGATCGTTCGGATCAGTCTTCAGGGCTTCCGCGTAATATTTTTCTGCGTTGGGATAATCCTGTTGTTGCAATGCGCCGAAAGCCGCCGTGCCGGCAAAAATATCTTCCATCTGGTTGCGCATTTTTTCAAAATCAGCAGGGGTAACGCCTTCAGGGGTTTTCCAGTTAGGGAGTTCTTGCAAGCCGCGTTCCGCATCACCACGGGCTTTGGCCCCAGTGGCCGCATCTTTAATTTGGCCGCGTTCAATGAAAACCACAATGGCCAGAGCACGAACATTGTTCGGCTCAATCGCTAAAATCTGCTTGGCAATCTGCTCCACTTTTTGCTGGGCAGCTGCGGCTTCCGGGGCAGATCCCTTCTTCGTCGCGTCTTGTGATGCCTGCTGGTAGGCGCCCATGGCCTGCTCCAGCGCGTCAATCTTGACGATACTGTTGGGGTATTGGGCGACGAATGCTTCCATGGCCTGGCCTTTGGCGGCTGGGTCAGTGGTATTCAGTGCCGTGATGTAGGAGTTATATTCCGCCGGGTCTTTAATCACCTTTTGGCTGGTGGGAACATTAGATTGATCGCCAGATGCCGCGGGCTGCTGCGCGGCAGGCTGCTGAGCCGCCGGCTGTTGCGAAGGTGAACTTCCCTGACCCCAGGCTGCTGTGGTTAGCGCAAGCACAAGCGTGACAAGCACTCTTTTCATTGAGTTTTGCTCCTTCAATCCATCTCTGCCAGATTTTGTGGCCCGAAGTCCAGAAACCGTCACCTGTTCGGGCCGGTATTTATCGCACAAAAACTTAGAGTCCCGGATTATAAAAGACGAACCCCTCATTTAGGCAAGCCACATCACAAAATGGCACTTTACCCATCAGATGCAGAGCGGGTTCAGCCAGTTATCCACAAGTACCAATCTGAATCAATACCAGCGTTTTTCAAATGTCCTTAATAAAAACGCAAGCTGCCTGCAGGATTAGACACCACTACCGGAATATCGTTCCTTGAAATATGGAAAGTACGCACATTTTAACAATGTGGCGCTTATGATGATAGTCAGAAGCGCGAATCGAAAGCATTGAAAAAACGCAAAGATGAATCATGAATGACAGTCTGATGGGGAAAATAGCCCTTGTAACCGGCGGTGGGCGCGGGATTGGCGCAGCTATTGCCCTAAAACTTGCCAGCCTTGGCGCAACAATCATTGTCTGCGGACGCACGCTTGCCCGCCTGCAACATACCGCCGGCCAAATCCGCTCCGCTGGGGGACAAAGCGAACCTTTGTCCTGCGACGTTGCTGACTGGAATTCCGTGGCCGCGCTGGCGGGAAAGGTGAAAGCGAGTTACGGGCGGCTGGATATCCTGGTGAATAATGCAGGTATTGGCGTACAAAGCGGGCCGCTGCATACGTTGCCTGTGGAAAAATGGGACCCAGTTTTTAATACAAACCTGCGCGGCGTGTTTTATATGATCCGTGCTTTTGCGCCGATTCTGATTGCCAGCGGCGGAGGCGATATTGTGAACATTTCGTCCCTGGCTGGCAAGAACTCACTGCCGAACAGCGCAGCCTACGCAGCTTCAAAATGGGGACTGAATGGACTCACTTATTCCGTGGCCGAAGAGCTGCGGGAACATAATATCCGCGTAAGCGTGGTCTGCCCTGGCTCAACGCATACAGAGTTTTCTCCGCATGAGGGCAAAAGCACCGATACCATGCTGGCTCCGGAAGATATTGCCCATGCCGTGACCATGCTAGTGACCTCAAGAAAGCAGGCGTTTGTGAGTGAGATCAATATCAGGCCGACGAGGAAGAGCTGAGGCAATTTGGTAATTGCTAAGTTGGTAATCTGGTAAACGAAAAGCCAAAACCAATCCCGATCAAGGCAGCATTCAGCAACCTAAGAACATTTCATTTGAAGGGCATTTCATTTGGAAAAAGGAATCAGAATCAAAAAAAATCAAGAAATTTGCCTTTCAATAAAAAAAATCAGAAATCAGCTTTTTGCTGAATTCCTGGTTTTTAAATTACTCATTTACCAAATTACTAACTTACTAACTTACCAATTCCCTAGGCCCGTTTCTCTGGGACCATCACCGGCTCCTGAGGATCAAGCGGCTTGCCGGCATTGGCGGGAATCTGTACCAGTAGCGCTTCTTTGCGATAAACAAGGTTGCTGGCATTGAACGTGGCGAGTTTGAAGCCGTGACCGTGCGTGATGGCGTCTGTGGGACAGGCTTCAACGCAATAACCGCAGAAGATGCAGCGGTTATAGTCAATGTTATAGACCTTGGCATAACGCTCTGCGCCGCTGATGCGGTTCTCTTCCGTATTCTCGGCCGCCTCAATATATATGCAGTTGGAAGGACACGCTGCCGCACACAGGAAACAGGCTACGCACTTCTCCAGACCGTTTTCGTCGCGCTGCAACTCGTGCAGTCCGCGGAAACGTTCCTGGAAAACCGCGCCCTCATTGGGCAATTTCTTGTTGGGATAGTCCTCTACCGTGGTGGGAGCAAACATCTCCCGGAAGGTGACGGACATACCTTTGGCGATGCCGAAAATATCTCTGAAAACCGACATGCCAACAGTATAATTCGGAACCGCTAAGGACACAAAGGACGCGAAGAAAGCCTTTCGCCCACGTCGTATTGTGATTACTTACTCTCAGCTCCCAGCACTTCACTCACATACTGTTTCCACAGAACGGCCTGCGTAAGTGTTTGATGCCCGCGAGTCTTATCGCTGGCCGGGATCAGAACAAAGCGGCCATTCTTAACTTTGGGAACTTCACGTTCCATCACGCCGAGCTCGGGCGGATTCAGTTCGTCGTCGGCAAAGTTGACAGCGAGCAGTTTGGCTTTGATCTGGCCGAGTTGCGGAGCCGGGTTGTAGTCAAAGGAAGATTCAAACCAGTAGAGGAAATCATTAGCATCCACCTTGGTGAAGTTGGTTATGTAATTGTCATAAAGCTCATTGGCTTTGGCGCGAGTAGGAGCCTGCTCCTGTAGCCGGACTGGACTATCGATCATGAAATTGAAGACCGGAAGGTAGTGCTCAAAATGCATTGGCTGTTTCTGGTATTCACCGTTGTTCCAATCCGGATCCGTGCGGATGGCTTCAATCACCAGCCGTCGCCAGAGCATATTGCGTCCGCTGACTTCAATGGGCTGGCTAGCGATGGGCAGGAGCGCATCCATGGCGTCAGGATATTTTTCTCCCCAGAGCCATGACTGCATTCCGCCCATGGAGGTTCCCATCACGAGTTTGAGGTGTTTGATGCCCAGCCCTTCTGTGACGAGCCTATATTGTCCTTCGACAACGTCGAGATAACCGTAATGCGGAAATTTGGCATGCATACCATCTGAGGGCTTGGTAGATCCGCCATGGCCCAGCCCATCCGGCATGATCAGATAATACTTGCTGGCATCAAGCGGCTGGCCGGGGCCAAAAAGCTGTCCGCCCAGCGAGGGCGAGAGAAAATTCTTGCCCGTGCCTGTGGTGCCATGGAGCAGCAGAACCGCGTTGTCAATCTCACCCTGCGCGTTTTTGTGCGGCGTGCCCACGGTTGTGTAATGCAGCTTAACTTCAGGAAGAGTTTCACCACTCTGAAACTTGAAATTCTTGACGGTGAAATTATCTTCTTTCTGGTTGGGATAGCTGGGCTGGCTGGCCTGCGCGCAGAGCAAGGCGCTCATCGACAACACGAAAACAAACACCCAAAGCTGCATCTTGCTGGTCATGGCGGTCGCTCCTGAAAGTGTTTTCTACTTGCGGCGAATTGTAATCACATATTCTCCCAGATCGTTCACCACTCGTACCAGTCCGTGAACCACACGGGCCATTCGGTCATAATCCAGCGTATCCGGTTTATCCGTAGGTTCGTGGTAGTTCTTATTGCGGAAGGGCGCGGTATCCGTAACCATGATCGCCGAATAGCCTTCCTGCCAGAATGACCAATGGTCTGACCAACCCACGCCGCCGATCCAGCCCGGCGCAGCACTTCCCTCAGAAGGAAATTGTTCTGCGGCACGGAAGGAACGGACAGCATTGCTCACCAGGCTGCGGGAAGAGAGATCACCGACAAAAGCGATGAAGTTGCCCTTGGATGGATAGAGCGATTTAAATCCTTCAGGGTATTGCTGGCTGCCTTCCGCATCCGAGTACAGGCCGATGGTCTCCAGCGAGACAGCAGCCACAATCTTCTCTTTGCGTTTATGCGCTGCTTCAGCATAGACAAGGCTTCCCATGTCTTCCGTCTGGAACCATGGCGGCTCTTCGTTAACAAAAGCCACAAATCGGACCGTTCGGGCAGGAGGCGAGTCTTTCAAAATCCGCGCTAATTCCAGCAAGGCCGCCACGCCGCTGGTATTGTCGTCAGCGCCAGGACAGTCATAAACCGTGTCATAGTGGGCCCCGATCACCACGATCTCATTTGCTTTTGCGCTGCCCGGTATTTCCACTATCAGGTTGCGAACCTTCCTCATCTGCACTACATATTCCTGCGAGCTGACCTTATACCCCTGGCTCGTGAAGAAGTCTTCTATATATTGGGCAGATTTCTGCAAAGGTTGATAAGCAATCACGTTGCGTTCGCCGATCTCTCCCGCTAAATAGGTAATGTGCTGGCTGAGGTTCCGGCTAATCTGAGATTCTTCAGCAGATAGCGGCGGCAGCGAGCCGGAGAAAGACTTTCCCGGCATGCTAGTCATATACAAAACCAGCCCCCAAACCGCACCGCAGAAAATGAGCAAGACCAAACCAAGGCGAAGCCATTCGCGGCGACTGGGAAATAGTTTCACTTCCCGTAGCTCGTCTCAAACGTCTGCCCCAAAATCTGATTCAAGTGATGCTTTAAGTGTGCGACGTAATCCTCTGCGATCCAGCCGAGTGTGGCTGGCGCATTATTGCCGATATGGCATGTAATGTTGGCGACATCAGCAGGAAGGCTGTTGATCACGTGCGCTAAAAAGCGGTTATAGCTGGCCCAGAAATCGACAAGAAAAATCCAGTCAACTTCAGAGAATTTCTGCAGATCAACCAAAGGGTTCTGGTCATAACCAGGAAAAGTGAAGTCTGGCGTACCTTGCAGCGTGGCGCGAACGAAGCGCTGATGGTTATTAGAGGCCGAGTCGAGCAGGTGGCCGAGGATTTCCTTCTTCGCCCATTTATTGGCGCTGGGGCGCGTGGAGGTATCGGCGTTATTGAGTTTCAGCAACAGAGGTTTGGCCTGCGCAATGGTGCGGCCAAGATCGGATGCAATGGGAGAAAAGAGATTCGACAAGGACTAACTCCTATCAAGCATGTCTGCTCACTATTACAGCTGCCAAGGATTCAATGTGGTAATTCCAGCAACCCGCACATCTTTAATATTACGAGTGACCAAAGTCAGATTGTGGTGTAATGCTGTTGCCGCCATAAGTCCATCAACAACCGCAAGCTGTGTTCCGGATATTCTGGCTTGAGCTGAAATCATTCCCCATCGCTCTGCAATATCCAGGGTTACTCCAATAATCCGCCCTGTGAAACGCAATACCAAATCATTGGCCAGCCAACTTTCAAGTAATGAGCGCTTGTTGCCGAGCGGAAGCGAATCAATGCCGTTACGAACTTCTCCAATCGTCAATACGCTTAAATAGAGTAATTCCTCGTTCGTAGCATGTATCCATTTCACAACCCTTGAATCGGGTTGGAGTTTGGTCAATTCGGATACTACATTGGTGTCGAGAAGATAGCCGCTCACAAGTCAATCGACCGGCCATAATCGGGGGCCCTATCCAGATTCAGATCTGCACCTGCCAGAGGGGATTTAGCGAAAAACTCTACCAGAGACTCTGGCTGTCTGGAACGAACAGTCAATCGATGAAACTCTTCCGCTGCAAGAACAACCACTGCATCTTTACCTTGCCTGGTCACCCATTGCGGACCTTCAGCCCGGGCTTTTCTAAAAAGCTCACTAAAGCGAGCTTTTGCGGCTTGCAATTGCCAAGATTGTGTACGAGAAGTTTTTCGATGCTTCGTAGCAGACGATTTGGCCATGTGAAAAGCTTAACACAAATCTGACTAGTCTGACTAGATTATTCAATCCCCAGATCTTTCCATTTCTTATCCACCGTTGCCTTGGTTTTTTCATCCATCAGTATCTCGTCGGGCCAGGGGCGCGTGAAGCCTTCGGTCGGCCATTTGCGCGTTGCGTCAATACCCATTTTGGAGCCAAAGTTTGGCAAACGTGAAGCGTGGTCGAGCGAATCCACCGGGCCGAGCGTAAATTGAATATCGCGTTCAGGATCAATATTGTTGAAAACTTTAAGAACAACTTCGCCGATATCCTGCACGTTTACATCTTCATCCACCACGACGATGCATTTGGTAAACATGGCCTGACCCAAAGCCCAGATGCCGTTCATGACTTTGCGCGCGTGTCCGGGATAGGATTTGCGAATGGAGACGATCATCAGGTTGTGAAAGACGCCTTCCACGGGCAGGTTCACGTCCACGATTTCCGGCAGCGTCAATTTCATTAACGGCAGGAAGATGCGTTCTACGGCTTTGCCCATCCACGCGTCTTCCATGGGCGGCTTGCCGACGATGGTTGTGGAGTAAATGGGATTCTTGCGGTGCGTAATACAGGTGACATGCAGGACCGGGTATTCGTCTTCTAAAGAGTAAAAACCTGTGTGGTCTCCGAAGGGGCCTTCTGTACGCAGTTCGTCTAATTTGACGTAACCTTCCAGAACAATTTCTGCCGACGCCGGAACTTCCAGATCGACAGTCTCACACTTCACCAGTTCTACTGGCTTTTGACGGAGGAACCCGGCGATGATGAATTCTTCAATTTCTGGCGGCGCAGGAACAATGGCAGAAAAAGTAAGCGCAGGCTCGGTGCCAATGGCGACTGCCACTTCCATGGTTCCACTGGGACGTTCACCAGCGGCAAGCATGGAGCCTCCGCCGGAGCGAGCCATGATATCGACGCCAGGGCGGCGGGATGCGGCTGCAGTCGCAGGCGAGGGCGTCTGCGCTCCACGAGTTTTTTGATTTGAATCGGCCGGCTGCGCTCCATTGCCTTTATTGTTTTGCGCTGCGCCCTGGCGAAGGAGTTCACGGTAATGCTCTGCCGCAACTTTCTGGCGCTGCCAGTGCATGCCAGCGGTGGTGGCATCATAGATCTGCACGCGGTACATGCCCATGTTGCGCTTCCCTGTTTTTGGATCGCGAGTAATTACGCATGGCAGGGTGACGAAGCGGCCACCATCCTGCGGCCAGCACTGGAGAATGGGAAAATCCAGCAGAGAGAAATTTTCTTTCTTGATGACTTCTTTGCAGGGGCCGGTGGGAACGGTCCTGGGAAAGAATTTGCCCATATCGGCGAGCATGGGAAGCATCTTCAACTTTTCCATGAAGCCTTCCGGCGACTTCATATTCATCAATTGGCGGATGCGCTCGGAGATTTCGTCCAGCCGGTCAACTTCTAGGGCCATCTGCATGCGCCGCTCTGAACCAAACTGGTTGATGAGCACAGGCACTCCATTGGCGCCTTTTACATTTTCAAAGAGCAGCGCCGGGCCGCCGGGCCGCCCATATTTTTTGGCTGCGCCCTTGGAGACGCGATCGGCGATCTCAGTGATCTCCAGAATGGGATCCACTTCAGTGCGAATTCTTTTGAGTTCGCCGGCACGGTCAAGTGCGGCAATCCAGTCCCGTAAATCGTTATACGCCAAGCGCAACTCCTGATCAGCAATCTGTGTGACTGGCGATTATATAAGGAGCTTTCGGCAGTCAGCACACAGCAATCAGCATTCAGTAACGTCAAAGTCTTATCAAGGATAGTGTTGATCAAGAATTGCCAAAAAGTGATAATTGAAAAGCTAAAGACTCCATCCCGGGTAGCAGAAAATCCTGATTATTCGTCGCCCATCCTGCCTACAACCTGTCTACAGGAACTCACATCATATCCACAGAGAAGACACCAGGAGTTTCCCGTCCCATGGCAATCGCAATTCAAAATGAAAACCAGTATATTGACGCATTTTTAAAGCTAACGCTGCGACCCACGTCTGCCGCCGATGTCCTGCCTTTGTTGACCTCACTTACGCCGCAGCAACGACAGGATTTTGTTGAACTGGCGGATTCCAATCACGTTGTGATTCGCGCTTTTGAAGTGATTAATCGCGTGGCCGGCAATCGCGGCGACAATGATCTGCAGGCCTGGGCAGTGGATGTACTAGCTAAAGAGCGGGCCCGTATTGCCAATGCATTTAATCATTTAGAACCAGTAGTGAATGCACTGGAAGAAGCCGGTTGCCCCACGGTGGTGATGAAAACTTTGGACCATTGGCCGGACCTGGGTAACGATCTTGATCTGGTCTCCACGGGAAACAAGACCAAGATTATTGACGTGTTTACCAAGCAATTTGACGCACATATGGAAGCCCGAAGCTGGGGTGATCGGCTGGCCTGCAAATGGAACTTTGCTCTGCCGGGACTGCCTGAAGCAATTGAATGCCACGTGGGGCGGCTGGGGCAGACGGGTGAGCATATTGGGTTGGCGCATCGTTTTATCAATCGACGCGTGGTGGTCAACGTGGCTGGCCATAAATTTCTGGTGCCTGCGCCGGAAGAGCGGATTTTTGCTGCGACGCTGCAACGTATGTATCGCCACTTCTATTTCCGCGTGTGTGACATATTAAATGCTGCTTCACTCGTGGAGTCGGGCAAGATTGATTACGCTGAGCTTCGCACTGCGGCGCTGGCTGCAGGCATCTGGCCCGGCGTCGCAAGCTTCCTGAAGATTGTCTCCGACTATGTGAAACAGTATCGCGGAACCGGCTTGAACCTGCCTGTGACGGTGCTGGCTGATGCCACGGTGAGTGGCGACAAGATTTATACACGCGCACGCTTTCTGCGGGTGCCCATTATGCCGTATGGAGCACGGCTCTATACGCAACAGATCACCCAAGCTGCTTTCCGTGGCAATGTGCCGGCGACTTTCCGCTTGAGCCTGCTGCCGCCGTTGGCTTCCGCCGCAGCCGTGGCTTTTAGGATCACCGGCAGCGACAAGGGAGTCTGGTAGGCCAAGACGGTTTCTAGTTCATCCTAAAATGCAGAAAGAGCGACGGATGGTTTTCCGCCGCTCTTTTTGTTTTCAGCTGCGGGATGTTCCCAGTCCGCAGAGAAAAACCGTTGAGTGGGACTCTAGTGCTTAGAGCCGGATGATTTGGATTCACTGTGGCTGCTACTTCCGCTTGATCTGCCACCGCTGCCGCTGCTGCTCCTAGGCGAAGAACCTGACGAGCGTGGCGGAGGCGAATAGCGCGGCTGACTGCGGCCTTGTGTGCCTTGCGACTCTGATGTACGCGAAGAAGAAGGCATGCTTTCCGAACTATGCGTGTCTGACTGCCGCTGCGTCACGATGGGGCGATGCAGTTCAAGCGGAGGCTTGCTGCCGCTGCTCTCACCGCCGCGGCTGGATTGAGAATCAGTACGCGGGCCAGATTCAGTATGCGGAGCTGTATCTGTGCGTCCGCTCTCTGTATTTGCGCGTCCACCGGGAGTGCCGAAATGGCTCCAGCCACCACTATGATTCGCGTTCTCAGCGCCGCTTTCAGAGCGAGTTGCTGCGCCAGTTCTGGAAGCTTCCGCGCCACCAGTGTGAGCAGTCGCGCCAGTGCTGGCGCTTCCCTCCTGGCGATTGATTGCTTCTCCGCGCGTTCCCTGCGCACTGGATTCAGAACCTACAACACGCTGCACGCGCGCTGCCTGATCATGAAATGATTCTGGCCCGGCGGGCGGCTGATGCTGTGTGAAAAAGCGTCCGGAGGTGCGCGTCTGCGCTCCAGCGGGGCCGACGGCGTTGGTGCGTCCGGCATTCAGGCTTTCACGCGTCGGGACAATAGGGACATTGCCGGTCATCACATGAGATTCGCGCAGTTCGTTCTCTTCCACGCCGCGCCGCAAACCAACGTTGCCGCCATGTCCGAATTCTGCGGTAGATACGCTGGTAACAGAGCCACGCACGCGCGGGTTCGTGAGCACAAGATTAGCATTGGAGAAAAATGGCTGACGCCCGCGAACCGCCAGCGGAGCAATACCGCCATGACCAACCACTCCGACGCTGCCAAAAGCAACTACATTCACGCGATTGAAGCCGCGTCCATACCAGGGATAGAAGACATCATGCGGGCCTACCGGGAACCATCCAATGGAGCCAAACCCAAATCCGACTCGCGGACCAAAGCCTACGAAGAAAACAAATGCCGGCGACCACAGCGGACGATATCCGGAATAAACCGGACCAGGCCACCAGCACCAAGAGTTCTCATACAAAAACCAGCGTCCGTAATGGTAAGGGGCCCAGCCCCACGCCTCGGAAGAAACCCATGTCCAGCCGTAGTATCCTTCCCAAACCCACCTTCCAGATTGATAAGGAGCCCACGTTGCCGACTGCTGATACGGTTGCCATACATTCCCATATCCCGGGACATAAACCCAATGGCCGTAACCATCCAGATCAGCAGTGCCGGTGTAATAACGATTCGTCCTTCTTGGGCCGTCTGCTTCATCAATTACGCTGTCACGATCTCGATTCCATTTGTCCCAATCATCTTTGTCAGGTGCTTTGCTGATCTTGTATTCCGGATTATCCGTCCCACGAATCGTAATCATCTCGCCTTCGCGGACGCGCGTACTCCCTTGCGGCGTCGTAATTTCCGCCTCACCTTCGCGGACAATCACATCCGTCTCAGCATCCGAATTCACCTGCACCCGATACCGCCCAACCTTCAGCGGATGCACCGCCGCATTCGGCGAATCAATCTCGACATCGGCTTCGCCGCCTTTCATCACGCTGTAACTGGTGTAGCCCTGCGCCACCTGCACCTGGATTCGCTTGCGCGTCAGGTCCGCAATCTTCACCTGACTCCGCGCCGCCAGCCTCAGCAGATCGGCAAAATCCAGCTGAATCTCCGTCCGAGACTTCTCTCCCGTCGCCACCTGATCGCCACGCATCACCGGAGCATTCACCGTACTCACGGCCCATTCACCCGTATCGCCGCGCTGCGTCGATACATCGCCATAAATCAGGCTCAACCGCGCCACATCCGGCGCCGAACCATCACTCTTTTGCTGCTCGCCATTCGGACCCTCACCATTTGGTCCCGGCCCATCTGAACCCGGCCCATTCGGCCCACCCGGATATTGCTGCTGCATCACCGGCCCCGGCTGTCCGCCCGGATATTGCATGCTTGGCGGCTGCGCATTCGGCGGCTCTTTCGGATAATCATCCGTCTGCGCCCAAGCGCCGCTCGCC
>DASXLK010000055.1:0-2243 GCA_036496365.1 Candidatus Angelobacter sp. | reverse complement strand
CATGCGCCATCGAACGTTCCCACGTTCCCGGCGATGAGGCTGACTTCGGGCAACTTCGACTTGATCGTCCGGATTGCTTCCAGTACACGCGAAGAGTGTCCGTGTGCGCTGTCGATAGCGAGCACGTCCACTTTGCGGTGGACCATCTCCTGCGCCCGTTCCAGGTAATCTCCAGTCGCGCCAATCGCGGCTCCGGCACGCAAACGTCCTTGCGAGTCCTTGGCTGCATTGGGATACTTCAATTTTTTCTGGATATCTTTAACTGTGATCAGGCCCTTGAGGTTGTACTTGTCATCCACAACGAGCAGTTTTTCTACGCGGTGTTCGTGAAGAATTTTCTCCGCATCTTCCAACGTCGTTCCTACCGCGACGGTGATGAGGTTTTCCTTGGTCATCACTTTTTCGATGGGTACATCAAAGCGGCTCTCGAAACGAAGGTCGCGGTTGGTCAGAATACCTACCAGCCTGCCATTCTTGGTAATCGGCACTCCGGAAATCTTGTACTTGCGCATTACTTCCAGTGCGTCGGAAACTTTTGCGTCCGGGGACATGGTGACCGGGTCCACAATCATGCCGCTTTCCGAGCGCTTTACTTTGTCCACTTCCTCGGCCTGCTGCTCAATAGACAGATTGCGGTGAATAATGCCCACCCCGCCCTGCTGCGCCATGCCGATCGCCATGTGGGATTCGGTGACCGTATCCATGGCGGCGCTGATGATGGGAATGTTCAGCCGGATGTCACGAGTGAGTTGGGTCTGGGTGTTGGCCAGCGCCGGGACAACGTCGGAGCGGGCCGGCAGCAGCAACACGTCATCGAAGGTAAGCGCCTCAGGGACGGGGAAATGAATCATAAAGTTTTCTCGGGGGCGTAGCTAAATATCTATTCTAGAGAGCAGGGCAGGACTAGGCAAATCTGGTTACATCAGGGCGAATGCCTTTTTCATGGCCGCCGAAGTCGCCGCACAAGCTTGGTCTATCGGCATGGCACGTAACGCCGCATTGAAAGGCTCCGCCTGAATGGGGCCGTCATAGCCAATCTGCACCAGCGCATCGAGAAATTGTTTCACTGGGATCACGCCGGTTGCGGCGGGCAACTCGCGGCTGTTGTCCTGATATTGGTCGAGGGTGAGGCCTTTCGGCGCGTCGTTGAGGTCCACAGTGATTACATCCGACCCACGCAAGGTCAGCAAATCTTTGGCACTCTCTTCCGCGTTGAACCAATGCCAGCTATCGAGCTGTATTCCGAGGTTGTTGCTGCCGATGGCAGCTATCAATTTCTTCATCTCACTCATGGTGTGGATGAATGGATATTTCTGACTCCGCAAAAGGGTGCGGGGAGCGACATATTCCAATCCAAGTTTCTGGCCATGATCGGAGAGGATCTGTGCGCATTGCCGCAAACGATCAGCGTGCTGGGGAAAATTTTGTTGATAAGTGAGATCGTTGCTGCAAGGTAGCACCCATGTGCTGACACGCCAAATGCCTGCTCGTTGCAGTGTGGCGGCCGCTGCCGGGAGCTTTTTTAATCCATCATTGAATGTCTCTGAATCTTTACGGAACTCCACCGGCAGGCCGGCAGCGCCAAACTTTAGATTGCGCTTATGTAAATCTTCCAGAAGACGTTTGAAGGAATCGCCGCTCAGGGAAGCGAAATAGTTCGCATCGGGATCCAACCCTTCAAAGCCATATTTCGCGGCCAGCTCAACCGATTCAGGAAAAGTCGCGTGAAACCCAAGGCGGCCAAGACTCAGAATCGAATAAAACTTGCGCTCAAGAACCTTGGACCCTTCATTGGCCCATGCACCAAGCCCGCGTGGAATCGCCAAGGCAACACTTGCCACACTCCCTGCGAGTAAAAAACGGCGGCGCGTAATTCCAATAACCATGGCGATTTATTCTATCTTGTCAGGCAAAAAAGTTTCCTGATGTGGTCTAAGTCTCAATGCGATAGCATAAGCGGATTGTCAGTGACCGGAGGCAGGTCTGGTGGTTTGTCGTTCGGTACAGTTACGGGTACATCCACTGTCCCAATCCGCTGGCTGCCGCGGTCAATCACACCTAAACGCAACGTGTAGGTCCCAGGTTTGAGTTCCAGTTCCTGATGTAGCGGGATCCCTGTCTTCATGACCTGCACATAGCTCTGAGGCGGCAACGCGGCGCGTACGGTTTTCCCTACCCGTCCAGCGTCCTGATTATTTTTGTCCCATGCCGTTGCCAGAAAGTCCAGCACGGCGTGCTCATGC
>DASXLK010000054.1:0-21978 GCA_036496365.1 Candidatus Angelobacter sp. | reverse complement strand
TTCGTCCAATGTCACCGGAAACATTGCCGTCTGCTCCCGCCTTTCGCCTCGGATGTATGCCATAAAAGAAAATGCCCCCGCTCCCGCGAGGGCATCTTCTCACTCTTTACTTATCGGCCGCTAGTGTTTCGTAACAGACTGTCACCAGCCCGGCTTTTTCTTTTCCCGAGCGAAGCGAGGGAACGCTACAGTCACGAAGAACTTCGGTTATGAAAAGCCGTGAGAACCGTAGCTGATTGATTCGTGTATATTCGCGAAATTCGCTAAAGTTTTGTCAGCTTTCGGTTTCTTGGTGGCAATAGGGTTCCCTCGCTACGCTCGGGATTTTCAGAAAAGCTTACTCGTAATGCAGCGCTTCCACCGGATCCAACTGTGCCGCGCGCGTTGCCGGCAGTGTTCCAAAGACCACGCCCACCAGCACCGCAACTAAAATAGCAATGATGGCGGAGAGCCCCGAGATTGGTATTCGGTATTCGGTGAGAAAGCGCACAGAGAAGGGAAGCGCCAACCCAAGAATAGTGCCCACGATTCCGCCAGCCAGAGAAATCAGAATCGCTTCCGTCAAAAATTGCAGCCGGATTTCGCGGCTGGTGGCGCCGATGGCCTTGCGTATGCCGATTTCACGAATGCGAGTGCGCACATTCGCCAGCATAATATTCATAATTCCCACGCCACTTACAATCAGCACCAGCAGGGAAATTCCCAGCAGCATCAGCGTCAACCCGTTGGCTGCCCGCGACGCAACCTGTAAAAGCTGCGTGAGATTTTCCACGCGATAGACTGACGCCGGCCGGTGACGCGATTGCAGCACTTGCTGGATCATCTCAGTGGCGCGCGGCACATCACCTGCGTCTGATACGGAAAAGAAAACCTGCTTTACCGCGTCCGTGCCAATGAAATAACGGCTCACGCTATAGGGAATCAGGATGGTGTCGCCCGCAATTTCAGATTGTCCAAAAGTTTCCACGCGCTCGCGGAACGTGCCGATAATCACGAACGGGAGGCCGTTGATTTTTATGTCTTTGTCCTTGGCGGCGTCCTGTCCGCCATAAACGCGCTGCGCAAACTGCTGTGTAACCATCGCGACATGGGCGCGCGCCATGGCGTCTTCGTCATCAAAGAAGCGTCCGGCAAGAATGTCCAGATTGCGTACGGTTGAGTACTGCGGAGAAACGCCCAGGACCAGAATGTCGCGTTCTTTGCCGCCGCCAACACCAATGCGATCGTGAATCTCCGTCATGGGAGACGCGGCCTGAATGCCCGGTACTTCCTGCTGCACTGCGCGCATGTCCTCAACGGTCAGATCGTCGCGGACGCTGGTGCTCACAGAAGCATTGCTGCCGCCTTCGTAATAAGCGTAAATCAGGTTGGCGCCAATGCCCTGGATCTGGTTCATCACATACTGCTTGCCGGTGAGCCCAATTGTGACCACAACAATCAATGAGGCTGTGCCAATCACCATGCCCAGCGCAGTCAAGGCAAACCGCCATTTGCTGGTGCGGAATGAATCCAGCGCAAGCGCCACAATCTCACTAAAGAGCATTGTGTTGCGCGCAGTTTCCACCAGCGGACGACCGACCATATCAGTATTGTACGATTTCTTGCCGTCAATAACCGTGTTACTGAGGTCGAGCTGTTGCACACCTGGGCGCAGCTCTGCTGCGGGATTATGGCCAGAAGACTGATGGCCCAATTCGATCTCCGCTTCGTTTAAGGGTGTCTGGATCGGCATCTTTTTTTGGCGCTTATAAAAGTTTCATCGGCATTCGGGGATTAAACTCCAGCAAAAATCAAAAGGCGACCACCCTTTGGATGATCGCCCCCTGGCTTTGAGTTCTAAATTTTCTTATTCCGCTTTTGGTTCTTGCTGCGGTTTGCTGATGGCGATTGTCTCACCCACGTCGCCTACCTTAAAGCGGGCAAAGCGCCGGACGTAAATATTCTCCCCCAGCTTGCCAATCTTGCTGGCCACCAGTTGATGAATGGTGATGCCCGGTTCTTTTACAAAGGGCTGATCAAGCAGGCAGACCTCTTCATAGAACTTTGACATCTTGCCTTCCACAATTTTTTCCACCACGTTGGCTGGCTTGCCGGTTGCCGCAGCCTGTGCGCGATAAATTTCTTTTTCCTTCTCAAAGGCCTCTGGCGTGACATCTTCTTTGCGGACAAATTTAGGGTCCGCAGCGGCAATATGCATGGCCACGTCTTTGATTAGGTCTTTGAAATCATCGGTGCGGGCCACAAAATCGCTCTCGCAATTGATCTCAACCAGCACGCCAATTTTTCCGCCGGCATGGATGTAGCTGGCCACGGATCCTTCACTCGTCATGCGCGCCGCTTTCTTGGCTGCCGTGGCAATGCCGCGCTTGCGCAGCACAATCATTGCTTCTTCCACGTCGCCTTTGGCCTCTGTCAAGGCCTTTTTGCAATCCATCATGGGCGCGCCGCTGCGGTCGCGCAGTTCTTTTACCTGAGCTGCTGAAATGTTCGTCGTCTCTGTACTCATGTGTTCGTTTCCTTCGATAAAAACTTCGTGTCTATAAAACTTTGGCCCGCGTGGCTCTTCGCCGTGACGCGGGCCATTAATCTTTCAAGAGTTACTGGTTTGCATAGCCGCTAATCTGGTAGAGCAAAAGCGGAAAGCGAAATACTAGGTCGCTTTTGCCACATCCATGGCCGGAACATCGGCTGGAGTTTCTGATTCCGGAGCCTTGCGTCCCTTGCCGCCCAGAACTTCTTCCATATTCAGTTCATCTTCTTCGGCCAGGTCGGCGGAAGTGGGAGCGGACTTGGTTACGGCAGCGGGTTCTGTTTCAGTGGAAGCCACGGCGTGGGCCACGTCTGCACCCTGCTTATCGGTGGCGAACTGAACGCCTTCGGCAATGGAGTCAGCTACTTTCGAAGCAAACAAGCGGATGGCGCGCAGTGCGTCATCATTGCCGGGGATGACCCAGTCAACTTCCGTAGGATCGCAGTTTGTGTCAACGACTGCGACAACCGGAATGCCAAGCTTGCGGGCTTCTTTCACCGCAATGGCTTCTTTGTTTGAGTCAATCACAAAAACCACGTCAGGCAGGCGAGTCATTGACTTGATGCCGGCCAGGTTAGCCTGCAGGTGCTTGCGCTCGCGTTCCAATTTGATGACTTCTTTTTTCGGCAGCAACTCGTAGCGGCCATCCGTGGCCATCTCGTCGAGTTCTTTGAGCCGTTTTACTGATTTCTGTACGGTGACCCAGTTGGTCAGCAATCCGCCCAGCCAGCGGTTGTTCACATAGAACATTCCACAGCGTCCGGCTTCTTCGGCGATTGCGTCCTGGGCTTGCCGTTTGGTGCCGACAAAGAGGACAGTCCGTCCGTCTGCGGCCGCGTCCTGCACAAACTTGCTCGCGTCTTTGAACATTTTGAGCGTTTTCTGCAGGTCGATGATGTAAATACCGTTGCGTTCCCCAAAGATGTACTCTTTCATCTTGGGGTTCCAGCGCTTGGTCTGGTGGCCAAAGTGGACACCCGCTTCAAGCAGCTCCTTCATGGTGATGTTAGCCAAAATACCTCCTTATTGAGATTGCATCCTTCGCGGCGCATCGTGCCCGCTTGGGATTGATTCCCTGCTCCGCTCCCGTTCGGTGCGGGAGGGAAGATTTTGGTCCCGGTGATCAACCGCCCAGCTCTGCCTTCGGGACCCCATGGCAGGTGGGCAAAATCAAAACTTGTACAGAAAAACAGAGGACGGCCTGGGCCGTCCTGCTGAAGAGCTTTAGCGCTTGGAGAACTGGAAGCGCTTGCGGGCTCCCTTTTGTCCATACTTTTTGCGCTCTTTACCGCGAGCATCGCGGGAAAGAAAGCCTTCGGCCTTCAACTTTTTACGCAGTTCAATATTGAACTCAAGCAGCGCGCGGGCAATGCCCATCTTCAAAGCGCCGGCCTGGCCATTGATTCCGCCTCCGGAAACATTGGCGGTGATATCGAAAGTAGAGACGGTCTCGCTGGTGACGAGTGGCTGTTTCACTTCGACCCGCTGTGCGCCGGTCAGAAAATATTTATCAAACTCGCGCCCGTTCACGGTCAGCTTACCGCTGCCAGGACGCAGGAAAACCCGGGCCACGCTCGACTTGCGGCGTCCGGTACCGTAATACTGAACTAATTCAGCCATCTGTTCTCAATCGCTCCGATATCATGTGGCACAGCCCTTGGGCTGCGCGGTGCTTTAAGCCTGTTTGCGAATCCCCAGTTCCAGTGCCTGTGGCTTCTGTGCCTGGTGCTCGTGCTTATCGCCAACGTAAACTTTCAGTTTTTTCGCCATGGCCTTGCCCAGCTTGTTCTTGGGTAGCATACCGGTGATTGCCTGTTGCACAATCCGGTCTGGCCGCCGGTCAAACAGTTTGCGGTACTGCTCTTCACGCAATCCGCCGGGAAAGCCGGTGTAATGGCGATACATCTTCTGTTCGGTTTTCATGCCGGTCACGCGGATTTTGTCCGCATTGATCACAATCACATGATCCCCGGCATCAATGAACGGTGTGTAAAGGGGGCTCTCTTTACCAGCTAAAATGCTGGCCACGCGCGAGGCTAGGCGGCCAAGCGTCTGCCCTTTGGCATCCACCAAAAACCATTTGCGCGCAATTTCCTGCCCGCCTGGAAAACGGGTTACCATTTCCAAACTCCTGAGAATAAAAGCACTAAGAAAGACCGCTCGAATGACGCCACTTACCTACTTCCAGAATGGAAGACACAAGGAGAGGCTAACTGCAAGCAGTGAAGTTCTAAGAATACCGAATTTGGCGCAAAAAAGTCAACGCCGCCAGGAATTCTTTCCCTGCTGCGGCTCCAAATCGGCAACACCGCAAATTCTATCACCAATCCACTCTCAATCAGCACTGAATCAGGGCTGATTGGTGGATCTTCGGCAATATTTCGTCTTTGCTGTCAACAAATCCTGATAATTTTCTTTGCTACCCCGCCCCCTCCCCCCGGGTTCCACCCAATTTCACCCAAGCTCCACCCAATTCACCCAGAAATCGGCAGAGGGTCGCAAGCCCTAAAGCGCAAACGCAACGGAATCCCGTTGCGCAAAAAATACTGGTTCACGTTAGCAATTTCTGCGCTTCCGAAACAATTGTCCTTTGGTGCATATGGCGAAAAAATCCGCGTGCGAATGTGCGGTAAACAGCCGGAACAAGTCCGTTAGCAAAGCAAAAAACCGCCGACGAAAACCGGATACAAATAAAAAACGACAGCTAGCCAGCAGCTCTGTTTAAACTGTCCCTAGCCATGCTTCGTAAAACATGCCTTCTTGTTGCCAGTCTCTTCCTCGTTCATCTTGCTGCGCATGCGGAAAACATCAAAGACGCGCTCAACCATAAATATAAAAAGCAGGTACTGGCTCTCCGCTCGCCTTTCACTCACGGTACGCAAAAATTCGATTCCCAGGGCCAGTCCATGGGGGCGCCTCCGAAAGGGCCGTGGTTGCTCTATGGCGGGATCTATATTGAAAATTTAAATCTTTCTCCTGACACGCTCAGCCTGGAAGGCCCAAGGGCTGGCTTTAACGGTGAGAAAAAGGGCAAGCCTGTTGCTATTCCTTTAGGGAAGGCTGTCCATGTTGAGATCCATCTGGATCAGCCACTTAAGTCGGCTGACGAAGCAGAAGCGGTATTGAACCGCGTCTTCTTTCTCGAAGGCGATAGGAGTACGTAAAGCCTGAATTGCGGCGAGTTGATGCCATCGCTTCTACCGAGCCGATTTACAAAGTTAAAAAGGATGAAGTTTCGGCGCCCCATGCCACCTATACGCCGGAACCCAGATTTTCTGAGGCTGCCCGCCAGGCAAAATTTCAGGGCACAGTGATATTGCAAATTGTTGTGGATAAAACCGGCAATGTTGCCAAAATCAGACTGGAGAGGGCTCTTGGTTATGATCTCGACGATAACGCCATGGAGGGCGTGAAGGTCTGGCGCTTTGAACCTGCCACCAAAGATGGCCAGCCCGTAGCTATCGTAATGAACATAGAAGTTAGCTTCAACCTTTATTGAGTTTTCTGGACCAAATTGCTATGACAAGAACTCATTTGTGTTTCATTGCATTGATCGTAAGCGCGAATTGCGCATCCGCTATTGCCACGAATGCTACCGCCGCCAATACTGAAGATCAGCTGCGCAAGAGCTATATAAATACTGAGAAGATATTGCGCCACGCATATGCTTCTGACGCATTGAAGTTTGATGGCAACGGTAATCCTAAGAATCATGACCAGGAAGGCGCGTGGACTGTGCTGAGCGGCGTCATAATCGACGATTTGCGGTTGAAGCCGGGGAAGGTGGAATTCCGCGGACACCGTCGCCTCATCGTCTTCGATGATCAAAATAAAAAAATGCGCAGCCTCAAATTAAGGGAGACATTCAGTATTGAGATACAAGCCGGTGACGGACCGGATCAAGAAGCACGGCTCTCGGCTGCGCTAGCACAGGTCTTTGTGGCTCCAGAAGAACTTGCCTCTGTGGTTCCAGATTACTGGCGTGACTATATTGCCAGGGCCACCGGCAGACCGGCGCAGGGCGCGCCTTGCGAGGATTCAACGGTCAGGGAAGTTGAGTCTGGCAGTCGGCCTTCAGCGTGGCAAATTCTGACGATCCTGCAAAATATTACAATTCGCGCTATCTTATTGAAAAACCTAGTTCACACATATTACGCAAGCCAATACCAGGCTTTCGTTCTACTCTGTAATTCAGCTCACACCAGTTCCTACGGTTCAGTTGAATAGGAGAATGCATGGCCTGGGAAAAGTATCTTGAACGCTGGGTTGACGCGCATCTGGTCGACCCGCTCACAGTGGACAAAATCCGCGAATTTGAAAACAGTTCTGACAGGAAGCGTCTGCGCTGGCCTGCCGTATTGGCCATTAGCTTTGGGGCGCTGATGCTCTGCGCTGGAATATTGCTATTTGTCGCCGCACACTGGGATGAACTAACACCATCCCAGCGCTTCGCGCTTGTCCTATCGATGGTTGCAGTGTTTCATGTTGCCGGAGCCATTCTAGGCACAAAAGTTTCTTCCATCGGCGTGGCTCTGCATGTGGCGGGAACGGCTTCGCTCGGCGCGGGAATCTACATGGCCGGACAGATCTTCAATCTGCAAGAACACTGGCCCGGAGGCATTATGCTTTGGGCACTGGGTGCTGTTATCGCGTGGCTGGTCTTGCGGCAATGGCCGCAGGCTTTGCTTGCCGCTGTGCTCATTCCCTGGTGGATCGGCGGCGAGTGGGATCTGGCTACGGAAAAATATTTTGGTGCGTGGCATATCGCGGCACAGGGCTTTCTCCTTCTTTCTATTCTTTATCTTGCAACCACACCAAAGGAAGAGAACCGGCATCTTCGTTTAGGTTTGATTTGGATTGGAGCTTTGTCGTTGGTTCCTTTTATGGTGGACGTTATCGCCACAGGGAATAACCATTTCTACTATCGCTGGAGCGGGTATACGGGGACTCCCTTTGCGCTTCAGATGCTGGGATACGCAGGGGCGTATTTGCCGATACTCCTTTTCGCCGCGATCAGATGGAAAAAACTATCCCTGCCGATATTTGGCGCGGCAGCATGGGTGTTGGGGCTCTCTCTCGCCAGCCATACTGAAAGACCTGAATCTAGTATTGCGCTCTATTTGTGGATCGCTCTGGGCGCGTGCGCTCTTTGTTATTGGGGCGTGCAAGCGAATCGCAAGCTCTTCATCAACTACGGCGTCGTGATCTTTGCTGTTGATCTAATTGCTTTCTATTTTTCCAGCGTGCTCGATAAGCTTGGTCGCTCCATGGGATTAATTTTGCTCGGAGCCATTTTCCTGGCCGGCGGATGGATTCTTAACCGGCTGCGCAGTGATCTTATCGCGCGTGCCGCAGCAGCAGGAGCAAACGCATGAAACCTTTCTATAAAGGATTGGCCATTGCTCTCATTCACGTTCTGATTGTCCTGAGTCTGGGCGGAAAGCTGCTTTATGATCGCGCAACGCGTCCGCGCGTCTGGGTGCGAACGGCCTCCGCCGATCCTGATCTACCTATTCGCGGGCGTTACGTTGCTTTGAATCTTGAGGTTCGCTCCCAGGATCCTTCGCAACCGCCAGACCTGAGCCATCCGGGACTGTATTCTGGAGGTTCTTACGTTGATCTGGCAGTTGAAAATGGCCAGCTTATCGCGCATAAAACAGATCGTCGCACTGGAATGATGATTAATGCATGGGGCTGGTCGCGCAACGGAGATAAAAGCTTGTTTCTGTTGTCGCCTCCGGTGGATTTCTTTCTTCCCGAGCACGCAGAAATGCCAAATCTTGGTTTAAATAATCAACGCCTAGGTAATCAGCGCTCAGGCAATGAGCTATGGGTCGAAGTGACAGTGCCTAAAAAGGGTCCGCCTCGTCCTATACAACTGGCGATAAAGCGTGGCAATGAGTGGATGCCGCTCACCTATAGATAAGGTAGACTGAGTACCCAAAATATATGCTCAGAAAACTTACTATCCTGTGGCTATGTGCTGTTGCACTTGTGACTTCTGCTTCCGCTCAAGATGCTGAGAAGGTGCTAAAGCAATTTGAAGGCAAAGTGCTTATCCTCCGCCATCCTCTGCGTGACGATTCTCTGAAGTATGACGCCGAAGGCAAAGTGCTGAAAGGCGGCGGTGAAGAACCGTGGACATCTCATGGCGGCATACTCATTGAGCACATAAAACTTACACCGGACACTCTGCACTTAACCGGCAAGCGGATGCTCTTTATGTTCTCTCCGCACGACTTTGCCATGATGGAATTTAAAAATCTGCATAGAAGACTTGTGTCGCCGCCGTTTTCTCCATCGCTGGACATTGTGATCACTCTTGATCACCCAGTGGCCTCAGAAGAGCAGTCTAGAAAAATCTTGAGCAACGTGTTTGCCCAGAACACTGAAGATCTTCTGGCTTCCGTTCCCGATTTTTGGCGGCCATGCCTCACAGACCACCTGGCTTATGATTCGTCGCAGGCAAAAGACGCGGAGTTCTCCTGGCGCGCGCCCACTGGCGGCAGTGGCAAGCCACTTCAGAGCTCAGTGCAGAAATCGCGCGATGACCGCAGCGTTACAGAAGTGGACGAGCATGTGGCTCATGTTGGCGATGGGGTTTCAGCCCCGAGGCCTGTTTACACGCCTGAGCCTAAATTTTCAGAAGTTGCCAGATACGAAAAATTTCAAGGTGTAGTTTTGTTGAAAATAATTGTTGGCACAGATGGCAAAATTCATAACGCCCAGATAACTCGCGCGTTGGGAATGGGGCTGGATGAAACTGCTCTGGCAGCGACTAAAACATGGCGGTTTGATCCTTCCCGGCGGAATGGTGAGCCAGTGGCCGTGGAGATAAATATAGAAGTAAGTTTTAATTTGTATTGATATAAAGTAGATATCAGATGCCAGCAAATCCCATTCTGCACCGGATGCTTCACAATCCATATTTCTATCTATGGATCGCGGCGCTGGCGCTGCCCTTTTTATTCTGGGCCATACTGGCCAGATTGGCCCGCAATAATCCCGGGGTTTTGCCGCGTGTTTACCCAGTTTTAAAAGTCCTTACGTGGGGAATGTGGTTTGCTGCACTCGCAGCTGCTTGCTTCCGCTTGTTCTGGCCTGACGTGAAGATGTACCTGCCAAGCTTTATCGGTATTTCGGGGGGAATGAATCTGGTGCACAATTGGGTACGACGCCGCGTTGACCCTGATTCGTACAAAAAATATGAGGGCTGGTGGCCAACGAAGCCGGATTCGCCCAACATCACAACTGGCAAAGCCCTCTGACATCAAATTGCTCAAGACAATAAACTTTACTCAATGAAAACAGTCTGGTTCATCGGCATCATTCTCGTTCTTGGTCATAGCGCCGTGGCGTCGGCCGATGACTCAATTGCTGAAGCTCAACTCCGCAAAATCTATGTTGGCACTCAGCAGTTGTTGCGCCATTTTTATGATGCTGACACTTTAAAGTTTGATAGCGATGGAAATCCACGGAACCAGGGTAAGGAAGGGCCATGGACCCTGCTGAGCGATGTAAGCGTTGACGATCTACATTTGAAGTCAGGCAAACTCACGCTTTACGGACATCGCAATGCGCTGATGTTTGACGATCAAAACAAAAAGCTACGCGCCATACGACTGGATCAAGCCGTCTGGATAGAAGTGGAACTTCAGGATGGGGCAGACCAGAACGTAAAGCTTGCAGCAGCTCTGAACCAGGTCTTTGTTGCGCCACGTGATCTCGCTACGGCTGTGCCGGATTATTGGCGGGATTACGTTGCCAGACTGATGGGAAATCAAGGTCAGGGAGCAAATTGCAGCAATTTGCGGACAGATAATGACCCACTTCCCCAAAAAGACGAAAGCGTCACTTCAATCTCCAGCGCGACGGCTGTGGGCATGAAAATTCACGATGTATTTCCCATTTATCTTCCCTTTGCCCGGCAGGCAAGAATTGAAGGGCAGGTTTTCCTGAAGGCCGTAATTGATAAAAGCGGAAACGTGTCCCAGCTCTGCATCAGCCATGCATTAGGCGCCGGGTTGGACGATAGCGCGGCGGATGCCATTCGCCAGTGGAAATATCGCCCTTATATGCTTAATGGAAAACCCATGGAAGTGGAAACCGATATCAGTGTGAAGTTCTCTATTCGTTAGCGCATTCCCTTCATTCATGAAAATTGTTTTCATGGCTTTAGCAGTCTGCACCCTCTGTGTTTTAGAGGGATTTGTGTTTAGATAGTAGTAATGATCCAGCTCACCGCAGCCGGCAAGCGCTTTGGCCCCAAAATCCTATTCCAGGATCTCGACTGGCTCATCACGCCGCATGATCGCGTGGGGTTGGTGGGCGCGAACGGCACGGGCAAAACTACGCTGCTCAAAGTTCTCTCCGGCATGGAGTCGTTTGACTACGGCACCATGACGCAGCAGCGCGGCATTGAGTGCGGCTATCTGCCGCAGGATGGCCTCTCGCTTTCCGGACGCACCGTCTTTGCCGAATGCCTTTCAGTCTTCGATCGCGTACACCAGATGCAACGCGAGCAGGAATCGCTCGCGCATCGCCTGGCTGAGGTCGATCACGCAAGCGCCGAGTACACGCAGATTGCCGAGCGCTTCCATCGCATTCAAGCAGAAATCCAGGCGCGTGATGGCTACACCATTGAGGCGGAAGTCGGCACGGTGCTGAACGGCCTGGGCTTTAAGAAAGATGATTGGGAACGCCCGACAGAGGAATTCTCCGGCGGCTGGCAGATGCGTCTGGCACTGGCCAAGCTGTTGCTGCAAAAACCCAACCTGCTTCTGCTGGATGAGCCCACGAACCATCTTGATCTGGAAACACGCAACTGGCTGGAACAATATCTGGCGGACTACCCGCATGCCTTTGTGCTGATCTCACATGACCGCTACTTTCTCGATGTCACTGTGAAGAAGACCGCTGAGATATGGAACAAGCAGGTGTTTTTCTATACCGGTAATTACGAGAAATATCTCACGCAAAAAGCCGAGCGCCGCGCCCAGCTTGAAGCGGCGTATCGCAATCAGAAAGAAAAGACTGACCAGCTTGAGGCCTTTATCAATCGCTTCCGTGCGCAGGCCACCAAGGCCAAGCAGGTGCAGAGCCGGATTAAAGAGCTGGAGCGGATGGTGAAGATTGAAGTCCCGCCGGACGAGAAGGCCATTCACTTTTCTTTTCCGCAGCCAACGCCCAGCGGACGCATTGTGGTGGAAGCCAAAGATGTGGGCAAGAGCTATGGCGCTAAGCATGTTTTTTCCAAAGCCAGCTTCGTGATTGAGCGCGGAGACCGTATTGCCCTGGTGGGCGTTAACGGCGCGGGCAAATCCACGCTAATCAAACTTCTTGCCGGATCGGAAAATCCCAGTGGCGGCGAACTGCGGCTGGGCCACAACGTTGACGTGGATTATTTTGCCCAGGACCAGTACAAAGCGCTGGACACGCAGGCGCGCATGCTCGACGATCTTTTTCAGGCCGCGCCGCGCTCCACGCAGACCGAGTTACGCAGCTTGCTCGGCTGTTTTCTTTTTTCAGAAGATGATGTTTTCAAGACCATCGGCGTGCTCTCCGGCGGTGAGCGCAACCGTTACGCGCTGGCGCGCATGCTGCTGCATCCCTCTAACTTTTTGCTGCTGGATGAGCCCACAAACCATCTCGACCTGCGCGCCAAAGACGTTCTGCTGGACTCGCTGCAAAAATTCACCGGAACAGTGGTCTTCGTCTCCCATGATCGTTACTTTATTGACAAGCTGGCGACGCGCGTCTTTGAAATTGGCGAAGGCCGCGTGGAAGTTTTCCCCGGCAATTATGAAGACTATCTTCTGCGCAAAGAAGGAAAAGAAGTCGCCGCCAACTCCAATGGAACGTCTGCATCCAGGCCCGCGGCAAGCCAAGTTGCGTCTGCATCCTCTGCCAGCCAGGATAAAACTCCTCCTCCCGCCGAGACCGATGCCAAGCAGAAACGCTTGAATCCCATCAAGCTCAAGCAGATGAAAGAACGCTTGCACGAAGTGGAAGAAGAGATCGCGCGCTTTGAAGCCGCGATTGCGCTGGCAGAAACGGCGCTGCAAAACTTTGTGAGCGTGGAAGAAACGCAGCGGCAAACAGAGTTGCTGAATCACTCAAAAGCCGACCTGGAGCAAGCGATGAATGAATGGGAAGAGCTTTCTCATGTGCTGGAAGCAGCGGAATAGGCACCATTCGGTGGTCTGTTAATGCATTTTTATTTTATAAAGTGTGCCCAGTTTTAAACTGAAAATTTTCTGTAGCGCGGTCGATTCGTCCCAAGTATACTAGCCCACAATTTCTGGCTCGTTCGTGGGGGTTAGAAAATGTGCGTATTGTTGGGGCGCTGGTAAAGCGCGGCGGCACCCCCTTGAGTTTTCCGGCCTCAAGATTCCCTTTTAACTTTTGTCACCCTGGTGTCTACCCAGTTGACCTCAGACGCCAACGGTCTTGAATTCCCAAAATTCGTTCAACCGTGCAAGCTTCAAAGGAGAATCTATGTTTCAATCCCTACGTTATTTGTCTTTAGCGTTGGTTGCCTTCGTATTGCTTTCCAGCGGCGCCCAGGCACAACGAGTGGTGAATGACGCTGACCGCATGCGGTTGCAGGGCAATACGCATCCGCAGGCCCGCGCGGAATTTGATCGCGGCCCCGCCGATATTTCCACGCCCATGAAGAATATGGTCCTGTCGCTTTCAATACGCACAGGCGCGCAAGCTGAGTTGCAAACTCTTCTGGCGCAGCAGCAAGATCCTAACTCCCCCAATTTCCACAAGTTCCTTACACCAGAGCAATTCGGCGTCCGCTTCGGCGCAACAGATGAGGACCTGGCAGCGGTGACTGCATGGCTTACTTCACAAGGCTTCAAGATTGAAGAAGTGGGCAAAGGCCGCTTGTGGATCAATTTCAGCGGCAGCGTGCAGCAGGTAGAGCGCGCGTTTCAAACCAACATCCGCAAGTATGAAGTGGATGGCAAGATGCATCAGGCAAATGCCACGGACCCAACGTTACCCAGAGGCTTTGCCGGTCTGGTGAATGGCGTGGTCACGCTGCACAATTTTCCGCGGCACCACTTTCTCAGCAAGATCACTAAATTACCCGCCAACTATTTCAGCACTCGCTCGCAATTACCCAGCGATTTTAAAGTTCTTAAGCCCAATGCTCCGAACGCCACGGCTACCCCGGATTTCACCTCCGGCGCAAACCATTTTCTGGCCCCGGCGGATTTTGCCACCATCTATAACGTGAATCCGCTGTACACAGCGGGCATCACAGGCGCTGGCCAGTCGATTGCAATCGTTGGCCGCACCGATATCAAACTGGCAGACGTTCAGTTCTTCCGCAGCTTCTTTGGCTTGCCGGCGCATGACCCGGTAACCATTCACAACGGCGCTGATCCTGGCGACGTGGGCGGCGGAGAAGAAACTGAAGCTGATCTGGATGTGGAATGGTCGGGCGGAATCGGACAGGGAGCCACGGTAAATTTTGTGGTTTCCAAATCCACGGCCACCACGGACGGCGTTGATCTTTCCGCGCAGTTTATTGTGAACAACAATACCTCACCCATCATGAGCACCAGCTTTGGCCAGTGCGAAGCCAACATGGGCACGGCGGAAAATAATTTCTATAACAATCTGTGGTCGCAGGCAGCAGCGGAAGGCATTTCAGCATTTGTCTCCTCGGGCGATAGCGGCGCGGCAGGTTGCGATGCCTCCAACGCGGCAACCGGCACTGTGCGTGCGGTATCCGGACTCAGCAGTCCGCCGAACGTTACTGCGGTGGGCGGAACTGAATTCAATGAAGGCACTGGAACTTTCTGGAATGCCACCAACAACGCAACCAACCAGAGCTCGGCCATCAGCTACATTCCAGAAAAAGTATGGAATGAGAGCGGCAGCGCTGGAGGTTCAGGTCTGGGTGCAACCGGCGGCGGTGCCAGCACCATCTATGCCAAGCCAGCTTTCCAAACCGGCACAGGCGTACCGGCGGACGGCCATCGTGATGTGCCAGACGTTGCTCTCAGTGCCGCAGGCCATGACGGTTATGTCATCGTTCAAGGGCACACCACGGGCACCACAGGATTGGCGGCAGTCGGCGGAACCTCTGCGGCGTCGCCTTCTTTCGCTGGCTTGATGTCTCTTGTTGTGCAGAAGACGGGCGCGCGCCAGGGCAATGCCAATACCGCGTTCTATAACATGGGCCGCAATCAGCAGGCAGGCGGAACTGCGGTTTATCATGATTGCATCACCGGCAACAATACGGTGCCTGGCGTGACTGGCTTCAATGCTACTGTGGGCTTTGATCTTGCCACTGGCTGGGGCTCAGTCAATGCGGCGAACCTGGTGAATTTCTGGAACAACAATGGTGGAACGGCCACCCCAGACTTTAGCCTCGCAGCGTCACCGGCGAGCCTCTCCATTGCACAGGGATCGGCTGGAAGCAGCACCATCTCCGTTACGGATCTGGGCGGCTTCACTGGCAGCGTAACTCTCTCTGCTTCTGGATTGCCGGCGGGCGTGACTGCATCGTTCGGAACGAACCCGGCAACTTCCACCAGCGTTCTTACACTCACGGCCAGCACCACAGCTACAACCGGCGCAGCCACCGTGACTGTGACTGGAACTTCAGGAACTCTGACTCACACAACGAGCATTAGCTTGACGGTCACTGCCGTTGCAGCGCCGAACTTCTCACTCTCGGCATCGCCAGCCAGCGTGTCAGTAACGCAGGGCGGAGCCGCTGGAACCAGCACCATCACAGTAACGAAAACTGGAGGCTTCACCGGAAGCGCAACGCTTTCTGCTTCTGGTCTGCCAACGGGCGTAACAGCAGCCTTTGGCACTAACCCGGCAAGCACCACAAGCGTTGTTTCCTTTACCGCCAGCGCAACGGCCACTGTTGGCACGGCCACGGTCACCATCACTGGAGTATCGGGAACGCTGAGCCATACAACCACAATCAGCCTTACAGTGGCTGCTGCGGGTGGCACAACGAACCTGATTGTGAATGGTGGTTTTGAAACTGGCACCACCACTGCTCCACCGTGGACTTTGACTGCCGGCGTGCTCAATACGTCTGCTTCTGAGCCTCCACATGCCGGAACCAAAGATGCCTGGATGGATGGTTACGGCACCACGCATACCGATACATCCACCCAATCCGTGACTATTCCGTCCACGGCGACAACCGCAACACTCACGTTCTTCCTGCACATTGATACGGCTGAGACCACCACCACCACGGCGTTCGATACGCTGACGGTGCAGGTGTTGAACACCGCGGGCACTGTGCTGCAGACGCTGGGAACATTTTCCAACCTGAACAAGGCGGCCGGTTATACGCAGCGTTCATTGCCCATCAGTGTCACCTCTATAAAGGGCACGACTGTGCAGATCAGGTTTACGGGCAAGGAAGATGCGAGCCTGCAAACCTCATTTGTAATAGATGACGTTGCTTTGAATGTTCAGTAGATGAACGTTCAGTAAAACGGTTCGTGCAGTAAACGATTGAGCAGTTACTAAAAATACCGGGGCCGCAAGGCCCCGGATAATTCTGGCGAAACGCTGATGCAATGAGATTCAGATTTTGAGTTTCCGGCGTCAGCATTAAATTTCACTCAGCAAGCGCGGTGTTGCTAGATTTCCCAAAGTGGGAAGCGTTCACATTTTTAGAGTAATAAAAATGTTGGGAGTTGCTTCCGGTTTAGTAGTATGAACGGCAGTCTAAGCACGACTTCTCGTTCTAGGATCTACGCGCGCCGCCAAATCGTTTAGTTTTTCAAACACTCATCGCCGAATCTGTAATGGCTCAAGGGCTCTGCAATGGCACCTCTGTTCGGTAACAAAGCAAGACCTTTTTATATTTCCAAGCGAGTGGGCCCCTGTGCCGCTCAAGCGGTTATATGCAGACTGCTGCAGTCCAATTTATTTCCCTTTCATTTTTTTGGCTTCAAACTACCGTTCAAATTTGAAAGAAAAAGATCGTTCATTTCGAATACCAAGGAGCTAAGAATGTCCCGATTGTTGCGCGGTCAATCATTGTTTGTGCTTCTCTTTTTGATCACAGCCCTGCCCACACTGGCGCAGGTTCAACAGCCAAATATTTCAGTAGGCGGCGGTGGTTCGCAACCGCTGCAGGTCATGCATAATCATGTGCGCCCCGTGGTTGCCAACGGGCAAGCCGTGCCGGTAGGAGTATTGCCAGCCACTCAACGCATGAAGCTCGCCATTATGTTGCCACTGCGCAATCAGCCTGCACTCACTGATTTGTTGAGCCGGCTCTATGATCCTTCCAGTCCCAGTTATCACCAGTTTCTCAGCGTGGAGCAATTCACAACACAGTTTGGTCCCACAGCGGCAGATCACCAGGCTGTGCTTGATTTTGCAGCAGCCAATGGTCTTACCGTGACCGGTACGCACGCAAACCGGCTGGTGGTGGACATTGAAGGTTCGGTTGCACAAGTGGAGAAGGCTTTCCATGTATCGATGCGTACGTTCCAGCATCCCACGGAAAACCGCACGTTCTTTTCTCCAGATCGCGAACCTTCGCTGGCTCTCAACGTTGCGGTATCGCACATTGCCGGGCTGAATGATTTCTCCAGGCCGAAGTCCCATATGAAGAGATTGCCCGATGCCGCCCAGGCCCAGGCCATCCATCCGAATCTTGGCTCAGGTACTGGCGGAGCTTTCCGTCCTTCAGACATGCGCGCAGCTTACGCTGGCAACACCACACTCACCGGCTCTGGCCAGTCAGTGGCGATGGTGGAGTTTGACGGTTACAACATGGCAGACGTCGTCAGCGATATGAGCGGCACGGCGATTAACGTTCCTATCACCAACGTGCTGATTGATGGCGCGTCGGCTGGCTCTGACGGCGACGACGGCGAACAGGCATTGGACGTTGCGCAGGCAATCGGTATGGCGCCAGGACTGGCTTCAGTCCGCGTTTATATCGCGCCAGGCACAACCGCAATTGGTGTGGGCGACGTTGACATGTTCAACAGAATCGCCACTGACAACATTTCCAAATCCATCAGCTGCTCATGGGGATGGAGCCCGGATGACATCACACAGAACAATCCTATCTTCCAGGAATACCAGGCGCAGGGTCAGAGCTTCTTTGTAGCCTCTGGCGACTCGGGAGCATTTACCGGATCGAACGCTACCGATTCAAGTTTCCCGGCAGAAGATGTTTTCGCAATTGCTGTAGGCGCAACTGACCTGACAACCACCGGCGCTGGCGGCCCATGGGCGTCAGAAACAGCATGGCCAGATAGCAGCGGCGGCCCGGCAGATGACAAGTTCGCGATTCCCAGCTATCAGTCAGGTGTGGCCAGCACGGCCAACGGTGGTTCAACTACCATCCGCAACATTCCTGACGTGGCGATGGAAGGCAATTTCGATAACATTGCTTGCAGCAACGGATCTTGCAATGGCCAGACCGGCGGTACGAGCTATGCCTCACCACGCTGGGCTGCATTCATCGCATTGGTTAATCAACAGTCAGTCGCTGCCGGCCACGGCACGGTTGGTTTCATCAATCCTGCTATTTATGCCATTGGAAAAAGCACCAGCTTCACCAGCGATTTCCATGACATCACCAGCGGCAATAACAGAAATGCTCAGGGAAAATCCTTCAACGCCGTTGCTGGTTATGACCTTGTAACCGGATGGGGCAGCCCGATTGGCCAAACCATGATCAACGCTCTGGCTGGCGGTGCGGTCACCACGCCGGACTTCAGCCTCTCGGCATCGCCCGCCAGCGTTTCAGTAACGCAGGGTTCAACCGCTACCAGCACCATTACCATAACCAAACTCAATGGCTTCACCGGCACCGCAACGCTTTCTGCTTCTGGCCTGCCCACAGGCGTAACAGCAGCCTTTGGCACGAACCCGGTAAACACCACCAGCGTGGTTACATTTACTGCCAGCACCACGGCAACAACTGGAACTGCATCAGTCACGATCACTGGAATTTCAGGAGCGCTGACTCACACAACCATTATCAGCCTCACAGTGAATGCAACCGGCGGAACAGGGTCGCAGTTGATTGTGAACGGCGGCTTTGAAACCGGGACAACCACAGCTCCACCGTGGACTCTGACTGCCGGCGTTCTCAATACGTCTGCTTCTGAACCTCCACATGCTGGAACCAAAGATGCCTGGATGGATGGTTACGGAACCACGCACACTGATACATCCACCCAGTCCGTGACGATTCCGAGCACGGCGACAACCGCGACACTCACGTTCTTCCTGCATATTGATACGGCTGAGACCACCACCACCACGGCATTTGACACGCTGACGGTGCAGGTGCTCAACAGCGCGGGCACGGTACTGCAGACGCTGGGAACCTTCTCCAACCTGAATAAGGGAACGGGATACACGCAGCGTTCACTGCCTATCAGCCTTACCTCAATCAAGGGCACAACAGTGCAGATCAGGTTTACGGGTAAGGAAGATGCGAGCCTGCAAACCTCATTCGTGATTGATGACGTTGCTCTCAACGTTCAGTAACGACTGAGCCTATGTTTCAAAAAAAATCGGGGCCGTAAAGGCCCCGATTTTTTATTGTTTAATTTTTTCTGCGCCCAAAGTTTACGGCACTTTTACCCACGCCGTAGTGGTGCCGATAAGTTTTGAGTTCTGGTCCAACACGCCCAATGCCAGATTGTAACTGCCGGGCTTAAGATCCATGGTTCGTGTGCAGGGAAATTGCTGTCCCTTCATCATCGTCTGGAATTCGTCAGCCTTCATCGCTGCAGTCATTGTGGTGCTCTGCTGTTTTACGGGCTGACCCTTTTCTGAGTACGCTGCTACTGCGCAACTTACCTGGGCATGCTCCAGTCCATCATCCTTATGCTGAAAGGAAATCGTATGAGGATCAATGGCAAAGCTGACTGTTACCTGTTGCGCTTTTCCCGGAGAAGGAGCTACGCCGGCATGAAAGACAACAGCCGTGGCGCTGGGTGTATCCAGGCTCAGAGAGTCGCTGAAAGTCCGGGCCAGTTTCTTCTCTGCATCTTTAGCCTTATTATCCTTATTGTTCATGCCGGGATCCAGCGCGTAATACCCCTGCCGGTAACGCAGGCTCATGTTTTGCTTACCTTTGATCTGAATAGAGCGGAATTTACCGTCCCAGTTTTTATTTGCAGGATAATATTCCAGCGTGTAGTAGGTGGAACCATCATCCAGGCTGTGGCTAATTCCCATTTCAACGTCATTGCTATTGTAAAAAGCTTTTCCGCCGGTGCGGTCCGCCAGACTGCGCATGGTTTGGATGGTATTGATCTTGTTATCTTTCAGTACGCCTGATTCGTCAATTGGATAAACCGCTACCTGCGCGTTCATGAGCGCATTGGCTGTTTTTTCTACAGCCTCTTCAAAGTCCTTGCCTGTTCCCTGGCCAGAACCGAATTGAACCTGCCCTGTCGACCCGCCTGAAGCATCTCTTGAATTGGTTACAACGCCGGCTGGAGTGTCATCAATAATTTCGGGAAAGAGTGTAATAGGAAAGCCGGCTGAAACCCAGATCAAGTTCTTGCGTCCCGGATATCCGGCCAAAGCACTGGCCAGAGTATTTAAGGCGTTGATTGAAATGTTCGTGGTATTAGCGTTGGTATCGGTGGTGGGGGCGCGCTCTGAAAATGGCGATGCCGCCGCATATACACCCAGCACATGCGATGGGCCTTTGGGCTTGTAGTCTTCTACCAGCGCTTTTAATTCTGCAATGTTCGTGGTGAAATCGTGCAGCAGAATCAGCTTCTGTTCCAGAACGTAGAGCGCCGTCGGTTGTGTCAGTGTACCCTTGTCGAGAAACTTGAGCAGTTCGTCGCGGCCATAAGCATGGCTGTCAAAATTTCCATTGATGGAATCCAACAGGATCACGTTGAGCGAATTTACGTCTTTATATTGCGGCACGTTGTTGAAGCCGCCACCACTTGAGCTGCTTACTACTTGCGTGGCTTTGCTGTGCTGTTTAAAGCTGAACGCACTGATCGTTTGCGGTTTGCCATCTTCCAACACCGTGAAATCTTCCGCTTTAAGGCCAGGTATTGGATTGCCTTTGCCGTCTGAGGCCACCACATCTACAACCACCAGGCGCGTGTTCGTCCTCAGCACCATGGGTGACGGTGCATCTTGTGGCAGTGTTTGCGGAATGGAAGCTGGATGCTCCGCCACGCCCGCGATTGAGCAAACAATCAGGATGGCGCATATTGCATGGAATTGGCATAGCCAATAACGTTGAAAATTCATACCAAGCTCCTATGATCCAGGCTGGTTCAATGGAAATCGATTCTAATTGTCGCTGTAGTAGTCAACAGTCCTGGACTGTGGTCTATGGCACTTTCACCCATGCAGTGGTGGTGCCGATAAGTTTTGAATTGCGGTCAAGGACTCCCAGCGTCAAGTTGTAACTGCCTGGTTTGAGATCCAGAGTTTGGGTGCAGGGAAATTGAGCCCCCTTCATCATTTTTGCGTATTCATCCGCTTTCACCGCTGCATTCCAGGTAGTGCTTTCCTGTTTTACTGGTGCGCCTTTGTCAGAAAATGCGGCCACGGCGCAGCTTACCTGAGCGTGCTCCAGGCCATCGTCCTTGTGTTCAAAGGCCAGAGTATGTGGATCAATGGCAAAGCTGACTGTTACCTGTTGCGCTTTGCTTGGCGATGGGGCGACGCCAGCGTGAAACAACACACTTGTGGCGCTGGGAGCATCAAGGCTCAGGGCATCCCAGAAAGTTTTTGCCAGCGCTTTCTCGGTGTCCTTGTTTTTGATATTAGGATCTAGCGCATAGTACCCCTGCCGGTAGCGCAGGCTCACGCTCTGTTTGCCCTTGATTTCGATCTTGCGGAATTTGCCGTCCCAGTTTTTATTGTCTGGGTAATATTCCAGCGTGTAATACGTAGAGCCGTCATCCAGGCTGGTGCGGATGCCAAGTTCCACATTGTTGCTGTTATAAAAAGCTTTTCCGCCGGTCCGGTCGGCCAGCGCGCGCATGGTTTGGATGGTATTGATCTTATTGTCTTTCAGTACGCCGGATTCATCGATTGGGTACACCGCGATCTGGGCATTCATGAGGGCGTTGGCGGTTTTTTCTACGGCCTCTTCAAAGTCCTTGCCAGAGCCGCGGCCAAAGGAGGGCATCCGCCCCATGCTGAAGCTATTGGGATTAATGCAAGGGCCCGGATCTTTAGCGCCTTTACCCGGAAAGCAAAAACCATCAGGTTCATCAGAAATAATTTCAGGAAATAGCGTGATGGGGAATCCGTCTGAAACCCATATCAGATTTTTGCGTCCGGGATAACCGGCGAGTGCGCTGGCCAGCGTATTCAGGGCAGTAACCGAAATATCCATGGTATTGACGGAGGTGCTGTTGCTGGGCGCACGCGCTGAAAATGGCGATGCCGCCGCGTACACATCCTGTACGTGGACCGGACCTTTGGGT
>DASXLK010000053.1:0-31302 GCA_036496365.1 Candidatus Angelobacter sp. | reverse complement strand
TCTAATGCTGGTGCTGGTCGCGTTACCCTTTCTGCGTCGCGCAAGCCCTGCTCCTCTCGCGGAGGCCGTGTGAAGAAGCTGCGTCGCATTACCGAAGCTGAGGTCATCGCTGAGTTTTTGAAAGGCGAGTTCTTTCACCCGGAATACGATTCTGACCGTGAGCAGTTTGCAGATATCGTGAACAATCCTGATCTCACGAATGAGGCGGAAAATGCTATTCGCCAGGCGCTCCTTTTTCGCCGTCGCGACACCATGTGGTGGGAGCTGCCAGATGACCGGCAATGGTGGGAGATAGACTTTGCCCCAGAAGACGTGGATAAGGTCAGCGTCTTTCCCCGCGCCCACTGGAGAAAAATTGCCAACGGCGACTTTAAAGCCCGGCACGTAGCGGCCAAGGTTAGTGAGCAGCTTGACCGCAAAGATACCAGCAAGTTTGCCACCAAGATGAGAGAAGTTTACTCGCATCTGCGGTCAGATGACCCCAAACGCATGATTGTTTTCTTAGGTTTAGACGAGAATCACCCTGTGACTCTTCTGGAGGGCAACCACCGTTTTATAGCCTCTTTGCTGGTTGCCGACGGCACCGGCCTCAGCAACGCTCGCATGGTAGGGGTGTTTTCGCCCAAAATGGAACAATGTTGCTGGTACAAAACCAATTTTCAAACTCTTTTCCGTTGCCTCAAAAACCGCATCAAACATAAATGGGACAGAGACACTGACGTGAGTAGCCTGCTCCAGCAAGCCACCCACAGGCAAACCGTCAGCGCCTCCGCCGAAAACGCGCTGCCCATCAAGCAGAAGTAATTTGGGCCCCAGAAAAGCCAGCAGTTCCCCGAGGGTTTTATGAAAATTCAGCGTCAAATTACGAGCATCCTGAGCACAATGTTGATTGCCAGCATGTCCCTGGGGCTTCCATTACAAGCTCAGCAGAGTACGCAGCAACCGTCTACGGCGCAACAGCAGCCCCAAAGCCAGCCGACGCAGCCTGCGACTACGCCTACAAATTCTCAGCCTGCACCGTCTACTGATCAATCTATTGCTCCGGCGACTGGGAATCAGCAATCTACTAGTCAGCCTGCAAATGGTCAGCAGCCTGCAAACCAGCAATCACCGACCCCAGGAACCAATGTGAATCCTTCGCAAGGCCCTCTAACGCCGGTCACCACATATCCTGACGCTTCAGGCGAGCAGCAGGCGCAGCCGCAAACAGCTCCGGCACAAAACATTCCGGAGGGTCCTCAACCAAAAAAGCCCAGTGAGCCAGTGGGCGCTGCGACCGCAGAAAGCGTACCAACTACCGGTGGAGCAGCGGCAAAGCCGGCTGGCGTAGCTATTGCTCCCGCAAAACAGCACCAGACACGATCATTGCTCCTGAAAGTGGGCGCCGTTGTTGCAGCTGGAGCAGCTTTGGGTACTGTCTACGCATTAAGCCATGGAACAGCTTCCACGCCTCCGGGCTCGAACTTACCCGGTGTTACACAGAAATAATGTCACGCAAAAAATAAACGTGAAACGATTGATGCTGGCACAGTACTATTCACACGAACGGGCCGAACCCAAATGACTGAACCAATGACTGTGGAACCAAAAATTGAGACCGCGGCACCAAAGAATAACGCTGCTTCAACCACGCCCTTGCTGATCTCTTTTTCTGGTGTGGATGGCTCAGGCAAATCCACGCAGATTGAAAACCTGCGTTCAGCGCTGCACAACGCCGGACTCAAAACCACTCTACTGGCCTTCTGGGACAATGTGGTGGTTGGTGTGAAGTATCGCGAAGGCTTTGTTCACAAGGTTTATAAGAGTGAGCGCGGTATCGGCGCGCCGGGTAAGCCTGTAAACCGTCGCGATAAAAACGTGCGTGGCTGGCACCTAACTTTGGCCCGGCACTTTCTCTATCTGCTGGACTCCATCCACCTAGTTCAGGTGGTTGGCCGCGCAAAAAGAAGCGGTGCGGATGTGGTGATTCTGGACCGTTACATCTATGATGAGCTTTCCAATCTGAATCTCTCGAATCCGATCAGCCGGGCTTTTGTGAAGTTCGTTCACGGCTTTGTTCCGCGACCTGACATTGCTTACCTGCTCGACGCCGATCCAGTGGCTGCGTATGCGCGCAAACCAGAATATCCAGTCGAGTTTATGAAGAAATGCCGGCGCGTCTACTATGATCTTGCGGGCATTCTCAAAACCATGACAATCATTCCTGTGCTCGATCTTCCAGAAGCCAAAGCAGCCGTTCTCCGGGCAGCTGAACGTGAGCTTGCCGCGCAGGGGCGCACCACGGATTTGCTTTCAGGACGCCTGTCAGCAGCCTGATTACTGGCCTACACCTTGAGCTTGCAGTAAAACGACAATCTCCTGCTGCTTGCCTTCCAATGCCCATCCCGGGGCGTTGAATTGAATTGCTGATCACGCAATAGGAGATCAGCACCTTGCGTAATAAGAAACTCAACCATAGCTTTATGCCCGTTGATGGCCGCCCAGTGCGCCAAAGAAGCCTCTGCAATTGATGTCTGCTCCTTTGTCGCGCAGGAAGCGCGCAACGTCCACATGTCCGTTACGGCTGGCGATGTAGAAAGCCTCTGAGATCAACTCAGCGTATGTTCCCGGTGGCGGCGATTTGGCCCATTGGCCGTTCCCCAAATCGGGGCCCCCAGGCTGGCCGTTTTTGCCAGACTGGGGTGAGAAATCGCGTGAACGTGTCTTACCAGCGTTCGATTTCAGGGTGTTGGGGGAATCCCAGAATGACTGCACCTCATCCAGCATGCCCAGGCCAGCGGCGCACCACATATTCAATTGCGGAGCTGCACCGTGTGCCAGCAGGACTGCTGCCGCATCGCGGCTGCCCATATTCGCCGCCCATTGCAGCGGCGTCATGCCCCAACTAACCTCGGCGTGGATGTCAGCTTTAGCAGCGATCAACAGTTCTGCCAGCGCAGAAAAATTCTTTTCTGCCGCCCAGTGCAACGGAGTTTTCTGATGATTGCCTTTGGCGTTTACAAGTGTGGAGTCGGCTTCAAGAAGTTGTCGAACTTTGTTTATGTCCCCGCGTTCGCATGCTTTCAGCATGTCATCGGGGTCGGTCATGAAGCAGGTATTCTTCATGCTTGTTCTTTAAGCTTTGTTTTCTAAACCTTGTTCTCTAAAGAAGGAATGGCTCCAAAGCTTACTGCTTCTTCTCCGCCGCCACGGGCTGAATCTGCTCCAGCGGAATAAAATCCGTGGGATAGACTCCCGTATAGCATGATGTGCAGTATGTAGTTTTCTCGCCTTCAGCGCAGGCCGCCCGCAGGCCGTCTAAAGACAGATAAGCCAGAGAGTCTGCGCCAATGTAGTCGCGAATCTGCTCAATCGACTTATTGGACGCAATCAGCTGGTCTTTTGACGGCGTATCCACTCCGTAATAACAAGGCGAGACCGTGGGCGGACACGAGATGCGTACGTGAACTTCTTTTGCGCCGGCATCGCGCACCATGCGCACAATCTTGCGGCTGGTGGTTCCCCGCACAAGAGAGTCATCCACCAGAATCACCCGTTTGCCCGCCAGCAGGCTGCGGATGGGATTTAATTTGAGCTTTACGCCGAAGTCACGCACGCGCTGTTCGGGTTCAATAAAGGTCCGGCCGACATAGTGATTGCGAATCAACCCAAAACGAAACGGTACGGACGATGCAGACGAATAACCCAAAGCGGCAGCCACGCCTGAATCTGGAACCGGCACTACCAGATCTGCTTCCACTGCAGATTCTTTTGCAAGTTGGCGGCCCATGGCCTCACGGCTGGCCTGGACTGACGTGCCAAATACAACGCTATCCGGGCGGGAAAAATACACGTGCTCAAAGATGCAGGCAGATTGCTTCATCTCTGCGGCAAAGAAGCGTGAGAACGTTCCTTCCGGCCCAACCACCACCATCTCGCCGGGCTTTACGTCGCGTTCATAAACCGCACCGATCAGATCGAACGCACAGGTTTCAGAGGCAAAAACCACGGTGTCGCCGCTGGCCCCACCACCGCCGGGGATACGTCCCATGGAAAGCGGACGAAAGCCGCGCGGATCGCGAATAGCAAAAACGCGGTCGCGCGTCATCATCACCAGAGAGAACGCGCCTTCAATCCGGCGCAGAGCATCGCACACTGCCTCTGGCAGCGTCTGCTCTTTGCTTTGCGCGATCAGATGCACAATCACTTCGGTATCGCTGGTGGTCTGGAATATCGATCCCTGCGCTTCCAGGCGGCTCCGGATTTCATTGGCATTTACCAGATTGCCGTTATGCGCAATCGCAATCATTCCTTTATTGCAATCCACCATGATCGGCTGGGCGTTGAGCACCGCGGAATCGCCTGTGGTTGAGTAGCGCGTATGGCCAATTGCCAGATCACCCGGCAGCTTAGCTAGAACAGGTTCGGTAAAAATCTCCGCAACTTCGCCCATGGATTTGTGGATGAAAAGACGTTCGCCGTTCGAAGATACGATCCCGGCTGACTCTTGCCCGCGATGCTGCAACTGATGCAGACCAAGATATGCCATGGTGGAGGCCTCACGGTGATTGTGGACCGCCATTACGCCGCATTCGTCCTTGAATTTGTCGAAAGCCATGATTGATCGCTACTCCGGGCTCGCTTAGTTAACCGAAATGTCTTGTTAATTGCCAACTGCTTTCTGGTGAGTACTGACCGCTGCTTGCTAAAAATTGCTTCTTTCAGCTTTTCTGCAACACTTCCGGCACCAGATGCTCGGACGATTCCGTATGCAGTGCTCTGGTCAGCGCCGTGTCCCAAACCTGCCGCAGATCAGACACCTTTGCGGAGACCGCTATCTTGCCGTCAATACGAATCTCTAATTTTTCAGGAACAGTGCGCCCGATCTGGTCCGCCTGTATGCCCCATCTTACCGCTATTTGTTGGATGTCCGAAGCCTTTTTCGGGTCGCAACTAATCAGCACCCGGCTGGCTGTTTCGCCGAATAAAACCGCCTCCGTGAAGACACCATTGGAGTTAAGGTCAACTTCCGCTCCGACGTAAGGCGTTGCGGCCCCGGCCTTTGGTTTCACAAAACAGGCCTCGGCCAGCGCTACGGACAAGCCACCGTCTGAGCAATCATGGGCTGACTCGATCGCATGCTCCTGAATCAGCTCCCGCAGACACTTTTGTAACGCTGCTTCCTGCTGCAAATCCAGAGCTGGAGGCACACCCCAAATCTGGCCAATCACATCTTTCGCATACTCTGAAGAGCCAAATTCAGTTTCGGCGTTTTTGTTGTCCGCCGCTCCATGCAACGGTGCGCCGCTTAGCAGGAACACCTCGCGTCCGGCTTCTCTGAAGTGGAATGTCATGGCATCGTCTACATTCTGCAAAATGCCCACAATGCCGATGACTGGCGTGGGATAAATCCCCTCGCCCAGTGTCTCGTTATAAAGGCTCACATTGCCGCCGGTGATCGGCGTCTCCAGCGTTGTGCAGGCCTCCGTTATGCCATCAATGACTTGCGAGAGCTGCCACATGATCGGCGGCTTCTCTGGATTGCCAAAGTTCAGGCAGTTTGTGGCCGCCACCGGTGTTGCCCCCGTGCAGGAGACATTGCGCGCAGATTCGGCCACGTTATGCATCGCACCCAGCTTGGGATCAAGCCAACACCAGCGCCCATTGCCGTCCAGCGCCATGGCCAGAGCGCGCTTCGATCCTTTGATCCGCATCAGCCCCGCATCTGCGCCCGGACCTTCCACGGTATTCGATTGCACCATGGAATCGTATTGCTCAAAGATCCAGCGCTTGGAGCAGATATTTGGCACAGCCAGCAGCTGTTTTAGATTTTCCGTCAGGTCAGTCGCGGTGCTCCACTTGACGTTCTCAGGCTTGGTGCGTGAAACCGGCGCGCTCCAAGGCTCCAGCGGACGGTGATACAGCGGTGCATCATCGGTTAGCGCCGTGTTCGGAATATCGGTGACTAACTTTCCGTGCTCCAGCACGCGCAAGCGGCCGCCGCTGATCACCCGTCCCACGATCACGCCATCCAGTCCCCACTTTTCAAAGACTTTCAGCACTTCCTGCTCGCGACCACTCTCCGCCACCAGCAGCATGCGCTCTTGTGATTCGCTGAGCATGATTTCATAAGCGTTCATGCCGGTCTCGCGCTGCGGGACAAGGTCCAGCTCAATTTCAATTCCCACCCCGCCGCGCGCACCCATTTCGCAGGTGGAGCAGGTCAGGCCGGCAGCGCCCATATCCTGTATGCCCACCACGGCCCCGGTATGCATGGCTTCCACGCAAGCTTCCAGCAGCAGCTTCTCCAGAAATGGATCGCCCACTTGCACGTTGGGCCGCTTCTGCTCTGAGCCTTCACTGAATTCTTCGCTCGCCATCGTGGCACCGTGGATCCCATCGCGCCCCGTCTTTGCGCCTACGTAAATCACCGGATTACCTTCACCCGCGGCCTTGGCGTAAAAAATCTGGTCGCGCCGCACCAGTCCCAGAGCAAACGCATTGACCAGCGGGTTCTGCGAATAGCACGGTTCAAACTTTGTTTCGCCGCCCAGGTTCGGCACGCCAAAACAATTTCCGTAAGAAGCCACGCCGCTGACTACGCCTTCCAGGATTGAGTGATTGCGATGCACCGTTGCCTGATCAACGCGCTTGGCGGGCGTGACTGGCCCTGGCGTCACTGGTCCAAAGCGCAGCGAATCCATCACCGCAAAAGGCCGCGCGCCCATGGTGAATATGTCGCGCAGAATGCCGCCTACGCCGGTTGCGGCGCCCTGAAACGGCTCAATAAAGGAAGGATGATTGTGCGACTCAATCTTGAAGGCGCAGGCCCAGCCATCGCCAATATCGATAATGCCGGCGTTCTCTCCCGGCCCCTGCACTACCAGCTTGCTGCGTGTGGGCAGCCGCTTCAAATGCACGCGCGACGACTTATACGAGCAGTGCTCGCTCCACATCACGCTGAAGATGCCCAGCTCCGTCAGCGACGGTTCGCGGCCCAGTGAGCTTTTGACCCGTTCATATTCTTCCGGCGTAAAGCCGTGCTCTTTTACGACTTCAGGGGTAATAGCGGAGGCTTGTGTGATGGGCATGGGATACTTCTATTTTCGCACGTCAGACATTAGCGGCAAAACAAAGTAAAACGAGCCGGCAGTGCGCCCGCACCCGCATTTGGATCCTTGGGACTTATTTAATCAAACTGTCGATAATGATACCGATGTCCGGGGCGCTGCGGTCCCAGTAATGAGTGTGCGCGCCGAGACCAATGCAGGCTTCCACGCGCTGTCCCGCCCCGTCTGTGAAATAGTCCGCAACTGGCTCTCCTGGAAATTCCCCTGCCTGATCGCCATTCTGCGTCCGTTCCATCCAATGATCCAGCCAGAGCGAACGGCCCACATAGTCGCCGCTTCTGTAGAAGTTGATCCAGACCTGGATTCCAAGATCTTTGGGGTCTGGCATGGCACCTTTCGGAATTGTGCCGGGCGGCACCTGCGGTTGCGGAGCCTCTCCGGAATCATCCGGGACTGGACGGATGTATTCGTAAAGATCGGGAAAGAAGCGATTCAGGAGTTGGCGTAGCGGATTTCCCATGGTGAACAGACTGATGGAAATCTTTTCTGGAGGGAGCCCGGCAAATGCATAGGATGTGAGAGAAGGGATCCGGTTGCGATGCAGGAAACGCAGCAGATCGGCGCTGATGAGCGAACCCAGACTGTGCGCAACGATAATAATTTTTTCATAGCCCTGTTCGTTAAGAAAATGTAATAGCCCTGCATAGCGTTCCACGATGCGCGCGCGTGGCGTATTGTCGGCCGGAGAGGAGCGCAGATAATTGTCAACATCCAGGACGGTGTCCAGAATAGTGCTGGCTGATCTGAATATGGCTTTACCAGCTGTGGCCATGAAGACCACTATCGCGGCGATCACCGGTCCGCTCTTCAGCGTCAGGTTCACAATTGATTCTTGAAACAGCCAGGTGTAGAGATGAAACATGTACGAACCTGTAGGATTTAGCCAATAATGTATGGTTGCGACGGCAACATAACCTGCCGGTAAGCCAAATGCGGCCAGCCAGAAACAATAAACGACAGCCGGGAATGCCGAAAGTGCTCCGGAAAGCCAGCCGCCTAATCGTCGCGAAACAGCATTGGTCGCCGCCAATGGATGAGTTGCTTCCTGCACCGCTGAAGGCGCAGCAAGAATCAGCAATAACAGGAAACCTATTCCAAGTGAGGCGAGAACCAGAGGCAGTCCCATGGGCGCACTCTGGACCAGCAAAGCCGATACCTGTCGACGGTTCAGTTCCTGGCAGTTTTTCGGAGTGTCTTGATAGCACTGGTTCCAGGCTTTATCAACTTCCTCTTTCCGGTCTTTTTCAACCTCCTTTTCCCACGCCTTAGCATCTTCTTTTTCCCCCGTCTTATGTTTCTTTTCCCACTCTTTCTCAGCCTTCTCCTTACCTAGCAATAAGAGGGCGGGAATTTCCTCAATGCGGATTACGGATGCTTTCAAGAACTCCGGCAATGGCGCTTGCGGTAACACTTCTGGCTTGTTTTGATACAGTGCAATCTGATCCCGGGTGTACCAAAACGCTCCACTCCAGAAAAACATCGTCAGCAAGAGCAAGAGGACTGTCGGCATGGCAAGCGCGAAGCGTCCGGTACGGAAAGCCGCGCGTGCGCGGGCTCTTTCTTCAGAATGCGGCGTGATGCGGATACAGATAAACTCCATGGTCCAGGAAAATAGCGTCAGGAGAAAAAGGACAGTCCACAAGGCGCGCAGTACGAGAAAGATGTACTGCACCATCAGAAAACCTGCGGCTGAATAGATTTCCATGATATTACCGGGATACTTGACTGCGGCAAACCATAAGCAGGCAACAAAGCCGAGTACTACGGCTGCTATGCAGACCAGACCGAACTCTTTCGCTCCCGCCCTGACTTCATCATAGTTCTTGAAGATGAAGAAATAGACGATGGCCAGTGCGATCACCCACCAGGCCAAAGCCAGCACGGTCAAAGAAAGGAACTCGCTGTCTTTGCGTAAGTGTTGGTGCAAGAGGAACGCGCCCACCCCTGTCCCCAGGCTTATTGTGGCAAACAGCAGGAAGAACGGCGCACTGCCGCGACCATTGCGCGGCCGGAAGTTCCAGAGAACCGCTGCCACAGCTCCTGCGGCTGCCACAGCAAGGACAATCGCGGCCACCGCAGACGCGGTTTGCGGATGCGAGGTGGGGGGGTATAAGGCCAGTATGATTGGCGCAAACGCCACTACTGGCAGCAAAATTAAAAAGTTGAACATGCCCAGCGTAAGCACGCGGGTGGCGTAGCTGTAACTTCTCTGCAGCAGCAGCCAGGGAAGCGATCCCGCGTGTTGCAAAGCCGCTTGATCGATGGCTGTCCGTCCGAGGCTGCTGAGGTGAATCAGCAGTTGGTACAAAGACATAAAAAATCGGACGAACGAATTATTGCGCTTGGCCAGGTCCGCCCAATACATCTCATATATGTCTACATCCACCTTTTGACCATTGCCCCTGGTCCGTGATCCTTGAAGGCGTACGGACTCATATCTGCCGCAAAGCGCATCGCCCTTATAGTCGCCGATTTGCGTGAGCGTGAATTCGTCATTCAAGTCCGCCTTTGCCGACCCTTTTTTCCAACTCCGCAGCCTGAACTTGTCGGCAAAAAAACCGCGGCGCTCTTCAAACCAGGAAACCGGGGGCGACTGGGGCGCGAAAAACACCTTTGGACCGGGAAGTGGCACATCGATCTTTGTGGTATCAAAACCGGAGTAAGGACTACTTTTCGGCGGCGCGTCATAGGCATTTAATCCCAGAAGCAGCCCCGCAATTGCCTGGGCAGAGGAGCCCGGCTCATGTTTGCCGACCCCGTGGACCGCAATCACCGCGCACCGCCCTGTTTGTTGACGTTCCCTGGACTCCTCGACACGTTGCTCGCCCTTAGCGTGCATAGCTGCCTCTCTTTCTGGCAATCACATTGCTGCCGTAGCCGACGGAAAAAATTTCGCAACCGTGCTGCTGACTTAAACAGTTCGCCTGTTTTTTGGCTAGATTGGGAAAATTTTCTAAGGGGATGTGCACCAAATTAAAGTTCCCCCATCAGGATTTGTCAAGAACTAGTGCAAGAAAAAGAACTGGACAGAAAGCTACATATGGATCAGAAACAAAACCGCTGAGAAAATTAGTTCAATCGTCCGCTGGGCCCTAAATAATCGAGGCTCAACCGCTTGTAATATCTTCCATTACACTGAGGCATCTATGAAATCCATCATCATCGGCACCGCCGGACACATCGATCATGGCAAGACCGCGCTGGTCAAAGCGCTTACGGGCATTGATGCCGATCGCCTGGAAGAAGAAAAGCGGCGTGGCATCACTATTGACCTCGGCTTTGCCCACCTTGAGCTGGCCGCTCCCAGCGGAGAGAAGTTGCGCCTCGGATTCATTGACGTTCCTGGCCATGAGCGCTTTGTCCGCAACATGCTTGCCGGTGTGGGCGGCATGGATCTCGTTCTGATGGTCATCGCCGCCGACGAATCCATCAAGCCGCAGACGCGCGAGCATTTTGAAATCTGCCGTCTGCTCTCCATTCCGCGAGGCATTACCGTAATCACCAAAGCTGACACCGTGGATGAAGACACGCTCAGCGTCGTCCGCATGGAGATCGAGGATTTCATGCGTGGATCGTTTCTTGATGTCAGCCGCTCGCCAGTTGTCGCCGTGAGCGCACTGAAGGGAACGGGCCTCGACGAATTGAGGCGCGAGATTATTCGCCTGGTGGCTGAAGTTCCCGCCCGCGATACGGAAGCTCTCTTCCGCCTGCCTATTGATCGCGTCTTTACCATGAAGGGTTTTGGCGCCGTAGTTACCGGAACACTGATTACTGGCAAAGTAAAAAAAGAAGAAGAGGTTGAGGTTTTTCCTTCGCGGGAAAAAGCCCGTGTGCGCGGCGTGCAGGTCCATGGCTCTCCAGCCGAAGCGGCCATTGCTGGACAACGCACTGCACTCAACCTTGCCGGGATACAGATGGAAGAGCTGGCCCGAGGCATGACTCTGGCTGCTCCCGGCGTTTTTGAACCCACGCAAAGACTCGATGTTCAAATCTCTCTGCTTAAAGACGCCAAGCCGCTCAAGAACCGCGCACGCGTTCATCTCCACGCTTTTACCTCAGAAACAATTGCGGAAGTCGCGCTCTATGGCGCGACAGAACTCAAGCCAGGGGGCATGGCTTTCGCCCAGCTTCGCTCCACCGAACCGCTGCTGCTGCTTCCTGGTGATCGCGCCATCCTGCGCCAGTTTTCTCCCGTAGTCACCATCGGCGGCGCAGTCGTGCTGGATGCGTTTCCCCTGTCGCGGCAAAAACAGGAAGCCCGGCAGCAATTTCTGCAGATCTTGTCTTCCGGAAACAGGCAGGAAACCCTGCTGGCGCGAATCGCGCGGCGCGGCCATGATGGTCTTTCTCTCGCAGCGGCTGTACGTGAAACCGGGCTAAAGCAATCTGTTTTGCATCCTGTTATTGCCGCCATGGTGCAGCAAAAGCAAGTTATTTATCTGCAGATGGGAGAGTTGCTGCTCTCAAGTGAAGCAGTGCAAAAGATTCGCACCAAACTCCTTGCTGCTCTGGAAGCCTTTCACAAAGCTAACCCTCTAGTCGGCGGCATCAGCAAAGAGGAGCTGCGCGAAAAACTTGGTCTCCATCAAACCGTGATGGAAAATCTGCTGGCCCAGCTTGCGAAAGATAAGAAAGCCGAAACCGCAGGCGAACAGGTCCGTCTTGCCGGGCGCGGCGTGGAGTTGAAAGACGAAGAAGCCAAAGCCAAAAGCCAGATTGAAAAGGCCTTTGCCGATGCTGGCCTGAAAGTGCCGCTGATGAAAGAGGTTTTAGACAAACTTCCCGTGGACAAAGCGCGCGCGCAAAAACTGGTTACCCTTCTGCTTCGCGACCGGGTACTGGTCAAATTGGCAGATGATCTCGTCTTCCACCAAACCGCGCTGGAAGGCCTGCGCCAGCTCATGGCTGCGCAAAAAGCCAAAACACCAAAAATCGATGTTGGGACCTTTAAAGACCTGCTCGGCGTTACCCGCAAATACGCCATCCCATTGCTTGAATATCTCGATCAGCAGCGCATCACGCGCAGAGTTGGGGATGAGAGAATTATCGTGTAATTTTTAAAAATCCCTCGCGAAGCGAGGGAACCCTATGATCATCATGATCTGTGATTTCGATGATGATCTCTCGACTAAAATACTTTGGTAAAGCTTAATAAGCTGGGCTTTAGCAAGAAAACGTAGAAGACATCTGCTCACAAATGAATCTCCTTCTCATCGGCGGTACTGGCTTTATTGGACGCTTTGCGGTTGAACAGCTTCAGCAAAGTGGCCACCGAGTAACGGTGTTTCATCGCGGCAATACAAAACTGCCCATCGGCGTGGAAGAAATTCTTGGTAATCGCCAATTCCTGCAGGACCATCAGCCTGAATTTCGCCGCCAGAAGTTTGATGTGGTGGTGGATTTTATTCCCAGCTCTGGCCGCCAGGCCCAGCAGCTTATGGATACATTCCGCGGCATCGCTGGGCGCGTGGTCGCCCTGAGCAGTATGGACGTCTATCGTGCCATGGGGGTGTTCCATGGTTTCGAGCCCGGCGGATTGCAGGAATTGCCTTTGACGGAAGGCTCTGATCTCAGAACCAGCCGGAACGTCTATTCGTCTGAGGCCATGAAGAAAGCTCGTACGGCGTATCCCTGGTTTGACGATGAGTATGACAAAATCCCCGTTGAACAAGCTGTCTTGAACGATCCAAAGCTGCCCGGCACTGTTCTCCGACTGCCGATGATCTATGGCCCCGGAGATCCTCTCCACCGCTTTCATCCGGTGTTGAAGCGCATTGACGAGGGCAGAAAACAGATTCCTTTTGCCGACGATGTAGCTGCTCTTCGCATGCCGCGCGGCTATGTGGAAGACGTTGCTGCTGCGGCAACGCTGGTTGCAACCTCAGAGCAATCCGCTGGCCGGATTTATAACGTTGGCGAAGAAGAATCTTTCAGCGAGCTGGACTGGACCAGAGATTGCCGCTGCCGCAGGCTGGGACGGTCAGTTCATTGTGCTGTCTCATGAGCAAGCGCCAAAGCATCTGCATTGGTCCGGCAACACTGCGCAACACCTGGTCGCATCCTCAGAGCGCATCCGCGTGGAACTGGGCTATCAGGGATCTCTGCCGCGCGAAGAAGCCATCAGCCGAACCATTGACTGGGAGCGCGCGGATCCCCCCGAGCAAGCAGTCCAATTCGACTACGCCGCCGAAGATGCGGCGCTGGCGAATTTCAAAGCTACGGCATAATCGAATGCGCTTGGTATAAGGACGACAAATATCAGCTGTACGCTCAGAGCGCCACTCCCGGAATTTTGCTAAAGTCTTTCCGAGGTTTGATTGCTATGGGTCAGGAACAGTGGACAGCCGTTGACAGCTATATTGCCGATCTTTTCATTCCGCCAGATCCCACTCTGGAGGCCGCGCAGGCTTCGAGCACTGCCGCTGGGCTTCCGGCCATCAGTGTCTCTCAGACTCAGGGTAAGCTGCTCCATCTGCTGGCTCGGTTGCAGGGTGCGCGCAACATTCTGGAAATTGGCACACTTGGCGCATACAGCACGATCTGGCTGGCGCGCGCATTGCCTGCGGATGGTCATTTGATCTCGCTGGAGCTGGATCCTAAGCACGCAGAAGTTGCGCAAGCCAATCTTGCTCGCGCTGGTGTGGCCAATGTGGCGGAAATCCGGTTAGGACGTGCAGCAGATTCGCTGCAAAAACTAGTCGCAGAAAAACACAGGCCGTTTGATCTGATCTTTATCGATGCGGACAAGCAGGGCTACGCAGACTACCTGCAATGGTCCCTCAAGCTTTCCCGTCGCGGTACGCTGATTATTGCTGACAACGTAGTGCGCAAAGGTGAAGTGACAGATCCAACCAGCACAGACGCCAACGTGCAGGGCATCAGGAAATTCAATGAAGTGCTAGCGGCAGAGAAACGCGTGACAACTACGGCCATTCAAACTGTCGGCAGCAAAGGGTATGACGGTCTGGCGTTCATTCTGGTCACTGCCGACTAGCAGCGCCCTTGTTTCAAATTACTTCGACTGCCCGCGCTAGCTTAGTTCAAAAGTAAGAAGCACAACGGCGGAGCGAGTGCTCATGAGAGCGTTTGCCTTTAATGTGAGTTTAGTTAAACGACGGTATCTGCTGCGAGCCTTTGGCGGCTTGCGGCTTGGCAGTTTCAGTCTTTTCAGCGGTAACAGCCTGTTGTAATGCTGCTGCTTCAGCGGCTTTCAGGTCAATAATGCGCGTTTGCTGATAAGTGTATGCAATGCGGTGAATAATGGTAATGGTGGAGAGCACAGCTAACACCCAGAGCACAGGAGCCATAGCGCCCCAGTGAGCAAATAGGGCTCCAATAATCACCAGCACCACCCGCTCCGGACGCTCCATAAATCCAACCTTGCAGCTGCCAATCAAAGACTCAGCTCGCGCCCGCGTGTAACTGACCATTACAGAACTGACCATCACAAACGCGACTAGTACCAGATAGAAAAAATGATTGCCCCGCGCGTAGTAGACCAGCAGTCCAAAGAAGAGTGCCACGTCACTATAGCGATCAATCACTGAGTCAAAGAATGCGCCAAAAGTGGTTACCTGTCCGGTAGCGCGGGCTACCCGGCCATCCACCATGTCAAAAATTCCTGCGCCAATAATCACCAGCCCGGCATACAGAAACATGCGTGAATAATTTGTGGTGTTGGCGTAACCAAAAAGAATGGCGGCAATCGTGTTGATGACCAGCCCCAGGAAGGTGAGTACATTGGGCGAAATTCGCGTGAGCGCGAGCCCGCGCACAATCGCATAAAGAAGCACTCGGCAAGCCCGCCCAAAGGCGCCGGTCCAGGTCATGAGGCCTCGTCGTGAATGGTGGTCAATTGCAAGACCTCCAGCTCGCGTTTGCCATTGGGCGTAATCACAATGGCTGTATCGCCCACCTTTTTGCCCATCAGGCACTTTCCGATTGGCGAAGTAGTGGAGATCAGCCCCTTGGTCACGTCTGTTTCTTCGCTGGTTACCAGCGTATAGATAATCTCTTCTTCCTTGGTGTTATCAAAAACCTTCACCTTGGAGCCAAAGGCCACGCGGTCTTTGGGTATATTGGTCATGTTTACCAAGGCCAGCTCAGCCATGCGTTTTTTGAGCTGCCCCAGCCGGGCATTCACAAATTCCTGGCGCTGCTTGGCCATGTGGTATTCGGCGTTCTCGCTGAGATCGCCCATTGCAACGGCCTTTTTGATCTCTTTAGGAAGCTCGTGGGTGAGCTCATGTTCCAGGGTGCGAATCTCCTCTTCCAGCTTTCTTTTGATATGTTCTGGCATATTTCTGGGAGAATGCTCCTGTAGCGCAAAATCGGCAGGCCGTTCGAATGCCAATTATAAACCTTTCACCTTGAATACGTTAACTGGCAGAAGACATCTATCTGTAATTTATTTCCCGGTTGATTGCCATCTTGACACAATAATGATTGCTGAACGTTGATAAAAAGTTTATAATGTTTTCTGTCTGTTGCTCCCCGCAGAATGTCCCATCAAGGTGTTTCATGAATGCTCAATTAAACTTCCAAATTGGTGACAAAGTAGTTTATCCGAACCACGGTGTCGGGGTAATCGAACAGATCAGCAGCCGTACGATCGGCCCGAATGTCCATAAATTCTATCTCCTCAAAATAAAAGCCAGCAGTTTGAAAGTGGAAGTGCCTTTCAACAATGTAGGCATGGTCGGCCTGCGCCCAGTGGTCAAAAACGGTGAAGTGAACAAAATCATCACTTTTTTGACTGACGGTGAATGTGATAACAATACCGACTGGAAATTCCGCTTCAAAGAAAATTCTGACAAAATGCGTACCGGCTCGCTGCTGGAAGTGGCCATTGTTCTAAAAAGCCTGCTCCTGCTCGCCAAAGACAAGCCGCTTTCCTTCCGCGAAAAGAAAATGCTGGATCGCGCCCGCTACCTTCTGGTTACAGAACTTGCGATGTCCAAAAACACTGATGAAGTGGAAATTGAAGACATGCTTAACAAAGCGCTTTCCAAGAGCAAGCTGAAATTCCCTGAAGTCACGGCTGACGCTTAACCCTTCCCCCAATTTCTTGAAAATACTGACGCCGCCGATGGCGTCATTGTTCTTTTAAACCAATCTTTCAGCCAATCAAAAACCTCTTCCAGCGGTACGGCCGACTCGCGCCAGAGATTGCCGCCTCAAGCGCTGATTTATCTCAAATCATTTATTCAAATAAAATGGAGAATGCTTGGCGGGTTGGAGAGTAGCGACAATTAATGTTCCGTATGTCCATCCAGCAATTCCAGTGCATGCGGCAAAATCTCAATCACAGCCTGCAATGATTCCACGGCAGCCGTCGGGCTCCCGGGCAGATTCAGCAACAGCGTTTTCCCCCGCGTGCCGCAGATGCCCCGGCTCAGGGCAGCAAAAGGCGTCTTTTTTGCTCCCTCCTGGCGCATCTTCTCTTCCATGCCGGGTATCCGCCGATCAACCACAGCCAGCGTTGCTTCCGGCGTAACGTCTCTTAGAGCAATGCCAGTTCCGCCCGTTGTTACCACAAGCTGGGTTCGTTCACTGCATTCAATCAGCCGGACAGAGATTGCGTCTTTTTCGTCCGGCAGCACGGAAACGTGAATCACCTTAAAATTTGCGGCTTCCAACTCCCGCACAACCATAGGGCCGGAAATATCTTCACGCTTTCCCAGATAAGATGAGTCGCTGATGGTCAGAACTGCGGCGGTTTTTGCAGAGGAAGCGCTCACCGGGGTTTCTTACGCTTCCAACACGTTTTCTTCAGTGTCGCGATTTGACTCATCCAGCAGCCGCAGGCCTTCCAGCAGCAACCCTTGCGACGACTGCGTAATTGTTTGCTCGCTGCTGCTGCCGGCAAAATCAATCTCAAAACTTCCCGCAGTCCAGGTGATCACCTTGTAAACTGCCGGATCGCCTTTTAGATCGTCATACACGGCGTGGTTGATCTGGCCGTCAGTAAAATACATTTTGCATTTATCGTTACCGTTGGTCAGCGCAAGAGAACAGGTCTTGCGGCCCATATCCAGTGATTGCAACAGGTCCAGCACATTCATCTGCGCCAGGCTGCCTCGCAACACTGACTCTCCCGGCGCCTCGCGCGCCATTTTCTCCAGCGAAATCTTGTCCACAACCTTCTTGATCTTGGCGGCGGCTTCCTTCAGGAAAAAAGGCTTCTCAATAAAATCCTCAACCGTATCCTGGACTGCTTTCAGCTTTTCATTGATGTCCGTTTTGCTGGCCATCAGGATTACGGGAATGCCGGCGCTGGCATTGCGGCTCTTGATCTTTTGCAGCAACTGGCGTCCATCCATGCCGGCCATGGAATAGTCCGCGATAATCAGGTCGGGTTTGTCTTCAATCGCTTTCAGCAGCGCATCCGCGGCGTCGGTCAGGGTCTGTACAACCGAAAAATGAGCAAGGGCCTGCCGCAACATCTCCAGAATCATGGGATTGTCATCGACCAGCAGTACCTTGACGTTGTTTGGCATGAGACTATTTCTTTAGGCGATTGGTGGAGCGTTCGCGCCTGAACTCTCCGCTCTTCCCGCCCGTTTTGCGCTCTAAAACTATTTCCCGAATGGCAATATTCTTATCCAGGGCTTTGCACATGTCATAAACCGTTAGCGCGGCAATGGTGGCAGCCATTAGCGCCTCCATCTCCACGCCGGTCTGGGCGGTTGTTGCGGCTTTGGAGTTGACCTGCACGCCATTTTCGCATACCTCCGTAGTCACATCAATGTAGGAGAGTGGCAACGGATGGCACATGGGTATCAGGTCACTCGTGCGCTTGGCCGCGGAAATCCCTGCAAATCTAGCCACTTCCAGCGGATTCCCCTTTGGATTTTTTGGCAGCGCTGCCAACACCTCCGCCGACATTTCGATAAACGCAGAAGCCTCAGCCTCACGCCGGCTCACTGCCTTGCCTGACACATCCACCATCGTCGCGCGCCCGGCTGCGTCATAGTGCGAGAGCTTGCCTTTGGTCGGATTGCTACCGTTGGGCGACTGCCGGGTTGGAGTTTTTTTACTCATTCAAACTGCTCACCGCACCAATACAGTCACCACTTCGCCGGCGGCGAGTTTTTCTCTATCCGGAGGCACCACAAGATAGCAGTTTGCCCGTGCTGCCGCCAGCATGTCGCCTGATCCCTGCCACGGCACCACTTCAACGTGGGAATCATATAACCCACCTGCCAAAATTGCCGGTAAAAACCTGGTTAATCCGGTCTTTGTTTTAAATTCCTTGTTAAGCCGCGCCTGCGCTGACTTCAGCCGTGTTGGCTCCGTTCCGCTCAATGCTTCCACCACCTGCCGGGTAAACAGCTCAAACGTCGCCATCACAGAAACGGGATTACCCGGATGCCCAAAGAATGGCACGCTTCCCACCTCGCCAAACACCAGCGGCTTCCCCGGCTGAATCATGACACCAGTAAAGAAAAACTGTGCGCCCAGGTTTTTCAAGGCCTGTTCCACCAGATCAAATTTTCCCATGGAGACGCCGCCGGAGAGTAACAACATATCCGCCTTCAGGCCTTCCTGGATCAACTCCGTCAGCTTGCCTTCTTCGTCCGGCGCAATCGGTAACTGCACCGGTTCGCCACCGTACACAGCGACCAGCGCCGCCAGTGAGTAGCTATTACTGTTGCGAATCTGGCTTGCTCCCGGCTTCTCCACCACATCTACCAGCTCATCACCCGTGGAAAGAATTGCAACCCTTGGTTTGCGATATACCTTTACTCTGGCTTTGCCGGCTGCGGCGGCCATGGCAATCTGCGCTGTGCCCATGCGTGTTCCGTGCGGCAGCAACTCTTGTCCAGTCCTGGCTTCGGCGCCAGCAGGAACAATGTTTTCCCCTGCGCTTGCCGCCCGCTGGATCTCCACCAATTCTTCTGTCCTTTTCTCAGGGGTGCTCGGCTCGTGGCCAGCGATGTCCAGAATCTGGTCGTCGTCACTTACCGCATCCGCCTTTGCCCCGCTTTGTGTCCCGTAGCCTGCCCTGAGCGCCTCTGAGCTTGCGGAAGAGGAGTCGAATGGGGGCCCTTTGTAGTTAATTTCTGAAATCTTTCGTTCCGTGTACTCCACCATTACCACGGCGTCTGCGCCTGCTGGCACCGCCGCGCCGGTCATAATCTCCACCGCTTCTCCATGCGCAACCGGCAGATCATAGCTATCGCCAGCCCTTACCTGGCCCACCACCCGCAGAGTCATCTTTCCGTTCTGCAAATCTTCTGAGCGGACAGCAAAGCCGTCGCGCGTCGCTCTTGGAAATGGGGGGAAATCACGGTCAGCAAGTATTGGCTCTGCCAGCACTCGTCCCAACCCTTGCAATAGCAAAACCTCTTCACTCGCAGTCTCGCCCGCCTGGAGAATCCGTCCGCAGTGCTTCCGCACAACTTCGTAAGCTTCTTCAAAGCTCAAAACTCCTGCGGACTGTGCAGCCGTATTCATATCTTGCATTCTAGTCCGTGCGTCTCTTGAAAATCTCAAAGTCCCGTTTCTCTGGCCATGGCGATGTCACGCGATCATCCAATATTCTTCTCCCCACCCCGTCATTTTTTTACTTTCGTTGCAAACAATGCACTTCTGCAAATCGTCCCTTGGGACTCCCTTGCGTGACGCATGGGTGGCCCAAGCGTGGCCCTTGGGTGACCCTTGGGTCACCCAATCCCAACCCCAGGTCGGCAGTAGGTCGCAACCCCAAAAACACAAAACGCAACGGTTTGCCGTTGCGCATTATATAGACCGTGCCGCAAAAATCGGTACGCCACAGCTTGCCCCTCGTGAGCGACCGGTGAGCCGGGAGTCGAACGATCTAGACCCGGCGTGAACCGCACAAATCGCGTGGCCGCAAACTAGCACGGCAACAAGCTGATCTTAAGCGATTTCTACTTCACAGTCACTCGCGAAGTAGTTCACTGGGGCAGGCCATGTCTTTTGCGACCCTCTGCTTAAGCAATGGACATGCCCAACCAGCCACTCATGTATTGATCTGCATTTTGTCTGCGCTAATCTGCGGCAAAATCTTTTACGCAATACGCTCTGCCTGCTCGTCCGTCGCGCTGGCCTGATTTAGCAACTCAATGTCCTGATGGCTCAACTCCAGTTGCGTCGCTTTCGCCAGATCGTTCAACTGCTCCACACTGGTTGCGCTGGCTATTGGTGCAGTAATACTGGGCCGCGCTATCAACCACGCCAGCGCCACCTGCGCCGGAGTTGCTTTATGCTGTGCTGCAACCGTATCTAACCCTTGTAGAACTCTGAAGCCGCGATCATTCAGGAATTTCTTCACGCCCTGTCCGCGCGGACTCTTTGAAAGATCAGCTTCTGACCGGTATTTGCCCGTCAAAAATCCCGCCGCGAGCGAATAGTAGGGAATCACGCCCAGCTTTTCCTTCAACGCCAGCGTCTCCAGCGTGGTTTCAAATGTAGCGCGCTCGTACAGGTTGTAATTCGGTTGTAGGCTCTCATAGCGTGGCCAGCTGTGTTTGCCGCTCGTTGCCAGAGATTCCTTGGTCCGCTCCGCCGTGAAGTTGGAGCAGCCAATCACCCGTACCTTGCCCTCCTGGACAAGCTGCGCGTACGCTTCCAGCGTCTCTTCCACCGGCGTGTTCGCGTCATCGCGATGCGACTGGTACAGATCAATGTGGTCTGTCTGCAACCGCTTCAGTGAGTCTTCCGCCTGCCGCATGATCCATGTCTTAGAAAGTCCTTTGCCCTGGCCGGGAATTTCCGATCCCACCTTGGTTGCGATGATCACCTTGTCGCGGTTGCCGCTGCGCTTCATCCAGTTGCCGATAATCGTCTCACTCTCGCCGCCTGTGTGCCCCGGCACCCAGGTTGAGTAGCTGTCCGCCGTATCGATAAAGTTCAGCCCTGCGGCCACGAATGCATCCAGGACGTTGAATGATGTCGCTTCGTCAATTGTCCAGCCAAATACATTGCCGCCGAGCATCAGCGGAGCCACCTCAATCGCAGACTTTCCCAGTTGGCGCTTTTTCATCTTGTTTGAATCTCCAGCCTTTATTTTACTGCTGCCGGGTTTCCTCCGTCCGTAGCAGGTTTGTTTTCCATTTCCTCCATGCCCATCGCGCAGGGAAGAACAATATTGCCACCCAGATCAACAGGCTCGGCCCGGACGAAAGCATAAACAATCCAACTGCAATCAACCCTTCCACTACTGTGTTGTATCCATCTACCGCCGCGTTGCGGAAGCGGCTTCCGGTGGAAGGTGGCGTAGCCTGCAGCTTGGCGTGATATTCCTCCCGGATCGTCGTATTCAACGTGGCAAAAGCAACTCGCTTGGTGAGTTCTTTTTTCTCTGCCTGCATCTGCTCAATTTCGCCACGCACGCGGTCAATCTCGAGTTCAACTTTCAATACATCCTGCAATTTGCCGGTGCGTTGGCGCAGGATATCCGTCAGTCGCAGCTCCGTATGCTGCGCATTTGCCAGCCGCGCCTCCAAATCCACGTATTGCTGCGTGACTTCTTCTCCGCCTTGGGATTCGTTTTCCACACGCCCCAACTTTTTCAGCTCGGCCATCGCCACATCAAGCTGCTGCGCAGGAATGCGCAAAGTCGCCGTCAGCGTGCGCCCCGCGTCGTCCGGGGCACTCACATTCAATTCTCCAATATATCCGTGATACCGCTTCAGTATCTCCTCTACGCTGGCATGGGTCTTTTCAAAGTCTTTTGTCGTGATCGTGAGCCCGGCAATGCGTGCGATCATCGGAGCAGATGGGGAGTTCTCTGACTGAGAATCGTCTCCACGGCTGCGCTCTGCCGCAATGGTGTCAGCTACCGACCCTTTATTCAACAGGGGTAACGGCGGCGGCATTACCGAACCATTCTTGATGAAGCTTGCGGTGGCAGAATCTGATTCAAGCTTTGCGGCTACTGACGTTCCGCTCAGCGCTGATTCATTACTCCCGGCTTTGCTAGCCTTCGCGGGAATGCCTGCACCGACATGAGGGCTGAATGTGTCATCCGTTTTTAATCTGGAAATGCGGGCCCATTCTTCCGGTGAATATTTGCTTCTCAATAAATTCGGTATGAAAATTGCCATAAGTAAAAGCATGAGGACTACAAATACTCCCGCGCCAGCCAACCGTTTTGGCGTGAACAGCATGCCCCATCGCCAACTTTTTGCCGTAATTCGTTTCTGTGGCTTTTTCTCACGCTTTTCTATCGCGAGAGCCAGCTCTCTTGCAATTTCGGTATCCCCCGACCCTTCCACTTCCCATGCCATCATCTGCTGTGAAAGCTTTCTTAGATCAGCAGCCAGTTCCTGGCATTCCGCGCAGTGCTCCAGATGTGCTGCTGCTTCAATGGCGCGATCAGTTGCCAGCTCGCCGTCTAGATAAGCCATGAGCTCTTCATTTTCGATCGGATGATTATTTCTGTTGCTCATGATTGCGCCTCGCCCTCTGCCCTTGCTTTGTTTCTCTCGCCTGACTTACCGCTGGATGCTGAACGCTGCAGTCGTTTTTCTGGTTGCAAAAAGCCTCTTAGCGCCATACGCGAGCGGAATAATCTTGATCGCACCGTATTCACCGGCAGACACAGCAACTCTGCAATCTCTTCATAATTGAGTTGCTCATATTCGCGCAGCATCAGAATTTCTCGCTCACCTGGTTCCAGCTTTTCTAGTGCCTGCCGTACCCAGAGTGCTTCTTCTGAAGCGCTATCTTGGGCCGGCTCATTTTCTGGTTCCATCTGAGGTTCATTGCCAGAAAGTTTTCTTCGGTCGGCAGCCAGCAGCTTCAAAGCGATTCCATAGAGATATGTCTTGACCATGGCGCGCGGCTCATAACGCACCACCGCGCGGATTACCGCCAGAAAAGTCTCCTGAGCCAGGTCTTCCGCGCGGTCTTTGCTCGCCAACCTGCGATGGAAGAAGCCATACAGTGGCTCGCGATAGCGGGCAAACAACTCGTCAAATGCGTCGCGCGATCCGCGCTGGAACTCCAGCATCAGGGCATCATCACTGATCATGCTCACCTGCGCCTGCCTTTCGTTGCTTCAACTGCATTGCGCCGCTCCTGTTCTCTGTATCCTTAATGCTTTAACTAGAACGAAAGTTCCCGGAATTCTTTCGTTAAAGCGACAAAGTTAAGAATCTCCTGCTTTTCTCAATGCCTCCGTGCCTTTGTGGTAGGTTTTAACTGATAAACTTTTCAGAGCAAAAACTGAGGTTTGAACACATTGAGACAACTGCCCGTAATCGTGGTCCATGGCGGCGCCTGGGCCATTCCTGACGACATGGTGGAAGCCCATACTCTGGGAGTGCAAAAAGCGCTGGCCAAGGGCTGGCATGTTCTGGAAGCTGGCGGCCCCGCTCTGGACGCCGTGGAAGCCGCCATCGTCTGCATGGAGGACGACGAAACCTTTGACGCTGGCCGCGGCAGCTTTCTCACGCGCGACGGTCGAGTACAGCTGGATGCCCTGATGATGGATGGCGCGACGCTTCGTGCTGGCGGCGTGGGTTGCGTTGAACGTATCCGTAATCCGATAAAAGCTTCACGCCTGGTTCTGGAGAAAAGCCCGCACGTTTATTTTGTAGGCGAAGGCGCTGAGCGTTTTGCCCAGCAAAAAGGCATGGAACTGTGCCGTAATGAAGAGTTGGTGATTGAGCGCGAAATCGTTCGCCTCAAGGAAGCCCAGGAAAAGGAAGCCGCTGGCCATCCTGATCTCACCTTTGCCGGGCCGCTCACAAGCCATGACACGGTTGGCTGCGTCGCGCTTGATGCCGATGGAAACATTGCCGCGGGCACTTCTACCGGCGGCACGCTCAACAAAGATCCGGGACGCGTGGGAGATTCTTCGCTGATTGGCTGCGGTTGCTATGCCGATAATCTCAGTGCAGCCAGCTCCTGCACCGGGTGGGGCGAGCCCATCATGAAGCTGGTCCTGGCCAAGTGGGCTGCGGATCGCGTCCGCACCGGCGGCGCGCCAGATTTAGTCACGCAGGAAGCCATGCAGTACTTAAAAAATCGTCTCAACGGGCACGGCGGCATGATTCTGCTTGATCGGCGTGGACGATTTGGCATTGCGCACAATACGCCACGCATGGCCTGGGCCTATAAAAATACTGAACGGGAAAAAGTTGGCATTAGCTGCTGACTTTGCCTGAACCACAGGACCTCTCAAAAACGAACCCGGCTCCTTTATGCTGCAATATGGAGTTCAGTTTCTGTCTGGTGTAGGCGGATCATAGGATGGCGGGGTGTTTGCGCCAACGGTAAAATTATCTCGGCAGATCTGTAAAAGTTGCAATTTATGGCGCGAACTATTTGGAGCCGGTGATGGTAAACGTCAGCACGCTTTCGGCAGGAATACTGACTTCCTCTTTTCCTGTGGCAGCAGCAACTCCGGTTCCCGCGCCAGCGCCTGCAACTGTGCCGATGGCAGCGCCTTTGCCGCCTCCAGCCAGTCCGCCAATTAAAGCGCCAGCCGCGGCTCCGCCGCCAATTTTGGTTGCATTGCTGGTGGTATGGCTCTTGCCCTGGCGCGTAACACGTGAACTGTAAACCCGCACACCTTTAATGGATGTAAGGCGCAGGGAGAGTTCTCCGGGCTTATGGAGGCGTCCACTGCGATTGACGTAGGTTACTTTTCCGCGCACACCGTCACCTGCCCTGGCTACAACTTTGCCGTGAGCAGTAATGTCTCTGGTCAGGGTGCCGTTCCAGGGCTGACCTGCACCGGCAGTGGCCGAACTAAGTGAAGTATTCAACCGGATAGTGGCATGGCTGCCCGCAGGAATGGTGGCTGCACTGGCCCCGAATGCTGAAATAACGAACAGCGCCGCTATTGCAATATTTCTGCTAAATCTCATTTGTCTTCCCCTCAAGACGTAATGCCAGAGCAGTATCGCCCTGGGTTAGAGCCGCGCTTCTCTGCCTGAGATTTTAATGCGACGAGCATCTGCTATACACTTTTCGCTGGAATCGGAGGAACTAATGCGCGTTTGGCCTTTCGTGTTTTTGCTTCTTGCATTTGCCGTGGGTGGACGGTCCCTTCCGCGTCAGGAAGGATCAAAAGCCTTGCATGATCTCTTTTCCGCGGCGTGGGACCGCGATATGCAGGACCGTCCGGAAGAGGCTTCTGAAATGGGTGATCGCCGCTGGAATGACCAGTGGACTGACATGAGCCTGGAAGCTTACGCGCGTCGCGACCAGCACAATAAAGACGTGCTGGCGCAGTTGGCCAGGATCGACCGCAAGTCGCTCAACAAAACTGATCAGCTCAATTACGATCTTTTTCAAAAACGTTTTCAAGATCGCGTGGAGCAATACAAGCTCCACTGGTTCCTGATGAGCTTTAATCAACGCGAAGGCCCACAAACCAGTGATGACCTGGGCGATTCTCTCCGCTTTGAAAACCTCAAAGACTATTCAGACTGGCTGGCCCGCATGCGCTCCTTGCCAGCGCATATGGACCAGGTGATTGCCCTGCTGCGCGAGGGTATACGCGAACGCATGGTGCATCCGCGAGTGATTATGGAGCGAATTCCCGGGCAGATTGATAAGCAGATCGTGAGCGATCCCACGCAGAGCGGCTTCTACAAGCCTTTTAAACATTTCCCAAAAACTATCAGTCCTGAAGACCAGCAGCGGTTGCAAAACGCAGCGCGTGAAGCCGTGGAGCAGCAAGTTGTGCCGGCCTTTACCAAGTTCAAGAATTTCTTTGTGAGCGAATACCTGCCCTCATGCTATGACAAGGTTGGCGCATGGCAGCTACCCCATGGTGAAGAGCTGTATGCTTATTTCGTCCGCAGTTATACAACGACCAAAGAGACGCCAGAAGAGGTCCACCAGATTGGGTTGAAAGAAGTGGCCCGTATCAATGCGGAGATGGACCGCATTATGCAGCAGACAGGATTCAAGGGATCGCGCGCCGAGTTCTTCCAATTTCTGCGGACCGATCCGCAATTTTTCTATAAAACTCCTGAAGAGCTGTTTCAGGCCTACAAAGCGCTGGCCAAGACAGTCGATCCGAATCTGGTGAAAGTATTTCACAAATTGCCACGCGAACCTTACGGTGTGGAAGCGATTCCAGACGCGGTTGCGCCGGACACGACTGCGGCATACTATCGGCCAGGAGCTGCCGATGGATCGCGTGCAGGTACCTACTTCGTTAATCTTTATAAACCTGATGCCCGGCCCAAGTGGGAGATGACCGCGCTTACGCTGCATGAATCCGTTCCCGGACACCATTTGCAGATTGCTTTGGCGCACGAACTGGGAGAAATGCCCAATTTCCGCCGTTATGGTGAGTACACCGTTTATGTGGAAGGCTGGGGGCTTTACGCCGAGTCTCTGGGCGACGACATGGGTCTTTACAGCGATCCGTATTCCAAATTCGGCCAGCTCAGTTATGAAATGTGGCGCGCCGTGCGGCTGGTGGTGGATACGGGAATCCACGTGAAGCACTGGACGCGCGAACAGGCTATCCAATACTTCATGGAAAACTGCCCCAAGCACGAACTGGATATCACGAATGAAATTGACCGCTACATTGCGTGGCCAGGGCAGTCTCTGGCGTACAAGACCGGCGAATTGAAGATCAAAGAATTGCGCGCTGGTGCGCGAGAGAAGCTGGGTGCGAATTTTGATCTGAAAGAATTCCATGAAGTAGTGCTGAGCTCAGGGCCGGTGCCGCTGGATATTCTGGAGCGCAATGTAAATGAGTGGATTGCAGCGAAACAGCATGCTGCGGTGAGTGCCACGCCGCGTGCTGCACGCAGCACCGGACGAGCGCCGAAAAAGTAAATGACAACTGCTGTAGAGAAAATGACCGCTGCAGCGCCGGGGCGCATTGAGCACTTTTATCAGCCAGAGCTGGATGCACTGCGCTTCTTCGCCTTTCTTGGTGTCTTCATTTTTCATGCTGCGCCAAAGTACATGGATTTTTATGATGCTGCAGGTGCGCCGCGTTGGTTGAGCAATCTGCTGATCTCTGCTTTTGGCGCAGGCGCATTCGGCGTGGATTTATTCTTTGCGCTAAGCGCTTATCTGATTACTAGTTTGCTGCTGCGTGAACGCCTTGCGACGAGCACTTTAGATCTGCGCGGTTTTTATCTTCGACGCATTCTGCGTATCTGGCCGCTTTATCTTGCGTTCGTCGCTTTTGCTGCGATCCTTGGACTGCTCATTCCGTCACAGCATCTGCCGCTGCATTACGTTGCTGCATATTGTCTTCTGTCCGGCAACTGGAGTTATGTTTTTTACGGATTGCCCGCATCGTTCTGTGTTCCGCTCTGGACCATCTCCATTGAAGAGCAGTTTTATCTGGCGTGGCCGCTGGCCATTCGCAGAGCTTCGGTCCGCACGATGACAGTGATCGCCATCAGCTTATTGCTTGTAGCCAATGCGTGGCGCATATGGCTCGCTATTACTGCTGCACCAGTAGATCACATGGAATACAACACTTTCACGCGGCTCGATCCCATTGCCTGGGGGGTGCTGATTGCTCTTTTTAGTCATAAGCTTCCGCAACTTTCTCGTCCGCAACGAATTGCGTTGCTGTGTGCGGGCGTTGCGGCCTGCATTGCAGAATATGGATTTACCGTGCTCATCAATCCGCCAAAGTTCAGCACATGGAAGCTGGCCATGAGCCATCCGGTAACTTCACTGGCCAGCGCCGCTGTACTGTTGGCAGTAATGGGTTCGCAAAATTTTTTTCTGCGGCATTCATGGCTGCTCTACCTGGGAAAAATTTCTTATGGACTCTACGTGGTGCATGAGTTCGCGCATCTGTGCGCCAAATACATTTTGCCTGCTTCCACGCCGCTGCAAGTGCTGGCCCAGACAGCAATCAGCCTGGCGCTTACCATCCTGATCGCTGCAGCTTCCTATCGCTGGCTGGAAAGTCCATTTCTGCGGCTCAAAGAGCGCTTTGCGCACGTGCAGTCACGGCCTGTATGACGCGCAATACCAAACTAATGACGCGCGAAGCAAAATTATTGCAGGGCGAAGCAAAGTTAGTGCACGACGAAGCAAAATTAATGAAGCGCGCGTTTTTCAACCGCGATCCACGCATCGTCTCGCGTGAATTGCTGGGCAAGCTCATCGTCCGCAAAGCTGGCCGCACTACGCTGGCCGGACGCATTGTTGAAGTTGAGGCTTATCTCGGAGCAGGTGATCTGGCCGCGCACTCTGCCGCTGGAAACACCGCACGCAACGCCGTGCTCTGGGGTCCTCCCGGACACGCTTATGTTTACTTCATCTATGGCGTCCATTACTGCCTCAACATTTCCTGTCTGCCGGATGGCGAAGCGGGCGGTATTCTGATCCGCGCTCTGGAGCCTGTCTCCGGCATTCGCCAAATGGCCAAAGCGCGAGAGCTTGCCGATCTTGACCTAACTGCGGTGCGCGATCTCCGCAAGCTGGCCAGCGGTCCGGGAAAGCTGGCAGAAGCGCTGGGTGTTACGCGTCCGCGCGACAACGGCAAAGACATGGTTTCCGCCGACTCCGATCTTCAGGTTGCCGACGATGGCTTTCGCGCGGAGAACATTGCCGTTACGCCGCGCATTGGCATTACAAAATCGGCTGATATGCTTCTGCGTTATCTGATCGCGGACAATCCATTTATCTCGCGCAAATAGCGGCACAATTGGCAGCCGATTCAGCGCGGGCCGCCTGCCTGGCCTTTTCCTGTCAACACAATATTATCGATCAGCCGTGTGCTGCCTATATGCGCAGCAACTGCCACCAGCGCACCACCAGAAATATCGCTCACGGGATCAAGCGTGTCACGGTTCACGATCTCAAAATAATCCAGCTTCACCGCTGCCTCTTCCGACATTACCTGCTCGCCTGCAATTCTGAGCCGGTCAGAAGAGCCCTCGCCGCGATCGGCCAGCGTCTGCACGCGCATCAATGATCGATACAGCACCAGCGCCTGTTTGCGCTGCTCCGGCGTGAGATAGGCGTTGCGCGAGCTCATGGCAAGCCCATCGCTTTCGCGGACAATCGGGCAGACCACAATGCGCACATCAAAATTCAGGTCGCGCACCATCTTGCTGACGACCGCTACTTGCGCGGCGTCTTTCTGTCCAAAGAAAGCAAAATCCGGCTGCACAATATTGAATAGCTTGGCTACTACGGTGGTTACGCCGTTGAAATGTCCGGGACGCGAACGGCCATCCAGCTTTTCACTCAGGCCTTCCACTGTGACCCAGCTCGTTGCGCCCGGCGGATACATCTCTTCTACGGAAGGCAGGAAGAGATAATCAGTTTTTTCCGCGGCCAGCATGGCGGAATCTTTCTCTACGTCGCGGGGATATTTAGAGAAGTCTTCCGTCGGGCCAAATTGCTTGGGGTTTACAAAGACTGAGGCAATCACCACGTCTGATTGCGTGCGCGCCGTGCGCACCAGCGAGAGATGGCCTGCGTGCAACGCGCCCATGGTGGGCACAAAGCCCACGCGCTTGCCGGCGCGATGCGCTTCTTTGCTTACGGCTGTGACTTCTGCGGCAGAAGTGAGAGTGAGCATGGGGGAAAACAGCAATTGGTAATTAGTATTTAGCAAAACCTGTGAGCACAAATAGCATTGGCGAACAACTTCTGAGCATTGGCGAACAACTTCTGGATGACGGATAAAAGCTGAATTGTAAACTGCGCGCCTTATCTGAATTATGCGATAGGGCGCACAGTCTCAAAAAACAAGGGCTAAATACTAAGAGCTAAGTACTAATTACTGCTATCTGCTATATGCCTTCATTTCCTTGCGCCGCAGGATCGCTTCCAGCTCGGCCTTGGTATGTTTCGGCAGATGGTACGATTCTTCGTCAGACGGATATTGGCCGTTGATCACATCGGCCCTGAAGTGCTGTACGGCAGCGGTAATCAGCGCTTTGGCGTCGCCATAGCGCCTTACAAATTTGGCTGGCTCGGCAAACGTCAGGTTTAAAATATCATGGAAGACCAGCACCTGGCCGTCGCAGTCCGGGCCTGCGCCAATGCCAATGGTGGGCGCCGTGACTTCGCGCGTAATCATGGCCGCAACTTCGCGCGGGACGCCTTCCAGCACAATCGCAAATACGCCGGCCTGGTCCAGCGCCACAGCGTCTTTTACCAGCCGCTCAATGCCGGCAAAATCTTTTCCCTGGACTTTATAGCCGCCCATCTTGTGCAGTGACTGCGGCGTCAGCCCGATATGCGCCATCACCGGCACTTCAGCATCAAGCACGCGTTTTACCAGCTCCACGCGTTGCGCTCCGCCTTCCAGCTTTACCGCTTCCGCGCCGGACTCTTTCACAAAACGCACGGCATTCTGCACGCCGTCTTTTATGTCCAGGTGATACGTGCCATAAGGCATGTCCGCAATCACCATGGCGGATTTCACTGCCCGGCGCACCGCCCGCGTGTGATGCAGCATTTCGTCCATGGTTACGGGCAGCGTGCTTTCATAACCCAGCACAACCTGCGCCAGTGAATCGCCCACCAGGATCATGTCAATCCCGGCTTCATCGACCAGGCGCGCATTGGAATAGTCATAGGCCGTGAGACACGTAATGCGCTCACGCCGCTGCTTTTTATCTTGAATGGTGGTGGTGGTAACTTTTGGCCAGACGGTCTTTAGTTGATCAGAACCAGATTGATCAGGATTCGGTTGGGCGTCCAGCGGCTGCCCCCCGTTAAAGGAAGTGATGCTCATTTTTGCCTCCAGTGCAGTTCGGGAACTCCCGATACCGCCTGTCGCTCACACATTTAGATGCGAACGGAGGTATTGTAGTCCTGCGGGAATTGGGCTGGCTAGGAGAAAAATACCGCTCCCGGTCACTTCTTTTGTCCCGTTCCATAATGATCTTCGGCAGAACCGGGCAAGGGCTTCAGTTACCTGCAAGGAACCCTTGTCTTTTGTTTAGGAAACGGTAACCATCGCTGCTACCGCGTTGGTAATTTGTCACCCTTTTGTTGTTGGATTCTCAAGGTTATTCAATTCTGGCGATTTCGGCGATTTTGGCCATCTCAAGCCCTCCCCCCTCCTATACCCATCCCAGATTGGCGTGGATTTGAGGCAAGTCATCCGCGTTCATCCCAGATTGGCGTATTTTGGGCGCATTGCTTCAATTGTGGCGTCGTTTTTGCGTTTTCAATGCCCGCTTTTGGCAATTCCGGCGATTTTGGCAATTTCATTTTCACCCCACCCCGGCAAAGCCACATTTTGCTGCAAATA
>DASXLK010000052.1:0-26480 GCA_036496365.1 Candidatus Angelobacter sp. | reverse complement strand
TTCGTCCAATGTCACCGGAAACATTGCCGTCTGCTCCCGCCTTTCGCCTCGGATGTATGCCATAAAAGAAAATGCCCCCGCTCCCGCGAGGGCATCTTCTCACTCTTTACTTATCGGCCGCTAGTGTTTCGTAACAGACTGATTGAGCCGCACCTTTTGTTGTTACTAAGCTGACCTAGCGATTGCGATCTCCGCCGCCCCTCGGGCCTCGATCATTTCTCGGACCACGGCCGCCCGAGCCGCCCCTTCTGGGTCGTCCGGAGCCGCCGCCCCGATTTGAGCCGTGCGGCCTTGGGCGATCTCCATGTGGACGATCGGGCCTTACAGCTGCTACGGTTTCGCGGTTCGCATCTTCACGATTGAAGTTCGGCTCCGCATCGTCGTCAGAGAAATCCCCGCCGCCTTCAAAGGTCACGGTTTCCTCTCCATCGGCACGTGGCTGAGGCGCGCTACGCTGAGGAGCAGGAGCGCCTTCGCCCTCGCCGCCACCAGAACTCTCGCCAGCAGAACCATCGCCTTCGCCGCCGCCCATCTTGGCGCGTTGTTCACGCAGAATCGCCTTGCGTGAGAGCTTAATCCTGTTCCCTTCAATCCCCAGGACTTTCACCAACACCTGGTCGCCTTCTTTCAGCTCATCTTTCACTTCTTTTACGCGATGTTCCGCAATTTCGCTGATGTGCAGTAGTCCATCGGTTCCGGGAATAATTTCGACGAACGCACCAAACTCAGCCAGCCGCACCACTTTGCCCAGGTACGTCTTGCCGACTTCCGGTACCGCCGTCAAATCATTGATGCGCTGAATGGCGCGTTGCGCCGACGGGCCATTATTGGATGCAACGTTCACCTTGCCTGAATCGTCAACGTCAATCTTCACGCCGGTTTCTTCAATAATGCTGCGGATCATCTTTCCGCCTGGCCCAATCAGGTCGCGAATCTTGTCCACTGGAATTTGCAGCGTGTAAATGCGCGGTGCGAAGTTGGAAATATTTTCGCGTCCGCTGGTAATCGTGCCTTCCATTTTGTCCAGGATAAACAACCGGCCACGCCGTGCCTGCTCCATCGCCTCTTGCATAATTTTTGAGGTGATGCCCATGACCTTGATGTCCATTTGCAGCGCGGTAATTCCCTTTCGTGTGCCAGCGACTTTAAAATCCATGTCGCCATAGTGGTCTTCTGCGCCGGCAATGTCCGTGAGGATGGCGTAAGAGTCTTCTTCTTTCACCAATCCCATGGCCACGCCCGCTACAGCCGCTGTCAACGGAACGCCAGCATCCATCAGTGAAAGTGAAGCACCGCAGATGGAAGCCATTGACGAGGATCCGTTGGATTCCAGAATGTCTGAAACCACGCGGATCGCATACGGCCAGCTCTCCACCGGAGGCAGTACCGCTGAAACAGCGCGTTCAGCCAGTGCGCCGTGTCCAATCTCGCGACGCCCCACACCCGTCATGCGGCCAACTTCACCCACTGAAAATGGCGGGAAGTTGTAATGCAGCATGAAGCGCTTTTTGGTTTCGCCTTCAAACCGTTCAATCCGCTGCATGTCGTCTGGTGTGCCCAGCGTGGTGGTAACCAGCGCCTGAGTTTCGCCGCGTGTAAATACGGCTGAACCATGCGTGCGTGGCAGCACTCCCACTTCAATCGATATGTTGCGGATCTGGTCAAACGCGCGCGCGTCAGGCCGCTTCCGGTCCTTCGTCACCTGCTCGCGGAAAATCCGTTCGCGCATCAGCTCGTAATACTTTGAGAGTTTTGTCGCAGCGTCTTTATCGTCTGCCGGCAGCTCCGCTTTCAAGCCCTTCTTGATCTCGCGCACTTTCTCATAGCTCTCATGCTTGGGATACTTCGCCGTATCCAGCGCATCAATCAGCTGTTTGCCAATCTTCGCTTTCAACTGATCGTAATAGGCTTCATCAATTTCAACTGCCTTGGCTTCCAGCTTCTTCTTCCCATTGCGCTTGGCCAGATCGCTGATTGCCGCGCAGATTTTCTTGATCTGTTCATGGGCAAATTCAATCGCCTTCAGCACATCTTCTTCCGACACTTCTTTCGCGCCGGATTCCACCATCACAATGCCTTCAGCCGTGCCTACCACCGTAATATTCAGCAGGCTTTCGCGCTGCTCTTCATAGGTCGGATTCACAATCATCTGGTCATTTACCAGACCAACGCGCACTGCTCCTACCGGGCCATGAAATGGAATTTCAGAAAGCGTAAGCGCCGCGCTAGCGGCATTGATTCCCAGAATGTCAGGATCGTTTTCTGTATCGGCTGAGAGTACCAGGGCTATCACCTGTGTCTCATTGCGGAAGCCTTCAGGGAACAGCGGGCGGATAGGGCGATCAATCTGGCGGCACGTCAATACTTCTCGTTCGCTTGGACGGCCTTCTCTTTTAATGAACCCACCGGGGAATCGTCCCGCAGCGTAAGTGTATTCGCGATAATCAACTGTTAGGGGGAAAAAGTCTATGCCTTCGCGGGGTTCAGGGGAGGCACAAGCCGTGCCCAACACAACGTTGTCTCCCTGGCGCACAATGGCGGAGCCTTGTGCCTGTTTTGCTAAATGTCCTGTTTCTATCTGGAGGGTTTTGCCGCCTGCAAGTTCAACAGTGGCTGTCTGCTTCATTTATTCCTCATTTCCAAGGAGGACCAGCAGTCTGAATTCATTGAGAGAGCAACTTGAACCCTGTAGAAGCGGCGGAAACACACGTGTCCCGCCGGTTCTAGATGACCGTTTTCCCGATCGATCTGGGTTGATTATTTACGGATGCCAAGTTTCTGGATGACGTCTTTATAACGCTCAGTATCGTACGTTTTAAGATAGTCCAGCAGGCGGCGGCGCTTGCTGACCATCATCAGAAGACCCCGCCGGGAGGCATGGTCTTTTTGGTGGCTCTTGAAGTGCTCCGTCAGCTCTCCGATGCGTTCGCTCAGAATGGCAATCTGTACTTCCGGGCTGCCCGTATCTGATTGATGCGTGCGGAAGCGGTTGATGACGTCGGCCTTGCGCTCTCTCGCTAACACTGAATTCTGGTCGACTCCTATTTCTCTAAATCTCGTCCTGTAAGTGACTTGAAAAGAATACCACGGGAATGCAGCATGTGTAAAGCGGCTGTAAAAACAGCTCTGTATCCAAGTTGGGCACGGACGAATGGGGAGATGTTAAATTACAAATAAATGTTAGCGTCGGGAATGATGCCATTCGTTTCTGCTACTTGCTCCGCTGCATACTTTTCGGCTGAAGCATCCGGGCTCAGTGACAGGATGATCCGAGCGCAAATATGGTTGAAAAAATGATTTTGGGCAGTGACACCATTACACATGACATTTAACTTGATAGACTTGACGCTCGCTAATATAAGGTACTCAAGTGGTTTCTGTGCTCGCTGCCTTTCTCTCCTGCTCACGGATCGTTTCCAAAAAGTGTTGTAGCTGCTTTCCTGAAGTCCTATAAAGCTTAAAAGCCCCAGCAGCGAGGGAGATGTCTCCAACGGTCGTGATGACACTTGCCAAATCATCAAGACTAAATTCTGCTGAAATAAATAAACGCCCAAATAGAAATCCTCCTAAAGCGATACCTAAAGCTATAGCAAACCACAATAAGCCAAATGCCCATTTTAGCTGGCGAATATATTCAATCAAAACGATCTCGCACTCAGCATCATTCAATCTTGGACTGTTTATGTCAAAAGAAGTAATTGGACTTGCAAGAGACGATCGTCTGCTCAGTAGGTATAAAAGCCAAAGCAGTCCTCCAATAGAGGCCACAACCATAATAATTGTTTCTATCACTTTCTCAATTCTCCTCGTTCGAAGTAATACCTTCCAAAGCCTTTTGGAAATGCAGGAGATGTATAAGATCTCGTTTTGTGCCAGAATCCCGGAGGTAAGCCATTTTGAGCAGATAGGAACTGCGAATTCGATCCTTTGCGCTCTTCAACGTATTACTTATCGCAGCAGCATTAACAATGGATTCAGCAACCTCGCCCCAAAGCTTTCTATCCCGTGAAGTCATTAATAAGGTATGGATGTCAACATCATAAGATATCCAGTTGGGAAATAACTGTTGCCATTCTGTTCTCCCGAGTATTCGTTGTCCGTTACAAACATGCGCAACTATCAAATCGAACTTGTGATTCTGTGTGTACCACCATTCGGTCGTCAGCGACGATTGTTGTTCACCCTCTTGCGGATTAACCGCAAATCCGTCAGCGGAAGGCGAGGGATGGGCGAACAATACTACATGTCTCCACAAGCGTCGTCCTGTCGGTTGAATTTCTGAAAAGTGATCTGGACGCTTAGGCATAAAAATGGAGTCGGCAGAGCCACGGCAGCAGTTTCTTATAATAGAGGAAAGAGCGACCACAGGATCGCTGGATGTATCACGTCTGTAAGGCACTAACAGCACTAGAAGAGCCTTGCCATTTTGATGCCCGGTAAAGATCCGCTGCATTATTCTTTGTATTTTTTTAATCACGTTCTTTCCTGAAATTCAATAGAGTATCCATGGTATGTTGCCACAAACGAATATACTCTCGCCCTCGCGGGCGCAGTTCTTTGATATCATCTACAAGTTCTGCCACCGTAAATGCCCCATCTTCACTTGAAATAATTGTCTTTTCGAAGTCAGGAATACTCTTTAATTTTGTGACAAAATCCTCGACCCACATCGAATGTGCAGCTAAGAGAACCTTCTCTCGATGTCGAAGTCTCCTCATTTCCGGATTCATACGATCCTTCTCCAAGCCATCCAGTAGTTCGGCCAGAGAATCTTTTCGATGAATAGGCACTCCAAGCTCCTCTGCACGCTCCTTTTCTGACGGCGTGGGGTCGTGCCCTGTCAATAAAACAATTTCCAAGTCTTTAACATTTTGGGCTTCCTGTGCAATGGCAAGTCCATCCTTTCCTTCCATACGTAAATCAACAACAAGCACGTCAACCTTATTTTCACGAACCCATTCCATGCACTCTGCAGGATCGGAAGTAACCACGCTTGCTACTTGTCGATCAATTTGTTCAGACATCAAATGGTCTAGATAATCTTCTTGGTCATCGATAAAACCTATTTTTAGCTCTTCCATCTCTTCTTGCTTTTGCATAACAACAGTCATATATTTTTCTCCAAATCCTTCATCGTGGCGAGCATGGTACACGAGGAAAAACAACAACTACCTCAGTTCCTTTGTTTTGCGAATCGCGACTTAAAATATTTACTGGCGGACTAAGAATTTCCACGAGCCCGTGATGTTTTTCAACAAGTTTTTTAATGATTGTAAGCCCATATCCTCTTCCATTCCCTTTACGTGTCGAATATCCTTCGATAAACATCTTGCTTTTGGCATCATCGTTGATACCCTCTCCGTTATCTCTTACAATAGCTTTGACCTTACCTTTTGGCCATTTTGATTTTTCGTCAGTTGCCGAGCTCTCATTTACAGTAGTAACGTCTATCCGACCTGTTTTTCCAGGACATGCATCATAAGCATTCCTGAAGATATTGATGAAAACCTGAATGACCTCACTTGGAATACACTCCAAGCAACAATTGCCAGAATATTGATGATGGTATTTGATCTTTTCTGAACGAGTATCTCTGACCGCATTCTCTGCGATTTCCATAAGTGTATTCAGATTCATTGTCTGAACTTTACTTAACGCCTCGTCCCGCCACGTCCCATCAGCCTGGCGGAAAGCCAAGGTTGAAGTTGCCGGATTCATATTAAACTTCGATGCACCGAGCATAGCCGCCGCCCGTGAAGCCGCTCCTTCGAGTTTTTTCAGTCTACTGGAAACATTTGCCGGCGGGAGAGTTTTGAGTGCTATCGCGTGAGTGAGAGTTTCGCTTATGGGAGTTCCCAGCTCATGAGCAAGGCGATCTATAGCCTTTGTGAGAGCCTGTATTCTCTTTTGTTCAGCGATGATTGTTGTAGCCGCTTCTGCCGATTTTACAAATAAGGTAATAATACCCAAAACGATAGCGCCTTTGGCCACTAAACCTGCGCCAAATCCAAAGTCTGCTGGATCAAGCTTGCCTAAATGACTTTTCACAAAATCATGTTCGAGCAGTTGCAATGGTTGAATGCAGGCATAGGCTAGAGTTGTACGAAAGAGAAGGTGCGAGGGACGCGCATCGTGAACGCTTGCTACAATTTCATCGAAATAGTACGCCAAAGCTGTGAGTGCCAAGATGTCAAACAATATCTGTGGAAGAGAGAAGAGGAAGAAACTTATATATCGGTCATGTGGTATGGAGTAGTTAAGAATGAGATAGGATCCATAGAAGACCGCCATCATCAGCAAGAATTTAGCACGGTTCAACCGGCTAAAATAAATGCAATGTGATTCTCGGCCATATTGATGTGCGACATACCAAAAAATCGAGTTTGCAAAGAAATCAAAAATGTCAGCAATGATACTTAAATTCTTTCCCAGTGATTTTGTATGAGGGTGGATGAGGTACGGGCCTACCTCAGTCGCCAGCAAATAACACAGATTGGCTAGCCAAGCAAAAGCAATAAGGCGGAATTCTTTCTTCTGGAGCGCCCGAACCGCTTGAAAGCTGATGATAACGAGAAGAATTACAGCTGAATATTGGATAGCTATGAGCCGTGAATGTATGAAGTCGAGCATCGAGCTTGCAAAACTACAACCACCTGTGAAAAATACAGGAGGTATCCATAAACATAATTTTTCTTGCGAAACAAAACTTCTTTAAAAATTATGCAGTCATTTAATACACGATAAATTGCTAAAAGTCTATAAAAACTACTCTGATCCTTCATCAAATTTCCCGTACATGCCAATGTCTGATGCACACCCAGCGCACCTGATTGGGGACCGATTCAGAACGAATTTTTCTGGGTCGATTGAAGTAAGCCCTTTGGAATCCTAATCGGAGGCCATAGGGGGGTGGAGGTAGGTAAAAGGTACAGACCGGGCACATCCCTGACAGAATAGACCGGGGAGATACCTGACACTGCAAAACAGTGGCGGGCGCGAGTACAACAGAGCGCATGCCATGGAAAGCGAGCAGTGTGATGGAAGAGAAGCTGCGGTTTGTGTTCGAGTACCAACAACGGGAACGAACGATGACGGAGTTATGTGCGCGGTATGGGATCACGCGGGAAACCGGGTATGTGTGGGTGCGACGATATCAGGCAGTGGGATGGGAAGGCCTGGTGGAAAAGAGTCGAGCCAGGCAAAGACACCAGAACCAGACCGATGAGGCGATTGAACGAATGGTGCTGGAGATGCGGCAGGCGCACATGAACTGGGGACCGAGGAAACTGAAACATCGGCTGGAGCGGGATGAACCGGGCCGACGCTGGCCGGCGGTGAGCACGATCGGAGCGTTGTTGAAACGCAGTGGAATGACAGTGGCGCGCAAGAAGCGCTGGAAGACCCCGGCCTATACGCAGCCGCTGGCGCAGCGCATTTAATGACCTCCACGGCCCGCCGGAACTGGGTAGACGCGGAGCAATCTTCCCTGCACGACCACCAGAACGTAAGCATGACCATCCCCAATGGTAATGGTCGCGATCATTCGGCTGTTCTTGGGAAGGCTTACAGACCCTATCTCGGAAAGATCATCGGGTCCGATGACCGCAAGCCACTGTTTCAGCAAGCCTCTCACATAGCCAGGCTGGTGCATAATTTGGCACTGTGCCAGCAGGACATGCTGCGTCTCCAATACATCTTCTATGTGGCAACCGCATGTGCCTCGCTCTTTCTGCCCCGTACAGAGCAAGTGCGGAAGCGACTTCTCCTTTAGCTTCCGCCCGTCTGCGTCAAATACGCCCAGGTCGGAATGAACTGACCCCTCTCTGTACCAAAAATGCAATCCGTACCACAGATGCGAGGCCGACTCAAAAGGAGAAGGTACCGGATACATATCATGGTTGTGCGAATTCCAATGATCGTAATACTCGCGCTGGTCTTTTTCGTCCACATCGACCGGGAAGGGATTCTTGTCTCCGTTCAGCTCGGCTTCATCCTCAACACCCAAACTTTGCAGCAACAAGGCCGTCGGTTCTAGACCGTGTCCCTTGTAGATCAGTGATTCCAATTTTTTTATTGATTCAACTCCCGAGACTTTCAAAACATCCGCGCAGGCTTCATCATTCTGTCGGCTCAGTGTCTCCGCAATACTGCGCCTCACTGCCGCAGGAGTTCCCGGTTCCGGCAAATGGGATCCCGGCCTCTTCGATAGACATCCCGGGCCCAACCTGAGTTCGGGGATCGAGATCAATAGGTTGCGGCGATCATAGAGATGTTCGTATTGGCGAGAGGATGGCTCAGTGTCCAGACCTTGCAATGCCATCCAGTTGTCGTTCAGTACTCTTGCACCCCTGAAGTCGGCGTTCTCAGCTTTCGCGGTGTGAGTGCTTCCAGCGATCTGCCATCTCTGTAAATCAATGATCGTTATAAGCGTATCCGGCTTGCGTGCGACATAGCCCTTCCGCAGGAAAAGCGGGCCGTCCCAATTTGCCTGTGCAAAGGCGACTGCATAGTGTCCGTCTGGCGTAATTTGCAGATCGACGTGCCATTCACCCGAGTACTTGGAATCCGCAGCGGTCCAGCCAGGAATATTGAGCACTTCGCTCACAGGATCTTGCATCCACCACTTCTTCACTCGCACAAGCGGCCACTCGCCATTTGCGTTCGGGTCGAATACCAGAAGACTTTGGTCTGGAGCAACTTGCATGGAAAACATTTCCTTGGCAGCCGTTCCAGAAATTGTGCCCCCGAACTTTCCCAACGATGACGGCACCGGTAGCTTGATCTCGTGCATGGGTTCGAGCTGGGTCTGGGCATGAGCGCATACTGGCGCACAACTAGAGAGCACAGCGATCAACAACAAACGCAGGGCCTTCAGCGGAACTTCCATGAATGGAAAGTTTCTCATGGGCTCCAAGTTACCCAGCAAAACAGAGTCCTACAAGCGACAAAGAACGGCATGATCATTCTGTCGTGCAAATTCCGGTGTCCTCCTCGCAGTTAAATACTTCTTCCCTCCGCTTCCTCCCTCCCTCTGTGTTTCAAGGGTTTTCCCTTTCCTGATCAGTGTTATCTGTGTAAATCAGTGGTAGAAAACTGTTCCTGATCCCCGGCAAAAACTCCATCTTCTCTGTCCAGAGACAACCCCCGCTCGCCTTTACGCTTCGATACAACAAGCTACTGTTGAAATACTGGAGGGGTACCCTATGCTGAAACTCTTAAGAATCGTACCAGTTCTGCTACTTTGCACTTGCTTTGCTGTCTCGACTCCTGCAACCGCGCAATATGGCGATAGAGGCGATAGAGATAGAGGCGATAGACAGGTTCAGAAAGCCACGCTGGAATTTGCCAATGACAATTCGGCCAAGATTGCCTGGACCTCAAGGCACGGCGAGGATCTGGTTTTGCAGTACAGCACCGATCCGAATAACTTCAACCAGGCGGTGGATGCTATTGAGCACCGCGGCGGCGACAACCATCGCGGCACGATGATCAATCTGCAGCCTCACACCGTTTACTACGTCCGTATGACTGACAAGCGTGGCCAGCCCGTGGGCCCGGTATTTTCATTCAGGACTACCGGCCGTCATCAGCAGCCTCTCCACGAACAACCTCTTGAGCCGGCTCGTTAACCCTTTTTCACCCTGCCGCTGTCATGCGGCGGGGTGAAACAAGGAATTCGCAGTTGCAAAGCTTTTGTTTTTCCCTGCGCCTATCCGCGTAAACCCGCCAGATGTTCCGATTCCGCGCGGTTCCCGGAGTTTCTGATCCGGTGTTATCAATGTTCCATCAGGTAGTGAGGTTTGCAGTCTGGCCCGAAAATCCCATCTTCCGGGCCAGACGCGCTTGTTATTAAAACACTGCCGAACAGAATCCCTTGAATGGAAAACTTGATTTTGCCGAATCTTCCTCTCCCAGCACATTATTAAAATTATTGAGTGCCTCGATCTCCGTGCCGCCGGAATTTGGTACAAGGTTAAAAAACTGTCCGTTGGACAACGCGAAACCCCGGGAAACTCCAAGAGAATCAAGACTGTCTCCCACAATCACACCCTTGTCATTAATCTTTGCCGGAAATGTATCCTGCGATCCCGGCACATCAATAGTCGTGAAAACTCCGTTCTTCCACGTAAAGCCATGGTTCGGTCCAGCCGGCCCTCCCGTGCTATAAGTTCCCACAATCACGCCGGCATTGTTGATGCTGCTGGGAAATGTTCCTCCGATAGCGCCAGGGAAAGAGATGAGCGTAACCGTTCCCTGGTGCAGCAGATAACCCTGGTGCACGCTATTGCCGAGCAGCTGTCCGGTAATATCGCCCTGGTCATTAATGCCTTCTGCAGTCACAGGCGCGTTGGGAAAGCCCGAAAGCTTGATCTCACTAAAGGCGCCGTTGCGCACCATAAACGCATGTAGTGGGCCGCCTGTCGCCAGGTCAAATACACCTACAATCACGGAGTTGTTATTGATGTCGCGCGGAAAAGTATCAGCCGATCCCGGAAATCTGAAGTGCGTTAAGGTTCCATGGCTGAGCAAAAAGCCCGCAAATCCCGGTCCTGACGCAAACACTCCAAGAACGTTTCCTTTGTCATCAAGATCACTAAGCTGCGCGCTAGGGCTTGCAGGCGCTGGAATAGCCAGGCCTTGTACTCCGCATTGTGCCTGTGCAAACGAGTTAAGACGCATGCTGAAAATGCTGCATATGACTAGAGCTGTAAACAATGCTTTCCCACAACGTGACATAGATTTCCCTTCGATTTTCTTTAGAGTGTGTGGGGAACTCTCAATCAGATGAGCTGCTGCTCAAAAAGGTGGGCTGCTGCTGGCAGTCGCGTCCGAAAATGGCTAGTCGCTTCTTCCGTGCATCTCGTACTCTTCTGCACGCAAAATAGTTTGGCGTCACTAACTTACTTCCCTGTTTCCTTTTTCGGCGCGTTGGCCAAACTCGCCGCCAACTCCTTGAACGCTTCTTCACTCCTGATCCGGTCAAACGCCGCGTCGTCCAGCGCCTTCGGGCTAGTCATTCCCTTCTCCACGGCTCTCTTCAGCGCCTGGATGGCCTGTTTCTTCTCGCCCAGCTGCGCCTGCGTCGTCGCCAGCAGATAGCTGGCCCATGCGCTCTCCGGCTGGATCAGCTCGCACGCCCGGAACATCTCTTTAGCAGACGTGTAGTCTTTCTTCAGCATCTCCTGCTGGCCGTTCTCCACGGCATACGCAAATGCTGACGCCATGCCCCGGGCAATGGCATTCTTGCGCGCCGGATCAGAACTTTGTTTTTGGTCGCGGCTCTTGCTCTTGGCCTCAGTCTCCAGTTGGATAAAGAATGCTTCGCGATTGTCCGGCATGTCTCCAATGCCCGCCACCAGATTGCCGAGCTTGGTGGCGACTTCGTCTTGAAGATCAAGCGCAGCTTTCTCGTTCTTATGCGCTTTCTTGAATGCCTCTGACTCCGCCAGCGATTTGGCCAGCGCTTCCTGCTCTTTCACGTCGCGGAAAGTTCTGAAGTCCACGGCAATCTCGCGATAGTCACGCGCCGCCGCCAGAATGTCGCCGGAGCTTTGTGCCGCCTGCGCTTCTGCCACGCGTTCTTCAAACTGTTTGCCGATAAAATCTTTATCTACCGGTGTCAGCCCTCGGGCCATGGCTCGCAGTTGCATCCATGCCAGCGCGCGCTCGGCATATTCTTTGGGCATCCAGCCATGCTGGCCGTCAAAGACCACCAACCGGCTTACGGCGCTATTTTTCTCCAGCGCTTCTTTCAAATGCAGCATCTCGGGATAATTGAAATCCTCAGTAGCGCTGATTAGAAACCAGTCAGACACTTCTGGCCCGGGCGTGGATACGCCCGATGGCAGCCCGCCAACGCAGGCAATCACCCCGGCAATACAGCTTTTGCAAGCTATCGCAATGGACGACGCCACGCGTGCTCCACCTGAAACGCCGGTAACATAAAGCCGCCGCGGATCGACCGAGTAATGCTCTTTTATGTCCGCGCCCAGCAGCCGTATGGCCGCCGATGGGTCCTGAAAATTGCGCGAATTGTTGCTGCCCACCACAATAAAGCCGTACTTCTCTGCCGCCTCATGAAAGAGATTGACGGAAGTTTCTCCGCGCGCAAAAGCGTCAAAGGCCAGCAGCAGCGGCCAGCGCTTGGCCGGAGAATAAGCCGAAGGCAGATAAAGCGCGTAACTGTTAGTGGGATCGGCCGTCACCGGCACAGAAGCATGTACCACGCCCGGCGTCGGCGTTTGGAAAGACGCCATTTGCGGAAACGCCGCAAGCCCCATTCCGCCGACCATCGCCACCCAAAGGGCCCAACGCAACATATGCTTATTCTGACGGATGCAACCGGCAAATGTCACCTGCTCTCACCTTAGGACAGAGGCTCTCGATTCACGTCCGGCCAGCTCAAACGGCAGTCGCAAACGGTATAATCTGCTAATCACGGTCCGGCCCGCACGATTCATCTAATTAACGGTTCATCTAATTAGTGGCTCATCTGGCTCATCTAATGAACGGCGCATCAGTAAAGAGGGAGATTTTCATGCTCAAGCGGCGACATATTCACGCAGTCTGGATTCTATTGCTGGCTTTTCTGGGTGCTGCCCAGATGCAGGCCCAGCAGGCTGCGCCCGCGCAGACCAAACCGCGCCGCTTCCTGATGTGGAAAGCCACTTCGCCCACTACAACCATCTATCTCGTCGGGTCCATTCACGTGGGCGATAGCAGCATGTATCCGCTGCCCAAGGAAGTAGAAGCAGCCTTTAACGCCGCTAAAGTCCTCACCGTGGAAATTAATATCAAGACTGTGGACCAGGGCAAAGCGCTCGGCCTGATCCAGCAATATGGCATGTATGACAAAGACGATTCGCTGACCAAACATCTCTCCAAGGAAACTGCTGCCACGCTGGACGACTATTGCACCAAACACAACGTGCCGCGCGCTGGCCTGGAAACTCTTAAGCCCTGGGTAGTGGCCGTGACAATTGCCGCCATGTCATGGCAGCAGGCCGGTGAGGATCCTACGCTGGGAATTGATATGCACTTCCTGGATGAAAGGCAGCCCACGCAGCGCATTGACGAACTGGAAACCATGGAATCACAGCTCTCTATCTTTGCCACCGCCACGGAAGAGGAACAGCAAGGCATGCTGCTGACGATCCTCAAAGAAGGCGACAAGATGAAAGATATGATTAAGCGCCTGCAAGCCGCTTACATCTCCGGCGATCCTGACGCTCTGCAAAAAATCATGGACGAAGAAAGCGATATGGGCTCAAAGTCCCTGACGAAAAAACTTCTGGATGACCGCAACGTGATGATGGCTTCCAAAATGGATGAATACCTGAAAGGCAAGGACCCTATTTTTGTTGTGGTGGGCGCAGCGCACATTGTTGGCGATAAAGGCGTAGCCAGGATGCTGCGTGACAAAGGCTACAAAGTGGACCAGGTAACGCTGGAAGCAAAGTAGCTGCCGCAGCCAGATGCTATCTTTGATAATTAAGTAATGAATATTTAGTAATGAGTGCGAAATAAGAAATGAGTAAAAGAAGCAGCACACAACCAGAGCTGCCGAGTTGTTTCAACCATGTCGAATGACGTTCAGAAAAGCGAACTAAAAAGTGACGTTCTGAAAAGGCTCTTTGAGCAGCATTTTCACACGCCGCCGGACCTCGTGCAGCCGTTGCAGGGCCAGCTTGGGGGTTCCGGACGCACCATCGTCCGCCTTGCTGCAGGCAGTCAGAGCGCCATCGGCATACTGTATGACGTGCGTGAAGAGAATGTCGCTTTCCTGGAATTCTCGCGGCACTTCCGCAGGCATGGTCTTCCCGTCCCGCAAATCTTCGCCGACGATCTCTCGCACGGCGCTTATCTGGAAGAGGACTTGGGCAACACCACGCTGTTTGAGTTTCTGGTAAATAATCGCGCTGGAGAAGATATTGCCGCGCCGGTTGTTGAAGTTTATCGAAAAGTTGTGGCCCTGCTGCCCCGTTTTCAAATTGAAGCCGGCAAGGACTTGAATTACAAAGTCTGCTATCCGCGCTCCAGTTTTGATCGCCAGTCCATCTCCTGGGACCTCAACTATTTCAAATATTATTTTTTGCGGCTTGCTGGCATCCCATTCAATGAGCAGGCGCTGGAAAATGACTTCAGCCGGCTGACCAAATTTTTGCTCACCGCTCCGCGTGATTATTTTCTCTATCGCGACTATCAATCGCGGAACGTAATGTTGCATCAGGGGCAGCCCGTATTCCTGGACTATCAGGGTGGCAGAAAAGGCGCGCTCCACTATGATGTCGCTTCCCTTTTATTCGACGCCAAGGCCGATCTTCCGCCCGCACTCCGCCAGAAATTGCTCGATCACTATATTGAAACGCTGCAAGGCTTCATTGAAATCAGCCATGACGCCTTCATGCAGCATTACTATTCCTTTGTTTATGTGCGCATCATGCAGGCCCTGGGCGCGTATGGCTTCCGTGGATTTTATGAGCGCAAAGCCCATTTCCTGCAAAGCGTGCCGTATGCGCTCAAGAATCTGCGCTGGCTGCTTGAACATGCCACCTTGCCCATTGCACTTCCGGCGCTCATAGCAGCGTTCAAAAACATTGTGAGTTCAGAAAAACTGCTGGCGCTGGCAGAGGAGCATGAAAAGAAAACCGCCGTGCCTCCGGCAAAGCAGCCCGCACCGGCTGCACATGCAGAAAAGATCGTCGTCAGGATTTTTAGTTTTTCATTTCATCGCGGCGGCCCGCCCAAGGACGAAACTGGCCATGGCGGTGGCTTCGTCTTTGACGTCCGCAGCCTTCCCAATCCCGGACGCGAAGAGCGTTTCAAAGCGCTCACTGGCAAAGACGCGCCGGTCATCGACTATCTCAATCAGCAGGAAAGCGTGCATCAGTATTTCGCCAGCGTCAAAGCGCTGGTGGATTCCAGCATCAACAACTATCAGGGCCGCGGCTTCAAAAATCTGACTGTCTCTTTCGGCTGCACCGGAGGCCAGCACCGCTCCGTATTTTTGGCCGAACAATTGGCCAAACATCTGTGCGGAAAAGATGGCGTGGAAGTTGTGCTGCACCACATTCAATTAGAAAAAATGGAGCTGGAGAAGACCGGCACATGAAAGCCATGCGCTTGAAGGCCATGGTTCTGGCCGCCGGACTCGGCACGCGGCTGCGCCCGCTCACCAATGACCGTCCCAAGGCGCTCGTAAAAGTTGCCGGACGCACCATGCTGGAGATCACTCTCGCGCGTCTGCGCGAATTTGGCATTCAAGATGTCATTATCAATGTCCACCATTATGCTGACCTGGTAATAGACTCCGTAAAAGCCGCCGGCAGCTTTGGCATGCACATTGAATTTTCCCGTGAAGATATTTTGCTCGATACCGGCGGCGGCCTTAAGCAGGCAGCGTGGTTTCTCAGCGAAAACGGAAGTTCAGACGAGCCCTTCATTCTTCACAACGTGGATATCATCAGCGCCATCGACCTGGAAAAGATGGTCCAGTTTCACACTGAGAATAATGCCCTGGCCACGCTCGCCGTGCAGACGCGCAAAACCTCACGCTATCTGCTCTTTGACGATCAGCTTCAGCTCTGCGGACGCCGCACCGTAACCGAAGATAAAACTGAAGACAAAACTGAAATGGTCCGTGACGCTCCTCAGATGAATTCGCATCAGACCAGTGAAGTCGCATTCACCGGCATACACGTCATCTCTCCGCGCATCTTTCCTTTACTCATAGAAGAAGGCGTTTTCTCCATCATTCCTGCGTATCTGCGGCTGGCGGCACAGGGTGAAAAGATTATGGCATTCAACGCGGATGGGACCTACTGGCGTGATCTGGGCAAGCCGGAAAACATCCAGCAAGCCGAGCAGGATATAAAAGCTAAACTCGTCTGAGCCCGCCGTTTAGCTCAAGTTGGCCGTCACCCACGCAACGTTGGTTGGCTCGGCCAGGGGATAGCCAAGGTCTTTCCATCCTTGAAAACCGCCTTGCAACGGACGCACACGCGTGATGCCTAATTTTTGTAGTTGTTGTGCCACACGGGCACTGGTGGCTTCGTTTGGTCAAGTACAGTAGAGGATAATTTCCTCATCTCTCGGCAGAGTATCGGCCCGGCTGGTCACCTCATCTGGCAGCACACGCACCGCGCCCGGCAGCGTTCGCGGATCAGATACTGAATCCAGCGGATGGCGCAAATCCAGAATCACCATCTTGTCTCTCGCATCAATCATCCGGCGCACTTCTTCGGGAGTAATGCGCGACTTGTACAGGTTCTTCAGGAATTGGCGGCGTTGCATATATTTAACGCCCACGTTCGCAGCCAGCACTGCCAGGCTGGCCTCAAATACAATTGGGGCCACGGCGGAAGCCAGGTGCAGATGCTCCACCGGAAGATAGCCCGCCAGCATCAGCGCCAGAATCCACGCGGCTGAGCCGGCTACATTGACCACAAAGAAATGCTGGCGCTCCACTCCAGAGAGTCCGGCCACAGCCGGAATAACGTGGGAAACTCCCGGCAGCCACTTGGAAAAAAAGAGCGTGCGGTTCACGCCTTTTTCAAAAAACACTTTTGACCGGCGCACGCATGTGTCCCGCTCAAAGGAGATGCGGCAGAGCAGTGAAAGAACGGAATCGCCTTTTTTACGGCCCAGCTCATACCATAAGGTATCGCCGGCAATGCATGTGATCAGGGCAATCCACAGGGCCACGTCAAAGCGCAGTTCACCGCCTGCAGCCAGTGCTCCAGCAGCCACCAGCACAGGTGAAAGCAGCAGCGGCGCACCCACGCGCTCCAGCAGACCGGAGCCCAGCAGCAGCATATAAGGATGGCTGACAACCATATGCAAGATTGATTTCACTGTGGAAAAATGTCCTTTTAGGTTCCCAATTAGCTGCGATCAGAAAAAGCTGAGTTCTTTCTGCATTTTAGATACTCTAATGCCTGCGGAGATTCGCGCTTGCTCAAAATATTTGCTGTCATTCTTGGTGTTTTGCTCATTCTACTGGTTTTGTGGGAGACTTTTGAAACCATCGTGCTCCCGCGCCGGGTCACGCGCCAGTTCCGGCTCACCAGATACTTCTATCGCGCCACCTGGCCTCTTTGGGTGGTTTTGGCGGATATGCGCGGTACCAAAAAGAAACGCGACATCCTTCTCAGCTATTACGGGCCGCTTTCCCTGTTGTTGCTGCTGGCTTTGTGGGCTTTCGGTTTGCTCATAGGCTTTGGGCTGCTTCATTATGGCCTGCAAGACAAGCTTGCCGGGGCGCTCTATGCCAGCGACTTTGGCAACGCCCTCTACCTGAGCGGCACCACTCTGTTCACCCTGGGCCTGGGAGACGTTCTGCCCGCTTCGCCTCTGGCGCGTTTTATTACCGTGCTGGAAGCGGGTATTGGCTTTGGCTTTTTAGCGCTCGTCATTGGCTATCTGCCCGTGCTCTATCAGGCATTTTCTCGGCGTGAAGTGACCATCTCTCTGCTGGACGCCCGTGCCGGTTCGCCGCCCACAGCGTATGAAATTCTCCGCCGGCAAAGCGGCGTGCAAGGCATGGAAGCCCTCACTGAGTTGCTGCGTGATTGGGAATTATGGTCGGCTGATCTCATGGAAAGCCACCTTTCTTATCCTGTGCTGGCGTATTTCCGCTCCCAGCATGACAATCAATCCTGGATCGCATCGCTCACGGCCATCCTTGATGTCTGCGCCTTGTCCATGGTTGGCCTTGAAGGTATGTGCCAGTATCAGGCGCGCATGACGTTTGCTATTGCACGGCACGCGCTGGTGGACCTGAGCCAGGTATTTCACGCTCCACCGGATAAAGATGTGGCCACCAACCGGCTGCCCCCGGAAGCCTTGGCGGAACTGCGTAAGGGACTGCATGCCGCTGGCTCTGCTTTGGCCGATGGCGCTGAAGCTGCAGTAGAGCTGCGCCGCCTGCAATCACTCTATGAGCCGTATGCTCTTTCGCTCTGCGCTTTTCTGCGGTTGGATCTGCCTCCTTGGATCAAAACCACCACCACGGCAAAAGACAACTGGCAGACCACCGCATGGCAGATCAGCCAGGGACAGCCGCACCATGGAGTTGTCACGCACGATGATCACAGCTGAATTTTCTAACATCCCGAAGCGTAGCGAGGGCGCCCTATAGCACCAATGCTGTTTGAGGGACCGAACGAAGCATCAATGAAAAAGCCCTTACACCTGATACTTTTAACGCTTACGGGATTACTGGCGGTTTTGCGCCGATAAAAGCCCGGAGATTTTCGCGGCTATAGTGATCCCTCGCTTTGCTCGGGATTAAAAGAAAGACGAGATGTACAATTTCCTTATGGTCACCGCTCCTGTAGATACCACTGCCTACTCTGAAGCTGCGCGCCGCCCGTTGCGCGCTGAAGATTGCGCGCTCGCCATCATCGACATTCAGGAAAAGCTGCTGCCGCCAATCTTCGAGAAAGAACGGCTGGTACGCAACTCGCAGCTTCTGGTGCGTTTGGCAGACATTCTTTCGCTGCCCATCATTGTCAGCACCCAATACGTAAAAGGCCTCGGTCCAACAATCCCCGAAATTAGCGGCCTTCTACCCGTAGTGGAATCCATAGACAAGCTCGAGTTCGGATGCTTTGGTAATGACGCATATTGCTCCGCCGTGGGGAGGCTGGCCAACCGCAACACACTGTTGCTCTGCGGCATGGAGGCGCACATCTGCGTAATGCAAACCGCGCTCGGCGCTTTAAACCAGGGAATGAACGTACATGTGGCCGCCGATGCTGTAAGCTCCCGCACGGAACTCAACTGGAAACTGGGCCTGAACCGTATGCAGGGAGCGGGCGCGGTGCTATCATCTACAGAGATGATGATCTACGAATTGCTCGGCAAGTCCGGTACTCCGGCATTCAAAGAGATGCTGAAGCACTTGAAGTAAAATCTCCCGTTCGCATTTATGCAAAGTGTGCTCTATTGCACAGCTTCGCTTGTAGCACAATGTTCTAATAACCAAATGGCCGTTAAACCTGAAGATCCGGGCATGTGGATCAACCCCAAATCCAACATGCATGGCGCCAGTCGCCAGGCCCGGTATGGCGAAGGCCAAAATAGTCATAATTCTCGATACCTGGAACTTGCAGATGTTGCTTTGGCCCCTAAGAAATTGAAACAGCCAAAAGCCGCGGCAAAAGCAGCGGATGAAACGCCTACAAAACACTGATTGCAGCAACTGATACACTCAGTTCGCATATCAATCAGGATAGAGAACATGATTTTTGAGAAGAGGCCTCCATGAGAGTGCACCTGGTAAATCCAAGCGACACTTCGTTCGGAACGGCTGTAATCACCCCCCGCTGGCTGTATGTTTTGGCCGCCGCTACTCCAACCTCCTTTGGCGACCCCGTAATCTGCGATGAAACCCTGGACCAGTTGGACCCGCTAACCATCGCCCCCGGTGATGTAGTTGGGATTGGCGTGCACACTGGCAATGCTCTGCGCGGCTACCAGATTGGGCGTATTGCGCGCGAGCGCGGCGCAACCGTTGTTTTTGGCGGCATTCATCCCACGCTTTATTCTGAGGAAGCTTTTGAACGTGGCGGCGCACACGCCGTGGTAAAAGGCGATGGCGATCAGGCATGGCCCAACGCGCTGCACGATGCCGTGAACGGCACAATGAAGCCAATCTATGAAGGCGGCCGCGTTGGAGCCGAGCAATTCAAATCGGCCCGCTGGGACCTGCTGCCGCAAGGCCGTTACATGTGGGCTTCCGTCCAGACGGTCCGCGGCTGCCCCAAGCACTGCTCTTTCTGCTCGGTATGGCGCACAGACGGCCAGAAGCCGCGCCAGCGCGCATCAGACGCCGTGATGCAGGAGATCGTCGATCTCCGCCGCCTTGGCTATCGTTATATCGCCTTGGCCGACGATAATTTTTATCCCGTTTCTCTCACGGACATCCGCCTGGCGGAGAAGCAAAACAACCATGCCAGAGTGGCAGAGCTGAAGGCGATTCGCGCTGAGCGTTTTGAACTAATGTCACGCCTGGCGCAGCTCCCCAAAGATATGGTCTTCTTCACCCAGATCACCATGGAGTCCGCCGAAGACCCGCAATTTCTTGACGCAATGCATGCCGCCCATATCAAAGGCGCTTTGGTGGGCGTGGAAGCCGTGACCCCGGAAGGCTTGAAAGACGTTTACAAAGATTTCAATTTTTCTGGAGAAGAGCTGGTCCATAGGTTACAGGAGTTCAAGAAACACAAAATACATATTCTTGGGTCGTTTATTTTCGGCCTGCCCTCAGACCGGCAAACTACGTTTGAAGCCACTCTGAACCTGGCGCAACGCGCGGGCGTAACGTTTGCCCAATTTGTGATGCTCACGCCATTTCCTGGCACTGTGGATTTTGAGAAGTGGGAGAAAGCGCAGCCTGATAGCGCGCGCGTGCAGAACATTCCACTGAGCCGCTTCTGGCTGATTCCATCGCAGTTCCGCCCCAAGATGTTTATGGAGCATCCGGTGATGAGCTGTGATGAAATACGCATGCGCACACAAGGCGTGTGGGACCGTTTTTACAGCTTTAAATCTGTCTGGAAGAGGTCCAGTTGCACTCCAACTTTCAAATCGCGGCTGGCGTTTGTTTTTATCTCCAAACTCTACCGCCAGATGTATGCCGGAACCGGCATATCCACTGACAGCGCCCGCCGCAGCAAATCCAGTTCATGGGCGCGATGGCTGGCCATTCCCTGCCGCAGGCTTTTCAGTTCCAAACCAATGCCAGGATTGCAGGTTCCGCCCGTGGCAGTGGCGTTGCCGAATATCGGACAAGCTCCAACGGGAGCGTAAAAGACTGGTTGGAATTTTTGCGGCGGCAGAATTCTTTTGCGGTAATTGAATTCACATGAAGTATTGCGGTTCAATCATGGCATTTCAATGAGCCGCGGAAAGTTGCCGCAAAATAAAATCTTGCTTGGCTAAGAGCCAATGGCTAAAGGCCAGGAGCTAAAAAGCTACCCCGCTTCTTCTTCACTTTCGTCAATCGTCCGTTGGCCCAGTACGCGCGTTTCTCCGCCGATCAATTCCAGCTTAATGGGCGATTCGCCAGAGAATTTCTCTACCAGTTCAGCCAGCCGCTGCGAATGTGTGACCACCCAAAGCTGTGAGTATTTGCCGGCATTGACCAGTTGCCGCGCCAGCGGCTCCAGCAGATCAGGATGCAAGCTGGTTTCCGGCTCATTCAGCGCCAGTAATGACGGCGGATGCGGACTCAGCAGAGCAGCCAGCAAACAGAGGTAGCGCAGCGTGCCGTCAGAAAGTTCACGCGCGCGCAACGGACGCCGCAATCCCGGCATGCGCAGCAGCACGGCAAACATTCCTGTATCTTCATCATGTTCAATCTCAAGCGACGCGCCCGGGAAAGCCTGTCGGATGGCCTCATGCAAATCCTGCGATTGCCCTACTTCATTGATGGTCTGCAGCGCTGCCGCCAGATCGCGTCCATCATGCGCCAGTACCGGCGTGCGCACGCCAACCTGCGGATGCCTTAGCGGTGATTCCGCGTCCGTGCGGAAGTGATGATAGAAGCGCCAGCGGCTGATCTCTGCGCGCAGTGAAGACAGCTCGGGATAAAGATGCGGCTCACGCAGCTGTGAGAGCACTGACTCCGTGGGCAAAAGCTCGCCGGAGTAATCCGCCAGCCGCTCGTCGTTGTCTAATATCCACGCGCCTTTGGGTGACCGCTCAAAAAATGTGACCTTCAGCCCGTGCGGTGCGTCCATCCACACGCGCTCTTCTTTCACTTCAGGATCGAGCGAAAACGCGGACTTCTCTCCGGAACTCTGCTTGGGCAGGCCGCAAATAAGTTCGTAAGAAAACGTGTCGGTCTTGATGCCCAGCGTCATGCGCACAGGCTCCATGCGTATGGCTCCTGACGATCGGCTTTTGCGCGCGCCTGCCCACAGGACAGAAGGCATGCCGCCTTCTTCTGCCACCACCTGGGCAAAGCCTCCGGCGGCCGCTTTGGCCAGCAGAAACACGGAGTTATAAAGGTTGGTCTTGCCGGTACCGTTTGCGCCGGTCAGCACGTTAATCTGGCTCAGGTGCAGCCGCAGATTGCGTACAGACCTATATCCCGTCACATGGATTTCACGTATAGCCACAGAGGAATATTAACTGAAACCCGCCGGACAGTGGCAAAAACGAACCTGAAATGACATAGTTTTTTATGAGTGCCCTGCCAGCCAGGCTGGCATCCTTTTCGAACAAATGCCTGCAATAGTAAAATCGAACCATGCGGAAGACGTCTCCCTCGCTGGCCCTGATCAACGACGAAACTTTCCGCCGCCTGTGCCGCGCCCGCGATCTGCTGGCTTCTGAATATCAGTCCCAAATTTTTCTGGACGCTGCGGCGCGCGAGGCCTGCCTCTCGCCGTTCCATTTCCATCGCCTGTTCCGCTCCACATTTGGTGAGACGCCCATGACTTTCTTACCCGCCGACGCATGGACCGCGCACGCCATCTGCTGGCATCGGGAGCGATGACGGTCACCGAAGTCTGCTTTGAGGTCGGTTATTCCAGCCTGGGATCGTTCAGCACAAAGTTTCAATCCCTGATTGGACGAACGCCTACGGCCTATCAGCGCGAGGTCCGGCGCTTCTTCGGCTATCAAAAGCCGTGGAAGATCATGGTGGTCCCGGCCTGTTATTTTTCCGCCTTCGGGCAGTAAGCGGCGCGGACGCTCATCCATAAAAGCAAGAATTAAGAAGCGCGCCTTCGCTCTCCTTCTTTACGATGGAAAAAGTTAGGATGTTTTAAGCACAGGAGCACCCGAATGATTCAGCGCATGTCGCATTCCGCAATCTTTGTCCTTGATCAGGACGTAGCCAAGGGTTTTTACGTGAACAAACTGGGCTTTGAAGTGAAGATGGATGAATCCATGCCCAATGGTTTTCGCTGGCTCACCGTGAGTCCCAAAGGCCAGCCCGATCTGGAAATTATCCTGATGAAAGTTCAGCCGTCTCCCTTTGAAGGCGGCGGCATGCAGAAGATCACCCCGAAAGATGTGGAGACAATCCGCGAACTGATGAAGAAAGGCACATTCGGCGCGGGCGTCTTCCAGACCGCGGATTGCCGCAAGACCTATGAAGAAATGAAGGCCAAAGGCGTGGAATTTATCTCTCCGCCCAAGGACCAATTTTACGGTGTGGAAGCCGTATTCAGCGATCCCTTTGGCAATTGGTTCAGCATGACTCAGCCGAAAAACATATAGCCCGGCTTACTCATAACGCAGGGCCACAATGGGATCAACCTTTGTGGCTCGTCGCGCCGGCAGATAGGAAGCCAGCAGGGCCACGCCAAAAAGCAGAAGCGCCACAGAGGCAAAGGTCAAAGGATCAGCCGAGCCAACTTGATACAACATTGACTGCAAAAAGCGCATGAGAATGAATGATCCAGCCAGGCCAAAAAACACGCCGATGGCCGTAGTGGTCATAGCTTGGCCCATCACTAAGCGGCGAACGTTGCCAGCGGTTGCGCCCAGGGCCATACGGACTCCCATTTCACGAGTACGCCGAGCCACAGAATAAGCCAGCACACCGTAAATTCCAGCAACGGCCAGCAGCAGCGCGGTCCCGGCAAAGATGCCCAGCAGCACAAGATTGAAGCGGCGGCCATTGGTGGAAGCGGCGAAAATGGTGGCAAACGTACTGGTGCTGGGTGGAACCTCAGGATCAAGCTCGCGAATGATTTTCTGCGCCGACGCCAGCAATTGTCCCGGATCTCCTGCCGTCCGCGCCACCACACTAAACTGGCTGGTCTTCTGTGGCCGCTGCCGATAGTTAACGTAAACCGTAGGACTCGGCGGCGTGTCAAGATGGTCTTCACGCACGTCTCCAACAACGCCAACAATGGTGAGAAGATGCAGGTCGCCATCCATGTTGCCAAATTCAATCGTGTGGCCAATGGGATCCTGGCCGGGCCATTTCTTGCGGGCCAGTGATTGGCTGATCAGAGCCACGTGCGGAGCATCCATGGAATCGCGGTTGTCAAAGAAACGTCCGCTGATTAGGGGAATGCCAACGCTGCGAAAATAGCCTTCACTCGCAACAATGAAATCGGCAGACCCCGCCATTTTAGGATCATGGAATATCTGAGTGAAAAAAACCTGGACATCTTTCTCAAGAGCGCTGTCTTCTTTCGCGGAGTCACTGGCAGAATGATTGATGATCTCCTGCATGCGGGGCGGAAGCTGCTGCATATTGATCTCGGCGAAACCGCCGTCTGGAGCGCCGCCGGTCAATGGCAGCGAGCTTGTGCCGCCCGCGTCTTCCACACCCGGCAAAGCCCGCAGCCGGCTGAATACTTCATTCAAAAACTGCACACGCCGTGTTTTCAGTTCTGATGTTTCCGTATAAGGCAGGGCCAAATCAACTGTAACGACATGTTCAGTGCGAAACCCCGGATCAGTAGAAAGAACATGCATCAGGCTGCGACCTAAAAGTCCGGCGCCAATCAGCAAAGTCATGGTGATGGCCAGTTGCATCACCACAATCGTGCGCCCGATGAGCTGGGTGCTGAAACTGCCGGCACTACCGCGCCCGCCTTCCGCGAGAGCTGTGCGGATTTCTTTGCCGCTGGAGCGCAAAGCAGTAAACGTACCTAAACCCACGGCTACGAAAAGAGAAAGGCCCAAAGCAAAAAACACGACCGGCAAATTCATGGACACGTTGGCCAGTCCGGGTGTCTCTGGCGGCGCGAGCCGCAACAGCCAATGCACGCCCCAATACGCAGCGACAACTCCAACCACGCCGCCGGTGAAAGAGAGCAAAAGAGTCTCTGCCATAAACTGGCGCACCATGCGTCCTCGGGAAGCGCCCAGGGCAGAGCGGACTGCGAGTTCAGATTCGCGCGCCGCTGCTTGCGCCAGCAACAGGTTCATTACATTGGCGCAGGCCACCAGCAAAAGAAAGCCCACCGCGCACAGCAGAATCATCAATGACGATCGCACAGTGCTGGTCAATGCGTTCTGCAGTTTTGCCACAATCACGCCGGTCAGGTTCGCGTCATCGCCATACTGCTGTTTGATGGCACGGCTGATCGAATCCAAGTCCTCACGCGCGCGCTCAACGGACATTCCTTCTTGCAGCCGAGCAACGCCTCGCCAGTTATGGGCGCTACGGCTGGGATAAAACGGCTGAAGTTCGCGCGGCATCCATACATCAGACTCTTCAGGAAAGCGGAAGCCCGGAGGCAACACGCCGATCACAGAAACGGATTGATTTTCCACGCGCAGCCTTATCGGGGAAAGATCGGCGGCAGCATTCAGGTACTGTTGCCAATATCCGTAGCTCACCAGCGCCACCGGAGCAGCGCCAAGCCGCTGATCTTCCGCAATAAAGCCGCGACCTTTTACCGGCGTGACGCGAAACAACGGAAAAAAATCACTGGAGACTTGCGCCACCATCAGCCGCCGGGATTCTGAGCCGCCGGCTACAGATGCAATATCGGCTTCATACACAGCCATCCCCTGCAAGGAATGGTTCTGGGCACGAAAATCCTGGAAGTTGCCATCAGCCAGGTTCATGGGGCCGCCCTTTTCATTTTTCTCCCAGACCCGCACCAACTGCTCCGGCTTGTCATACGGGAGCGGGCGCAACAAAACGCCATAGACAACGCTGAAGATGGCCGTGGTGGCGCTGATGCCCAGAGCAAGCGTGAAGACCGCAATCAGAGTGAAGCCAAGATTCCGGCGCAGCACGCGCGTGCCATAGCGTAAGTCTTGAAACCAACTGCTCATCCAATTCCCTCCCCACATTCCACGAGTAACTTCCTTGATCAGGCTTACGTTTCCCATTTCGCGTCGCGCGGCATAACGCGCTTCTTCATGTGAATGGCCGCGATCCATGTGGTCCTGCTCGGCCATGCGCAAGTGGCTGCCAATTTCTTCTTCCAGTTCCTGCTCGCGCCTGTTTCTTTTACCAAAGTCCTTGTCGCTGAAGCTCATGCTTTCTTCCCCTTATGCTTTGCTTCCCTCGTCGGACGGATTCAGGATGCCGGCCATGCCCTCCATCACCTGTTTCCATCGTGACCGCTCTTGAGCCAGCTGCTTTCTGCCCAGTGCCGTCAGCTTGTAGGCCTTCACCCGCTGCTTGTTCTCAGAGACTTTCCACTCGGACTCAATCCACTCCTGCTTTTCCAGCCGGTGCAGCGCCGGATAAAGCGATCCTGTATCCACCTGGAAGACTTCGCCGGAATTATTGCGGATAGCATGGCTGATGCCATAGCCATGCTGCGGCCCCCAGCGGAGCGTCTGCAGAATCAACAAATCCAGCGTGCCTTGCAGCAGTTCAATTCGATTTTGATAGCGTTCTTTCTTGGGCATGTAGATAGGCTACACCCTTGGGAGGTAGATTGTCTACAGGGAGCGGCGAGAAAAGGATTTCGCTGCGGAGGAGCGCAGCAATGGCAGTTAGCAATCAATGAAGGACACGCTCAGCGCCGCCAGGCGCGTCGCGA
>DASXLK010000051.1:0-7172 GCA_036496365.1 Candidatus Angelobacter sp. | reverse complement strand
TATTAGGATTCGCGGGAGTTGCCGGAATGTATCTTGTAATGCTGGTCGCGTGTGAAATTGCGGTCCGGCTATAGAGTCACCGTTCTATTTGGCCATGCTCAGCGCACTGAGGCGGCACCAGAAAAGGCGGCACCATCCAATGATGCATGAGACAACCAATAGACCAGCAAGAGCGCAACGAAGACAAGAAGAAGCCTAAGGACGAAAATCCTTCTCACGGCATCGATCCGGAACCTATTGAGCCAGAGATGGAAGCCGAGTAAGCTCACCGACGAGCAACTGCTGATAAATGGCTTCAATTTACCCATTTACCAACTTACTCATTTGCCAAATTATCTGAGCTCTTCCATGATCTCGTCCAGGGCCTGCCGTGATGGACGCACCAACTCCTCCGGCATTCTGGCCAGAGATTGGTCGGTGAGATTGAGCTGCTCGATGAAGTTCGGCGCAGTGGTATTTACATAAAACACGCCGGTCAGCATCTCGTCTTTTTCGTGCGACTCCGCCAGCAGCCGCAGCGCAGCCACTTTGCTGGTGGCATCGTAATCGCGTTCCAGCTTACGCAGCCTGAGCTGTGATCCATCGTGCATGCGCACGGTCGCTGTTGTTCCCGGATCGTAATCCACCTCAATATTTTCAAACACCGGCACAAAGCCCACTTCCTGGATCGGCTCTTCATGGTCTTTGGAATATTTATAAGACTTTGTCGAACCCTCATGGTCATTGAACGTTACGCAGGGCGAGATCACGTCAATCATTACGGTGCCGCGATGCGCAATGGCCGCTTTCAGCAAATTCAGCAGCTGCTTCTTATCGCCGGAAAATGACCGCGCAACGAATGTCGCGCCAAGCTGAATCGCCAGTGCGCAGGTGTCGATTGGCGGTAAATCGTTGATCACTCCGGTCTTTAGCTTTGATCCCAGATCGGCTGTGGCGGAAAACTGCCCTTTGGTCAGGCCATACACGCCGTTGTCTTCAATGATGTAGATAATCGGCAGGTTGCGCCGCATCAGGTGAATGAACTGCCCAATGCCGATAGAAGCCGTATCGCCATCGCCCGAGACGCCGATCATCAATAGCTTTTGATTCGCCAACGCCACGCCAGTGGCAACCGACGGCATGCGGCCGTGAACGGAGTTAAAGCCATGCGCGCGATTGGCAAAATAGGCCGGACTCTTGGACGAGCAGCCGATTCCAGACATCTTCGCAATGTTCTCCGGCTTAACGCCCATCTCATACATCGCGTCCACAATGCGTTCAGTAATGGCGTTATGGCCGCAGCCCGCGCACAGCGTGGTTTTGCTGCCGCGATAGTCGAGCACCGTCAAACCAACATGGTTTGTTTTTGGGCCGGATGAACCAGGCCTCGCTGGAGCGGGAGTTGGAGTGGAACCTGCTGACATTACTTGGCCTCCTGGGAAACAATGGCGTCGGTGACGGAACGCGCGTCAATCGGCAGTCCGTTGTAGTGGAGCACGCTGCGCAGCTTGGTCACTTGGTCTGCTGCGATATCAAGCTTTATCAGCTGGAACATCTGCGCGTCACGGTTTTGCTCAACCACATAAACGCGATCGTGGTTCTTGATGAATTCATGTACTTCCTGCGTAAACGGATAAGCGCGCAGGCGCAAATAGTCGACAGAAATATTATGCTCACGCAGCAACTGATCAATGGCTTCGGTCATCGCCCAGTGTGTGGTGCCGAAAGCGATGATGCCAGTCTTTGACGTCCCGCTCACTTCTTCCACCGGTGCAGGCACAAACTTGCGTGCGGTTTCAAACTTGCGCGCCAGCCGGTCCATGTTGCGTACATAATCGTCTGGACGCTCGCTGTACTGCGCCTTCTCATTGTGTCCGCTGCCGCGCGTGAAATAAGCCGCCGCCGGATGGTCTGTCCCCGGCAATGTGCGATAGGGAATGCCATCGCCATCAACATCTTTATAGCGGGCAAAGCCGCCCAGACGCTTCAGGTCTTCTTCATTCAGCACCTTGCCGCGCGAGATCGGCTTTTCCGGATACGTAAACGGATGAGCCATCCAGTTGTTCATTCCCAGATCAAGATCGGAAAGCACAAAGACTGGCGTCTGAAATTGTTCGGTCAGATTAAAAGCGTCCATGGCCATGCTGAAACACTCTTCTACCGACGATGGCAGCAGCAGAATGTGTTTGGTGTCTCCGTGAGAGAGAAACGCGCAGGCCAGAAGATCGCCCTGCATGGTGCGTGTTGGCAAGCCGGTGGAAGGGCCCACGCGCTGAATATCAAAGATCACGCCTGGAAGCTCAGTGTAATAGCCCAGTCCCACAAATTCCGCCATCAGAGAAATGCCGGGGCCTGAAGTTGACGTCATCGACCGCGCGCCAGCCCAGCCTGCGCCCAGCACCATGCCCACGGCAGCCAATTCGTCTTCTGCCTGGACTACCGCGAATGTCGCTTTGCCATCAGGGCCAATGCGGTATTCCTTCAGATAATCAATCAGCGTTTCCACCAGCGAACTGGAAGGCGTAATTGGATACCACGTCACCACGGTCACGCCGGCAAACAGGCAGCCCAGGGCGGCAGCGGCGTTGCCGTCCACAATGATCTTGCCGGTATTCTGATTCATCCTTTCCACCCAGAACGGATCTTTCTTGGTGAAGGTGGCCAGCGCGTAGTCATAGCCCGCACGGATAGCGGCGGTGTTCAGCTCAGCGGCTTTTTTCTTTTTAGCAAAATGTTTAACCAGCGCTTTTTCTGACTCTTCTCTGTCAATGCCCAGCAGAGCATCCACCACGCCCACGTAAAGCATGTTCTTTACCAGGCGGCGCAGCTTGGCTTCCGGACAGACCGGCGCAACCAGCTTGTCAAACGGTACAGCATAAAAAGTAATGTCGGTGCGCAGACCGGAAAGATTCAGCGGCTCGTCATACACGCACGCAGCGCCTGGGGGCAGGGACATCACATCTTCCTGCGCTGTCTCGGCATTCATCGCAATCAGAAAATCAATTTCTTTTTTGCGCGCAATATATCCCTGATGGCTGGCGCGGATGGTATACCAGGTCGGCAGTCCGGCAATGTTCGAGGGGAAAAGATTTTTGCCTGAAACCGGAACGCCCATCTGGAAAATACTGCGCAGCAATACGGTATTGGCCGACTGTGAACCCGATCCGTTCACCGTGGCGATCTGTATGCTGAAATCGTTGACCTTGCGGCTCGGTTGTGGCGTAAGCGCCGCTTTTTCCTGTACTCCAAGTTCGACTGTGGTGGCCATGTTTTTCCTGCGAATACCCCTATTGCCCTTATTTCTTAAGATGGCGTAGATATTGATTATAAAACAGGGATGCAGGTCACACAGAGTTTAAGCCGTTAGACGGCAGGAATATCCACCCGAACCGCTTCGCACTTCACTTGATCGAGCTTTTTGCGTTTGCGCCCGCCGGCGCTGTTTCCTTTGTTACTCAGGAAAACGGATGGAAACGTTGAAGTGATGATAGTTGGAGTATGCGGCTACATACCGCACACTGGATCGGGAATTAGGTACCTCCTGGTTTGCGGTAACGAGTTGCGGCATCCAGAATATTTTGTCTTGAATGGTCACAGGCGCATATTCAACTGTAACGTCCAGGCCGCCAACTGCACTCTGGGAATTCTGATAGTGAAACTCAAATCGCAAGACGTTCATGGTGTCCGGATCAATCCAGGCTTTGCCCTTGCCCTTCAAATAGGCCTGGCGATTGAAAAGGTCGTGATAAAGCAATCTTTTTTGGGCCCGGCGCGTCTCAAACTTGAGCACCAGAGCCGGATGCCCTGCAAGCGTTTCAATTCCAACCAGCGTGTAGCTGAAATATGGCTCATTTTCCCGGGAGAAAACCGCCACCAGAATTGAGCTGAACCCTCCCCGATAAAAGAATGGGCCCACAAGCCGCTGGTCTGGCCTGACAGGGGTTTCCGTCCATGGTTTTGATCTCGCGCGATTCAACGAACGGCTTGCCGCTCTCAACCTTGTTTTGTCTGCCCCTAAACTCGGATTCAACCACCACTTTTTGTCCAGCCTTGCCGGCACCCATTACCTCGTTTGAAGTGATGGTTTCGTGGCAAATGAAATCCGGCAGATGGTGGGCAAACTCATCCGCGTGGTTCTGGACCCGGGGCAAAACCTGCTCCAAGCTTGATGACGGTCCCTGCGCTAAAAGCGCTGTGCTCATTACGAGAAAGAGTATTGCGCTACAAGCTAAAGATATGTTCCGCATTGCGAATACTTCATCCTCCAAATATCGCGTGGCAGTAGCTTGGTTGAAAGACATCGCCAAACTATTTGCTCTTTTTAAATACGCTTCGAACATCTGGGCGAAATAGATAGAAAACAAGCGCGCCGATAATAGTGGCTCCGAACAGCCCTTCAAGAACCTGCCCCCGCATGGCGTTAACTGTATCTCCAACTGCCTGTAGCGCAAGGATGGCCACGGCCAATTGCCATCCCAGAAAATGGCGTTTAAACCAGCCTGTGGCCGCGATAGCCATCACTATGCTCAGAAATAAAAAGCTCGCTCCCACAAGGCGGCCCATTGGCGCAAGCTGTCGATAAGCATTTGGATTCAACCGCCAAATGCCATCCATAACGGTTCCTGGCGACGATAATGTCACGCCTGCCAATAGCGCCATGGATGCGCCAAAGCAGAGAAATACTCCCATGGCCACCATGCCTTTTGAGAATGGCCGCACGGGTTCAGGCGCTGAGTTCATGGGCTGTGTCCTGCAAAGCCTGCTCAACCTGTTTCAAATGGTGCTCATTGTGGGCTGCGACTTTGTCGAACTCGTCTTTGAGCGTGCGAATGCCGGTTTCACTGTGGACGAATTCGCGATGGCCGTCAGCGTCATAGTGCAGACCGGCGTGATGGATTAACCGTGATCGCACCGCGTCGTACATCTGCCGAGAAAGCACTAACGGCATCTGCCCATAGTGAAGCGCCTTGGCCCAGGCCGATTCATCAAACGCCCATAGCACCTGCCGCGGTTCGCTGATGATCCGGCGGATGCGATCGTATAAAACTGTTTCCGCGTCCGCCAGATGATGCAGGATGAACCGTACCGTCCACTTACCCGACGCATACGTCCGCTCAAGCTGCTTTTCGCTCAAATCGTAAAAACTGAGTGTTTGCCTCCGTGCAGCCTCCAGCCGTGTAACGATATCCACTTACTTATCTCCCGTCGGCATAATTCCGGCATTTTCAACCATGAGTATCACGGTACGCTGCGGCGCTCTCGTCCTATGCAGGACACCCTTTGGCACTACAAATCCTTGTCGCGGCTCCAGTTCAACCGTCCGACCTTCCAAGTCAATCAGCAATTTGCCTTCTACTACGTAAAAGAATTCGTCGTCATGATCGTGTTTGTGCCAGTGGTATTCGCCTTCAATCACTCCCAGCCGGACCACGGAATCGTTTACCTGGCAAAGCGTTTGGTTGTACCACTTGTGCGGAGCGGCATTGGCCAGCGCCTTTTCGTCGATCAACTCAAGCTGTTCATGAAGAACATTGAGGCGTGTGTCATAAGGATATTGAGATTGTGTGCTCATTTCATTTCCTCCCGTCATACGTGCTCAGAAATCGCGCGTTTAATGGCTCGAATGGCCTGTTCGTCCCGTTTATAAAATGTCCATTTCTTGGTGCGCTTGCTCTTGAGAAAACCGGCGCGCGCAAGGATCTTAAGGTGCTCCGTGACCGCTGGATGGCTCACGCGCAGTTTGTGGGCAATCAGCAGGCCACAAACCCCGTCCTTCACCAGGTCGCCGTCTCGTTGTGGTGGAAAGTGCTTTTCTGGGTCTTTTAGCCAGTCCAGAATCTGCAGCCGGCGCTCATTGCCCAATGCTTGGATGGATAGTGTGATATTCATTTCATCAATTAACAAATTGATTAAGTTATAATAACGAGGGAACCATTCATTCACAAGCTTACTCTTGGCGTTTTATACGCGATCCCTTGCTTCCTGATAGATTATTCCGGTGAATATTATCCTCAATGCCGCTGAATGCCGGGTGCTGGGCGCTCTGGTAGAGAAAGACATCACCACGCCGGACTATTATCCGCTCTCGCTGAATGCGCTGGTGAATGCCTGCAACCAGAAGAACAATCGCGAGCCAGTGACCAGCTTTGACGAAGAAACCGTCCGGCTGGCATTGCGCAACCTGAGTGAGAAGCAACTGGCTGGCATGGCGCGCGGCGCAGATGGCCGTGTGGCCAAGTATGAGCACCACCTGCAAGAGGTATTTAACTTTACGCGGCAGGAAACAGCACTGGTCTGCGTACTGCTGCTGCGCGGCCCGCAAACTCCCGGCGAGTTGCGTGGACGCACCGAGCGCATGTACGAGTTTGAGCATCTGGACGATGTGCTTGCAGGGCTGCAACAGCTCATGCGCCGCGAGCCTCCTCTGGCCAAGGCGCTGGGCCGCCGTCCGGGGACAAAAGAAATCCGCTATGCGCATTTGCTCTCTGGCGACGTGGAAGCCTGGGAACCGTCAGCAGAAGCAGCGTCTTTCAGCGGCCCTTCCGATGACAATGAACGCATGGCGCATCTCGAAGAGCAAGTTGCCACTTTGCAGAAGGAAGTCGCGGAGATGAAGCAGCAGATGGCAGAATTCAAAAAGCAATTTGAATAATAATTATTGCCTTCAGCTATTGCTTTAGATAACGAGCAAAGAAAGCCTCAGCGCGCCGCATGGAGTCCGCCTTTGCTTTGCGATTTGCAGCCACACCCTGTTTCTTCTCGCCGGGATCGTCAAAGTCATGTTCCGCGCCGGAATACAACACAAACTCAATCTGGTTTCCATCATGCCGGGCAGTTTCATTCAGTTCGCGGCAGAGCTGCGGTGAAACCTCTTCGTCGTCAGTGCCAATGGCCAGCAGAAGAGGTGCATAAGTGCGGTAGGTCTTCTTGAAGTGGCCCTGCAATCCGCAGCCGGGATAAAAAGCCAGTGCCGCGCGAAACCCGGATTCCGGTGCAGGATTGCCTAGGCCCGGAGCATTGCGCACCATGCTTGCCAGCGTTGCACTGGCACCGTTGGACCATCCCTGCAGGCCCACGTGATCAGCAATCACATCCGTGCGCGTGCGCAGATAACGGAGCGCCCCATAAGCATCCGGAGGACGGATGGTGACTTCATTCAACTCTTCAGGGCGGTCTTCATACGTGCCCTTGGC
>DASXLK010000050.1:0-9650 GCA_036496365.1 Candidatus Angelobacter sp. | reverse complement strand
ATGCGCTTCATTACGCAGGTCATGACTTTGCTACCGGGTGACCTGGTTCTAACTGGCACTCCGGCTGGGATAGGCTCGTTGGTGGCTGGGGACCAAGTGACAGTGTCGATTGAGGGCATTGGCGCTCTCAGTAACCCGGTTATTGACGGTGATTAAAAAAAATCTGAACATCAAGGGCAAATTCCGGTTTTTTCCTATACGTGTGAACGAGTTAATAGCTTTTGTGCCCAGCTTGTTGGGCATAAGAACTATCGTCACTTGTGGTTTTTTGAGGCTCAGGCGATTCTTGTCTCGGGAAGAATTGATACATTTGTTTGCCGCCTAGGTTCCGAGGGGTAAAGATAGGTGTTCCTTCGGATTTTCACTGAACCCAAGTTGCATTAAACTCATCTAGAGAATGTACCAACGTCTTTTGTGGCAGGGACGTTTAACCGTATGAACGCAGAAATTCGTTTCTATTCTTTTGTAATCCTGGGCGGCACGGGTTTGTTGCTGGCCGCAGCCGCTTGGTCGCGCAGCCGCAGGAAGAGTCCAGACCAACTGGAACTTGAGCGCCGGATGCGCATCAGTGAAGTTGGCCGCATCACTGACGGCACCGTGATTGACGTAAATGAAATGCAGACGAACGGTTCCGGCGAGTTACAGCTTTTGATCTACCACTACGATGTTGCCGGCGTAAGCTACGAGGCGTCACAAGACGTGAGCAGCCTGCGGCACATGGTAGACCTGCATTCATGCAGGTCCGGCTTGATGACATCCATCAAGTACGATCCCAGTAATCCGGGTAATTCCATTGTGATCTCAGAAAACTGGACAGGGTTGAGGAATTAGCAGTTCACGCGCTAAGCTGGTGCCCCTCGCAAACTCATTGAAAAAAATTATTCGCCCAATCGAGCAAACTTTTGCTCCTACAATATCGATAAACATCGATATATTATTTTTGTGCCAGAGCTTCCACGATCCGGTCAAAGTCCTCCAGTGAACCGTATTTCAGAACGATCTTGCCCTTGCCTTTACGGTCCTGGATTTCGACCTTAACGCCTAATGCCATCTCCAAACTCCGCTGCGCGTCACGCACATTGGGATCGAGCAATTTTACTGGCTTCTCTTGTTTTTGCTCCTCAGCCTGCGGGTTGAGCAGCTTTGCCACCAATTCTTCCGTCTGCCGCACGGAGAGCTTCTTTTCTATAATCTCTCGAGCTGCTCTTTCCAGATGTTCCGGAAAGCCAGCCAGCGCCAGCAATACTTTTCCATGTCCAAAGCTGAGGCTGCCTTCTTCCATCGCGCTCTGTACAGATTCGGGCAGCTTGAGCAGGCGGATAAAGTTTGCAATGCTTGCCCGGTCTTTACCTGTTCTGGTGGCAATCTGCTCCTGCGTCATGTTGAACTCGCGACTGAGGCGCTCAAAGGCATGCGCCTGCTCCACCGGGTTCAAATCTTCACGCTGCAGATTTTCAATGATCGTAATCTCCAAGGCTTGCTCATTGGATATCTGGCGTATCACTGCGGGAACCGTGGTTCGGCCTGCTCGCTTGGAAGCCAGCCAGCGCCGTTCACCTGCAACCAGTTGAAATCTTCCACTCGCCATTGGACGCAACACAACAGGCTGCACGACACCGCTTACGCGGATTGATTCAGCAAGCTCCTCTAATGTCTGCTCATTGATGCGACGGCGTGTCTGGTATGGGTTAGCGTCAATATTTTCAATAGGAACTTCCTGCGGATTTCCGGTAGGTTGGGCAGGTGGCGCGATTGGCGTAACCACAGGACGGCTTGGCAAGAGAGAGTCTAGGCCTCGTCCCAGCGCTTTGCGTTTGTCATTCATCATAAGTGTTTGTATTCCAGTTCGTACCCTTGTTCGTAACCCAATTCTGTAGTCTTACTTCCGTGACCCTATTTCACTTTTTATGATTCATTGACCCTCTTCAGTTCAGTCTCGGCTGGAGGGCCTTCAGCTGGATTGGTGGAAGGGTTTGAAGTTGAGGCTTGCATCATCCGTTCCATGAGTTCCTTCGCCAACTTGATATAGCTTTCCGCACCGCGGGAACGTACGTCATAGAGCAACACGGGTTTCCCATAGCTGGGAGCCTCTGCCAGGCGGATATTGCGCGGAATCACTGTAGTCAGCAGCTTATCGCCGAAATATCGCCGCAACTCCTGCGTGACCTGCTGCGCCAGATTTGTACGATCGTCATACATGGTCAGGACCACGCCTTCAATCTCCAGGCTGGGGTTAAAGCTCCGGCGAAGCCGCTCAATAGTATCTAGCAGCTCGCTTACACCTTCCAAGGCGAAGTATTCAGCTTGCATCGGGACAAGCACGGAATCTGCTGCCACAAGAGCGTTGAGGGTCAGGAGATCAAGCGCTGGTGGACAGTCCAAGACAACAAACTGGAATTCCTCCCGAATAGATTTAAGAGCGTTGCGTAAACGGAATTCTCGCTCTTCAGCATTCACCAGCTCAATATTGGCTCCGATAAGGTTCTTATGGGCGGGAATCAGGCTCAGGCCTTCAAGTTCTGTCGGCATAACAGCTTCACGGGCATCGGCTTCTGCCATGAGCAAATGGTAGGTGCTGAGACGTTCTGGGTCTCGAGGGAAGCCCAAACCGCCTGTGGAGTTCGCTTGGGGATCGCAATCGATGAGGAGACACTTAACCTCGGCAGCCGCAAAAGAAGCAGCAAGATTAATGGCTGTCGTCGTCTTGCCGACTCCACCTTTTTGATTGGCAACCGCGATAACTCGTCCCATGATTTTGATGGCTCTGCGAAATATAGAACCTTTTAGAATTTAGCGAAGCGTTAAAAAATGTGCAATGCCGCAAATTGGTGCATGTTCCACGTGGAACAATTAAGGAGATCCGACTGGTGGATACGGCAGATGTTCCATGTGGAACATTCGCCCTGATAAAGCAGTATTTAAATAAATTCCCACTTGTAACCGCAAACAAGCGGATTATTTTGAAAAATTACAAGATATTTTAATATAAAATCCCACTTTTACATTTCATGATGGTTGAAAATTTATGCACCTTAGAAAAATCATTGCGCTAATAGTGTGCCCTATTACTAACCTGATTGCCTTTAGGCTTGCATTTCCCTTAAATCGCTAAATTTTCTCAAAAACAGACCTTCTTACCTGATTTAATCAAAAAAAACAGCACCTTCACTCCACTATTACCAACTTGGTTCCGACAAACAATACACGCGAATCCCCTCCCGGAACCTGTTGCGGCTCCTTCCAGGCCACTTTCTCTCCCAATTTAACCGCCTCGTCAATTTGAGCAGACCCAATCATAAGAGCCAGTCGGCCTTCCGGCTTCGTTAACTGGATCGCTAATGGAAGCGCTTTGCTAAAGCTTTCAACTGCGCGCATTGTTACCAGGTCTGCCTTATGAGAGTACTTCTCGCCCCGGTCATCAAAAACATTCACATTTTTCAGCCCCAGCACGAAAATCAACTCCCGAAGAAATGCCGCCTTTTTATGGTTCGACTCAATCAGCGTCACCTGCGTCTCAGGCGCCAGCATGGCAAATGGAACCCCAGGGAAGCCCGCTCCAGATCCCAGGTCGATTGCATTCTCAATGGTCCCCTCTGACAACATGTGTTTTGCGGCAAAAAAAGATTCGCCGAAATGCCTTTGCACTATTTCTTCCGGCTCACGTATCGCGGTCAGATTGATTCGCGCATTCCACTTCAGCAATAGATCGATATACTTCGATATAGAGGGAAGCCGCGATTCATCAAGCTGAATGTAGGGTTGGAGCAGTTGAGCAATAGCAGAAATATCCACGGGATCAATCGTAAATCAGTTGCGCTGAAACTTGAGTACCGCACCCGTGCTTGCCGCCAATCCATCGAGCAGTTCCCGCACTGTTCGCTTGAGTATGGGATGTTCCACATCAGGCGCAATCTCTGCCAGTGGTTCTAGAACAAAGCGGCGTTGCTGCATTGCGGGATGAGGGACGGTCAGCTCTGGAGTATTGAAAATAGCCGCGTCAAAAAAAATAATATCGATGTCAATAGTCCGCGGCCCCTTTGGCTCAAGCCGCTTCCGCCCCATTGCTTGTTCAACCGCAAGAATTTGCTTTAGAAACCTTTCCGCCGGTAACGCAGTTTCCATCTTGACGGCGCAGTTCAAAAACCATGCTTGCTGGCGCTCAACTTCAACGGGCTCAGTCTCATAGAAGGAAGAAACAGCTTCCACTGTGCCCAGCTCTCCCAACCGCTGTATGGCCTCATTGATATTTGCTTCCCGGTTGCCGATATTCGAGCCTAGCGATAAATATACGGTTGTCTTCATGTGTTTCGCGGATTCCGGAAGGCCTTAGATCGAAAGTGCTGCCACCATTCCGAGCCTGGCCTGTTACGTTGGTTATGTGGCCTTCTGAGGGTGATTCCGATACCCTGCTGCTTGTATGGCTCTGCAAGCACTCCTCCTCAGCAAGGATCCTGAAGTACATCGTACGCTACGCCGCGTTCTGGACGCAGCCAACATCGATCTGGATCTCTCAAACAACACTGATCAGGCACGCCACATTCTGCTTCGCCGCAAGTATGACGCTCTACTGGTCGATTGCGATGATATGCTCAACGGCCCTCTGGTTCTTCGCGAATTGCGTCAGGGCAAATCCAACAAGAGTTGCATAGCCTTTGCAATAGTCAATGGCAAGACGACCATTCAACAAGCATTTGAGATGGGCGCTAATTTTGTTTTAGATAAACCTATCTCGCTGGAGCGGGCCACCCGCAGCGTGCGCGCTGCGCAGGGCCTGATTATGCGCGAACGCCGACGCTACCATCGGCATTTGATTAAAGCCACAGGGGCAATATTGGTGGACCAGGGAGCAGAATTGCCCTTGCACATCACCAACATCAGCCATGGTGGAATTTCCGTTGAATGCTCTCGCAAGCTTGATGAGGGCGGCGCTGCCCGCGTACGACTGCAACTGCCCGGGAACAAAAAAGCCCTGGATATAAAAGGCGAGATTGTCTGGTCAACGGATGAGGGCCGGGCCGGCATCCGCTTTCAGATTCTTTCCGCTGAAGCCAAAAAAGATCTGGATACGTGGCTGGAAAAGCGGTCCCTGCCGCTGGGCGGTGGCGCAATGTTTATCAACGCGACAATATAGCTGAATTACGCCTGTGAGCTGTGTGCGGCGTCAGCAAGGCTTTCAGCGAAATCGTGAACTTCGCTGATTTCCGTTGTCTCTTCCCACAAGGATCTGTCTTTCAGCAGACGCGAAACCAATGCCGTGTGCATGGCGTGTCCTGCGCGGTCAGCAACAATTCGGCCGATAATCTGCTTGCCCAATAAAGCAAGATCACCAATCAAATCCAGCACTTTGTGGCGTACAAACTCATCTTCAAAGCGCAATGGGCCGTTCTTTACTCCTGTGGCGGTCAACACAATCACGTTCGCTTCTGAAGCGCCGCGAATCAACCCCATGTCCTTCATGGCCTTCTCTTCACTTAAAAAACCAAAAGTGCGGGCTGAAGCAAGCTCTTTGCGATAGAGGTCCTGCGAAAGATCAATTTCAAAAGACTGTGCGCCAATGGGCGCGGCAAAATTGATCTTGTACGCCACCGCGTAACCAGAGGCTGGATAGGCGCCAATAAACTTATTGCCATCACGCACCTCAATTTCACGCTTGATTCGCAGATAAGTGCGCTTCTTACGCTGCGCTCTCAAGCCTGCTTCCAAAACCATGTCGACGAAAGGCTTGGCGCTGCCATCAAGAATCGGGACTTCCAGATTGTCCAGCTCCACCACTGCGTTATCCAGGCCAATGCCAATAAATGCAGAAAGCAGATGTTCTGTGGTCGAAATCAATACGCCTTGTCTTTGCAGGCTGGTTGCGTAACTTACCTTGGCCACATTACGGCCAACGGCTTCCATTTCAAAGTTGTCTAGATCAACCCGGCGGAAGACAATACCCGTTCCTGCGGGTGCAGGAAGGATTTTTAGAGTTACAGGCGCGCCGCTGTGCAGCCCAACGCCTTTGCACTCAACTGGGATCCGAACTGTCTGTTCAAATGGCAAGTGATTCTAAGTAAACAGATTACACTGTCCAGTCCATAGACTTGTGTTGTTTTTTTACAACAGAACGTGGCTTTGTATAAGCTGAAACCACCGTCACGTACAATCCGACTCACCTACTCAACCGGAGCATTCACTAGGATATGATTGATCCTGTTTTCGGGGCTGAAATCTGCGTGAACCTCGGTGCCGTTTTGCCATTGAATAACGACATACAAAACATTATCTGTTTTTCGCCGGCCAGACTTAAATCTGCGACCATAAATACGTCTTAAATCTGTTTGCGAATCGCCAAGGTTTAAGCCTTTACCCGTGCGTGCCCATTTCAGAGCGTTTGTGCCCCAAACTTCAGCTGAATCAACTGGGCTTTCTCCATTTGGTTGAAACCAAGTCCGAACGCTTAACTTGTCTCCGTTAATATTCCACGAATAAAGGCGCTCCCCTCTCTTCGAATCCTGGTCATCAGGCACAGTTTTTTCTTCTGTCGGCGGACCAAAAATCTTTACCAGGTCATTCTTTGTGGTGTGCTCAAGACGTATTGGCCCAAGTTGGATCTCTGGTGAACCTATTGCAACTTGTTCTAGAGGCAGATGGTCTGCATACACTAATCCGAATACCATTGTGAGCGCTAATACAACGACTGATTTTCTGAACATAATCATGCTACTTCGGCTTTACCGGATGGATTTTAGCCACAGCAGGATCAAACAGCGCGTCATCAGGATGGGTATTGTATGTCATGTTCAAGATGATCTGCTGGGAAAGTGTCTCCCCATTGCGCTTGGTTACGGTGATCCGTGGCGTGTTCACACCCTGATACTCTTTCCAGTCGCCATAAATTGTTCTCTCTTCATCGCGCTCACGGTAGCGCGGATCGCGCGTGGAAAAGCGCTTTTCCAAAGGCAGATGCGTGGTGGGATCTACGTATACAGTGACTGATTCATTCTTCGCGTTAACGAAAGTGATCTTCTCCGCAATATGCCCCTCAGAAATTCCGGGGCCTTCGTCCAGCAGTAAAATAGCTGGCTCCTTGAGCCATTCCCGCAATACAACTTCCAGTGTGTAGTGCCGGCGCAGCATGAGTTGGCGCAGCTTCTCGTCCTTTTGCGAATCAAGAGGATGAATTCCTTTGTAGGTAATTTCATACGCCTGATCGCCCAGATAAAGCTCCACGATGTCGCGCTCTTTAGTAAGCTCCACGCGATCTTTGTCGGGCCGCTTCCAGAAGCGATAAAACAAACCGTAGCCTTCAAGCGTCTCATTGTGAAAGCTGCCGGAGCGGCCTTCTGCGTAATAATCCTGCACGGTGAGGTAGTCATGGCCGCCCAGCGCTTGAATCATCTGGTCAACCATGGCACGCGCCTTTTGCTGGTTGCTCTGCTCGCTGACCGGCGCTGGGGCAGATGGATTCTGCTGGCCATATAAGCTGGCCAAGCATAAGCAAACGACTGCGAAGATTCTCATGGGATCAATGATTCCTTAGATGCAGGAAGAATCTGTATCGTTACTGTTAAAAATCAGCCAACCAGCACTGCGCCGCCGTTGACATTGAGTATCTCACCGGTAATAAAACCGGCATGCGCCGTGCACAGAAACAAAACGGAAGCCGCAATCTCTTCTGGCTTCCCCGCCCGGCCCAGCGGAATGGTGCTGTAAACGCGCTTGCTGATCACAGCGTCATGAAGCGCCGGAGTTGCCATATCGGTTTCCACCCAGCCGGGAGCAACACAGTTCACGTAAATTCCGTCCCGCGCCAGCTCCGTGGAAAGCCCTTTAACCATGCTGATAATGGCGCCTTTGCTGGCGGCATAGTCCGCGTGAAAAGCTTCGCCCCGCTGACCGGCAGTGGAGCTGATCAATACTATATGGCCGCCGCTACGCTGCCGCTTTATCTGCGCCACGCCATGCTTCACCAGCCCGAAAAGACTGTCTACATTAATGGCCTGTGTTGAGCGCCATTGCTCGTCTGTCATTTGGTCAATGGGTGCATCATGCGGCGGCCAAACGCCGTGATTGCCTACCAGAATGTCCACTTTGCCAAAATGCTGGACTGCGGCGTCAATCAAGGGTTTAGCGGCCTGGCTGGAAGAAAGTCCAGCCTGCACGGCGATGCAGTGTTTTTCTCCGCCGCACTCCCAGCAAAGATCTTCTGCTTCCTTGGCGGCCTTTTGATAGTTGAAGACCACGCGCGCCCCGGCGCGAGTAAACATTCTTACAATCGCGGCGCCAATCCCGCGCGAGCCGCCCGTAACCACGGCAACCCGGTCTTCCAGTGATAGCACAACGCCCTTTTCCGGCATGGGAAGTACGATACGGAAGAATCAGGCATGTACGCAAGCGCACGGCCCGCATGTCTTACCTGTTCTCTAGAAAATCAGGAGCGGTGCTCGCTCCAGTTTTCAGCAGCCTTTATAAAAGACTTAAACAGATTGCTGGAAGCCTGGTCCTGCTCAAATGACCGCTCCGGATGCCATTGCACCGCCAAAACATAGTGCTCCGGCGACGTGCCTTCAATTGCTTCAATCACGTTGTCTTCCGCGCAATGGGCCACTGCTCGTAATCCATCTCCAATGACATCGGCGGATTGATGATGGCTGGAATTTACTGGGACAGCTTTTTCTTGTCCACGTGCGATCTCACTTCCCAGCAGAGAATCCACGGCAACAACCACCTTGTGGGCAATTTCGACTTTCGGTCCAGCGCTGTGATCCACCCCAGATTCAATGTGCTGGACCAGCGTCCCAGAGCGCCAGACGTTTAAAGACTGAAGACCGTAGCAAATACCAAAAACCGGCTTACGCAGGTTGTAAGCATCCTGAAGTAAGAGCTCGTCGGCAGAATCGCGAGGCTGGTCAGCGGGAGCAGTCGCGCGATGCTTTTCTGCATTGTATTTCTGCGGATCAACATCGGCTTTACTTCCGGGCAACAGGATGGCAGCACAGGATGTGACCGCTCTGGCAATCTCTTCCGGCGTACTCTTGAGAGGAATAATCACCGGCTCGCCGCCTGCGGCCTCAACTGCCCGGAGATATGCCGGCAGGGCACGGCCACTATATTCCAGATCGTAAGAACAAGGCTCCGGTATGGCGATTCTTGGTTTCATAACGTCATTTTCCTGAATTTTCCTGTAAAACTTGTCCAATTCGGCCTTGAAACGGCACTTCCATCCCACCTTTACTTTTTTGATTCATCAGCCATCAGATTCGCTCCACGCAAATCCGGAACCAAACAGTGGGAATAGTAAAGATCGCCAATGGTGCCTCGCGCGCGGTCTGTGAGCTTCTCCAAGTCGCGCAGAGTCATGCAGGTCGTATGAATCGGGTCCCCCACCAGCAAATGCAATGGACCTGGCTTGATGTGCCAGGTATTCATCTTCAACATTTCAAAGGTCCCCACCAGCGCCATGGGAACTACATCGACCTGAGCTTTGATCGCCGCATAAAATGCTCCGCCAAGAAAAGGCTGCAATTGCCCAGTGGCTGAGCGAGCACCCTCAGGAAAAATCACCAGCGGCATATTGTTCTTGATTGCTGCCACCGCCAGATTCAAGCTGCGCATGGAAGCCCTGGCATTTTCCAGCACTACAGGAATTTGCCCGGAACGCCGCAGAT
>DASXLK010000049.1:0-14605 GCA_036496365.1 Candidatus Angelobacter sp. | reverse complement strand
TGCTTCATGCCGCTCCACGATTTGCTGCAGCGCGTTCTCTACGGCTCCTGTATGCAACTTCCCGCGCAAACGCAGGGCAATGGGAACGTTATACAAAGCACTGCCTGGTTCCAACTGCTCCATAAACCACATACGCTCTTGCGCGAACGACGAACGTATTGGCTCGGGCAGAGCCGTTGATACCAGACAAGAGCTTGCCATTCCGGAATGATTTTCCATTTGGTTCATAATGTTTTCTATTGAGTGCTGTTGTGAGAGAATCTATCGCTTGTGTTCAGGAATAAGCCTTGACGTCGTGTTTTGCGATTGGAATTTTTTAAGCGTAGCAAGGGGAACAGCCTACGTGTTCTTCAATGTTCTCAAGGGGGAGCAGCCACGCGGCATCTAATTCAGTGACGAAGGATCGCCGAATGGTTTCGATTGAGACAACCAGCCGCCTGCCATTTTTCGTTCTAATCACAACGCCCTCCAGTCCAGAGAATGGGCCTGCTGCAATTCTGACACGCTCAGAGATGGAAAAATCGGCAGCGGGATAAGCGCAAGGTTCTGCGGCAATGTCTGAGTTGATCATTGCCTGGATTGCAGCGATTTCAGCATCACTCACCGGCAGGGCGTACCCTCTCGCGCCTAACACACGCATGACTCCCGGGGTGGTAACAACGTCAGATCCTATCGTGGGATCGTAACGGCAAAATACGTAGCCGGGAAAAAGTGGCTTCTCAAGCGTCTTTATACGGTCTGACCAGCGGCGGCTCACTTTATACATAGGAGCAAGCTGTTCATATCCTTTTAAGCCCAGCAAAGATCCCACCACTTTTTCGTGATTGCCCTGAACCTGCAGCGCGAACCAGCTATTGCCCAGCTTGTCGAATTGCATTGTTTTCCTTTTCGTGGCAGGCTGCCGCCATTACCAGTCCCAACCCTGGTTTCCGTCTTTATCGGACGGACATTTCCAAATCTACGTACTCTCCACGTTGTTGTGTGGAGCGAATGTCAGTTTTTACTTTCTAAAAACTTCGAGTGCTTCTACGCTTGGCCTGAACTGACCTGCTGATCAAACCAGCATTCTGCCGCCATCAATTGTGATGGTCTGTCCCACGATTTGTGAAGCGACATTACTGCACATGAATAGCGCCAGCTGAGCAACGTCTTCCGGAGTTGTGAGCCGGCCACTGGGAGTGCGCGCGATGGTAGCTTCCACGCGTGCTTCTTTGTCGGGAAAAGCATCAATCGCATCCGTTGCCACCAGCCCCGGACAAATCAGGTTTACAGAGATTCCGCGCGGCGCCAACTCCCGGGCGTAGTGCCGAAAAAGCGCTTCAAGAGCGCCTTTGCTCGAGCCTACGGCCGCATAGTAAGGCAGGGCATGCGTGGCGCCAGGCGAGGAAATACCGATGATCCTTGAGCCCTCCGGCATGATGGGAAGCAATTCCGCCAACAAAGAGTGAATGGAAACCACGTTGACGTCAAAGGTCCACACGATGTGCCGCACGCTTAGCTTCTCGATTTCGCGATGCACGCCGCTTGCGGCGCAATGCACAACGCAATCAATTTTTTGGTTTTCAAGCTTGATGGAATTTGCGCAGGCCGCGACGGCCTCACTGTCAGTCAGGTCAGCGCGCAAACAGCGTATGTCAAGCCGGCGTTCCTGCGCTTCCTGGGTCAGCGCTTCCGCTGCCTGGCGGTTCCGCGCAAAGATGGAATATACCCTGGCGCCTGATTCAGCCAGCGCGAGACTTACGGCCCTGCCGATTCCACGTGTTCCACCTGTGACGACTGCGACTTTTGGATTTGCCATATACATAGAAAATGTTTCATCACTCCAAGACTGTTATGGAACTGTTTCGATCAGATTTCAGCTCACATATTTTTTCGGTTCACATGTCTTTCAATCCGCGTATCTTTAACTCGCGTATCTTTGAAAAACAACACATGCATTTTGTCCGCCAAAGCCAAAGCTGTTGCTCAGGATGGCATTGAGCTGCGCTGGACGTGACTGGTTCGGCACATAGTCCAGATCGCACTCAGGATCAATATCCTTGTAGTTGATAGTCGGAGCAAGCCGCTGGTCGGAGAGCATCCGCAGAGTCGCGATCGCCTGCAATGCTCCGGCGGCCACGGTTGCATGGCCAATCTGGGATTTCAGCGCGACCACAGGCATACGGTAAGCTTGCGGGCCGAATACCTGTTTGAGCGCCATGGTTTCCAGCCGGTCATTCATCTGCGTGGAAGTTCCGTGCGCGCTTACGGCATCGATCTGTTGCGTATCGAGACGGGCATCTGCAATTGCGCCGGCCATGGCATGAATAGCGGCTTTCGCATCGGTACGTCCATCGGTCAAGCGAAAAGCGTCAGAACTGGCGGCGTAACCGCTGATCTTGCCAAGGATCTTTGCGCCCCGGGCTTGCGCTTCTTCCAGGCTTTCCAGGATGAGCGTGCCTGCACCTTCCCCGCGCACAAATCCGCAGCGGCTTTTAGAGAAAGGCCGGCTCGCCTCTGCGGCAGGCACATTCGCTACACTGAGTGCGCCGAGCATGTGAAAATTCATGATGTTCTCGTCCGTGCAGCGAGCGTCCACGCCGCCAACAATAGCGCGCCGCCACATGCCGCTGCGGATTCTTTGCAGTGCAAGCCCGATTGCCTGATTGCTGCTGACACATGCGTTGTTGAGCGTAAAAAGGTCCTGGTCTTCAATATGCCCGTTGCCATGGAGAGCTACCATATCTCGCAGTAATTCGAGGGTCGTTTCAGCGCGAGTAGCGTCCCAATCAAAAGTTGCCGGGTCAAATTTGCGGAAAGAGCTTTTGATCAGGTCAAAAGAGATACCGTCCGTGGTGCCGTATGCGATTGCATCCACTGGTGTGTCTCTGGGCAGCGCCTGCAGGGCCTCTTCTGTGGCCATCGCGGCAAAAATATGCGATTTTAAGCTGTTTTTGTGGCCGAGCCGTTGCAGCGCTTCCGGCGCCACCAGGCGTTCATCCGGCACGCGCCCGGCTGCGGGAACGGGAAAGTTCGGTCCGACAAAACCGTTACGTATGTCTACCAATCCTGATTCAGCCGCAAACATGCGTCGGCAAAATTCCTCCACGCTTGTCCCGAGCGGGGACACGATACCAATTCCTGTGACCACTACCTGATGCATGGCGACTCCCTTTCTTCTATTTTTCATTGGCCTGCGTGTGCTGCTTCCATAAGCAGCTCCGGTTCCTGTTCATCGTCGGTTGCGAGCATAACCAGATCGTGAGCAATTCCATATGTGGGACTATCCTCTCTGCCAATCACGGAACGCCAATCCGTATACTCGCCATTGCATGCCAGGATGATTGCTGCTCCGGCTTCACCGACGGAGCGTTCTGGTTCACACGTCCGGCGGACGCGCATGCTGAGCAGCGGATCTTCCAGACTGAAAGCGCTGCATACCAACGCTGCCTGGATGGACCCTTCATTCAAGTCAAATTCAGCTTGCTCCAGTGCATGGAGACAACCCCAGCGAGAATGACTGAAAACGCTTTGCGGCCCCATGATCCCGAGGAAGATACCGAGTTGGCTGGGGGGAACGTTGGCCAGTTGCTTGAAATATTGCTTGGATGAGCGCAGCCCCTTATACATGGCCGCAAATTTATCGGGAGCGGCATCGACCATCTGTCTGGCGGAATTGTAATCATTCGGCCCGACTTCCATGGCGCAGTACATTCCCACGCTGAAGGGATCGTCGGCAAGAAAAGGAGCGAGCGCTGCCCGGCCTTTCAATCCCGCCGCTGCAAGCAGAATTCCGGCCCGGCTGAGAGCGCGATAGCTTCGTGAATCCGGGAGATCGACAATCTCTTCTGCCTGCGCGGGAAGCGTTTCCGCTCCGTGAACGCACAGTCCGCCTTGGTAAAGATCGTAGACGTTAGATTGTTGGACTTGATTCTGCGGAGCTCGCAGAGAATTCTTCCATATGATGCTGCTCATGCCCGTTCTCCCTTGTTTATACCAGTCTTCAGCCGCTTCGTTAGTGCCTGCGTCCAGCAAAATCCATCGCACAGGCTTGTCTCATTTCAGTAAAGCTCAGGACCAACGGCTCCGTCCTGCGTTTGCTTAATTGCAAATCAGGGGCCATTTATCGGAGGAATTCGGCAGGCCATTGCTTGTGAAGACACACCATTGATTCTGCAGCCCAATTAAAGACGGCGCGGGTCAGCTTTAATGGCAATGCTGTTTTCAGCGTGGCCCAAAAATGGAACGAGTTTCATTTTGGAGCGCGCCATTGTTGGGCCGGGCCTTAGATGAAAGGCTTTCCGGCGTGTGCATCTTCAGTCAGGCACCTTTGGCATTGCATTTGCTTTTAAGTGTGGAGCGTGAAGGCGCAATCGTCACTTTTTCAGGCGGCATATGATGAACACACTGGAGCAAGAACTTTCTCTACAGGCAGTTAATGGGGTTTCAGAATATCCACTTTCTTTAGGACAGGACGACGTATGGCTTCAGTGCCAGCTTTATCCCAACAGCAACGTTTATAAGCTGGCGGTAGAGTTATCAGTCTCCGGCCCGCTGGATTTCGCGCTTTTTGCGCAGGCATTTCAGGACGTGGTGGACCGGCACGATGCTCTGCGCGCAGTTTTTCATGCCGCCGATGACATTCCTGTGCAGCGTATCCTGCCCAGCGTGACGGCATCTTTGCCAGTCATTGATCTGAGTGGGGATCTAAACGCGCAGACCACGGGGAACAGGGCCGATGTGACGATCCCTCGCGCGCAAAAGCTGCTAGGCCTTCCTTTTGATCTGACGATAGGGCCGCTTTTCCGCGCAGAACTGCTGCGCTTTGGAGCCAATGACCACCATTTCATCCTGACGTTCCACCGCCTGATCATGGATGGATTTCATGGTGCGCAGTTTATTGAGGAACTGGCAAGAACTTATCTCAGCCATCTTCGCGGAACGTCTTTGCCCCAGCCTCTGGCACTCCAATACGGTGATTTTGCCGTGTGGCAGAAGAGACGGATGAACACTGGAATCTTCGAAGCCAGCACAGAATATTGGCAGCGTCTGTTTCATGAGCCGCTTCCAGAGACACTGGTGCCAACGGACCATCCTGTTCCGGCCGCAAGGACATTCAGGTCAGGATCATACGTTAGCACGCTTGACGCTCCGCTTTGCCGCTCGCTTCGCGCGCTGGAGAAACCCTGCCGCACAACGCTTTTTCGCATCGTGCTCACCGCATTTGCCATTTTTGTAGCGCGTCTTTGCGGAGAGGAAGAAATCCTGCTTGCTGTTCCATTCTCTACCCGGCCCAGGGAAATGGCCGGGGCGCTTGGCTTCTTTTCCAACGTGGTGCCGTTGCGGCTTGACCTGCGCGGTAATCCCAGCTTTAGGAAATTTCTTCTGCAGATCAACACGCAATTGCGTCATGCGGCTGAACACAAAGAATTTGCCCTGGCTGACGTGCTGCAGAACTCTAAAACCCAGCGTCCTCAGGGACGTCCTGTTTTTCCCGTGGCCGTCTCCCAGGTTGGGTCCTGGGAACTCAAAGCCGAAGGACTGCATATGACCAGCGCGGGCGCATTCAGCATGGGCATGATGCATGACTTATGTCTGGCCATGGCGGAGCGGGGTGAGCTATTTGATCTTTATTATGTTTACTCCAGCGAGATCTTTGAGAGAAATAAGGTCATACGTTGGACAGAGTCCGTAAGGAGCCTGCTCGAGGAAGTGGCAGCGCGCCCCGACGCTCCGCTCTCGCATCTGGAAAGTCTGGCAGAAGTGTTCACCCCGGCAAAGCCAAAGAGGGAAGTGGTGCTGCAACCCGTACCGCGGACCGGTAATTTAGCCAGGCCGAGCACTGAACTGGAGCGACGGCTTGTGGCCATTTGGCAGGAGACGCTCGATTGCAAGGAGATTGGGATTGACGACGACCTGTTTGAGCGCGGCGCGCATTCGCTGATGATGGCAAAAGTGCATCGTAAACTGAGCGCACTGCTTGCCAGTGCTTCTGTTGGCATACAGGACCGGCCGCCCATCAAGCTTTCCTTACGCGCCATCTTCGATAATCCAACCATCCGAAATCTGGCAACTCTTCTTGCTCCCTGGTTCCCGGAGCAGGATCTTTCTCAAGAAGACCAGGAAGCAAAAGCCGAGGCCGTGCTCACGGTTTAACGCCGGATGAATGCGGTGCCAACAATGGAATTTCGAAACTGCTCCGAGGGGACCGATTTTGGAACGCACAGCCATCGCCGCTTTTTCCAATGAGCCAAAGCAGATTATTTCATGGTGATTTCTTGAACTCTTGTTTTGCCGTGAGCTTGGCAGTTGAGTTGCTCATGATGTTTGTGGACTTCGCAAGATAAATGTTTGTCTTTTAAATCCATGCAGGGAGACCGTCTGTGAAAACCGCATATTCCGAAGAAGAAATATTTGCCGCAGTAGAAGCAGCAATCAAAACAGTGCTGAACCCAAAAGGCCACGCTATTCTGCTAGCCACCAAATTGACCGGTGAACTGGGCGCTGAATCAATCGACTTCATCGACATTAGCTGTGAACTGGAAAAACAATTCGACGTCGAACTGGATTTCCGCAAATTGTCACAAGAGCGGAAAGCCAAGACAAACGGCGCCGCTGTTGACATTACGGTCCAGGACATCGTCGATCATTTAAAGGCTTAAAGCCAGTGCAGGAAACATGGCTCAGGCACATGTGCTGTTGCTTTCAGGAGTCGTAAACAACTGATTGCGGCAGCCGGACGACCGCCTGAGTTTTGCAGAGTGGCGGTGTGTGTGGCCGTCATCGTTGGTTCCAGGAATGGGAGGATTTTCCGGATGCGCAGACTGGCGCTGATTGCCGGCGGCTGTGGAGGTATTGGCGAAAGCATTGCACGATTGCTTTCGGACGAGTACGACCTTGCCCTGTCTTACGGCTCTGATCATGACCGGGCAGCATCCGTCTGTAGTGCTATTGAATCCGCCCAGCTTTCCTGCCGTGTGCGAGCTTTTCCGGGATATCTGCGCAGCTATGCCGATGCGGCCAATCTCTTCAAGAAAGTAATTGAGGAGTTCGGCTGCGCTCCCGGCATTCTTGTTAACTCTTTCGGTGGAATTTGCGATGGACTGTTCGTTAGCTCCGAATTCGGCAGCCATGAAAGACTTCTCGCGGAGCACCTGATTGCACCCATGGCGCTGTGCCACGTGGCTATTCGCGACATGTACCGTAATCGCTTTGGCCGCATCGTCAACGTCAGTTCCATCAGCGCCAGGTTTGCCAAGCGCGGACAGAGCAGCTACGCCGCGGCAAAATCCGGTATTGAGGGATTCACTCACACTCTAGCCCTGGAAGTGGCCCATCGCGGTGTTACCGCGAACGTGGTCGCTCCCGGCCTGATTGAAACGGCCATCGCCACTCCTGTGATCGAAAGACTGAAACAAAATGGAGATCTCAAGCATGTGATTCCCGCAGGCGCAATCGGCTCTCCGGATGATGTGGGCTCACTAGTGAAATTTCTCTGCTCTGATCAGGCACGTTACGTGACGGGAGCAGTCTTTACCGTGGACGGAGGCCGTTCTCTTGGTGATCCGCGATCTTAGTAAAAGAAGAAGCACAGCTGTCTTGTAAGTGTGGAAATCAACGATTTTGAATTTGTCCATACTCGGACATCAGAAGTCCAGATTCGAACAACGGGAATATTACGGCCGGTTATGTGGACTGTGTTGTTCAGGTTTGCCCACCCTAATGACTTTGGCCGTGGAGATGCAATTAAAACCTCTATAGGTGAATGGAAGAGAGATCATGCGAACACTGCGAAGAGACATTCATTCTGCAATCCGCCAATTGCTAAAGTACCCGGCATTTACGTTATCGGCAGCGCTTACGCTGGCATTGGGCATCGCAACAAATACGGCGATTTTCAGCATTGTGAATGGCTGGCTTCGTCCTTTGCCCGTGGCTAGTCCAGAGCAGCTTGTTGTACTGGCTGCGCAGCAGAAAGATGATGCGGTGGGTGTCTATTATCTTTCGTATCCCGCTCTGGTTGACTTCCGCAAACAGACGGACGTGTTCTCCGATGTTTTTGCCGACCAGATTGGTTTTGGCGGGCTCAGCTTTGAAGGCAAGGCTGAACCATTTGTCTTTAGCTACGTGACGGGAAATTTTCTTTCCGGGCTGGCAATCAAACCCGCTGCTGGCCGGTTGCTGTTACCTCAGGAAGGAGAGCACGCGGGGGACGCTCCGGTTCTGGTCCTGAGTTATGCGTATTGGCAAAAGCGGTTTCACGGCGATCCCGGCATTGTGGGCAAGCAGGTGCGTCTGGACGGGCAGCCTGCTGTGATTATCGGCGTTGCCCAAAAAGATTTCTATGGCGTTCATTCTGGAGTTGAACTGTCAGGCTACGCGCCTTTGAGCATGATGCTGCAAGAAGCGAATAAGGCCGGGCTATGGACGGACCGTTCGCAGCGAATACTGGCGACAATGGCGCGCCTAAAGCCAGGTGTAACTCTCCGGAAAGCTCAAAGCTCGCTTGACTTGGTGAGCAATCGAATGGCGCTGGAGTATCCAAAGACAGATGATGGAATTAAAGTCAACGCTGTTCCTGAAAGACTGGCGCGACCTGTGCCGCGCCTGGCAAGCGCCATTCCACTTATCTCAGGCTTGTTTCTGGTGCTGGCGGGCCTGGTTCTGTTGCTGGCTTGCATGAACGTGGCTAACTTGCTGCTGGTGCGCATGACCGCACGGCGGCAAGAGCTCTCGGTCCGCAGCGCGCTGGGCGCCACGGGCCGGTTGCTGATTCAGCAGATGCTGACGGAGAGCCTGATGCTTTCACTGCTGGGTGCTACAGCCGGTGTTGCATTGGGAATTTGGGCCACCAACGCAATCGGCGCCATCAATCTGGGAACGAAGCTTCCCATTCGGCTGGACTTTGGTTTTGACTGGAGGGTTTTCATCTATAGCCTGATAGCCGCGCTTTTCACAGGGTTTATCGTGGGGGCATGGCCGGCGATACGGGCCTCACGCAGTGCGGCCAGGCCGGTATTGCAAGAAGGCGGACGCAGCGGACCTGCCGGTGGACGCCAGAGAATCCGCAGCCTGCTGATTGTGGCGCAAGTCGCAGGATCATTGATGTTGCTGATCATAGCCGCGCGTTTTGTTCGCAGTCTGGGACAAGCGCAGCACATGGCGCTGGGTTTTGAGCCTGCCCATGTGATCAACATCATGCTGGACCCGCATCAGGTGGGATATGACGAAACCAGAACGACGGAATTTTATCGCGAACTGGAAAACCGTGTCCGCGCGCTGCCGGGAGTGAAGTCGGCCAGCCTGAGTTTCAGCGTACCGATGGGTAGCTATAACGACGCGCGCCAGATTTACATTGAAGACGCGCCTCTCGCTCCAGGCCAGCATCCTCCGCTTGTTCTTTTCAACCGTATCGACGAGAGCTACTTCACAACGATGCAGACCCCTGTTTTACGCGGGCGGCCTTTCACCGAGATCGACAACGAAAGTGCTCCGCTGGTAGCGGTCATCAACCAGGGGATGGCACTCAAGTACTGGCCCAATGCAGATCCGTTAGGCAAGCGCTTCAGCATCAAGAGCGCCAGTGGGCCTTTTATCCAGATAGTCGGCGTAGCGCAGGATACAAAGCTGTTTGGCTTTTTCTCCGCGCCCATGCCTTACTTCTATGTTCCATTCAAGCAGAACTATACAGCCACGCGGATTCTGCAGACTCGCACTTCGGTTGCTCCTGAATCGCTGGAACCGATGCTGGAGCGCCAGGTGCAAGCGCTGGATCCTGAGATGCCGATTTCTGATCTGCAAACGATGAGGGAGGCCATGGCGGGAGGCAACGGCTTCCTGATCTTCCGGCTGGGAGCAGTCCTGACGGCTGCTATGGGATTGCTCGGGCTGGTGATTGCGACCGTGGGAATCTATGGAGTGGTGTCTTTTGCCGCCGGACAGCGTACTCGCGAGATCGGAGTCCGCATGGCTCTGGGCGCCAGCCGCGGAAACATTTTGAATCTGGTCTTCTCGCAGGGAATTCGACTGGTGTTTATCGGCATCGCCATTGGACTGGCGGCAGCATTCGCGCTTACGCGCGCCATGACCAACTTGCTGGTCGGCGTTACTGCAACTGATCTAACCACGGCGGTCCCTATAACCTTGCTGCTGATGACGATTGTTCTGCTGGCTTGCTATGTGCCAGCGCGTCGCGCCATGGGAGTTGATCCGATTGTGGCCTTGCGCCGCGACTAATGCGTACGCCGCGAATCCACGAACTATACATGGTTTCGCGGCGCACAGATTCGGATGGGTCCTCATACACGCGGGAGTAGGCGATGCCTTCTCTATTCTCGGCGGTATCCAGAGAGACTTGCAGGCATTCTCTACAGGATTTTGGGGTGTCCACCGGTGAACGCAATTTCCAGTGGTGGACAAAGACCAGACTCGGTTAAGAAAATAAGACTTTTATAATCAACACTTTTCGAATGGCAGGATGCTTGCTTTGATTAAGTTTGAGCGCTGGAACAGGTTGAGTGGAGCAGACAGAGAAGCTTTGCTGCTGACCGGTGCTTACTTAGTCAGGAGGCCCTTCATGCATCCGATCTCGAATGTCGATCATTGCCAGGAATCGCTGTTCTCGGGATTATCCGTATTGTTTAGTTCTTTCCAGCAGCCGGACCAGGCAGATACAGCCATATCCTCTTCTTTCCATCTTGCGGCAAAGGGACTGGACGCCAAACGCGCCGGAATTTTTCTCATCCGTTACAAACCGGAAGGAATTCATCTGGAAACACTTTGCAGTGTGGGGCTGGCGCAGCAAGAAATACATGCGATTGAATTTGGGCAAGGCCCCGAGGAAGATACGCGACTGACGCGTGTGTGCTGGGCAATCAAAAGCCAGACCGATGTGAAGGCCGGAGACCAGATACTGGACTCTCTGCAGCATCTCTCTTCCAGTCTGGATGCAGTGTGTCTCCCCACGGTTGATCCCATTCTTAAGGTGCCATCTGCAGTGTTGTACTTTGAAAGAGAAGCTGGTGCCAGTGCCGAGTCCAAGCGTCTGGCAAAGGAGTGGGCGGACGTTTACAGCCTGGCGTTGGGCCAGATCATCCGAGTCGGCTTTGCGCAAAAGGACACGGAATACGGGCCAGAGAGCGCGCGCGATTCTGAAAATTCGTCGGAAAATAAACCGCGATTAATCGGGGACTCAATTCAAACGCAGGTTTTACGCAGCGAACTTCATGACATTCATATTTCCGCCGCCAGTGCGCCTGATCCTGACCCGATCCTGATTTTGGGAGAGCGAGGTACGGGAAAAGACCTGGTGGCGCGATACATCTATTCCTACAGCGCACGCCGCAACGCTCCCTATGTAGCCGTGAACTGCGCGGAGATCACGGATGAAATGGCCACGGCCCGTTTCTTTGGACATAAGAGAGGGGCTTTTACCGGATCGGTTGCCAGCGAACCGGGGTTGTTTCGCGCTGCGGATGGCGGCGTCCTTTTCCTGGATGAGATTGGCGATCTTTCGCTACGGGCACAGGCCACGTTGCTGCGGGTTTTAGAAAATCGCACGCTCGTCCCGGTGGGAGAAACAAAAGAAGTGCGCGTCAACGTTCAGGTGATCCTGGGAACGAATTGCAATCCTGAAAAAGCAGTCGCTGAAGGCCGGATGCGGCCTGATCTGCTGGATCGTTTTCGCACCAACCAAATCTGCTTAGCGCCTCTGCGGGAACGGCCCTGGGACATCCCCGCACTGGTCCGCCATTTCATTGCTTATCATGAGGACCGCACGCGGAAGAAAACTCTGGGCCTGGCCCCTGACGTTTTGAAAACCATGGTGGGCTATTCGTGGAGCGGCAATGTGCGCGAGCTTGCGCGCGTATGTTCATTGCTGATCACACATGCCAAACCAGGGATGTTGATCGATAACGCTCTATTCGCGCGGCTTTTCCCGCACGTTGCCAAGGAGCGCAGAAATCCTGCGGCCGGCGCTTTACTGGATGGCGACCTAAACATGAAGAACGCCCTGGAAACCTTCGGACGCGAACTGATTCTTGCCCGGCTTCGCCAGCATAATTGGGACGTCAAGTTAACGCGCGAAAGCCTAGGATTGCCGAAGACCACATTTCATCGCTATACGCGGGCGCTGGGAATCTCCGGATCGATGAGGGAAGCGCTCGCCTGCACTGGTTGATTCGTCCTATTACGCTGCCAGCTACTTTTGCTGGTAAAAACGCAAATGCACTTCAGCAAGACATTAAGGTACTCGGAAAAAACAATGACATTTGAAACAGCGATTGCTCAATTAGAAGTTGAGGCAGAGTCAACCATTTCACGGGACTACGTGCTGGCCCGCAACTTCGTGCTGCGAATGACCGGCTTTCCGGTGGAACTTATCCAGAATATGGCTTCCCCGGCACTAGCTGCCGCGGCGGACAAAGTGTCATTGCTTCGGGCACAGTCGCTTGCTACAGCGCAGACGCTGCTTTCCAGCGACGCGCCTATCAGCCGCGGTTTGCGCAGGCGGTTAAAGCGCGGAAAAACCGTTCACGATGTCCCCGAGGGCGAGAATGAAGCCACGGAGCAGACCCTGCCAGGAAGGGCCGGAGAACTCTTGCAGGAATACAAAGCGCTGTGCGCGCTCTGCGACGAGCGGCACAAAGCGGCCGGCGCTCTCTATGAGCAGGAGTTGAACCGGGCCCTGGAGCTGCTTTATCAATTCGCCACCAGCGAACCCTTTCAGCAGGTGCTGCTTCTTTCATCGCCGGAGGTAGCGCGCTTTATCCCCACGGAGCCCGTTCCTCCTGCTGTCCGCAATAGCCACGTTCGCCAGCGCGAATTTACATGGATTTCCTATCTCCAACGGCTTACCACCAAGAATGAAACCATCAGTTTTTTTGGTCCCAGCGCATGGGGCGAGTTCAATGCGGAAGAACCGAGCGCCGCATCCATCGAGATGGGTGAAGAACTTATAGACAAGCGACTGGTTTATGTGGAGCGCTGGGTCTGCGAGGCACTGGCCGGGTTGATCTCTGCCGATCCGGAGGTCCAGTCGTATTTGCGGCTTCGCATTGCGGACGATGTGGCGCTGCAGGAGAGCGAAGGAACATTTCTCCTGAGTGGAAAATCTGTCATGCTCTCTCCCGAAGAGCGCGAACTGTTGCTGGCCCTTGAATGCAATCTAAACTCAACCCCGGACAGCGCCCTGGCCCAGGGCTTGTTGGAAAAAGGCGTCCTGCTCCGCGACATACAACTCTCTATTCATCCCCGCCCGCTGGAAGCGCTGCGCCGGCAAGTTGAGGGATGGCCCAATGAGTCCGCCAAGTCGCTCTGGAGCAATCGGCTTCAGATGATTGAAGATGCGCGCAAGGCGTTAGAAGAAACCGGTGACTTGCAATTGAGGCAAGCTGCGCTCCAGGCCATCAGCAACGTACTTACAGAAATCGGATTGGATGGACAGCGGAAGACGCAAGTGCTGTATGCTTCCCGGCTTCCTGTAAATGAAGACTGCCGGGCCAGCGTAAAAAAACTGACGCTCGGCAAGCCGATGATCGATCAGCTTCAGGAGGATGCGCGTCCCTGGTATGAATTGTGGCGGGACATGGCTGGCCTTTACGCCACGAGACTGCACGGCTCACTGCAGCAAGTCTGGCGGGACCTGGGTGGAAAACCTGTACCTTTGCCGCTGTTTTTGCGTGCCTGCAAAGACCATGGCCTGCCGCTGGGCTTTGGCGGAGGCGCCGGAGTTGTGTACGAACTGGAAAAAGAAATTCAGGAAGCATGGGACAAACAACTTGGCGATCGCTGGACCCAGCCAGTGGTTTCTTTGACCGAGGCAGACACGGCTTTTCTGCGCTCGAACTTCAGCTTCCGCCGCATGAAATCCTTTGACAACATGGCGCCTGATATTCAGATCATTGCTCCAGACACGCAGTCACTCTCCAATGAGAATTGGAGCCTGCTGGTGGCGGAAATCCATCCTGATTTTACGAATTGGCAGCACTGCTTTTTTGCCTGGTGTCCTGACGCCGAGGAATATGCCCGGGACTATTCCCACCAGGGAGGGCATGAACCCGCCGTGGTGGTTTCAAATTATCCGCCGTTCTTCTGCAGTTCGCACATCACGCTTTGCATCTTCCCTTATTCGCATGACTGGACCTTCATCGGAGTACCCGGGCCGGAGGGTGCGCAAACGCTGCGCTCGGCGGAGACGCTGGTTGATGTGACCGAGGATGACGTGATTCTTCTTCATAACGGACGCGCTCTTGGCTCGCTGCTGAATACGTGGAACGTCGCGCTCAATACGCATCGCGTGGAACTGCGCGGCGAGAAAAATCATTCACCGCGATTGCAGGTAGGAAAAGTAATTGTGCAGCGTGAAAGCTGGACACTGCAGCCGGACGATGAAGTTCGCCAGGCGGCCGAGAGAGGCGGATACGACGCCTTTGCGATGTTGCGCGAGTTCCGCCGGCAACATGCTCTGCCTGAGACGGTCTTTGTCCGTGGCTGCATGCCGCAACGGCTCAATTTCCATAAGGATGTGAAGCCCGTATTCATTGACTTCCGCAATCCAGTGCTGATTGAAATGTTGAGCAAGATGACGTCGCGCTTCCGCAGGCTTTCTGTCAGCGAAATGCTG
>DASXLK010000048.1:0-117138 GCA_036496365.1 Candidatus Angelobacter sp. | reverse complement strand
AATGCTGATGTGGTTGGCAGCTATTTACGCAATGGGTTGGAAGGGCTGAAAGAAAAGCATGAACTGGTAGGCGACGTGAGAGGGATGGGGTTGCTGCAGGCAATTGAATTTGTGAAAGACCGCAAAACAAAAGAGCCGGCGTCGGAAGCGACGAACCAGTTCATGGAACATTGTCGCAAGGGCGGTCTGCTGGTGGGCAAAGGCGGCCTGTATGGCAACGTGATTCGAATGTCGCCGCCGCTGAATATCAGCAAAGGCGATGTGGATGAAGCAATCCGTATTATGGACCAGGCACTGACGCAGATGCAGCCGTCAATGGCTGGAGTTTCAAGCAGGCGTGATTAGTCCCCGTGGCCTGCTCTCGCTATCGGTGGAATTACTGGTACTTTCTGTTACTTTGACGGGTTGCGCACGTGAAAGCCTGGTCAACCGTCAGCATCCGACAAATAGCGTCAGGAAAATATCGGCTCGGTCTGTTGAGGAATGAGCACAAGAACATTGCCGGATATCTGGTTGCGTTCACGAAAATTCTTGATCCTAAGCATCAACGCCGGAGAAACTTCCTGTCCTTTGGCCGCTACCAAAAGGCCTGTATGCGTGCGAATTTCCTCGCGAAGAACCATGCCGGCCCGCAGTTCGGATACGTGGCATGGGCGGATTTCCACGGCCTCTTCTGGAGGCGATTGAACTTGAGCGAGTAGGTCCACCACCAGAGGATTGTAAAAAGGGTCCTTCAAGCGCAAATGCTGCACTGCCTGCTCATGCGTGCAGTTCTGGCAGATGAGCCGGTCATAAGCAATACTGGCGCTGAGAATACCGGCGCCCAACACTATGTCCGGCGGCCTCTGAGCGCCTTTCACGATCATCTGCACCGCTGAAGTTCGCTGGTTCGCGATTATCCAGGTCACCTGCTCCAGCCGAGGGATACTGGCTAAAAGGTTCGCCGCCACCAATGGATGAGCGTCAAAGCGCGCCTGGTCTTCAGCACTCAGTTCCAATCCAGAAAAAAAAGCCTCTACCAGATCGGGATCGAGCGTGACACACCCCAAAAGCGAGAGCAAGGCAGCAACGTCAAAACGCCACGGATGCGAAAGTTGCAGCTTGCGCACCAGATAAGTCACACAACGCCGAATTCCAGCGACACGGCTGAACGCAGCCGGGTTTACCAGACTGAGCACACCCGTAAGCACATGAATGCTGCCGCTTAGCGTTTTTTCCAGCAACTCTTTCTCGGCATTGATCAGGCGGTACTGCTCCAAAGCAGACGATAAGCCTGCCGTAAGCGTGTTCTTTTCGCAGGGTTTGGTTAGAAATCTGAAGATATTACCTTCGTTAATGGCACGGCCCGCCGTTTCCAGATCGGCATACCCAGTGATCGCCATGCGAACGGTATCGGGCGCAACTTCACGCACCATGGATAAAAAGGCTGCGCCATCCATTTCCGGCATGCGCATGTCAGAAACAACTGCGGCATAAGGTCCACATTCGGCAATCTTCGCCAGGCCTTCAGCGGCTCCAACAGCGGTATCCACTTCAAAGGCCCTGTGCAACAGCCTTCTATAGCCATCCAACGCTGCCGGCTCATCGTCTACAAAAAGAATCTTCTCGGACATGGGTCTTTCCTTTTCTTTTTTCTCTTCCCTGTTTCAGGCAGCACAAGCGCGCAGCTTTTACTTATTGATTCAACCCCATATTGCTTAGAGGAAGCCGGATAAAGAATGTTGTTCCTTTACCCTCGTCGCTTGCGAACCAGATCTTGCCCCCGTGTTTCTTCACAATCACGGCATGGGCCAATGCCAGACCCTGACCAGTTCCGCGACCTACGTCTTTGGTCGTGAAAAATGGTTCGAATATTCTGGACTTGATGCTTTCGGGAATTCCTGTTCCCGTATCCTGGATACTGATCTCCGTCCAGTCGCCATCACGCTGGGTTATCACTGTAATCAAGCCTTTTTTCTTACTGCCGTCACCCACCACGTCGCCAATGGCATGCGCGGCGTTAATAATAAGATTCAATATCGCCTGGTTGAATTCACCTGCCAGGCACGGCACAAACGGCAGATCATTGTCAAAAGAAGTGCGCACATCGGCAACATATCGCCACTCATTGCGCGCCACCGTAATGGTTGTTTCAATTGCGTGATTAATATCAATAGGCTTTTTGTTTTCTGAACCTGGATGAGAGAATTCCTTCATGGCCTTCACAATATTGGCCACCCGTTTTATCCCTTCCAGTGACTGGTCAATGGCGCGCGGAATTTCCATTTGCAGATAGTCCACGTCTGCCTCTGCCCAGCTCTTTTCAAAACTAGAGATAAGGCCCGCGTCCAGCGTGCCCAGCGCGGCGCTTTGCTGCATTTGCCGTGCTTCCAGCAACAAATGGCTGATGGGGTCCCAGGAATCTTTCATGAACGTGGTGTTATCGCCCACGAATTGCGTTGGCGTGTTGATCTCATGGGCAATGCCAGCAGCCAGTTGGCCGATTGCCTCCAGCTTCTGCGCCTGCCGCAGCTGCTCTTCCATGGCTTTTCTTTCCGTGGTGTCGGCCCCAATAATCAGGACTGCGCTTGAATTTTTATTGGCGAATTCAACCGGCGTCACGGTAAACCCAAGCAATCTTGTTTCACCATCTTTTTGAAAGCGGATATTGTCAACGCGGCAGCTCGATTTTGCGCCCAGCCAGGATTCAATCTGTTCCTCTATATCGCTATCGAGCCATCTGATCCCGCATTGCAAGAACAGCTTGCCGCGAACATCAGCGGTAACAAAACCAAACGTATGGCTGGCCGCAAGGTTCCATTGCGTGATTCGTCCACTGGTGTCTAATCCAATCAAAATTGTTGGGACAGAGTTGATCACCAGTTCGGATTCGTTGTGGGCTTCTCGCAGGTGGTCTTCCGCATTTTTTCTGTCGGTGATGTCAATAAAAGTGACTACACAGCCAACGATCTTTCCGTCCTTGGACACTGGGAAAGACCAGTATTCAGACGGGAAACACGTGGCATCGGCGCGCCACATGACTTCATTCTCACAGTGTGTCCCTTTGCCATCCTTCAGGGCAAGGTGAATATGGCATTCACTCTCCGGATAGGAGGAGCCGTCAGCGCGGGTATGATGAACCAGCCGATGGACGTTGCTGCCCAGCAATTCGTCCACGCTCTGATATCCCAGCAGGCGCAGGAATGCATTGTTGCAAAAGGTGCAATTGCCGTCCTGATCCAGTCCGTAAATGGCTTCGGCGGTGGAATCCAGGATTAGTTGCAGTTGTTCTTCCCGTTCCTGCAGGACCTCTTGCGCTGCAATCCATTCGTCAATAATGCGCGAGGTGGCAACCAGCCTCTCAATGCCATTTTTTTCATTGCGAATGATGCCGCCATGGGAATCCACGGTACGCCAACTACCATCTTTATGGCGAAGGCGTACCTGAACGTTGTTGCTCACCCCAGTCTCAATCGCCTGTTTTGTTCTGCGCCGGACCAAGTCATAGTCGGCCGGATGCAGATGGCCCAAAATGTTCAGGCCGGTCAGCTCTCCGATTTCATAACCAAGATGCTTTTGATAGGCAGGACTGGTATAGAGGATCTTTCCCCTTGGGTCTGTAACGGCAATCAGTTCGTCGGCGTTTTCAGCAATGGCCCGGAAAAGCGCTTCACTTTCCTGGAGCGCTTGTTCCGCTGCTTTTCGTTTGCTGATGTCCTGTACCTGCGCCACGGCCTGAACACCCACAGTGCCATACCGTGTCTTTACTGATGAAACCGTGAGCAATCCCCAGATGGTGTGCCCATTTTTATGGATGTAGCGCTTTTCCATCTGATAATTCTTCATCTCGCCGGCCAGCAGCCGGCCAAACATATTTTCACTCTGCAAAAGATCGTCGGGATGAGTCAGCTGCCGGAAGGTCAGGTGCTGCAGTTCTTCTTTCCGATATCCAAAAAAATCTATAAACGCCTGGTTTATCTGGTTCCACGTCCCATCCGTGTCAATCATTGCCATGCCTACGCCGGAACACTCAATCGCATCCTGAAAGCGCATCTCGCTTTCACGCAACGCTCTTTGCAGGCATATCCGGCTGCCAGCCTCCAGACGGGCCCGGAGTTCCAACGGATCAAATGGTTTGGTCAGGTAATCGTCGGCGCCGGCGGAGAGTCCTTCAATACGGTCTGCCTGTTGGGACTTTGACGTAATAAGAATGATGTAGACGTAACGTGAGTTTTTCAGGCTGCGCACGCGCTGGCAAACTTCAATGCCATCAGCGCCGTCCATCATGCGGTCCAGAATGGCTAATTGCGGGCCGTCTTCCTGTTCCAGAACTTGAATTGCCTGATCGCCGTCAGAAACGGCAGTCACGTCATAGCCCCAGGAACTCATAAGTCGTACGAGCAGCTTTCGGGCAATTGGATCGTCATCCGCTACCAGTGCGCCCAGTCGTTGGACGGAAGGCATATTGGCTGCGGACAGCTCTTTAACAGCGCCATCGCCAGCCGGAATGCTCCGGGGTTCCGGCCCGCCAGAAATGTTTTTTGAAATTGTTGCCATTTTCTTGCCTGAAACCAAGGCCCACGCTGGGTTGCCGCAACGAACGAGGGCGAAGCGCACCCCCGCCTGCGCGGCGGCACGATACAACATTATCTCTATCGACTCTTCGCTAAATGACTTAACCGCTGGTTCCCCTAACGTGGTTTCATCTGGAAGATTCATGCAAACGCAAAACAACCGAAATTTGTTAAGCAAATGGGTAAGCCAGTCGATATTGACTTTGACGGAGTGGCCACAGGTTGCTCCGTTGAACGTTTCCTATTGATTGGAATTCTCTTTTGTAGGCTGACCTTTGGCCATCAACCGGGATTTAGCAGGTGAAAGGAGTCTTGTTCCATGCGAGCTCTGGTAATTGATGATTCAGGCGCAATGCGATCGATACTGCGTCAATACATGCGTGAGTTGAAATATGAGGTAGTGGAAGCGCGCGACGGCCGCGAGGCCCTGGAACGCTGCGAGCAAACTCCAGACTTTGACATCGCCCTGGTGGATTGGAATATGCCAGTGATGAATGGGCTGGAATTTGTCGTCGCTTTACGGTCACGCAAAGAATATGACTCAATGAAGCTGATGATGGTGACAACAGAAAACGATGTCGCCCACATTGAGGCCGCTCTCAGCGCCGGTGCAAACGAATTTGTAATGAAACCCTTCACCTATGAAGTGCTGGAAGAAAAAATGGCGTTGCTGAATGACAGTATGTGATCGCCGATAAAAATCTTCTCATGAATTTGAGCAGATACCCCGGAATGGCATCGCAATCCACAACATCAAAGAGCAATCAATGACAAATTCAGGCGCCCATTTTCGCATTTTGCTGGTCGATGACTCATCCGTTGTACGTCGCGTACTGACGGATGTGATCTCATCGGACCCGCAGTTGGAAGTCGCGGGCACCGCCTCCAATGGGAAGATCGCGCTGGAACGCATTGCCCAGCTGAAACCCGATCTGGTGGTTCTTGATATTGAAATGCCGGAAATGGACGGTCTGGCGACGCTGGCTGCATTGCGCAAGAAATATACCCGCTTGCCCGTGATCATGTTCAGCACGCTCACGCACCGCGGAGCCTCCGCCACGCTGGATGCCCTTACGCTTGGCGCCGACGATTATGTTCCTAAAGAGAGAAATTCGCTGGGACTAGCTGCGGCCATTGATGACCTGCGCCATGATCTGCTTCCCAAGATCCATGCATTATGCAGCCGTGATCTGGTCCGGGAACATCGGCAACCGAAAGCCGAACATAAAGTGCCCGCGCCTCCTCCTCCCAGATTGCCGGAGCACAGGATTGATCTGGTAGTGATTGGAGTTTCCACGGGTGGTCCAGACGCACTTTGCAAAGTGCTTCCTAGCCTTCCTCGTGATTTCCCCGTGCCTATTGTGATGGTCCAGCATATGCCGGCTGTTTTTACAAAATTGCTGGCGGAACGTCTGGCAAGCAAATCTCTTATCCCCGTCAAGGAAGCTCAGGGTGGAGAGAAGCTGGAAACAGGAACAATCTGGCTGGCGCCGGGCGGAAAGCATCTTTTAATTAACTCCTCGGCCCAGGGCATGTTCCTGCGGACCGACGAGACTTTGCCGCCGCGTAACTACTGCCGGCCGTCTGTGGATGTGCTCTTTGAATCGGCCGTAAAGATCACCGGAGGGCGCACGCTCGGCGTGATTCTTACCGGAATGGGTAGTGACGGGCTGGACTCCTGCGAACAAATTCGAAGGTCGGGCGGCCAGGTCGTGGTCCAGGACCAGGCAACCAGCGTGGTGTGGGGTATGCCCGGCGCAGTAGCCAGGGCCGGACTGGCTGATTCAATAAAGCCATTAACTGAAGTCGCGCAGGAAGTAGTGCGGCGCGTCATGAAATCCAGGACCAAGGCTGGTCCAGTCACCAGCCAAGATTTAACAAGAGGTGCGTATGTCCAGCAGGGCAAGTGAATTTTCTTATCTATGTGAATTGGTAAAAACCAGCACGGCTATTTCGCTCGATTCGCAGCGCGAGTACCTGATGGAAGCTCGGCTCGCCACCATTGCCCAGCGCGAGGGATTTGCCTCCGTGTCGGAATTGCTGAACCGCGTCCGTGCGGGAGGTTCCACGCAATTGCAGTGGAAGGTCGTGGAAGCCATGACCACCAATGAAACCAGCTTCTTTCGCGACATCAAGCCGTTTGAAGCACTTCGCCAGGTCGTGGTTCCCACACTGATGAAGGCCCGGCAGAGTGAACGTAAGCTCTCCATCTGGTGCGCCGCCTGCTCCAGCGGACAGGAACCTTACACCATTGCCATGATGTTGCGCGAGCACTTTACCGAATTGCAAAACTGGAAAGTAACCATCCTGGCGACGGACATCGCCACGGAAATGCTCGACAAATCAAAGAGCGGACGCTATACGCAGCTTGAAGTCAATCGCGGGCTGCCGGCAAATTACCTCATTAAATATTTCAAAAAAGATGGCGTTGATTGGCAACTCGACGAGAGTGTCCGCAAAATGGTAGACATACGCCGGATGAATCTCTCCGTCGCGTGGCCTCTGATGCCGCCCATTGATCTGGTCATGCTCCGCAACGTGATGATCTATTTCCCGGTTGAAACCAAGAAACAGATCCTTAAGAACATGCGCAGCGTTTTGCGGCCGGATGGCTATCTCTTTTTGGGCACGGCAGAAACCACCATCAATCTGGACGTGAACTTCACCTGTGAAAGCTTTAAGAATGTGAGCTATTACCGCCCCGGCCTTAAGCAGTAAGCGCAGATGGTCTGATTGATCACGCGCGTGATTGATCGCGCCCAGAATCCACCAGCATTTCTTACTTGTGGATTTGGTCCTTGGAACATGAACAAGTTCCTGATCTTTTTGACAATCACAAGCATGCGGCCCTTCGTCACACTCTTGCGCGACAAATTCGCTTACAAAACTTAAAGTTCCCTCTTTCGTGGCCGAATAACCAATTGAATTCAGAAATAAGGACGTATAAACATGTTACGTATTCTCGCAACCGTAGCCTTGATTTGTTCTTTCGCAGGCGCTACCTATGCTCAGAGCGCGGCTCCAGCGGACCAGAGTGAAACCGTGAAAGCGCTTATACAGGAAATTAACGATCTCAAAACCCGGTTGGCCGCCGTTGAATCCAAGCAGTCCCAGGCCACGCCTGCGCCAGCAGAACCCGCTGCTACGCCAGCTCCCTCGTATGCTGCGCCAACTCAATCCTATGAAGTGCTCAAGGGCATTAAGTTCCAGGGATTCGGTGAGGTAGGTTGGAGAGCGAACGACAACCGTGCCGGACAGCTCCCGATAGGCGGCTTTTCTGAAGGCCCGAACGGCAACTTCGCCACTGGGGACTTTGACCTGTTTCTTACTTCTCGCATCAATGATAAGACGTCTGTTCTTTCAGAGATCGTGTTTGAAGCTGCCGACGCGCAATCGTTTAACGTAAACCTGGCACGTGCGCTTCTCATTTATAACCAAAACGATTACTTTAAGATTTCACTGGGACGTTATCATACATCTACCAGTTACTATAACCAGATATTCCACAGCGGCGCATGGCTGCAAACTGTTATCGACCGGCCTCTGCCCGTTGAATTTGCGCAGAAGGGCGGCATCCTTCCCACGCAGGCCATTGGAGCTTCTATCACAGGCAAGATACCTTCCGGCAAACTGGGCCTGAATTACATTTTTGAATACGGCACTTCTGACACGATCCGCCCGAACATCACCAGCAAAGAGGGTGCTACCATCGACGAGAGCAATGGAAACGGGACCACCGTTGGCTTTTACATGAAACCGGATTGGGCCCAGGGATTGAACATTGGTGGCTCGTTTTATCATGACCGCATCAACCCCAGCGACACTCCCTTTGATATCGGTCAGACCATTTATTCCGCGCACCTGGTTTACACCACGCCCAAAATTGAATTCCTGAATGAGGCCTTCCTCATCCAGCATGATGTTACCGGCCTGCGGACGTTTAATACACCGGCTTTCTACTCGCTGATCTCCGATAACGTTGCTGGCAAATGGCGTCCATACTTTATGTATCAATACACCAATGCCAATGCATTTCCAGTAGTGCTTGGCGATATAGGCCTGTTCCATGGCCCCTCAGCAGGCGTGCGCTATGACTTTAATAGCTATGTCGCATTCAAGGCGCAATTTGACCACACATTCCGCCGCGCTCCCTTGCCGAACGTCAACACTGTAAAAACCCAACTGGCATTCCGGTTCTAAGAGGTCGATCATGAAAAATCTACATAAATATTTTGCAGTTCTGGTTCTGGCAGGCCTCATGTTGGCTGGCTATAAAGCTTCTGCCCAGCAAGGCGACGTCGCAGTCATTGTAAATCCGGCGAATCCAGTTGATTCCATCACCACAGCGGACCTGCACAAGCTGTTCGCGGGAGACAAAGCTTCCTGGGGCGGCGGTCTGGCGGCGACTCCTTTTGTTCGCGCCGCTCCAGCGCGCGAAAGAGACGTGCTGCTCAAAGTGATCTTGAAGATGACAGACGCGCAATATCAGGAATACTGGGTCAAGAAAGTTTATAGCGGTGCCGCCGCCCATGAACCTTTGTCCCTTATGTCCACGGGTATGCAAATGGATGCTGTGCGTTCGCAAAAGGGCGGCATCGCCCTGGTGAATGCTTCAGAGGTAAAAGACGGCGTGAAGGTGATCAAGGTGGATGGCCTGATGCCTGGCGCCGCGGGATACCCGCTGAAATAAGCAGCTCCGTCACCAAAAAAGGAAAAGAGACTCTCGATGCAATGGTTTAAAAATCGTCCACTCAAGCAAAAGCTCCTGCTCGTGATCCTTACGGGATTTGGGATTTTTGCCGTTCTCAACACATTCATCTATCGCACGCTGATCAAGACGCAAAGTTCCACCATTGCCGTGAGCCGAACGAATAAGGTAGTTGAGATCGCCGATGAGATGCTCGCATCTCTTTATGACATGAATAGCGCATATCGCGGGTTTCTGATCGGCGGTGACGAGAACTTCCTCGCCACCTTTAATCAGGAAAAAGAGGAATACCAGAAGCGGCTGACGGAGATAAAAGAACTCACCCAGGATGATGCCGCTATGACCAAACGCTGGACTGATCTGGACAACTGGGCCGGCGCATGGCAGGCAAATGTGACCTCGAAAGGCATTCTCATGCGCCACATGGTCAATGACAAAAAACTGGGTCCTGAAGTGATTGCACGATTCGAAGGCAGCGGCATTGGCCAACAGCATTTTGACCAGATCATAACCATTCTCAATGCCGCCATTGCAGACCAGAAAGCGTTAATGAAACAACGCTCGGAGTTCAGCGCCCACGATAATGCCACCATGCGCTCCATCATGCTCTGGGGCACATTGCTGGCCTTTACCATGGCAGTTCCCATGCTTTGGATTGTGGGAAATTCCATTGCGCGGCCTATGAAGGAGATGACTGGCATCGCTTCAGCACTTTCCCTGGGCGACGTTAGCCTGGAAGTCACGCACCACTCACAGGATGAAATCGGTGTGCTGGCAGAATCCTTCCGGGGTATGACCATTTATATTCGCTCGATTGCTACCGCATGCGAATCTCTGGGGCAGGGCGACATTTCCGTCAGTATAGATCCCCGCTCGGAGAAGGACATTATTGCCAGAAGCTTTACTCAGGCTGTGACCAGCGTGCGTGAAACCATCAGTGAGATGGCGCACAGCGCTTCCAGTCTGTCCGCGGCGTCCAACAAGCTCTCGGAAACTTCTTCTGAGATGCGCGGCAACGCAGAAAGAACGGCGGCTGAAGCAGGATCCGTTGCATCTGCGGCGGACCAGATCAACTCAAATATACAGACCGTTGTACATGGAGCTGAAAATATAACGGCCAGCATTCGCGAAATTTCCACCAACGCCCGTGAAGCCGCTCAGATTGCTAGCAATGGCGTAACCATCGCCGATGAAGCCACTCGCAAGGTTGGTAAACTGGGTGAGAGCAGCCAGGAGATTGGCAAAGTTATCAAGGTCATTACTTCCATTGCTGAGCAGACACATCTGCTGGCCTTGAATGCCACCATTGAAGCAGCCCGCGCCGGTGAAGCCGGCAAAGGATTTGCCGTGGTGGCCAATGAAGTAAAAGAATTGGCGCGGGAAACGGCCAAAGCCACGGAAGACATCAGCCGCAAGATTGAGATAATCCAGCATGACACGAAGGGTGCGATCGAAGGAATTAGCCAGATCGGCCAAATCATTGCCCAAATCAATGATATTCAAAACATTATCGCAACCGCGGTGGAGGAGCAGACCGCCACGACCAATGAAATCACGCGCAACGTGGGCGATGTAGCCACTGGCAACCAGAGGATCGCAAATAATATTCTGGAAGTAACCCAGGCCGCCCAAAGCACCACCCAGGGCGCTGAATTTACTAACAAAGCGGCAGTCGAATTGGCCGGCCTGGCCTCCACTTTGCAATCCCTGGTGGAACAATTTGATCACGGCGCAACGGAGTCGGACTCTCCATTTTCAGAGGAGTCCGATGAGAACCACCCAAGCAGCAATCAAAACACTCAAGAGACGCTACAACCTCATGACGTTGACGCTAAAGCTGATCAGTTTGCCGTGGCATTTAATTGAGGAAAAACCAGCAGCGCTCCAAAAAATAATCACATTCCATAAAAACAAAACGCGCCCAGTAGAAACCTTGAGTTTACTGGGCGCGTATTTTTTGGCTGCATAGCAAGTACATCACTTTGATGATTTTTTGTATTGCCGGTCATTAGAGACTTTTAGAAATCTTCAGTACCCAACCGCGTTCGGGCTTTTCTTTAGATACAGATAAAGATTACAAATGCTGGTCCGATATATCTTTCGTGGATGAAATAGTCAGAGAATTTCTAATCGAAAGCAACGAGAACCTTGACCGGCTCGACCGCAATCTGGTTGAGCTGGAGAAATCGCCCCGCGATCAAGAGCTTCTTGCGGACATCTTCCGCACGATTCACTCGATCAAGGGAACAACCGGCTTTCTCGGCTTCCATCACCTGGAAGCTGTCGCGCATGCCGGCGAAAACCTGCTCTCGCGTCTTCGCGATGGCCTGCTGGTCTTGAACCCAGATATCACCACCGGCCTCTTGGCCATGGTGGATGCCATCCGCGAAATGCTGAAACTGATTGAGAGCACTGAATCGGACGGCGTCAACGCATACCCAGAGCTTATTGCCAGTATCAACGCTCTCATGGAGACTCCGGCGAAAACCGACAAGATCGCGGCCGCCGCACCCGCCGCAGTTGCGGCGTCTCAGGTGGAAGAATTGGCAGCGCCTGCGCCGGTGACCGTGCCGCAGATGATTTTGGCGGAGGAACCGATGAAGGCTGAGGCGATACAGACCGAGATTGCGCAGGCTGAACCAGAGTTCCAGCGTTCCGGCGAAGACAGGCGCAAGCAAGATGTTCCAGTTGACGTAGAGCGCCGCAGCGGCAAGGACCGCCGCGAGAGCAGTGCCGACTCGAATATCCGTGTGGACGTTTCCCTGCTGGAACGGTTGATGGACCTGGTGGGAGAGCTGGTGCTCACCCGGAACCAGATTGTTCAGTTCGCCGCCGCCCAGCGCGATAGCTCTTTTGCCAACGCTTCACAGAAGCTCAATTTAGTTACCAGCGATATGCGCGAAATCATTATGAAAACGCGCTTGCAGCCTATTCAAAATGTAATGGGCAAATTCCCGCGCATGGTGCGTGACCTGGCCATTGCATGTGAGAAACAAGTTCGCATTGAAACTACCGGACAGGAAACAGAGCTGGACCGCACGATACTGGAAGCCATCAAAGATCCGTTGACCCATGCCGTACGCAACTCAGTGGATCACGGCATTGAGACTCCGGCCATTCGCCTTGCTGCTGGCAAGCCGGCGGAAGGAACACTCAGCCTGCGCGCTTTCCATGAAGGCGGCCAGGTCAACATTGAAATTTCCGATGATGGCGCCGGCATTGATCCAGCAAGGATACGTGCCAAAGCCATAGAAAAAGGGTTGATCACCACGCAACAGGCCGAACGCATGAGCCAGCATGAGATCATCAGCCTGGTTTTCAAACCTGGATTTTCTACCGCAGCAAAAATCACCAACGTATCAGGCCGCGGCGTCGGCATGGACGTGGTCCGCACCAATATTGAAAAAATCGGCGGCACCGTCGACATCCAAAGCGTGCTTGGCCAGGGCAGCACGGTTCGCATGAAAATACCGCTCACGCTGGCGATTATTCCTGTCCTGATTGTGCGGAGCGCAGGACAGCGTTTCGCCATCCCGCAAGTCAGCCTGCTCGAATTGTTGCGGCTGGAAGCGGGACGCACGGATCAATCAGTGGAAATGGTGCATGGAGCACCGGTTTACAGGCTGCGCGGCAATCTGCTGCCGCTGCTCTTCCTCGGACGTGAACTGAAGCAGAACGGCAACAACATCAATAGCGGAATCACCAACGCAGATCAACTGACCATCGTTGTCCTGCAGGCGGAAGGACAACAGTTTGGGCTGGTAGTGGACGAAATTCACGACGCGGAAGAGATCGTGGTGAAACCACTTGGCCAGCACCTGAAACATATCACCGCCTTCTCCGGTGCCACGGTCATGGGCGATGGCGAAGTGGCGCTGATCCTGGATATTGTTGGCCTGGCCAAAGGCGGGCATCTGCTAACCGATGCAAAGAAAGCCGCTTTACAGGAGGCTTCATCCACAAGAAAGTCAGAGTCTTCGGCAGCCGAGGTGGAAACACAGGAACTGCTGCTCTTCCGCACCGCGCGAGGACGCCGCACCGCTGTTGCACTTTCCAGCGTTGACCGTCTGGAGGAATTCAAGATTACACAATTCGAACTGGCAGGGCAAAAGCTGGTGGTGCAATACCGCGGCCAGTTGCTGCCAATCGTAAACCTCTCTGACAAGTTCGATGCCGTGCAAGCCGGCTCAGAAGATGCACTGCTCAAAGTGCTGGTATGCAGCCATGAAGGAGAACGCATGGGCATCGTTGTGGACCAGATCCTCGATGTGGCCGAGGAAGCGTTCTCTATTCAGGAGCGCTGGAAAGATGGGCAGTCGCAGGGTTCGGCCGTAATCCAGAAACAAGTCACGGACTTCCTTGACCTGCAAGCCATGATGGCCTCGGTCCAGGGTGGCGCGATGTTCTCAGAAAACTTTGCATTTGCGGAGGCCGCACAGTGAGCTCAGAAACCCAATACTGCACTTTCTTTGTTGATGGCCTTCTCTTTGGCGTGGAAGTACTCCAGGTCCAGGAAATCATGTCTGAGTTTGTAGTCGGCTCCGTGCCTTTGGCGCCGCCTACGATAGCCGGACTCATCAACCATCGCGGGCAAATTGTGACGGCAATTGACATGCGCAAGCGCCTTGATCTACCTGCCAGCACAATCCCGCCGGCAAGAATGCTGGTCGTCCGCTGCAATGAAGAAACATTCGCGCTGCTGGTCGATAAGATCGGCGACGTGGTTGCCGCCAATCCTAAAGATTTTGAAGACGCGCCGGAAAACGTGAATGAGAGCGCAAGAGAGCTGGTGGAGGGCGCTTACAAGCTCACTGACCGTCTGTTGCTGCCTCTGCGGATGGAAAAAATCGCGCAGATTGCGAATTAGCCAAATTGCTGATGAAAAGGCCTTATCATCTTGAAAAATTTTCACAGGATCCTCGTACTTACCGCGGCATTGGGCTTCACCGTTGCCGCCTGCGCACAACAGGAGCAGGCGCCGGCGGGTTGCGATGCCACTGAGATTACGGCCACGCCCACGCGTCCCACTGTCACCAATTCCACGGCCATCACCCAGTGTGGTGTTGTGGAAGCGGACTACGGTTTGACATCCTTCATTCCGGGAAACGGTACGCATCAGGAAGTCCTGGGCGGTTCACTACGCTATGGAATCACGCCGCGCATTGATTTTCGCTGGGGCGGAGACGCCATGCACAGCTATTACGGCAGTGGCAATCACTTTGTAGGCACAGGTGACAACTGGCTCGGTGGCCGCGTCGGGCTGACCAGTGAGAAACAAACCTGGGCGTCCACGGCCTTTATATACACCATCAAGTTGCCGACCGCGAGCGTGGTGGATGGATTTGGTACGGGATTTGTTGACCATTCCTTCACGTTTATTGCGAGCAAAGATATCCGCAAGTGGCATTTTGACTTCAACACCATTGAGTTGCTGGTCGGGCGCGAAGGCTCCGGCTTCGATACCAATAACACTCTGGCCCTTGCCGCCGCCCATCCTTTGAAGGGCAAGTGGGGCATGGTTTATGAGGCCTGGGGACAGACCGAGTTAAACGCAGTCAACCCGGCATTTGCCTCGAATCTGGTCGGCGTGACTTATAACCTCTCACCGCGCGCAGTCTTTGATGGCGGCGTGGACCTGGGAATAACACCGGACGCTCCGCGAACGCGTCTGCTGGTTGGGGCCACATACTCGCTCGGTAAATTGAATTCGCTATTCAGAAAATAAATTTGCGCTGGGTAAAGCCGGAAGAAAGATTAAGGAGAAAGTTTAAAAATGAAGTGGTTTTCTAATTTAAAGATAGCGCGCAAGCTGACCATGTCTTTCGCGATAGTACTGACCATGATGACGGGATTGGGCATATTCGCAGTCCTGCAATTCGCAAAACTATATGAGCCAACCACAGCAATTACAAGCAATTATCTGCCCAGCATTGAAACCATGTCTGATATAAGCCAGGACGCTATATTGCTGCGCAGATATGAATTAGGAACTCTTTCCGCCGACACTCCTGATATTAAAGACGCTTATCTTCAGGGAGGTCTTGCGACTACTGAAAAAATTAAAGCTGCAGTTACCAAGTATGATGGGATGGTAGACGCTGGCGAAGAACGCAAAATCTTTCAAGATCTTCAGGCTGCGCTTCTGGATTATCTGCCAAGGCGTGACCATGTAAATGAATTGATCCAACAGAACAACTTCAAAGAAGCCATCAGAATTTCTTTTCATGAAAATAAGGCCAGCATGGACACACTCCTTGCCGCCGCTGCAAAAGACATGAAATATAATCACGAAAATGCCACGCATGAACGAGAGCTTAGTGAGAGTGTCTATCATTCTTCTCGCATGCTTGTTTTCATCGTTATTGGCGCTGCATTAATTTTAGGCATCTTCCTGACCATGGTCGTTAGCCGCATGATCGCCAATCCGTTGCGCACCATGCAGGAAGCCGCCGCTAAACTGGCCCTGGGCGATGCCAATCAGCAGATTACCCACGAATCCAAAGATGAAACCGGCGCACTGGCCCAATCGTTCCGCGAAGTCATCAGCTATAACCAGACCATTGCCCGCGCTTGTGAAGCTCTTGGCCGCGGTGATGTGACCGTAAGCGTCGAGCCCAAATCCGACAAAGACTTGCTGGCCCAGAACTTCAGCCACGCCGTCAGCGCCATTCGCGATACCGTCAAAGAAATGTCGGAAGGCTCCTCCAATCTGGCTGCTGCTTCTGAAGAACTTTCAGCCACTTCGTCCCAGATGAGCGCCAACGCAGAAGAAACCGCTGCACAGGCCGGGGCTGTATCCAGCGCCGCCGAGCAGATCTCAGCCAACGTCCAGACCGTGGTCAGCGGCTCAGAAGAAATGACTGCCAGCATCAAGGAGATTTCTTCCAACGCGCACAATGCCGCCAAAGTTGCCGCCAACGGCGTTAAGATCGCCAGCGAAGCCAACCAGAGAGTGGCCAAGCTGAATGAGAGCAGCCAGGAAATTGGCCAGGTCATCAAAGTCATCACCTCCATCGCCGAGCAGACCCACCTGCTGGCCCTGAACGCCACCATTGAAGCTGCCCGCGCCGGTGAAGCCGGCAAAGGTTTTGCCGTGGTGGCCAATGAAGTAAAAGAACTGGCCAAGGAAAGCGCCAAGGCCACAGAAGACATCAGCCGCAAGATTGAAGCCATCCAGGCCGATACCAAGGGCGCGATTGAAGGCATCACCGAAATCAGCCAGATCATCTCGCAGATCAACGATATCCAGAACACCATTGCTACGGCAGTGGAAGAACAGACGGCGACGACCAACGAGATCAGCCGCAACGTGAATGACGTGGCGAGCGGAAACCAGGAAATTGCCCGCAACATCACGGGAGTAGCTTCAGCCGCTAAGAGCACCACGGAAGGCGCTGAATACACCAACAAAGCGGCAGGCGAACTGGCCCGGCTGGCTTCCACCATGCAGACCCTGGTCCGGCAGTTTGACCTGGGTGCTGACAATCACCAGCAACAGGCCCCGAGCAAGCCGGGCGCTACGGCGACGGCCAAGAAGAAGACAGCAACCAAGCGTCCGCTGGTCAATGGCACAACCCATCATCAGGAAGCGCACACGATTCAGTAAGCGATTGTCTAAGAGCGTTTGTTCTACTTGAGGGACATCCGGTGAGTTTCACGGGTGTCCTCTTTTTTTTGTGTATAAACTGCCGTCTATAAGAGGCAGATCTGGGGAATTTGAGAGGGACGATCCTAAGCAGTTCTTCGTGAAAGTGATGGAAGAGATAAGGGCAATGAAAACTAGCCAGGGTTATCCGGCTCAGGATCGATCAAGATAAACCATGTTTTCGATTTTCGATTAAATCTGGAGCGGCTTATCCATTGAGCTGATGAGAACTTTGAGCCTGTTGCCAAACTCATTGGCCGCGGCGAACCGCTGTTTGAGGGCTCCCATACGCGGAGCCATCGAGCGGGCCAGTTCTTCCATAGATGCCAGTAAACGCTCGGAGATGGACTCAATTGAAAACTTGCTGAGCACAGCACGGTCTGAAACCAGCCGATACTGCGAATCGAACCAGCTTGACGAGCCTGACTGATCTGAATTGACGCCTGACCGCTCAACAATCAGCCATTTCTTGTCCTGCAGAAGATAGAGGCAATCCGTGCGGGACTGGGTGCAGCCCCACTCGTCGGCTGTCGTATTCTGGTCGGCCTCCTCTGATCGATCATTCTCAGCAGCGAAGAGTGCCAGCAGAGGGTTCTTACCGTCACTCAGTGGATAACCTTCGGGTAGGTATGTCCATTCTTCGGCTTCAGTCGTGGTCTTATATCCAGTCCTGCGATAGCTGATGGGAACCGGCTTGCCATGCCGCGCTGCGCCGGACATCAAGTCACGAAACAGGGCAAGCGTGCGCAGTTCGCCGGCAAGGGTTGTGGCTTCAAGGTCTTCCAATTCTTTCAACTGTCCAAAAAGCTTTCCCATATCTGCCAAAGGCAGCGAAATCAGGCCTTTATTCGTTCCTGCCGTTTTTCCGCCGGAATAAACAAAAGTGCTCTCCTTCTCATGGCCTCGCGCCAAAGCTGCGTGGATTGCCTCCACCAGCTCTGATCGCCTGCAAGGCTTACTCAGAAAACGGAATACCTGGGCTTCGGCGGCTTCCGCGCTGGGCTTACATAATTCGCGGTACCCTGTGAGGACCATGGTTACGGTTGCAGGCGAAATCTGATGGACACGCTTCAGAAATTCCATACCGTCCATGTCAGGCATGCGTATATCGGACACTACTACAGCATACGGGCCGCAGTTATGGATGCATTGCATCCCTCCGGCTGCGCCCACGGCGGTATCAACACTGAACTCCGTCTCCAGCAACTGCTTAAAAATATCCAGCGCTTCGGGCTCGTCATCAACAAATAGAATTTTCTTGCTCATCTTGAATCACGGCCCTTTCATATCGCCTTGCGCAGATTGCCATTTGTCGCAGGAAGGCCACTGCCTGCCCAGCCCGGCTCTCGCGAGAAAAATATCTGACTAGACCCATCGGCAGGCTTACGGCAGCCCTTTAAAAGTCTTAGTGAAACTGCGGTTGCCTGCTCCCAAACCAATATGCGGGACATTTGTACTCATGCGGGCTTCCGGATCAATTAGTTACTTCCGTCCGTAGAATCAGAAAAATTTCATCCGCGCATGCAAGTGCCGTACGCATTTGGCCGATAAAGCGGAATGAGATGGTTTCTGCGCGCATGCCATCCATAGAAATCAAAATGATTCAGCTCACACGACTCAATCAAAAAGCATTGACCGTAAACTCCGACCTCATCAAGTTCGTGGAGAACACGCCGGATACGGTAATCACGCTGGTGAGCGGAGAAAAGTTTGTTGTTCTGGAAAGCGCTGCAACAATCGTGGAGCGTGTGGTGGAGTTTCGCCGGAGATTGCTGGATGGGTTGCTATTTAACGGGCTTAGTTCACCGGCCAGCCCGCTCCATCTTCGTCAGGAAGGCCACAGCGAGAGACGCCGCCTTCATGAAGATCCAGACGAATAGGTTAGAAAGGGCTTGAAATTGGATAAGGGGACCATAGCTGGGATTCTGCTCGCCATCGGAGGTATTGTGGCTGGTTTGCTGCTGGAAGGCGGCAACCTGGGCCAGATACTGCAACCGACGGCGGCAATGATTGTTTTTGGAGGCACGCTCGGCGCCATCCTGATCCAATTCCCTTTGCGTGTTGTGATTGCCAGCTTCAGGGACCTTGGCAAAGTATTGTTTGTTCGCGGCGAAAAAGCCCAGGCCGTGATCGCCCAGCTTATTCAGTTCGCCAATCAAGCGCGCCGGCAGGGCATTGTCTCTCTGGACGCGGAAATTGACAACATTAGCGAACCTTTTCTTAAAAAAGCTCTCATGCTTGCCGTGGACGGCACGGAACCGGAGCAACTGCGCAAGATGATGGAGCTGGAGTTGGACAATCAATCTGAAGAAGAGGAACGCGTCCCGCAGGTGTTTGAATCTGCTGGCGGTTTCTCTCCAACCATTGGAATCATTGGCGCGGTCATGGGCCTGATCCAGGTAATGCAGCACATGGACAAGATTGAAGAAGTGGGCCGCGGCATTGCCGTGGCTTTTGTTGCCACCATTTATGGCGTAGGCGCTGCCAATCTCTTTCTGCTTCCTGCCGCCGGCAAACTCAAAATCCGCATCAGGCAATCGCAAATCATGCGGGAAATGATGCTGGAAGGCGTGATCTCAATTCTGGAAGGTATGAATCCGCGCATGCTGGAGATGAAACTGTTCGGGTTCCTGGCTGAGGAAGATCAGCCTCAACCAGGGACTACAAAATGAGCCGCCGCAAGCGGCACGCTCCGCACGTGAACCACGAACGCTGGCTGGTTTCTTACGCTGATTTTATTACTCTGCTTTTTGCCGTATTTGTTGTGTTATACGCAGCTGCCCACGTGGACACCCGGCGCATGGGCGATATTTCCCATGCCATACAAAATGGATTCAAAGACCTTGGCGTCTTCCAAACCACCAACGGCAAGGCCTCCGCAACCAGCCTCACAATTCTGCCGGCAAAGAATGACAGTTCTGAAGAATCGATTACAGACACCGCTGATCTACGCAAGCTGCTTTCAAATGCGTTGGCGCCAGAGATAAACAAGAAACAGGCCGAGCTGCGCGACGGGCCTGATGGGCTCGTCATCAGTCTCCAGGAAATTGGTTTTTATGATCAGGGCTCAGACATTCTGAAAGAAGCGTCAATCGGCCCCTTGAACCGCGTGGCCGCCGTGCTGAAGCCAACAAAACTGCGCATCCGCATTGAGGGCCACACAGACAATGTTCCCATCCACAATGCACACTTTGCTTCCAATTGGGAGCTTTCCTCTTCCCGGGCTACCGGTCTGGTGCGTCTCTTCACTGAGCAGTATGGGCTCGACCCCGAACGACTGGCTGCTGCAGGATACGCGGAATATCATCCGATCCAATCCAATGACACGGCAGAAGGACGCAGCCAGAATCGCCGTGTGGATATTGTGGTGCTTGATCCGCCAAGGCGCAGCACTGTTCCTGCCATAGAATCTGCAAATATAACCAACATCCGATCATCGGTAACCAAGCCTTCGCCCGGCCATTGATTGGCATAAGAAATGCACTCTTAGAAATGAACGTGCAATCCAGATGCTGCGGCTCATACGATCCGGCAAACTTTGCCGGGTTGCGCGCCAGTGCGGCCTGACGAATGGAAACTTATGCCCAATAAAACGAAACATCAGCTGGCGCTTGACCTTGTGAATGAGAATCGTCTTAAAGAGGCGGCAGACTTGCTTGCCGAAGCCCTTGGAGAAAAAGAGTCTGCGGAGCTTTGGAATGACTGGGCAACCATCAAGATCGCGTTAGATGAAAACCAGGAAGCGCTCGCCGGTTACGGCCGTGCGCTGGAACTTGAGCCCGAAAATACCCAGGCCCAATTCAATTGGGGCGTGCTGCTGCTGAATGAAGGTAAAATGCAGCGCGGCATTGATCTGCTGGAGCGCTGCAGCGGACATGTTTCGCCTGCCGAGCAGGCCGTCATAGAGAGTCTTCTACAGCAATACAAAAAGAGATTGCCCAACACAGATTTTGCTGGCACTCTGGAAGTTTTTGCTCCCGCGAATGGTCCTGCACGCGAATATTTTTCTACCCATAAAGCACGCTACCTTGCCTGCCTCCAGCTTCTGCCTCAGGCAACGCCAGGCGAATCTCTGCTGGAGCTTGGCGCATCGTTCCACCATCTCACGCCGGCACTGGAGAGCAAAGGTTACAACGTCCGTTGCGCTGACATCTGGAATGGAGAGCCAACCCGTAACGTTCAACTTGTGGGCTGCAATGGGAAAAAGCAGAATTACAAAGTCGACAATTTTGACGTGCAGCAGCAGCGCTGGCCTTATGACGATGCGTCCTTTAGCGTGGTCTTATTCTGCGAAATGCTGGAACACCTGAATACAGACCCTGTTCAGGTGCTGGCGGAGATCAACCGCATTCTTAAAAAGGACGGCCTCCTTTTACTCACCACGCCTAACATCGCCAGCGCAAAAAGCGTTAATTACATTCTTGAAGGCAATAGTCCGTACGTCTTTGGACAGTATGTTCCAGATGGCTTGCCCACGGACCGGCACAACCGCGAATTCACCGCCAGTGAGATTGATCATCTGCTCACCGCCGCCGGGTTTAAAACCATAACGCTGGAAACAAGAAATAGTTGGTGGAAAGACCAGAACAAAGCTCTGGCCAGATTGGTGGCAATGGGACAAAGCATTGCGCATCGCGGCGATAACATCCTGGCCCTGGCCCGCAAAGAGAGCGCAGTGCAAGATCGGTATCCTGAAGAATTTTATTGCCGCAGTGGCAGCCAGGCGGAAAATCGTAATCAAATTGAAGGCCAGAGTGCAGAAAAAACCGGCAAGCGGGTCTTGCTGGTGCATGATGTCCTTCCCCATTTTGACCGCTCCGGCTCGGATATGCGGCTCATGCAGGTCATTCGGCGATTGCTGGCCGGTGGCCATGAAGTCACTTACATCGGACGAAGCGGCGCCAACCGCGACCGCTATGAAGCGCCTCTCAAAGAACTGGGAGTCAAGGTATTCAGTAATGACGCTGAACGGATGCCTGCGCTGGGCGTGGATGTGGAGCAAACCTGGAAATTCGAAACAGTTTTAAAGAACGGCGCATTCGATGTGGCCATCTTCTTCCACTGGTACTGGTCAGGTATCTCGGTATCAGAGCATTACCTTGACGATGTGCGCAAATTCTCACCGGAAACCAGGATCGCAGTCCTCACGGATGATCGCCATGGAATCCGCGAATGGCGCATGGCTGATCTCTCGCACCTTTCTACTGACCGTGAGCGCGCCGTGGATCTCCTCGTGCGGGAAGCATCGTGCTATCGCGTGGCTGATCTGGTGCTGTGCATTACGGATGATGACCGGCAGGGCCTGCTTGAGATCGTCCCCGATCTGCAAATTGAGCTGCTGCCTATGACGGCTGATACGCATGTGAGCCCTTTTGGTTTTGACGATCGCCACGATTTTGTTTTTCTGGCGAACTTTGACAATCTTGCCAATCGCGACGCGACTACCTGGTTCTGTGATGAAATTTGGCCGCGCATCCGCAAACGTATGCCGCAGGCAAAGCTACACGTAGCGGGAAACAATATTCCAGCAGAGCTCGGCAAGCGCGAGGGCATTGAAATCCTGGGCCACGCTGCTGACCTGGAAACCGCTCTGGAAAAATACCGCGTCTTTATTTCACCCATTCGCTTTGGCACAGGCATCAAGACCAAGAACCTCACGGCACTGGGGAATGGGATTCCGCTGATCACCACCACGATTGGCGCGGAAGGCATGTCTCTCACAGATGGCGAGAACGCCATGATCGAGGATTCAGCCGGAGCATTTGCCAATAAAGCGATTGAACTCCATAACAATCGCGAGCTGTGGCAGAAACTGGCGATCAATGGGCCGAAACATATCCAAACAGAATTTTCCGTGGCCCGTCTCGACGCGCACATTACCAGGGCAATGGAACGGCTGGATTCAATCATTCCGCACAAATTCGATCCTGATCACAGATTTTCTGTTCGAGTCGTTGAAGAACTGCACCCTGAAGTTTTAACCGCGATACCGCCAGAATCGCGCAATGAATTACGCATTCTCGGCTATGTGGGGATGGCGGAAAAACTGGCCGGCCTGGGACACCCTTCGGAAGCGCTTGAGCAAGTACGCCACATCTTTTATCACGTGCGTGGCGCCATGCCCAGAAGCTTGTTTTTTGCCCGCATCCTTACGTTGATGGAGCGGTGCTATCGCGAACTTGATGACCAGGAAGCAGCGGAACGCTGCGGGGACGAAGCCAAACTTTGCCTTCCTGAGCTGAACCCCGCATTCGTGAAGGAAGTAAAAAAGAAATCCGGTGGACGGACAAAGCTCAGCGATCGCGCCATCTCCGTAATCATTCCCACATTTAATCGCAAGGCCACGTTGCGCCGCTGCCTTGAGGCAATGAAGGCACAAACGCTCCCGTCTGACGATTTTGAAGTCATTGTTGTGGATGACGGCTCAACCGACGACACTCAGGAATTTTTGCGCAAGCAGCAGACGGCCTTCCGCCTTGCCTATTATCAGCAAAAGAACCAGGGGGCTGGCGCCGCAAGAAGATTCGCCGTGGAGCAGGCACGTGGCGAATATCTTCTGTTGATGAATGATGACACCATAGCCGACCCCAATCTGCTGCAAGAACATTTGCAAATCCAGCGCAAGCACCATGAAAGCTGCTTTGCCGTTCTGGGCACATTTGAATATGAGCGCCCCGCCCGCCGCCGTGCCCTTACGCACTTTCTTAGTACAGATCCTTTTATGTTTCCGCAGAAGAACATGCATGCTGAGTGGTACTACGGGCATACACATTTTATTACCTGCAATCTCAGCATCCGGCGTGACGCCGTGCTGGCTTGCGGCTCGTTTGATCCTGCCTTTCGCCTGGGTGAAGACACAGAACTTGGATTGAGAATGGCCAGCGGCGGGTCAAAAGTTGTTTATCACCCGCAGGCCCGCGCCTATCACGATCATCTGGAAATGAAGATGGCTGACATGGTCCGCCGCGCAAAAGCTTACGGGCCGGTGTATCTGCGTCTGCTGGAAAAACATCCGTCGTTAAGCATTACGCATCCCGGAATCACTCTGAAAGCTCCTCTCACGGCTGCTGACATTGAGTGTGTTCGCGAAAAGCTTGCCAGCCAGAGAGCGCAGATTGAAGAAATGGTGCAGGCACTGGCGCAATATGACGATCACGATTTTGAACCTTTCTTTGCTACCAGAAAAGCCAACGGCACCGCGGCAGACATGATTACGAATCTTTTCCATCAGGCCATCCCTCAGGTTCACTGGTTCTATGTTTTTGAGGGACTCTGTACAGCATGGCGGGAAAAGCATCCTGTACCACTAATACCAGCCCTCGCCATTGAGGCTCGCGTATGAGTTTACGGTTGGCGCTTTCAATGATTGTGCGCAACGGCGGGCAGGACCTTGTCCATTGCCTAGAAAGCGTGCGAGGTATCGTAGATGAGATCGTGATTGCCGATACTGGCTCAACGGACTCAAGTGTAGCTATCGCACAGCAATTCGGCGCTAAAGTCATTCACATTCCCTGGACAAACGATTTCGCCGCGGCGCGCAATGCTGCGCTGGAAGCCGTCACCACGGACTGGGTGCTGGTCCTGGATGCAGACGAGCAACTCGACGAACTTGCCGGCAAAAAGATCATAACTGCGCTCCAGGCAGAAAGCGTGGAAGGCTATTTAGTCACTATTCGAAACTATGTACACAGTCTTACAGAACGGCTTTGGGACAAAACAGCTATTGCAAATGATGGCAGGCTGCTTCGCGCGAAGCAATTCGCTGGATATCTGAATCATGAGAACGTGAGGCTTTTCCGCAATCAACCGGAGATCCGCTTCATAGGCCGCGTGCATGAGACTGTGGGAACACGAATTGAAGCAAAAGGTGGAAAGCTGGGGCATGCTGACTTCATCATTCACCATTTCGGTTTTACAGCCTCGGCAGAGCAAAAAGCAGAGAAAAATCATTTCTACCGTGAACTAGGCCGGCAAAAAGTCCAGGAAATGCCGGACAACGCCCAGGCCCACTTTGAACTTGGCCTGGTTGAACTGGATAACTTTCACAATCATGAAGAAGCAGGACGCCTTTTCGCCCGTGCCTGTGACCTGAATCCTTCTCTAGCTGTTGCATGGTTTTTCCAGGGAATTGCCTTTGCCCGACGCCAGCAGGATGCCAACGCTCTGCCCTGCTTCGCCCACGCTCGCCGGTTGGGTATAAATTCCGCACCACTGGCTGAGGCCGAAGCCGACGCTTTTTACAACTGCAAACAATTTAATGAGGCTCGCAAGGCTTATCGCAAGGCCTTGCAACTGGCCAGCAGTACAGAAGTACTCAGCAAACTTGGCCTCACTGAAGTTCGGCTCAATCAGGCGGAAGCAGGATTGAAGAAAATAAAGGCCGCTGTGGCGGGCAGCCCAGCTACACCGGAGCTGCATGACCGTCTGATGGCGGCCGAGCTGAGCCTGGGACACATTGCAGCAGCCGCACAGGCAGCAGAAGACAAGTTGCATGCTGTGAAACGAACAGAATCGGGTTTTTTGCGCGCAGCAGCCCTGTGGCTGCACGCCAAGCGAGTGGAACATGTGGTGGAGATTTTACGGGCCGGCACTGAAGAGTTTCCTTATTCTGCTGAATTGAATCAGGCCTTGCATCAAGTGCAGGCACAGATGCCGGAAAAACAGCAGACGGCAAATCTTGCAGCCCGTTAAAGGTATCTGAGACTGCGACGATAGGTAGGAAGTAACAATTGCAACATGGAAAACCGGATTCGGCCAGTAAGCGATGGCGAGTGAATCGGGTAACCAAGAAGGAGTACTAACATGTCATTAAGCGTACTGAATAACATTCCCTCCCTGCAGGCCCAGAACCAATTGGAAGCGACCAACGCCGGCTTACAGAAAACATTGTTCCGGTTGTCCTCCGGTTCACGCATCAACAGCGGCGCAGACGATGCCGCCGGCCTGGCGATCGCCGATGGATTGAAAGCGAACATTTCAGCTCTGAACCAGTCAGCCAGCAATGCCAATGATGGCGTTGGCCAGTTGCAGGTAGCTGACGGCTCCCTCAATCAGGTTACATCCTTGTTGAATCGCGCAGTTACCCTGGCCACTGAATCAGCCACCGGCACGGTGAGCAGCAGCCAGCGTACGGCCCTGGATGCAGAATTCACCTCGATCAAGGCTGAAATCGACCGTATCGGCAGCAACACCACGTTCAACGGAACTTCAGTATTTTCGGCAAACACAACTTCAGTATTCCTTAGTGACGCTGGCTCCAGCAGCTCCATTGGAACCACCACGGGCGTTCTTTCTTCCAGCAGCATCGGAAGCAGCAGCCCCACGGATCTGAGCAGTGATGATCTGACCACCGCTGCCAACGCTGCCACGGCCCTTACTGATATCAACAGCGCGATTGCCAACGTTGCCAGTCTGCGCGGTACCCTGGGCGCAAACATCAACCGTCTACAATCTGCCAATGCAGTCATCACCAACCAGGTACAAAACCTCTCCGCGGCGGAAGACCAGATTCGCGGTGCAGATATCGCGACAGAAGTCGGCAACCTCTCCAAATTCCAAATCCTGAACCAGACCGGTATCTCGGCACTGGCCCAGGCTAACCAGTCACAGCAGGGCATTTTGAAACTGCTCCAGTAACACTTAATGGTTAAGCAGGCGGGCAGCAATGCCCGCCTGCAAACATATAAAAGGTTAAAGTCATGGCTACATCGATTACTCCATCGACAACCACGGTAAATGCAACCAATGCCGGCCAGGGCATCGACGTACAAAGTACAGTGGCCCAGCTCATGCAAATAGCACGCCAGCCAGAAGCGGCGATGCAAACCGAACAGGCCACGCTCAGCACTCAGGCATCCGCCATCGGCACTATCAATAACGCACTCTCGTCATTGCAAACCAGCGTTCAGGTCCTGACGAATTTTTCAGGCCAGCTAGGCGCAAGGACCGTCACTTCTTCCAATAACAGTCTGATTACAGCAACAGCTGATGGAACCGCTACACTCTCAAACCATCAGATCACCGTGAATAATCTGGCAACTACGTCTTCATTTTTTACTAATACGGCAGCCAGTAGCTCCGCGCCCGTGGCACAGGGCAGCTTCGATATTCAGGTAAATGGCGCAAAAACCGCCAGCATTACCGTTGATTCCACCAACAACACGCTGGATGGAGTGGCCGCCGCCATCAATAACGCGAATGCAGGCGTGACCGCCAGCGTAATTGTGGATACCAAGGGAGCGCGGCTCTCCATTTTGAGTTCAACATCCGGTGCGGCCGGTGCAGTGAGTTTTGCTAATAACACGACAAACCTGACATTTAATCAGGCTGTTGCTGCCAAGGATGCCTCTCTTTCCGTTGACGGCATCTCCATCAGCAGCGGCAGCAACATTGTCAACGGCGTAATTCCAGGCGTGACATTGAATCTTCTGGGCGCCGACCCAAACACTTCGGTTGCGCTGGGAATAACCCCGAATGTGTCCCAGGCTAGCGCGGCAATTCAGTCATTCGTGAACAATTACAATACGGCGATTCAAGAAGTCAACGCACAATCGGTTTATGATCCCACCACCAAGTTCTCGCAGCCGCTCAGTGGCGACTCAACTCTCTCATTGGTACAGCAGCAGCTTTATACAGCCATAAGTTATTCGACCCCGGCCAGCAACCACGGAATTAATTCCCTTGCCAGCCTTGGTATTACCGTCAATAACGATGGCACGCTCACCGTGGACAACACGGCGCTTTCGAATGCACTGACCACTCAGAATGCCGATGTACAAAACTTTTTTCAAGCCGCCAGCACCGGTTTCGCGCAAAGCCTGAACACCACGCTCAGTTCCATGACGGACACGACCAAGGGCGCGCTCCAGGTTGAACTTACCGGCATCAATAACAACATCAGTTCACTCACCGCGCAGATTTCGGATTTTGAAACACAAATGGTGCAGCGCCAGACAGATTTGACAACTCAATACGCTCAGATCAATACCACGCTGGAATCCTTACCAACATTACTTGCTCAGATCAACAGTCAATTAGGGAGCTTAGGAAGCAATGCTTAATCCTGCTTTGGAATATCGCAAACGTGCTGTAGAAGGCGCCAGTCCCGTCGGTCTGGTAGTGCTTCTGTACGGGGGCGCCGTCACGGCGCTCATGCGTGCCATCAGCGCCGTTGAGGCCAATAATATTGAAAAGCGCGTGCACGAACTGAATAAAGTGCTGGCCATTCTGGCAGAGCTCCAGGGCACACTCGACTTTGAAAAAGGAGGCGCCGTAGCGGCACAACTGGAGAAGTACTACATTGTGCTCCGCGCGCAGGTACTGGAAGCAAGCATTAAGAATTCCAAATCAATTCTGGAAGACCTGGTCAAGAATGTGTCGGGCGTAAAAGAAGCATGGCAACAGGTGGAGCGTGAAGTGGCGCTCAAAGGTGTAAGCGGAGTTGCCGCGGCGCCGAAAGCGCCGACAAGCCTGATGCACTCTGGCTCGAATATGGCCACTGCACTTTAGAGATGCTTATCTTGGAAGAATTTGAGAGCTGCTCCAATAAGTTGAAACGGCTGCTGGATGAAATGATTGCCTTGCATGGGCAGGAGCAACCTCCAGCGGTCACAGCGGAATGGATGAAGCAGGCCATGGCTTTGCTTGACAGTACCAGCATGCTCACATCTGACCCTCGCTTTGCCGCGCTCAAGTCGACACCTCAGGTGCGCCAATACCGCAGTGAGCTAATCCGCTTGAAGGAGATAGTGGAGCTTTGCCAGCAACAACTGCTGTCACAACGCAAAGCCATCCAGTCCGATGGGGCGCGGCTTAAGCGCTTGAAAGCTCTGACAGCAACGCTGCGATCCGTCCAATAATCTTCCGCTCAATAATCTTCCGCGCGTGCCCTGTCCTCACGGGCTTGATATAGACTTTCTTCCAAGTCATCCAAGGAGTAAACGGGATAAAAGACAATTTCCTCTCTCCCACGGGTAATATTGACCCATCATGTTCTCTGAGGTATTTACTTTGCGCCGACGCAAGGCTTTCCCTGGCGGACCAGATCGACTGCTGGATCAGTTGGATAAAGTCGAACGCCAGTTGCAGCAATGGATCAGCAGCTCACCGGAAAACGCCGAATGGTTCCGACGCGATCCTTTGACCGCGATGCGTGCGGCCGGCCTCAACCTGGAAGATGACATCATGCTTGAGCTTGAGATGATTACCAATACAATTGCGAAGAAATTGAAATAAACGCGCCAACCGTTTGGCCATGCGCATCTTCCATGTTTTAATCCATGCATGCAGCAAAAGCCCGACTATGGCATTGACGCGCCCGGAGTCATACGCAACCTGCTGGTGATTGGCGGGGCGTTGTTCCTCTCCTCATTCTTTGTTTCAATAATTCGCATTGGTTTTGTAATTATTGAATTGAAAGACACTGCTCGTTCGTCTGGACTCTCCTGCATCGTCGGCGGCATTCTGATGTTGCTTTACGCTAAGTGGGGCAAGTTTCTCCATCGTGACCGCATGCTCAAAATGATTCCCTGGCGTGGTGACGAACAAGTATTAGATGTGGGCACCGGACGCGGCTTGCTGCTGGTGGGAGCAGCGCGTCTACTCAAAAGCGGAAAAGCTACAGGCATTGACGTTTGGAGCACCAAAGACCTCTCCGGAAACTCACTGGAACGGACACAGACCAATATTGAAGTGGAAGGCGTAAAAGATAAAGTCATTCTCAAGAGTGACGACGCGCGCAAACTCAGCTTCCCTGATGCCAGCTTTGACATGGTGCTATCCAATTTGTGTATTCACAACATTCCCGATGCAGAAGGTCGCGCCCAGGCCTGCCGGGAGATTGCGCGCGTGCTCAAACCCGGCGGCACGGCACTGATCTCAGACTTCATCAAGACCGGCTTCTACCAGAAAGTATTTATTGCCTCAGGACTAAAGGTGACCCGCACCAGCATGAATCTGCTGTCATTTCCGCCGTTGCGAGTAGTCAAGGCGGAAAAACCGTGAGCTTGTGCTGGCAGAATCGGTTGATTGTTGGGGCTAAAAATATTCAGGGACCAACGGCAGGCCTTCCACGCGTCCGGCGATAATGGCTTTAAATTCTTTCATTAACTCGTCATGCAGCAATGTGTTGCTGCCCAGAACTTCCCGGCTATCAATGTTGAAAGGGCCGCCAGTAAAGTTAGTGACCTTCCCGCCAGCTTCTTCCACTATCAGAACACCGGCGGCTGTATCCCATGAATTCAGATTGAACTCCCAATAGGCATCATAACGGCCACTGGCGAGATAGCAAAGATCCAGAGCCGCAGAGCCGGCTCGGCGCACACCATGTGAGCGCAACGTGATCTGATGATAAAAATGAATGTTCGGGTTCTTGTGCCGCTTGTGACTGGGGAATCCAGTAGCTACCAGACTCTCTTTAAGGTGCGCGATTTTTGAAACATGAATGGGATGGCCATTCAGGAATGATCCGCTTCCCTTTTCTGCGGCAAACATTTCATTGCGAGATGGATCATAAACCACACCTGCAATGCGCTGGCCTTTACACTCCAGGGCAATGGAAACGCAAAACACAGGAAAGCCATGGGCGAAATTTGTAGTGCCGTCCAGCGGGTCAATATACCAGCGGAAATCGCTTCCCGTTTCACGGCGGCTGCCTTCTTCGCCAATCAAATCGTGCTCCGGCCACTGCTTGCGGATGCGCTCAACAATCAGCTTTTCCGAAGTGCGGTCGGCCTTGGTCACCAGGTCGGCATCCCCTTTGTACTCAATGGATACCTTACCGAAAAACGACATGAGCAGAATGCCAGCTTCACGCGCCAGCTCTTGCATGGGATGAACGTAGTCTTCTTTGGCGGGCATTAGCGGGCGCGGCGGCCAGTATCTTCAGAGATATACATAATTTCATGCTTGAAGATGAACAAATTGGGCGAGCCCTCACGAGTAAGGCGGATCATGCCGGCGTCGTAATATTCGATCCAGCCGTGGAACGTTTCACCACAGACCAGCTTTACCGATACTGGCGTCTGTTTCTCACCCAGGGCTTTCAAGTAAGAAGACTCCATACCCGTGTCCTCCGGGGGCGGAGTTTTGGTGGTCTTTTTGGCAAAGGCTGGGGCGGCTGCACGAAACGACATGCCAGATATTGTAGCGTAAAAATGTCCTTCGGCAATTAGGAATCCGCAAGACACAGCAAGAACTATTTTCAGCTTGCGGACAAAAATACAATGTTACGAATGGACAAACACCCTTATTTTGCGGGCGCTGTGTAGTATCCCGCCCGATGCCGCACCTGATACGCCTTGCCTTCCGGGTCCTTTTTACTCAATTCAACCTTGAGACGCCGAAAAGGTGAATCAGACACTCTGCGGTTAGGATAATAAGCCAGCAGATACTGGGTCCGCAGCTCGTCGCTGATTTTGCGGAAAGCCTCGTCCAGTTGTTGTTCACCTTCAGCATAGTAATATTTGCCGCCAGTATCTTTGGAAATCTGGATAAGCGCATGTTCACCACCCAGATTGCGCCCGGCATCCGCCTCTACTGGCACTACTATAATGCTGTATACGATTGCTTCAGCCTGCTGGGCACGGCGCAACGCATTGTTGTAATCGCTTTTGCTGGTCGTATCGCCGCCATCGGTAATCAGCACTAATACTTTGCGGCCTTCACGATCCAACAGCGACTCTGAGCAAAGAAAAATGGCGTCGTAAATAGAGGTCCCCGGCCCTGTATGCAGGTTATCAATGCCCCGCTCAATCGCCTTCATGTCATTGGTATAGCGGGTAAGCTGGTCCACGTTTTCCGTCACTTCGAACACTGAAAGATGGTCTTCATGCCGCAGGATGGAATGTACGAATCTGCGGGCTGAAGAAACTTCCAGCTTGAAATCGCGCAAAGTGCTCGGGCTGGTATCAATGGCCAAGGCAATGCTCAACGGGATCGCCGATTCCTTCTCAAAGACCTTGATAGTCTGCGGCACGCCATCTTCTAACAGTTGAAAATCGTCTTTGGTCAGATTAGCTATTGGTGCGCCGCGTGAGTCTGTCACGGTGGTAAACACGTTGACCAGTCGCACATTGACCCGGAAGGTGGATTCATCCTTCTGGGATTGTGAGCCCGGCGGGACACGGTCTCCTTTTTGCGGATCCTGTGCCAGGGCAAAAACACCAAGCAGGCAAAGGACACACAGCAAGCTGAACCACGGCGGCAAAGCGCGAGTCAGTTTCATAGTTAAAGGGTGTTCTGAAAAGTTTAGATGCAAACGGCGGCCAAGGGTTATTTGCTTACACGAATTTCTTCAGGAAAAGGTTCACCATCGGCCCAGACAGCGCCATCTTCAAAATGTTCCTTCTTCCATATTGGTACTGTCTTTTTTAAAGTATCAATCAGCCAGCGACACGCCTCAAAGGCTGCTATCCGATGCGCTGAAGCAACGCCAATCAAGACACTGGTCTCTCCAATCTCCAGCTTGCCCAGACGATGAATAAGACACACATCGCGCACCTTAAAAAGCTCAAGTGACGCCTGAGCTATCTTCTCCATCTCATTTAAAGCCATAGATTCATAGGCTTCATAGTTGAGATACACCGTCCGTCTGCCGCGAGTGTTATTGCGAACAACTCCATCAAAAAACAGGGCTGCGCCATCTTCCGGATGCTCCAGTTTTTTCTTGATCGCACTGAGGTTGATGGGTTCGCGCACAATGGCGCAATGCTCTGACACCAGTTCTTCCAGCTTTCCCTTGCCTCCGCTGACGGGTGGCAGCAGAGCAACCTCGTCGCCTTCCTTTAGGACGGCGAGGCCCTGCGCGTATTCCTGATTGATTGAGCACGCAATCGAGCTATTTAATCCCTGGAACTTAGGGTAACGCTCTGCGTAATAAGACGTCACGGCAGAGAGCTTTGCACCCGGCTCCAATTCGAGCGAATCTTCCTGCCGGCCAATAATGTCTTTGAGCTGCCCAAAAAGCAGCACCCGTACACGCATTCCCTAAGGATAGCGGAAACAGCAGGATAGAGGAAACGCTCCCTGCTGCTCCGATAAGTTTTGTTAGTTGGGACAGGCGGTACTAACTTTTGGAAACTTTTATGCGTCTAACAACGTATTAAAGACTGAAGCACAGTTTACGAATTCATCCGGAGTGGTTCACGCACTGCTCCGGAATTTTTTTGCCTGAATCGTAAAACCGCACTCGAAAGAAATGACTTTTACTGCACCGCAATACCCATGGTGCGAGTCATCTGTAATGCTGCTGTGCGGAACTCGCCAGGGGCAGAGGCAAAAGACGCTTTCCCGCCCGAATAAGATGCAACCCGCTCCAGCAAGGCCTGTTCCGTAGCGCCTGCGTTCAACCCAATACAATCAATGCGAACACCGGTCACCTGGCTGCGAAATTGCAGAGTGTCCGCATTGGCCTGGCTCGTGCGGCCATCGGAAATCACCAGCAAAATGCGATTAGCATTTTTACCGATCCGTTTCAAATGTCCGGCAGCAAAAGCAATTCCCGGCAATAACGCTTTCCCCGGCTTAGGACGTATCTGGCTGATTGCCTCTTCCAGAAGCTTGTCATCGGCTGTGAGGTCCTGCTCAAAATCCAGCTGATCACTAAAGACGAGAATGCAAGCTTCGTCATTGCTGCGCATGCTTCTGACGATATCTTTCAACGTAGCAATAATGGCTTCACGATTCTGGCTGGTGAGAAGCGATGTCTCAATCATAATGCCCAATGACACTGCCTCTGAAGGCGCGGCCATCACCTTGGGCCGATTGGGGGCCGCAGCTGGAGTGCTCACAGGCTCAGGTGCTGGCGGTTCACGCAAGGTGGCTTCAAAGCCGGAAGAGGTCTTGGTCTTGCTGATGGAAGCGGACGATTTTGTGTTTTCAGATGGCTTCGTTTGGGCCGTTTGCGATTGCCCCGCCGCAGCCGTTGTGTTTTTGGCCGAACTAGAATTTACCGGGCTTGCTGAACCAACACGGCTGCTGGCAACCTCAGCACCCGAGGATGCCCCACCACTACCTTCAGCATTCGGCGGCGCGTCTAGCGCTGCGGCGCTGGCAAGAAAACGATCCCATCCTGCATCTTTTCCGCCATCTTTGCGATATGTTGTCCGCGCATAGCTGGCGATCTGCTGACCTTGGGGCGTGCCCCCGGTCAAATTTGATGCGCGAGCCAGATACCAGTAGCCGCGGTATTGATCGCGATTTTTTCCATTCAACAACGCTAGCGCCAGACCATATACCCACTGCGCATTATTAGGATCGTTAGTCACTGCTTGTTGCAGTGCCGGACGCGCCTCTGCGTAATCCTCGATATGCAGATAGCACAACCCCGTTGCGCCAGTCAGCATAATCGCCACTTGCTGCTTCAATATCTGAAAATTACGGTCCAGCATTCCTTCCGGTTTGTTTAAACGATCAAGACTGTTCATGGCCGATTTGAGCGCACCCAGCTGACTCTGAACCTGAGCTTTTCCCTGGGGTGTAGCTGGTGCATTCTGATTGAGCACAGCCATGGCTATGGGATTTGCCGGCGAGATCGCCATCAATTGCTGGGCGCGTTGCGCACTCTGTGCCTGATGTCCCAGGCGCAAATGGTCCCAAACCAGAAACTCCAGCGCATCTATTTTCAATCTGCTACTGCCAGCCAATGTCAGATAGTGCTCCATGGCCGCTATGCGCTCTGAGATCGTGGATTTCTTGATGGCATCAGCATAGGCGCTGATGCTGTTTTCACCCGGCTGAGATTGAGCTGTCGCATAAGCACCAAAGAGTAATGCCAAGAGAATGGCCAATACCCAACTCACTGAAATACGCGCCAAAGACTGTGGCTTCAGCTGCTCTGAAAAGCCAGCATTGAAGCTACGCCCGGAAGTTCTGCTCTCCGCCATTGGGCCTCTATAAATACAGGGTGGACTCAACGGATAAGATGCTCAAGGCCAAGCTGCTGCTGGCTGAAAAAATCGCTTGATTTGGGATTAAGTGCGGATTTCTCAGCAAAAAGAAAGGGCAGGGATTAAGTAGTCCCCGCCCTTTTAGCTGAACTTACATTGTTCACTAATTACACATTGCTCAGAACACGCTCACGCGTTTCCGCATCCTGCCGCTCTTCCTGGCGCGAGCCCGGAAGCGCTATCCCAAGAACATCCTCAATCGTACTGACAAAATGCACGTTGACTCCTTCTATCTGTTCCGGGAGCAGGTCCTCTTCCACGTTCATGCGATTGTCCGCCGGGAAAAGAATGTCTTTCACGCCTGCACGTTTTGCAGCCAGAAATTTCTCTTTCACGCCGCCAATCGGCAGGACGTTGCCGCTGAGTGTGATTTCGCCGGTCATACCAGTCAGTGGGCGCACCGGAGTATCTTTTAGCAGTGACACCAGCGCCGTTGCCATGGTCACGCCCGCTGAAGGACCATCTTTTGGAATGGCGCCTGCCGGTACGTGTATGTGTATGTCGTGGTCCTTGAAAAACTCTTCCGGGATCGCGAGCTTCTCAGCATTGGATCGCACCCATGTCAACGCCGCCTGCATGGATTCCTGCATTACCTGACCGAGCTGCCCGGTCATGGTAAAGCCGCCTTTGCCCTTCATCTTATTGGCTTCAATAAAAAGAATGTCGCCGCCCGCCGGTGTCCAGGCCAATCCCACAGCCACGCCAGGACGCTTAGTACGCTCGGCAATCTCTGTATCAATGCGGATTTTGATGCCGCCCAGAAATTCCTGCACAATTTCCGGAGTCACCAGCAATTTATCAGTGCTGCCTTCGGCAATCCGTCGCGCCTGCTTGCGGCAAATCGTACCGATATTGCGCTCCAGGTTTCGCACGCCGGCTTCACGCGTGTAATGCCGGCTGACGAAGCGAACAGCATCTTCAGGAATTTCAATCTGCTCTTTGGTCAGACCATTTTCTTCAATCTGCTTGGGAATCAGATAGCGCTCAGCAATGTGCGTCTTATCGTCTTCGGTGTAGCCCTGAAGTTCGATAATTTCCATACGATCGCGCAGCGGCTCCGGAATCGTGTCCAGCATATTCGCCGTGCAGATAAATAGCACCTTGGAAAGATCAAACGGGACATCCAGATAGTTATCGCGGAACGTTGAATTCTGCTCCGGATCAAGCGTCTCCAGCAGCGCCGATGACGGATCACCACGGAAATCGCGCCCGAGTTTATCCACTTCGTCCAGTACAAAGACCGGATCATTGGTTTCTGCGCGACGCAGTCCCTGCATGATCTGCCCAGGCAATGCGCCTATATAGGTGCGACGATGGCCGCGTATTTCTGCTTCATCGTGCACGCCACCCAATGAGAGGCGTACAAACTTCCGTTCCAAAGCCCGCGCAATGCTGCGGCCGAGCGATGTCTTGCCCACTCCGGGAGGCCCAACGAAACAAAGGATCGGCCCTTTCATCGTGGGTTTGAGCCGCCGTACGGAAAGATAATCCAGAATGCGGTCTTTCACTTTTTTCAGATCGTAGTGATCGGAATCCAGCACTTCGGCCGCTTTCTTGATGTCCACCACAACGCCGCTTGACTTGGCCCACGGCAATACCGCCAGCCACTCAATGTAGTTGCGGGTAACGGAATAATCCGCCGCCATCGGCGACATGCGGGCCAAACGATTGAGTTCCTTGGTAGCCTCTTTCTTTACTTCTTCAGGCATGCCGGCGGCTTCAATTTTTTGCCGCAGCTCATCCACATCGCGCTGGGTTTCATCCTGCTCGCCCAGCTCTTTCTGGATCGCCTTCATCTGCTCACGCAAATAATATTCACGCTGCGATTGCTGTACCTGGTCCTGAACTTCATTTTGGATTTTGTTGCGCAACTGCTGAACTTCCAGCTCTTTTGCCAGATGATGATTGATAGCCTGTAGCCGCTTGGCAACGTCCGGAGTTTCCAGGATTTCCTGCTTGTCCTTGGTAGAGAGGAACGGCAGCGACGAAGCGACAAAATCCACCAGACGCCCTGGCTCTTCAATATTGATGGCCACCGTTTGCAATTCGTCAGAGAGCGTTGGCGATCCGGCCACAATCTGTTGGAAAAGAGTCAAAACATTGCGCTGCAATGCCTCAATTTCTGGCGATAGCTCCGGTTCAGCGTCAGGAATGGGTTCCACGTCCGCCCGCAAAAACGGGGTAAGCTGGGTAAATTCCTGCAATTTGCCGCGACTCAATCCCTCAGTAAAGACAAAGAGGCTCTGGTTCGGCATTTTTACTACTTTGTGAACCGTTGCTAGAGTGCCAATGGCATATAAATCAGTAGGTTGCGGGGCATCCACCCGGGCTTCCCGCTGAGCCACAACCAGGATGGTTTTTTCTTCCCCAAGGGAATTGATAAGCTGAATTGAGCTTTCCCGTCCTACCGTGAGGGGCAGAACGGCATGCGGGAACAGAACAGTATCGCGTACCGGCAAAACTGGTATGTTTTTCTGTTGTTCTTCAGTTAGTGCTTGGCGCTGTTCAGGCGTCGCTCCTATCGGCTCAATATTGGTAGTTGTTGTATCAGACGCCATAAAGTCCATCCTTGATATAAATACGCTCACATTTGATGATCGTGATGCCTGGAAAGATGCAGTTTACCCTATTTGGCAGCAGCGCGGATTGTACTCGAACCCGTGGAGCACCGGCAAATTACCGCCGGGTAATACGGTATTTCGAAACCCTTGAATCAGCGTAACTTCCGTCACTTTTCCCGAGGATAAACCCCCAGAACTTTCACAAAACCTGCCACTTCTTCCAGATGCTTCAGCGCCAGGCTCATGGCTTGATCATTGCCCCGCAATACATCCACGTAAAAACAGTATTCCCATGGCTTTCCTCGTACCGGACGCGACTCAATCTTACTCAGATCCAGGTCGCGCAGGGCAAAAACGCTCAAAGCCTTGAAGAGCGCTCCGGAAACATTTTTGAGTGAAAACGCCAGAGATGTTTTATCGGCCTTGCCAGAAACTTTCTTACTCTTATTGATAAGAAAAAAACGAGTGAAATTCTGCTTGTTGTCTTCCAGACCCGCTTGCAGTACTTTGCCGCCATACTCTTTGGCAGCCTGGCGGCTGGCAATTGCCGCGGTATCGCGGAGCTGCTCCGCCATGATGTGCTTGACGCTGCCCGCGGTGTCATAAAACGGAACAGCGGAAATCCCTTTGTGATGACGAAAAAAATTGCGGCACTGATCGAGCGCCACCGGATGCGAAAGCACCTGGCGAATATCTTTCAACTTAGTTCCTGGCACTGCGACTAAGTTGTGCCCAATGCGCAAACGCATTTCTGCGTGAACAAAAACATCACGCTCAAGCAGAAGATCAAGATGCTCACCTACGGGACCAGCAAGAGTATTCTCCACGGGAATCACCGCGGCTGCGGCACGGCCTGATTCCAGCGCATCAAAAACCTGCGCGGAAGTTGCGCACGCCAGCACGTTAGCGCCATGTACAAGTTGTATCACCGCCTGATGACTGAATGCGCCGCGCTCGCCTTGAATCGCAACCCTCATGTTGTAACGATATAGCGTCTGCCTGCTCTCCGCTAGTTGCCTCAAAAACAAAAGTAATGTGAACAAAAACTCCTAATGTGAATGATCACTTTTTGAGCAGCTCTCGATTTCTTACAACCACCTTAGCACTACCGGCTTCCAAGCTATTGACAAGATTGTTAACACTGTGAGGGTGACATGCTTTGGACACTATTTGTGGTTTTACTCGTACTCTGGCTGTTGGGAGTGGTCAGCAGCTACACCATGGGCGGCTTTATTCACCTGTTGCTAGTGCTGGCTGTGATCGCATTGGTTTTCCAGCTGATCACCGGCAGACGAGCGGCGGTTTAGCGAAATATTTCGCTTTAAAAGGTAGAACGTAAAGGGCTGTTTTTGACCGGTCAACAGCATCGCGGGCGAAGGTCTGCTTGAGCTTTCGTTCGGTAATTTACCAGTGCGAGCAGCTGTAAAGAATAAATCAGAAACCTATATCAATCATCTGACCCCAGGGAAGGAGTTTTTATGGATAAGGAACGTATCAAAGGTAAAGCAGAAGACGTAGCTGGACGCGTACAACGCCAGGTGGGCGAGTGGACCGGCGATGAAAAAGCCCAGGCTGAAGGTCTGGCCAAACAAGCTGAAGGCAAGGTTCGCAATGCTGTGGGCAAATTGAAAGACAGCGTTCGTGACGCCGCAGATAACGCAGATCAAGACAAAATCAAACGGGAAGAAGAAGACCGTATCATCGTGGATCGCGATAAAGATGTCGCATAGTTTGACCTTCTAAACAACACCAAAGGCGCTCTTCGGAGCGCTTTTTTTTGTGTGTGAATGAGCTTATAGGCTCCGGCTTACATGAAACCAACAACTCTGGCCTTAACATCATTCTTGTGGCATATTTAGTGCATGAAAAATAAAAACATGCGTGAAATGGAAAAGATCTGGGCCAAGAAAGCTGCCGAACAGAACGACCCTAAGCAAAAGACAGGCGCTGCTGCCCGCCAGACTCCAACTCATACCACGCGCACCACCAGAAAAGCCTCACGCGGAAGGTAACACTTCAATCACCAGATTTCCGGCCTGGTCCTTGCTGTAGAAAAGTCCCGGCGGAATGGCCGTTGTTGCACTGTACTCCGTGATAATCGCTGGCCCACGATGGCGCTTTCCTGGCATGATTGAATACCTGGGGACAACCTGGGTGCGGTGCTTTTTCCCACCAAAATAAACCATTGCAATGGCCGATTTGAGCAGACCCTGTTCTTCCTGGATTTTCATCCTTGACAGCTTTTCCGGTGAAGCCACGCGACCACGCATACGGACGGTTACAATCTCCACTTCGCGTTCCGGGCTGCTGTAGCCGTAGCGGCGTTTGTGCTCAACATGAAAATGCTCGAGCAGACCGGCGCCATATGCCAGATTCAATTCATATCCCTGCCCGCGATAGCGAAGATCGCAACTTGGCTCGAAAAGCGCTCTTCCCTGCCACTCTTCTTTCGACAACTCAGCAGCGATACCGCTCTTAAGTTCTGCAAAGATTGGATCAAGCTTTGCCGAGAGGTTTTGCCGTCCCTTTTTGTTTAATTTGCTGTCAGGCGGAACGCGAAGCAGCACAGTGCGTGAATGGTCTTTCACTACATCACTAATAAGGATCCCCAGAGCTGAGAGCGCGCCGGGATATGCAGGGACAATCACACGAGGGATTCGCAGGGCATGTGCCAGCTCACAGGCATGCATGGCGCCTGCTCCGCCAAAGGCCACCAGCGCAAACTGCCGCGGATCATGGCCGCGTTCAATGGAAACCACGCGGACTGCTTTTTCCATGTTGGCATTCACCACACGGATTACTCCCGCGGCGAACTGTTCCAACGATAATTTGCTGCCATTTTCCTTGAGCCACTTTGTAACCAGCTTCTGTGTGCGCGGCAGGTCGAGTTGAAAATCGCCGCCAAGAAATTGGTCGGCAGGCAGTCGCCCTAAGAGCAGGTTAGCGTCAGTCACGGTGGGCCGTTCGCCTTTTCCATAGCAGATGGGCCCCGGATCGGCGCCGGCTGACTCCGGCCCAACACGGAGAGCGCCACCGGCGTCAAAGCGCGCCACCGATCCTCCACCAGCACCCACAGTGTGAATATCAAGCACAGGAACACGCACCGGTAATCCAGCGACGTCCGCTTCATTCGTAGTAGTGGGCTGGCCATCAACCAGAGCAACATCGCTTGAGGTGCCGCCCATATCAAAAGTGATAATGCGATCAAATCCGCTGCGATGCGCCACTGCGGCCGCGCCCACAATGCCTCCAGCGGGGCCAGAGAGTACCGTACGGACTGGCTGCTCTGCTGCTGTTGAAAGCGCTGTTATTCCACCGCTGGATTGCATGACAAAAATTCGGGCTGTCTTGCCACCATCGCATGCGCGATCCTGGAGCTTCTGCAAATAGCTCTGCATGATCGGCTGTAAATAAGCATTGACCAGTACAGTGCTGGCACGCTCATATTCGCGGAACTCCGGCAGAATCAGGTGCGAGATGGAAAGCGGCAATTTGAGTTTGGTGAGCGCCTCTGCCACTGCTTTTTCATTGGCGGGATTGGTAAAAGAAAATAGCAGTGAGATGGCAATTGCCTGCGGCTTTTGTGCCGCAATGCGCTCGGCCAGCAACTCTAATGACTGCAGTCCGGGAGCGCGCAATACAACACCTTCTGCTGATGTCCGTTCGTCAACGCCGAAACGCAGCTCCGATGGCGCTAATGCAGGGTCTTTTTCGAAGAAAAAATCATAGAGCTTAGGGCGATGCTGGCGGCCGATCTCGATTGAGTCTTCGAAACCTGCTGTCGTAACAAAAGCAACGCGCGCACCTTTGCGCTGGAGGAGCGTGTTCGTCCCTACCGTGGTACCGTGCAAAACGACAATTTCTTTGCTGTCGTTATTTGCACCGGAAATCTTCTGTATGGCACCGGCAATCGCAGCTGCAGGATCGGCAGGCGTGGAAAATACTTTCAGAATGCGCAGCGTGGAATCCTGGAGCCAGACGCAGTCTGTAAAGGTGCCGCCACTATCAATAGCGATTCTGAGAGGAGTACGTGTGGGCATGAGTGATGATCGTCAAACCCGCGATTCTAACATGCAGCCATGTCACAACTTCTTCCCCATCTGCAGACCGTCAAGAGAGTCCATATAATAGCGGGGCAAAATTTTTAGGATGGTGTAGCCGTGTTTTTTATAAAACTTGAGTGCGGGTTCATTGTCCACCGCAACTTCAAGCAGAACATAACCGCAGCTAGCCTCCTTGAGCTCGGCTTCAGCGGATGACATCATCAAAGTCCCCATGCCGCTGTGCTGCACGTAAGGGTCAACGTCAATCGTGATAATTCTGCCCGTTAACTGGCGTGTGCGACGCGAACGGAAACGTTCGGCAATCAAGAAGCCAATGATCTCTTCATCCTGAAGGCCGATCAGCGAGATCCCGTCCGGCATGCTTAGGAAAAAACGCATCTCCTCTTCTGAATAAGCAATGCCCTCTATGAAACAAGCCTGGTCGATCTCCACAAGACGGTCAAAATCGCTGGGGTGGTAGGAACGCACTGTTAGCACAAAATAATTGTAGCGTGATAATGATGAGCGGGCGGTAAGCGCCTATTGTCTATTGGATTCAGACTTGGCTATCCAATGCCGTGCGCACATACGTTGTCAAAAGAGTGATACTGAAAGGTTTTTGCAGGAACTGCGCACCCTCCACCATGGAGCCGCTGTTCAAGGGTTGGCCGCTGTATCCGGAAACATAAATGATCCGGAGTTGGGGACAGAATTTCAAAACTTGCTTTGCCAACTCAATGCCGCCGAGGCGTGGCATGATCACATCTGTAATCAGAAGGTCAATGGAGTTGGGTGCATTCTGAATGATCGCCAGTGCTTCTTCACCATTCGCTGCCGCTAGAACTTTATAGCCCTTGGCCCTGAGTATTTCACAACCCACGTCGCGAAGAAGATCCTCATCTTCCACAAAGAGAATTGTCTCTGTTCCCCGAGAGAAAGCCAGCGCTATCTGCTGCTTTTCCGTGGCAGCCGGCTGCGCAACTTCAGGAATATAGATTTTAAAGGTTGTTCCTTTTCCCTGGGCACTTTCAACACAGATATGGCCGCCGCTCTGTTGAACTATCCCATAAACCATGGCAAGACCAAGGCCAGTCCCCCTGCCACGCTCCTTGGTCGTGAAAAAGGGCTCAAAGATACGGGCTTGTACCTCAGGTGTCATGCCAATGCCGCTGTCAGTGACCATGAGCAATACATATGCTCCCGGCGCCAAGCCTGGTTGCGAATTATCAGAATGGTCAATGCTTATGCGCCTGGTCTCAATGCGCAGAGTGCCTCCGTGAGGCATGGCATCACGGGCATTGATGGCAAGATTCATGATGACCTGCTCAAACTGTCCACGATCCACTTTCACCTGGGTGCTTCCGGGCGCGGCGATGATCCTAGTCTCAATATGCTCGCCAATCAGCCGGGGCATCATATTGCCCAGTTCTTCCACTAATAAGTTCAAGTTCAGCACGCAGGGCTGGAGAACTTGATCGCGGCTAAACGCCAGCAACTCTCGCGTAAGGATCGCTGCGCGGCGCGTGGCCTGTATGATTTGCCGTGCCTGTTTGGCAACCTGGCCGGGCTGGCCCGCGGCATCAAGTATCATTTCAGCTCGGCTTCCCATAATCATCAAAAGATTATTGAAGTCATGGGCCACTCCTCCTGCAAGTTCTCCTATGGTCTCCATTTTCTGGGCGATCTGCAGTTGTCTTTCTGCGTGAACTTTTTCCGTAATATCACGGAAATTACAGACGACGGCTCCCACGTCAGGGTCCAGCAAAAGATTCGTCAGCACCCCCTCCAGCACTCGCCAGGAGCCATCTTTGTGGCGCACCCGGCCAACCGATCCAATAGGTTTTCCGGGATTGGCAAGGCATTCATCCAACCGAAGTTGAACAACCGGCACATCGTCAGGGTGCACGAGAGCGAGAGAGCCAGTATTCAGCAACTCATTCGAGCGATATCCCAGAATGCGCTCAGTGGCTGCACTGGCATAAGCAAACTTCCAATCTGCGGTTAAGAGCGCAATGGCATCATTACTGTTCTCAATGAGTGCGCGGAATTTGGCTTCACTGGCGCGCAGCGCAGCTTCAATCATCTTCTGCTCGGTGATATCGCGTGAAATGCCAAGCAAGGCATCCACGCGCCCATCTTTGTCCTGGAGCGGCGCGGCATATATCTCCAGCCAGCGATGCGATCCTTTCAGCGTGGTGATTTCAAATTTCAGCTTGCATTGCCGGCCTTCAAAAACCTGCTGTGTCATCTCCTCAAAAGGCTTGCGGTAGGGTTCATTCACCAGGCGAATCAAAGATTGATGAAGCACCTGGTCCAGTGAGTCTGCTTCTATGATTTCCAGTCCCGCCGGATTCATCTCGCGAAGCACAAAGTCCCGGGAAAGCAGCTTTACGCATTCCGGTTCAGCATCCAGGATGGTCCGTAATCGCGCCTCACTTGCCCGTAGCGCATCTGTCGCCAGCCTTGGTTCTGTCACGTCCTGCACCGTGCCCGCAAAGCCTGCCAACTGCCGCTTTACTGCGAGATCAGCAAAACGGCACTTGCCTCTGGCATTGATCCATCGCAGTTGACCATCTTTGCGGATGATGCGATATTCCGTCTCAAATTCTTCCGGTCCTTCACCCATATTTGCACGGTTAAAAAGCTCCTCCAGGTGAGATCTGTCCTCTGGATGGGTCAAAGCAAAAAACTTTCTCATACTGAACCGCGCACCCGGCTCCAGACCAAATATTGTCCGGTATCGCTCTGAACAAAGCAGTTCTCCGCTGAGCAGGTCACAATCCCATGTGCCCAGCCTGCCAACATCCAGCGCAATGCGGAGTTGTTCATCTTTCCGGGCCAGCTCCGCATCCTTCATTTTGTGATCGTGAATATCCAGCGCGAGCCCTATCCACTTGACCATCGCCCCATGGCCATCCTGAAGACGAGAACTCTTTACCAGATGCCAGCGATAGCGACCGTCGACGGCACGACGAAAGCGGCATTCAATGGTACAAGTCTCGGACGAAGCAATGGCTTTTCTCCATAGCCGGCTCGCACTCTCACGATCATCAGGATGGATCACTGCTACCCACCCGTTTTTTCCGGTTTCCTCCGGAGTTAAGCCAGAGTAGGTATACCAATGCTGATTGCAGTAGGTTGTATTACCATCCGCATCCGCCATCCAAACTAGTTGGGGAAGAATTTCTATCAACGTGCGGTAATGCGATTCACCAATGTTGTTCAGCTCAATATGAGAGGAAGCTTTGCCTTGAGATTTTCGGCTTTGCGACTTGGATACTTCTGGGCGCATAGACTTGCGAAGGAAGGCTGCATTAGAATGTGCCCCAACAGCATATAGTAGGTTGGCTAGTTTGATGTAATAGAAATCGTAACTCTGCTATTTATAACTCATAAGAGAACCCTAATAAATCAGGCTTAAATTGCTTTGCGGGTTTTCTTGCGGCAATCTTCGCAGATGCCATAGATCTGGAAGTTGTGGCGGGTAGCGTCAAAATGATATTTGCGCCCAATTTCCTCTTCCAGCTTGCTTACCTCAGGCGAGAAAAACTCAACTGATGCACCGCATTCCGTGCAGACCATGTGATGGTGGCTGCGGCGATTAAACTGGTGCTCGTAGCGGGTCATTCCGTCAGGAAACGGGACCGCGCTGGCCAGTCCGCACTCAGCCAGCAGCTTGAGCGTGCGATAGACGGTGGTAAAGCCGATCTTGGTATCCTTTTTTCTGACCAGGCGGAATAATTCATCCGTGGAAAGATGGTCGCGGGTCTCCAGGAAAATACTCAGAATGGCATCACGCTGGTCAGTGTGTTTCAGGCCTACCCGCTTCAGGTGTTTATAAAAAATCTCCTGCGCTTCGCGCACGGATTCGCGCGAGGGTGGTGCGTGATCGTCAATCCGTCTTTGCAGCATATTTTGGGTCCGCCCGGAAAATTTCTAAATGAAAATGAATTTTCAATTTCATTATACGCAAATCAAAATCAATTGGCAGGCGAGCTTGCAAAACGGCAGCGCATTGTCGGCTTATTGCTCGTTCCCATAGAATTAGGGCCTCATGGCCACTACCAATGTTGCTGCTGCTGCCCCTCGCCGAAGCTTTTTCGGAACCGTTGTCAGAATCGTTTTCTGGGTTCTGTTGCTGGTTATCGTTGCCGGCATCCTGGCGTTTTCATGGTTTTATCACGCCGCGCACTCTTCCCTGGCGCAGCTTGATGGAACTATCAGCGTTGCCGGATTGCAAGCTCCCGTCTCGGTGATACGCGACAGCCATGGCGTGCCGCACATTACGGCCACCAAGCTGGAAGACCTGTTTTTTGCGCAGGGTTATGTCACGGCACAGGACCGTCTGTGGCAGATGGACCTCACACGACGCGCCGTAGGTGGTGAGATGGCGGAAATTTTTCCGGCCTCCAGCGCTCCGCAGACGATTTCTCGTTCAGCTACGGCCACGCGTCCCCGCCAGACCTGGGTGGATTACGACAAGCGGCAGCGCACCATGCGTCTGCGTGTAATAGCCGAGCGCGTAGCCCTGCAGCTCCCTCCGCGCGATCGCGCATTTTTTGAAGCGTATGCCAAAGGCGTAAATGCCTATATCGACCAGCACAGCAAAAATCTTCCCATGGAGTTCCGCGTCCTGCGTTGCCAGCCGCGGCCATGGACCGTGGCTGATTCCCTTCTGGTGGGAATCGGCATGAGCCAACTGCTGAATCCGCAATATCAAACTGAATACTGGCGAGAAAAAATCAGCGCGAAACTTACGCCCGAGCTGATGGCGGATTTGTATCCTCCAGACTCATGGCGCGACCATCCACCGGCCAGCGAATCGGGCAATGCCCAACCCAACTCTCCTTTACAGAAGGTGCCTCCAGATATTCTTAGAAAGCTTGGCAAACTGCCGCATGCTGATTTCTCTCAGCGCCAACAGAAAGATGACTGCGAAGCTTGCCTGCCGGGATCAAACAACTGGGTTGTCTCTGGCGCGCACACGGTTTCCGGCATGCCGCTGCTATCCAACGACATGCATCTGGGACATAGCGAACCCGGGACATGGTATGAAGTGCAGCTGCATTCCGGCGATTTCAATGTGGAAGGCTTTTCCCTGCCAGGACTGCCGTTTATCAGCGTGGGACACAATCAACGCATCGCGTGGGGATTCACCAATCTGAATCCCGATGTGCAGGATTTATTCATTGAAAACTTCAATGCCGCCGGCGAATACCAGACGCCCACGGGCTGGCAGAAACCTGAAATCGATCACCAGATCATTCATGTTAAGGGCAAACCAGATGTGGCGTTTGATGTGACGGTAACGCGCCACGGGCCAATCATCACGCATATGCTGCCTGGAGAAACGCGGCAGATTGCGCTGGGCTGGCTGGTCTACGATCCAAATGCCATCAACGTGCCGCTGTTTGATTTGGATTCTGCGCAGAACTGGGAGCAGTTCCGCAAAGCGCTCTCCGTGTTCGCCACTCCGTCACAAAACGTCGTCTATGCCGATATCGATGGCAATATTGGATATCAGCCTATGGGCTATGTTCCTATTCGCGCCTCAGGTGACGGCACCGTGCCTGTGGACGGCTCGGACGGTAAGCACGATTGGACGGGTTATCTTACTTTTGACAAGCTGCCCAGCCTCTACAATCCCCCATCAGGCATTATTGCCACGGCCAATTCCAAGATCACTCCAGCAGGTTATCCGTATCAATTGGCAACGCAGTGGTTTCCGCCGTATCGAGTAGAACGCATTTACAAGGTGCTAAAATCTGGTAAGAAGTTTTCTCCCGCAGACATGCTGGCACTGCAGACGGACATCACCTCCGAATACGACCGCTTTTTTGCCGACAAATTTGTTTACGCGATTGACCACAGCGCAAAGGCCACGGACCGTACGCATAAAGCGGCAGACGTGATGCGCGGCTGGGATGGACGCATGCTGGCCGATTCCGTTGCGCCAACCATTGAAGTACGCACACGCCGCGCGCTGTGGGAGATGCTGCTGGAGCCCAAGCTGGGCAACGACGCGGACAATTACGAATGGTCTGAAGCCGCAGTGGTGCTGGAATCGATTGTGCAGAACCAGCCGGCGCGCTGGCTGCCTCCGGGCTATACCAGTTTCAATGACGTAATGACTGATGCCGTGAACAAAGCACTGAAGGACGCTCCCGCAGATATTCAGTCATGGAAATATGGCGAGGTTTATCCCGTCGTCATCGACCATCCGATTTTCAGCGCTATTCCCGGCCTGCGCAGCATCAGCGGCCCCGGGCGGCATCCGCAAAGCGGGGGCGGCTACACCGTAAAACAAGTTGGCCGCAGCTTTGGGCCATCCGAGCGTATGACGGTGGACTTCTCCAACCTGGATGCGTCCACTTTTAACATTGTGATTGGTGAATCCGGACAGATATTCAGTCCGCATTACATGGACCAATGGGACGCCTGGTACAACAATAAGACTTTCCCACTCGCATTTTCAGATGCAGCAGTGCAATCCACCAAGACGCACGAATTAATGCTTGAGCCGGCAAAGTAGACCGTATGCATACCGATTACATTTTGGTTTTTGCGCTCGGCATAGGCTTTGTTGCCGGACTGCGTTCTTTCACGGCTCCTGCCGCAATCAGCTGGGCAGCACATCTGGGACTGTTGAACCTGCACCAGTCATCGCTGGCGTTCATGGGATCAACCGCTGCCGTGGCGATATTCTCGGTGCTGGCCGCAGGAGAATACATTGCAGACCTGCTGCCGAAAACTCCCAGAAGAACCATGCCCGGACCGCTGATAGCACGCATTGTGACGGGAGGGTTGAGTGGAGCTTGTTTATGCGCATCAAACGGCAAATCTTTATTGATTGGGGCGATTTTGGGTGGGATCGGTGCAGTGATCGGCGCGTTTTCAGGTTATGAAGTCCGCAAACGGCTGGTAAACAGCCTAAAGGCAAAGGATGCCGTAATCGCTATTCCTGAAGACCTGGTTGCGCTTTGCCTCTCGTACTTTCTGCTTTTTCTGCGCTACTAATTCTACCGATAGCCTTTTACGGATCGATCAAGACCGCAGCCACTGCATTTCCCACGATATCGATCTGGGTGATGCCCGTCTCCAGAGCATCAGTGTTGGTATCAAAAATATCCAGTTCGCCTCCCTGCACAATGTAGATCACATTTCGTCCAGAGATTGGCTGAAGACTTGTGACACTAAAGTTCTGCCGGAAAGAAGACTCTTCAGGAAACGTGGTTGCCAGTGAAGTGGTATTGAAAATAGACAGGCAGCCGCGTGTTGTGTTCACTCCGCTGCCAGTTGCTACGCTGCATCCAGCAGCCCCAACATAAACCTTGCCAGTGCTGGTAATCGCTATATTCTGGTGCTGACCATCAGTGATAGGTACAGGCGCGCCAACTGTAAGAGCTGAAGTATTGATTGCCGTAAGGGTGCCGCATCGCGTCAGCGGACATCCCGCAACAGCAGTAAGGGGAGTTCCAGCTACAAAAAGTGTTGTGCCATTCAGCGCCCCCACGGTCGCACCCGGAACCAGTACGTTGGCACTAAAAACGGGAGATGATGCAGTAGTGAAATCCACTGAGACCACACTGGCGGTGATCCCACCGCATTCAGGGCCACAGTTCAGGACAAAGGCCTGCGTATCACTGGAGCCAAAGACTGCGGTAAGAGGCTGATCCATAGCAACGTTAGTAATAGCGGTAAGCGTGTTGGTAGCCGTATCCAGCACAAGGAAGGTATTCTTCGGCGCAATATTCGCTTGCGGATCCAGGAAGATCAGCAATTTGGTGCCGTTCGGGCTCATGACCAGCCGGCGCGCATTCCCGATGCGAATCACCGGAGCCGCAATCCCGGTGGTGGTATCCACGGATTGCACAAAACCAAAGTTAGGCATGGCGGCCCACGCGGTCTTGCCGTCAGGGCTGATCGCTATATCAAATGGCTGGTCACCTATTGCAGCATTAAAAGTCACCGCTTCTGTAGGGTTATCGATAATCGTAATCTGGCTGCCTACGCTATCCATGCCAATGGTGGTGCCGCCAGCCGTAATCATCTTTGTAACGGAGGTCCCTGCCAGGGTCTTGGAATTCAAAATGTCTTTTTGAGCATCCACAAAGTCAATCGTGCTGATTTGCACATTGGATACCAATACGCGCTTCTTCAAGCCGGTCAGTGGAGCGGTGGAGGTACTACTGCTGCTTGATCCGCCGCAGCCGGCCACCAGAAGCGCCAGGACTACAATCCACAATTGTGAAAAATGACTATTTCGCCGCATTCTTTTATTAAACCGTTTCCTCTTATGAACCGCGTCAATCGTATTGAAAGCGCGATTATAACAGAGCCTCTTTGAGCATGAAGAAAGCCTTATCCGCCTGCGTTCTCAAGCATTAAGCCCATCCCGCTACGCCACGCGAGGCTTTCCCCTTGAACCATAGAACGCACAAGAGCGCGATCCATGCAGCAAATCTTGCCACTCCCTGCCCAGCCATGGCAGGAACCTGCCGGGCTGCGGTATTCTGGACTGACGATGGCACGCGATCTACTCAGCCGACTTAAGCAAGGCCCCGTTCTCTGCGACGGAGCCATGGGCTCGCTTTTCTATGCCAACGGCGTGTTCATCAACAAATGTTATGACGAATTGAACCTGACGCAGCCAGACCTGGTACGCAACATCCACCACGATTACCTGAATGCCGGGGCCGAGGTTTTTGAGACCAATACCTTCGGCGGCAATTCTTTTCGTCTGGCACGCCACGGGCTGGCGGACAAAGTCGCTGAAATCAATCGCCGGGGCGCTGAACTGGCCCGCGAAGCTGCGGACGCATTCAACCTGAAAAAGGCCACAGATATTCTGGTGGCCGGGTCGGTTGGGCCGCTGGGGCTGCGCATTGAGCCTTTAGGCAAAATATCCCGCGAAGAAGCGCGCGCCTCATTTCGCGAACAGATTGCTGCCCAGGTTGAGGGCGGCGTTGATCTGATCATGCTGGAGACATTTGGTTATCTGGAAGAATTGCATCAGGCAATCCTTGCCGCGCACGAAGCAGCACCGGACAAGCAACTGGTGGCGCAGGTAACCATTGACGAAGACGGCAACTGCCTGGACGGAGCCAGCCCAGAGACATTTACTTCCAAGCTGAATGACTGGGGCGTGGACGTAATTGGCTGCAATTGCAGCGTGGGCCCGGTGGCCATGCTGGAAGCTATTGAGCGCATTCGCCGTTTGACGGATAAGCCTTTGGCTGCGCAGCCGAATGCTGGTATTCCTCGCAGTATTGAAGGACGCAACATTTATCTGTGCTCGCCCGAATACATGGCCAGTTACGCGCGCAAATTTGTAAATGCAGGCGTGACTCTGGTTGGCGGTTGTTGCGGAACAACGCCGGAGCACATTAAGGCAATGAAAGCCGCGCTACGGATGGCCGACGTCAAAGGCAGAACCGGCGGCTTTCGGGTTGTGACCGAGGCCAAGCGCGAATCCAGTATTGCTCCGCCGCCGCTTGCCCAGCGCTCTAACCTGGGCAAGAAAATGGCGGCCGGGGAATTCGTCACGATGGTGGAGATCGTCCCGCCCAAAGGCGTTGATTTCCACAAAGAAGTGGAAGGCGCAAAGTTCCTGAAAGCTGCTGGCATTGACGCAATCAATATCCCAGACAGTCCTCGTGCCTCAGCCCGCATGAGCAACATGGCTTTATGTCTGTTAGTGCAACAGCAGGCGGAGATTGAAACGGTGCTCCACTTTACCTGCCGTGACCGCAATGTGCTGAGCATGCAATCAGAGTTGCTGGGTGCATACACCACAGGACTGCACAATTTGATCTGCATTACTGGCGATCCGCCAAAACTAGGAAATTACCCGGATGCCACGGCGGTATTTGATGTGGACGCAATCGGGTTGGTGAATATTGTCCGTAATTTGAATTTCGGGCTCGACGTGGGCGGTAATCCCATTGGTTCAGGCACCAAATTTTTGATTGGCGTGGGAGCCAACCCCGGGATTGGAAATATTGACGAAGAGGTGCGCCGCTTCGAATACAAAGTGGAAGCGGGCGCCGATTACGCCGTGACCCAGCCTGTATTTGACATAGCTTTGCTGGAGCAATTCCTGCGGCGTATCGATCATCACCGTATTCCGGTGCTTGCCGGCATCTGGCCGCTCACCAGCGTCCGCAATGCGGAGTTCATGAAAAATGAGCTGCGCGTTTCTGTCCCGGATGGGATTGTTGATCGCATGGCGCGGGCGCCCAATGCCGAAGCTGCACGTGCTGAGGGGATCCTGATTGCGCGAGAGATGCTGCATCAAGTCCGCGGACTGGTTCAGGGTGCACAAGTGGCTGCACCGCTGGGCCGCTATAGCTCTGCGATTGAAGTGCTGGATGGCATTGGATCTGCTACAACCGCGGGATGAGATGGCGTTAACTTTCAGTGGCTTTTTGCTTACTTAAATAGTCCTGATCAGAACCGTTGATAAGAGAACCCAAACCTCCTCTCTGTTGAACGATATTCATTTCAAAGCAGCTCATTGTGGAAAAAAATCCGAGGCAACTCCTGTTTATCGCGATAGAATGAGGCATGGAGTTTCGGCTCGGTGCCTAAATTTGAAGACTGTCTTCAACGCCTGGAACAAATCGTAGATGAACTCGAGAAAGGCAATGTGCCGCTCGAACAGGCATTGAAACTCTTTGAAGAGGGTTTAAAGCTTTCGTCCTCCTGCCGCAAAGAGCTGGAGGAAGCCGAAGGTAAAGTCGAAATTCTTCTTCGGCAAAACGGAAAACTTCAGCCTGAGCCCTACGAACCAACCACGGAAAAGGCTCAGCATTCGGTCAAGAAATAATCTCCCCCAACAGCCTGCAGAAAGCCTGCAGCTTGCCTATCCAGCGAAAGCACCGTTTGTTTTCGCCTCAGCCGATGGAGGACGTATTTCATGAAACCGCTTACTGTAGTTGTCGCCCAAAGCAACAGAAAAACCGCGGAAATGCTGGTAAAGTCTCTGTATAACCATTTTCGGGTAGTCCATCTAACCGCTGATATGAATGAGTTGCGGCAAGCCATTCCCAGAAACCGCGCGGACGTGGTGATTGTTGACCTTGAACTGGCAACGATCCATGAAGTGCATGAGCTCAAGCAAGAATTCATTGCCACCACTATTGTTTGCACGCACCGGCTGGCTGACGAAAAAATGTGGACGGATGCATTAGCGGCCGGGGCCAGCGATTGCTGCTATTCATCGGACGTCCGGGCCATTGTGCTGGCCGCGAGCCACACCAAAACAGTCTCTCACGCGCACGCAGCCTGAAATTATTTGTGTATGTCCCTCCCAAGGCAAGGGAGCATTGAAAGATGCTCCCTTTTAAAATAGCTCTTGCGTGATCAGCCGTGCGACCGCAATCATGCACAATTTCGTAATTTATCTGCCAACAGAAATCATTGATCGAAAAAGCAAAAAATCTTACCACTGATCCATTGATCCACGGCAATCTGGGACAAGTTTGCATTGATGAACACTGATAGGAAAGATTCAGCAGCACTCCAGGCCAATGCCAACGGCTGAGAGCTAAGGCTATTTGTTTTATACTCAATCTTCATGCTTAAAGAGATCCTGGAACAAGCCCAGCACACCATTGATGCGACACTGGAGAAACTTTTGCCCGCTGCAACGCAGCGGCCTGAATCGATCCATCAGGCGATGCGGCATAGCGTTTTTGCCGGGGGCAAGCGTCTGCGTCCTGTCTTATGTATGGAGGCCGCGCGCATGATTGCCGGCCGCCTGCCGGAAGGCGTGGAAGAGCTTGGCAGTGCGCTGGAAATGTTGCACACATATTCGCTGATTCATGACGATCTGCCTGCGCTCGATAATGACGACCTGCGCAGAGGCAAGCCAACCTGCCATGTGGTCTACGGTGAAGCGCTGGCAATCCTGGCGGGCGACGCACTGCAGACCCAGGCGTATGAAGTTCTGGCGAAGTTGAAGTGTCCAGCAGAAGCGCGGGTGAAGATTATTGAAGAGATAGCCCGAGGCACCGGCACCGTGGATGGGATGATCGGCGGCCAGGTAAAAGACCTGGAAGCCGAGCGCCAGCGCCCCGATGCGGCGACCTTAGAATATATTCATCGTTCCAAAACCGGAGCTCTGATTACCTCCAGCCTGGTGAGCGGAGGCATGTATGCGAACGGCTCAATCGCTGAAATCCAAAGGCTGCGCGACTTTGGCCGCTCCATTGGACTGGCATTCCAAATTGTGGACGATGTGCTGGATGTTACTCAATCTTCAGAGCAATTAGGCAAGACCGCGGGCAAAGACACTGCCTCAGAAAAAGCCACGTATCCTTCTCTATTCGGCATTGAAGAATCCGTGCGGCAGGCCGATTTGCTGGTCGCGTCCGGATGCAGTGCACTTGATTCATTTGCCCAGCGCGCACAAACACTTAAGGACCTGGCCCACTTTCTGATACAGCGAAAGAATTAAGTGTATCTAAAGTGACATTGGAAGCGGGAACAAAGGATTTCTTTCCCCATGCACCGCCATGTTAGTATTCCTTCGCATATTTGTGACTGGAATATGGTGCAGTTCACCCTATACCGGCGGTACGTTCCGCCGCACAATTGTCCGAAACGAACCAATCCGTTTTGAATTACTGTACGTACTTCAAAGGACGCCATGCCGGGAGCTGTTAACGACCTGTTATTTCGGTCTGATTGATGTTCTTGGCACGATGTAAAATAAGGAAGGGAGATTTCACAATGACTAACTCTGTGCGTTTACTGCTTATGGGTGCGGCTCTGACAGGATTTGTTGCTGGCCAGAATGCCTTCGCTCAGGACACCACCAAGACGGACAGCCCTGCCAAGGCTGATTCCGGCAAAAAAGCAAAAAAAGCCAAAGTTGAAAAACACGCATGCAAAGGCCAGAATTCCTGCAAAGGTAATGGCGGCTGCGGCGCAACCAAAGGCAAGAATGATTGCAAGGGCAAGGGCGGCTGCGCCACTGACGGCAGCCCAATGCCAAAGGCTGACGCGAAATAATTTCGCCCTCTCGCTTTAAGGGGGCCAGTCGCGATTCAGGCGCTGGTCCTCTGTTTTTTTTGTATCTTTCTCCACGTTCCCTAATCTCATGGTTTATGCCCGCAAATAAATTCAATGGAAACAAAGATTACGGCGTTGGCATTGGGTTGCGTATCCCGCATTACGGCCATATCTTTGAGAAGAAACCGGTTGTAGACTGGTTTGAAATCATTTCAGAAAATTTCATGGTGGATGGCGGCCGCCAGCTTCAGGTACTGGACCAGATACTGGAGCGCTATCGCGTGGTGCAGCATGGTGTTTCCATGTATTTTGGCTCCGCTGAACCGCTGAATCGCGAACACCTGCGCCGCTTAAAAACACTAGTCAAGCGCACGAATACTCCGTGGCTTACTGACCATCTTTGCTGGGGCAGCGTGGACGGCCGCTACTCGCATGATCTGCTCCCCATGCCTTATACATTTGAAGCCGCCAAGCGCACCGCGCAAAAAATTCGTGAAGCGCGCGACTTTCTGGAAGTTCCCATCGCAGTGGAAAACGTAAGCAGTTACGCCGAATACCACGTTTCAGAAATGACGGAATGGGAATTCCTGAATGAAGTAGTGGAAGATGCCGACTGTGGCATTCTTCTGGACGTAAACAATATTTACGTTTCGTCCCGCAACCACAATTTTGATCCGTTTGAGTATTTGCGCAGCATTCCCGCTGAACGCGTCGCCCAGATACATATTGCGGGGCATTCAAATTACGAAAAGTATATCCTCGACACTCACGATCATCCAGTACTTGACCCCGTATGGCAGCTATACGCCAAGGCCATTGAATTGGCTGGCCCTACGGCAACACTGCTGGAATGGGATGACCACATTCCATCTTTTGAGGAAGTCCACGCTGAAGCGCTGAAGGCCAAGCGATACGTTCCTGCCAACTCTGCGGTGGCTTCATGAACCTGGCGGAACTCCAGCACGCATTTTTTGATGTGGTACGCCAGCCGCTCACGGAAGATGAGCGCATGCGTGAACAAACGCTGGACGGACGATCCACACGGAAGATTGCGGAAGAAATCGTAAAGCCAAACGACCGCCTCACTTCAGTCGAACGACTGGAAATTTACAACCGGGTCTATTGGTTCCGCCTTCTTTCCTCTCTGGCAGATGATTTTCCCGGCCTGCGCTCGGTCATCGGGCAGGAAAAATTTGATCAGGTATTGCTTGGCTACCTGACTGAGATGCCTTCCATCTCTTTCACCCTTCGCGACCTCGGCTCTCGGCTGGAGCCATGGCTCCGCGCGCATCCGGAATATATTGCCGGCCACGAGCGCATGGCGCTGGACATGGTCAGCTTGGAGTGGGCGGATATTGAAGCCTATGACACCGCTGAATTTCCAGTACTCTCACAGAACGAGCTAGCCAATCTGGGCGAAGATCCGATATTTCATTTGCAGCCCTATGTTCAGCTTTTGGAACTTACCTACCCGGTGGACGAACTTTTGCTGAAGGTGCGGGACAGTGAAGAGCCGGAAAGCGACATCTCCAGCAACGTGGTAATGATGGACAGCTCGGACGCCAAGCAGCACAAAAAGTTTCCTCTGCCGAAAGTAAAAAAGGTGTATCTGGCCGTCCACCGTCAGGAATTCAGCGTCTATTTCAAACGACTGAAGCCGGAAGCATTTGCTTTGGCGCGTGCCTTGCAGCAAGGGCAGCCACTCTCACAGGCAATTGAATCATCAGTAAACTGGTCCGGGAAAAAACTTGAGCGCGTGATGGAGCAGTTGCATGACTGGTTTGCCAACTGGTCACAGCTGGGCTGGTTCTGCCGTCCGCCGGAGAACAAATCCACCAATGAATAACCTAATGCAGAAAGCTGATGTTGCCTACAGATGGTTTGTGAAAGCCGCCAACTCCCTTCAGTCACCTTTCCTGCTCGCAATCCGGCTCTATTGGGGATGGCAATTTCTTGAAAGCGGTATTGGTAAGTTCAACCATATTGAAAAAGTTATTGGGTTTTTCACTGATCTGGGGATTCCCGCTCCAACGTTGAATGCGTATTTCAATGCTTCTCTGGAAACAGTTGGCGGTCTTCTTTTGATTCTTGGGCTGGCGTCGCGGCTGATTGCGGTTCCACTGCTGATTAACATGATCGTGGCTTATATCACTGCTGACAAGGAAGCTCTTACCTCATTCTTTTCAGAATCCGGCAAATTTTTTGGCGCAGACCCATTTCCCTTCCTGCTGGTATCACTTCTGGTCCTGATTTTTGGCCCCGGCAAGCTGGCCCTGGATACACTGGTTGCAGCCTGGTGGAAGAAGCGGTCTTCCGCACCCATGGCTGCTCACTAACGCCAGATGTTAGTCTGTCTTTATGGGATTTCATTGCCTCAAGAAGCTCATACTGCCTTTATTCATTTTTTCAATGTCGCTTCAGGCCCTGCATAGCCAGGAACAGAATTCAAACAACGCGATCCTAAAAGTTGCTGGCGCCACCATTGACGTAACACTGCCAGACGGGCCCATGAAGATGTCACGCCAGGAGCTGCTGGGATGGGTGCAGGCATCGGCATCCACCGTTGCAGATTATTATTTTGGGCGCTTCCCTGTCCCGCACCTCACACTCCGTATACGCAGCAATAACGGCGCTGGCATACGCCATGGTGTTACTTACGCCAAGGATGGAGGGCTCATCCTGATTAGTGTTGGCACTGAAACTGAAATGGCCGCGACCGGAGAAGATTGGGTTCTGGTCCACGAGATGATCCATCTCGCATTTCCTTCCATGCCAGACGAGCAGCATTGGATTGAAGAAGGGATCTCTACTTATGTTGAGCCAGTGGCCCGGGCGCGCGCCGGACGCATGCCGGTAGAAGAAGTATGGCGGTCATTTGTTCACGACATGCCAAAAGGAGAGCCGCAGGCAGGCGATCAAGGGATGGACAACACTCACACCTGGGGCAGAACATATTGGGGTGGAGGAATGTTCTGTCTGGTGGCTGACGTGCGCATTCGCGAACGCACAAAAAATCGCATGGGCCTTGAAGATGCACTGAACGGAATCATCAAAGCCGGCGGCTCAATCAATGATGACTGGGAGATTGAAAAAGCATTGACCGTCGCGGACAAAGCCACGGGAACTACCGTGCTGCGTGATCTTTACCGCGAAATGCGAGACAAGCCTGCGCCCGTGGACCTTGACCAATTGTGGCAAAAGCTTGGTATCGAAATGAAAAATGGCGCCGTTACTTTCAACGACAAAGCGCCTGAAGCTGGTATCCGCAAGGCCATCACCACGGCACGGACTCCTGCCATGTCTGCGCGGCGCTAACGTACTCGCAAAAAATTGAGGCGCCCACAGAGGAGCGCCTCGCCATTAGGAGGAGACAGCTTTAGAAGCCGGTAACGTCCATCAGTTTTGTTAGTAATGGAACCTGTAGCGTATTTGAGCTGAAACCATCAACGGCTCGCCGAAATGCGATCCGCCAAAGGTATTGCTGAAATCCACAAAATAGTGCTTATTGGCCAGGTTTGTTCCAGTCAATTTCACATCCCAGTTCTCGCCGAAAGATTTCCCCATGGACAAATCAACTGTGCTGTAGCCGGGCAGATGATCGGGGCCGTCGCCGTTGAGGAAACCTGAGCCGTAAGAAACAGTTCCGGAAACCCAACTGTTATGCGGCAAGGTGTAGCTGGCTCCAGTGCTCAGAGTGTTGCGCTGGTCGTGATCAAGGAAGAAAAAGCCTGCGTCAGGCGGCGTAAAATCGGTTAAACCGCCAGTGACCGCGCCAGAGCCTTCTGCCGACTGGTGCGAATACACCATGTGCACATCCATCTTTTTGAAAAGCCGCGGCGCACGTAGCGTAACTTCTGTGCCGGTAATCCGAGCGCCTTCAATCGTCAGTGGAAAAAAGAGATTGGAGTTGCCGATGGAATCATGGTCAAAAAAGTTATGCGCACCAGTACGGAAGTTGTCCACTTCAACAGCCCATCCACGAATTGGGATGGTAATGCCAAATTCGCGCTGCTCATCGCGTTCACCGCGCAAAGGTAAAAAGCCCAGCGACTGACTGGTAAGCAGGGCTTGCAGGCCATTGCCAGCGGTATCGAGCGGCGGGGCTTGATAGAAGCGCCCGTACGAGCCGCGAATGACCCACTTAAGATGAGGAATCTGGATCGCGGCACCAATGCGCGGGCTGCCTGCAGTTTCTGTAATGAGCCCGGAAAACCGCGTGAAACGTACACCCGCATTGATGGTGAGCCATGAAGCTGCTTTGAACTGGTCTTCAAGAAACACTGCCTCCAGATCACCACTTGCTTTTTGCCGTGCGAGTGGGATGCTGACTGGAATTGGAACCGCCGTTGGGTCGTCTGGATCAGCGCCATTGCCGTCCACGCCAATCAAAGTATTGTCATGCTGACTAAAGCCGTAAAATCCGATTTTCGCGTTGTGGCGTCCACGTACAATCCCCAGTGAAGCCTGTCCGCCCACATAAAAAGACGCGCGATTGTCAGTGGTGACCAAACGGTCTGCGTCATCTCCCAGACCTTCAAATGCAGCACGGTTGAAATGATAGGAAGGCGACAATGTGAACACAATGCCGCGACCGGCAGTGTGAATCCAGGACAAGCTGCCAAATGAATCCTGCTCGCGTTCACGATCACGAATGCCCAGGTCTTCGCTGCCGGCATCGTTTGGAACCTGATAACGGTCTGTTCGCGCAGAACCGACAAAGCGAAGTTGATCGTTAGGTGTTGCATTGAGAATCAGCGACGTGAATACTCCTTCGCCTGATCCCATATTGTGCAGGTTGCCGCTGTCCGGCGTTGCCAAACCGTGATCGGTCCGGTTGCCATTGAAGCTGAAGTAGTAAGCCGACTTGTCGTTGTGATCCCCAAAACTCAGCTGATCGTCCGTGGAGTTGTAATTGCCAAAGCTGGTTACAAGTTCGCCCTGGCGAGAGCGTTCAAAGCCGGTGCGCGTAGCCACGTTGAAAACGCCATAAGTGCGGTCACCGAACTCAGCGGAAAAGCTGCCGCGCTGTTCTTCTACGTAATCAATATCTTTGGGATTAAATTGCGGCCCAACGTTGGTCGCAATATTTGTATTCGGCACGGGAACACCGTCAATCGCCCAGGTCACTTGATGTCCGCCGCGCACATGGAGCTGGTCATGAACCAGGGTGGCGCCGGGAGTGAAATTGGTAATAATGGCCAGACTATTCGAGCCATCGGCTCCAGGCGTCCGGGCAATTTGCGCACGGCTTACAACGGCTTCCGGAGTAGACGATGCAGGATCCACCAATGCCGGTTCTCCGGAAACTTCTACCGTCTCCTCATGTGAAGCAACCGCCAGGGCGAAATGCAACTCCTGGACGTTATCTGAAGTCACGATCACAGACTGCTGTGCCTCTGCAAATCCAGACGAAACAATCTTGATATCGTACTCGCCCACTGGGACATTCATTACCATGGCGATTCCGTCTTGATTGGTGGCGCCGCTTTGTTTGAAGGCTGAGGTGCGGCTCTGCACCACAACCTGCGCCCCTTGAACCGGACGGTGCTGTGGATCATGAACAATGGCTTTGACCGTTCCAAAAACCGAAGCAAATGACTCTGCTGAAATGAATGTTACAAAAATTGCCAGGATGACAACTATTGCGCGTTTCATGGTGATCCTCTGCGCCGATTCGCGAGCTAATCGGAAGACGCCTAATTTTCTATCTTCGGATGAGATTGCCCCTGAAAATTGCTGACTCTACGCACGCCCATCATCACAAGAATCTAACGGTATTGGCGTGATCGCTTATAACCGGCGCAATAATGCTGCACAGCCGATACGCGTTTAAGCAGTTCTCAGGGAAATATAAATCGCGATTGTCTAGGCCAGAGGAGGGCCGCGATCGGTGTGGGAAGAAAAGCCGGTGCTGATGAATTTGACCGAGACAAAATGGAAGTTCCGGTCAGCCACTGCCAATGGAGGAAGAAAAGAAGCCGTCGCAGGGGCCGCTACGTTCGTCAAATGCGCCGCAGTACAGCAATCCATGGGACATTTAGCGCCGTCTTCCGCCGCGGACAAACTTGCGTTCGATTCAACCGGTGCAGCCTGATGGTGATGCTCATGCATGGACCGGTCACAGTGAGGCGTTGCCCCCCCATGGCAAGACATTGCTTTGCCGGTTCCCGTGCAAGCCGCCGCCATAAGAGGCGAGAGCGAAGACGAAATCAGAGCAAAAACAATCGAGATGGAGAGAATGCGCCGCATGTTACGAAGCTGAATATAGCCCAATTCTAGAATTCAGTGCAATGAGAAACTGCTTACGAAGGTCATTAAACTTGTTAATCCTCTGGGTGGCAAACAATTTCATATTATTAGAGCACTGATTGCGCAAATGGTTACAAGCATTGTATTTGTCACGGCTTGGATCTGACAGAATCTATCCTGTAAAATTAAGATCTGGCATGGCTGCGGAGTTCGCTTGTGAGCATTGGGAAGATATTCCGGATGAGTGAAAGGGTTGCCACCCTTGTGGCAATGGCGGCCCTTTTGTTACATGCCTCCTGCACCATCGGCTTAACATCACTCGCCAGCCCAGCGACAAGCACCCTTACTCATTCCGGCTGCCATGAACCCGCGCCATCCACCCCAGATGCACCCAACTCCGGACAGAAATGCTGTAACGGGGACCATTCTCCAAAGGCACTTTTAACTGCCAGTCCGGCCGCGTCCATGTCATTTGTCTCTACTGAACTCATTCCCAGTGGGCTTTTCGATAAGAGGACAACGCAGCGCCATGTCTCTGAAATCGCAATTCCCTCTTCCGGACCTCCCAGCCCACTCTTTCTTCGTATCTGATTTCTCTTTCTCTCGGCGCGGATAATCCAAATCCAACGACAGGCGCAAAAGCGTCTCGCCTAAATACATGGCTCATACGAAGTCAGGCAAGGTCCCTATGAAAGTTTCGGCTCTTTCAGTTCTCATGCTGTTCTTGTTTTCGCAGTTTGCGATCGGCGCTGCTGTTTCTAATGACGGCAGGCAGGCAACGCAACCTCAGCACACCCCACAATCGCGGGAAGAAAATATGCAGAACATGCCGGGCATGTACGGCGTGGACGGCCAGCAACCAATAACGTTTATCGAGGAGATTTTGCATCATGATACCGCAGGCACTTCTGCGCAGCCAAATTCCACGGCGGGGCCGATGATTATGCGGGTCCGTGGAAAATGGATGTTCATGTTTCATGGTGTGGCATTCCTGAATGCGCTGCAGCAAAGTGGCCCGCGCGGCTATGACAAAGCTTTTTCCACCAACTGGTTTATGCCCATGGCACAGCGCCAGATAGGCCAGGGCGAACTCACGCTCCGCACCATGCTTAGCCTGGAGCCGGCAACTGTTACGAACCGTTTTTATCCACTGCTTTTTCAGCAGGGCGAGACAGCTTTTGGCAAGCCGATCAATGACGGCCAGCATCCACATGACTTCATCATGGAACTGGCTGCGCTTTATGATTTGCGCCTGGGAGCAAATGGACTGTTATCTTTTTATGTTGCGCCGGTCGGCGATCCCGCGATGGGGCCCAGTGCGTATGCGCATCGCGCTTCCGCTTCGGAGAATCCTGCTGCATCTTTAGGCCACCATTTAGAAGACTCCACACACCTCGCTAATGACGTTGTAACCACTGGACTGACCTATAAAAAAGCGCGCATAGAATTCTCAGGCTTTCATGGGCGCGAGCCAGACGAATTTCGCTGGGACATCAACTCGGGCGCGCTTGATTCCTGGTCTTCGCGGCTCACCCTACAGCCGGCCAGGAACTGGAGCGCACAATACTCCTTCGCCCATCTCACTAGCCCGGAAGAGTTGCATGCCAATGAAGACGTTCAACGCATGACCGCCTCCGTGATGTATACGCGTCCATTGGCAAGAGGCAACTGGGCATCGACCGTAGTGTGGGGCAGAAACCATGTGCTTGAAACCGGCGAGAACTTCAACGGCTATCTGGCAGAATCTACGCTCCAGTTTTCTCGAAGAGACCGAGTCTGGACAAGAATTGAAAATGTGGACCGCACCAGCGAGTTACTGCTGGGAAAACAGGCCGAGCCCGCTGGCTTCGATGAAACCTTTCTTGCGCGTATCCAGGCTTACACCGTGGGATACGATCATGACTTCCCGCTTTTTCCCGGCCTGTCCACAGCATTGGGAGGAGAGGTAACCTTTTATGGCAAGCCTGATTTTCTTACTCCGCTTTACGGGCAGCACCCGGCAGGAGCAATATTGTTTATACGCGTGCGCCCCAGAGGCGACGCTCATACTCACTGAGGACTAATTCATGAAAACGTCACGCCGCACTTTTATTTTAGGCACATCTATAGTCGCAACCTCAACACTTGGTACACCTCTGGCTACATTTGCGGCCCAAAAAGCGCAGAAGAAAGCCGCCCCTAAACCTAAAGAAGAAGCGGGAGAAGACGTCTCAACGAATGAGGACCTAATGCGCGAGCATGGCGTACTCAACCGCATCCTGCTGATTTATGACGAGACCATGCGACGCATTCAGGCCAAGGAAAAATTCGACCCAACGGTACTCGTCAAGTCCGCCGGAATCATCAAGAGTTTTATTGAGGACTACCACGAAAAGCTGGAAGAGGACCACATCTTTCCGCGCTTTGAACAATCAGGCAAGTTGGTTGAGCTGACCGTAAACCTGCGCGCACAACACGCCATGGGACGGCGCGCTACTGAAGGCATTGTGACCACAGCGAAAAGCGGTGACACTAAAACACTGAACACACTGCTGGCGGCGTTCAACCGCATGTATCGCCCGCATGAAGCGCGGGAAGATACAGTTCTCTTTCCGGCCCTCCACAGCCTGGTAAGCAAACATGAATATGACGCAATGGGTGAAGAATTTGAACGCATTGAGCGCAAGACTTTTGGCGGTGACGGCTTTGACATGGCTGTGGCCCAGGTAGCGGAGTTGGAAAAGCAATTTGAAATCTATGATATTTCCCAGTTCACGCCATCCATTCCAGTAAGCGAATGACAGCTGCTTTGCTCTTTCTTGCGTCGATATTGGCTGGCGCCATTGCGTCGCTGGCCGGTTTCGGTATCGGCAGTGTTCTCACACCTTTGCTGGCGCTCAGTGTGGGCACCAAAGAAGCGGTGGTTGCGGTTTCAATTCCCCACCTGGTTGCCACAGGCTTAAGGTTTTGGACTCTGCGGCACAATATTGACTACCATGTGCTCAAGAATTTTGGCATATCCAGCGCTGCCGGAGGCCTTCTGGGCGCGTTGCTGGGCGTGCGCTTCAGCAGTCCCATCCTGGCTTATATTCTTGGCGGTTTGTTGGTCTTTGCCGGCTTAACCGGACTCACGGAAATATCCAAAAAAATGCGCTTGGGCCGCAAAGCTGCGTGGCTTGGTGGGGCCATTTCTGGGCTGCTCGGCGGACTCGTTGGCAATCAGGGCGGGATTCGCTCAGCGGCGCTGCTGGGGTTTAACCTTGAAGCCAAGGCATTCGTTGCTACCGCCACTGCCATTGCCCTGGTCGTCGATGGCGCCCGTATGCCCGTCTATTTCTTTACCAGTCCGGAGACGGTCCACCGGCTCGGCCTGTGGATTGCGCTGATGGTCGTGGGTGCAACCATTGGTACTTTAGCAGGCGGCCGCGTGCTGTCTCGCATTCCTGAAACCTATTTCCGGCGGCTGGTCTCACTTCTTGTTTTTGCTTTGGGTATCGTGATGTTGAGCCACATAGTTAAGTAGTCATCCATTGCCATGTTCGGCACAGACCATTCTTTATTTTGGTGGGGAAGTCTTTTATGGCAAAAGTACGGTACACCTATCAAGATCCTTATCTCTCAATGTGGCAATCGGCGGCGGCGGAAATAGGATGCACGCTTCAATCAAGCAGCGGGGCACGGCCAGCGCCATGGTTTCAGCTCAACCAAAATGCGCTTAAAATTCTCTTGTACCATTGCGCCCTGCGTAAGGCCACACTACGATTGTGACGCGAGGTTGGTCAGGAGATAAGCTATGGATGGCGCGCTACTGATTCACCGGCTTCATTTTGCCTTTACCGCTACTTTTCATTATCTCTTCCCGCAACTGACTATGGGACTGGCACTGCTGATTGTGGTGCTCAAGACCCTTGCGCTACGCACACACAATGAGATTTACAACCAGTCCGCCCGCTTCTGGGCAAAAATCTTTGGCATCAATTTCATCATGGGCGTCGTCACTGGCATCCCCATGGAATTTCAGTTCGGCACCAACTGGTCACACTTTGCCCGCGTTACCGGGGGCGTGATCGGCCAGCCCCTGGTAATGGAAGGCGTATTCTCGTTTTTTCTTGAATCCGCATTTCTGGGCCTTTTTCTTTATGGTGAAAAACGGCTCAGCCCCAAAGGACACTGGTGGGCTGCCTTTCTGGTATTTTTGGGTTCATGGCTCTCTGGCTATTTCATCATTGTGACTGATGCCTGGATGCAACACCCCGTAGCCTTCCAGCGCGCAGCCGACGGCAGCTTTCAGGTAATTAGCTTCTGGGGCCTGTTGCTGAATCCATGGGCCCTGCTGCAATACGTCCACAACATGAGCGGTTCGGTGATTACTTCTGCCTTCGTAATGGCTGCTGTTGGCGCATACTATCTGCTGGAAGGAAAATATCCTGACTATGCACGCGTCTTTGTTCGCGTGGGTGTGATTGCCGGAGTCATTTTCTCCGCACTGCAAATCTTCCCCACGGGCGATCTTCACGGTAAATACATGGCTCGCACCCAGCCTGCGACAACGGCCGCCATGGAAGGCTTATTCAAGACTGAAGCTGGCGCGCCGATGGTGATTCTTGGCCAGCCTGATGAAGAGCGCCAGCGGATTGACAATCCGCTGGTCGTCAACAAAGTCCTGAGTTTCCTGATTTACGGTACTACCTCGGCGGAAGTAAAGGGCCTGAACGAATTTCCCAAAGACCAGTGGCCCACAAATATTCCTCTGCTCTACTACAGCTACCACATCATGGCGGGGCTCGGGACAATCTTTATAGCGGTGATGGCGGGCGGCGCTTTTATGATATGGCGCGGCAAACTCTATGAATCCCGGTGGATGCTGTGGATCATCATGCTTTGCCTGCCGCTGCCCTATATTGCCAATACTGCCGGATGGATGACTGCGGAGATCGGCCGCCAACCCTGGTTGGTCTATGGGCTCATGCGGACCACCGAAGGCTACTCAAAATATGTCAATGCCGGCAATGGCCTGTTCACTTTGCTCGGCTTCATGGGACTTTATACGGTGCTGGCCATTCTGTTTCTGGTGCTGGTAAACCGGGAGATCGCCCACGGCCCAGAGCCCAACACACACGACGCATTGACTGCCGGCAACCCAGTCACCGTGGCTTAAGGAGAAACAGAAAATCATGCTCTTTACCTGGTTCTGGCTTGTGGCAGCAATGATCACCGCTTACGTAGTCCTGGATGGATTTGACCTTGGCGCTGGTGTGCTGCATTTAATCATTGCCAAAACGGATCAGGAACGGCGCATCGTGATTCGTACGATAGGCCCTGTCTGGGACGGCAACGAAGTCTGGCTCATCGCCGGCGGCGGCACTCTTTTTTTCGCTTTTCCTCTCCTTTATGCATCTGGCTTTAGCGGTTTTTATCTGCCATTGACCATCGTGTTATGGCTACTGATTCTGCGCGGCCTGGGCATTGAGTTACGCATGCATCTTGATAACACCGTCTGGCGCGAATTCTTTGACGGCTGCTTCTCTATTTCCAGTCTTCTTCTGACCATTTTTTTTGGCGCAGCTCTGGGAAACGTGGTGCGCGGTGTACCTCTGAATAAAGAAGGCTATTTCTTTCTTCCTCTATGGACGAACTGGCGTCCCGGCACCGAGCCAGGAATCCTGGACTGGTATACCGTAATCGCCGGCGTTGTCGCTCTGGTAGCTCTTACGGTTCACGGCGCATATTATGTAGCGACCAAAACCACAAGCGCTCTAAATCTGCGGGCTCGCAAAGTCGCCTCAGTGCTCTGGCCTGTGCTGGTACTGGTGACCTTGCTGAGCCTATGGGCGACGCTTGCTATACGTCCGGAACTGCTTACCAACTACCGTCGCTTCCCTGTTTTATTCCTTATACCCGTGGGAGTTGCTCTTAGTTTAGTCGCTATGTTCCTGCATGGCCGCCGTGGCCAGGACAAAGGTGCATTCCTGTCTTCTTGTGTTTATCTGGTATTTATGTTGGTAGGTGCAGCCGCTGCCGTCTATCCTAACCTGCTGATTTCCACCACCGACCCAGCGCTCAACATCACCATCTATAACGCGGCCGCCGGATCTCATGCGCTTTCCTCCGGATTGATATGGTGGAGCTTTGGAATGCTGCTTGCCGTTGGATACTTCGTCTTCATCTATAGAATGTTCCGCGGCAAAGTGACAGAGTAGAAAATTATAGCTATGAAATTCGCGCTAGAGTTTGCTGCATTCTGCGCTTATCTATACCAGACTGTAGATATTCTCAACTAATCTTTATAAATCAAAACTAGAATCTTTCGTTTGCCAGGCGTCAAATATTACCAGCCTAGGAGACACACTGATATGAAGAAACAATGGATCAGTAGTTCTTTTTTAGTTGGGACCCTCCTGCTGGTCGCGCCTGGCGCACTTTCCGCGCGCGAGCCACAAACATCTAACCCCTGCCGAGAATTGAGGAGCGATCTCGACAATCAAGTGAACAGCCTGCACAAACGCCAGGACGATGAACTGGCCCAATGCCGCCAGACCAATGGCAAGAAGGCCGGCGTTTGCCAGGATCTGAAAAAACAGCAGCAACTTGAACTTAACCAGATGCGCGGCTATCGGCAATCAGAGATGAATAGCTGCGATCCGCATGCAAATCTGGGCAGCATTCGCTCGCAGCATAATGGTTCATCTGGCACTGAGGACTATCCGCGCAATGCAAACGATTGCTACTCTCGTAATCAGTATCCTGAAAAGCCGTACAAACCCAAGTATCCCAAAGATCCGCAAAAGAACCCGCACGTCACTTACAAGCCACCAAAAAATCCTGGCGACGGAAACCACCCTTCCCGGGGTGGCGATGCCGGTAATACGCGAAGCGCCAGCAATTCCGGCTCTTCCAGCCATGGCTCTAATCACGGCTCTGGCTCTTCGTCTTCGGGCTCCGGCAGCAGCTCTTCTGGTTCGCGCTCGTCTTCAGGATCGAGTTCCGGATCTTCGGGTTCTGGATCCTCCGGCTCTTCGTCTTCCAGTTCCCATTCTTCATCATCGGGATCAAGTTCACCCTCGAGCTCAAGCAATTCGTCCAGCTCGAATAGCAGCTCCTCTGGTTCTCGCCCAAGATAGAATTAGTTCTCACAGCTTTTCGGGCAGGCCTCTGGCTTGCCCGATTCAATCTCCCGTAACTTCGTTTTGCAACAGCGCTGTTTTATACTTCTCTGCGTGCAAAGTGAAGCTATCCTCAGCCAGAAGCCGCCCGATCCCGATCTGCGCATTCCCTACGGCCAGGACCCCAATCAATTTGTAGACGTCCGCATACCCGCGGGAAAAGGGCCTCATCCCGTGGTCTTGTTCATTCATGGCGGATACTGGCGCGCCAAATACGACCTCACATACGCTGGACACCTCTGCGGAGCGCTGAAAAAGGCCGGCATCGCTAGCTGGAACGTCGAATACCGGCGTGTGGGCAATCCTGGCGGCGGCTGGCCAGGGACGTTTGAAGATATTCGCAGTGCCTACCGTGCCTTGCGCGAACACAAGAATGATTCCCTCTCTAAACTTGACCTAAAGAAGCTCTGCGTGGCTGGCCACTCGGCCGGCGGTCAACTTGCTCTGTGTCTCGCCGCATTTGAAAACACCGTAACCCGCGTGCTTTCTCTAGCTGGGGTGCTCGACCTTCATCGCGCCTGGGACCTGCATTTAAGCAATGACGCCGCTGCTGCCTTCCTTGGCGGATCGCCTGCTGAAGTTCCTGACCACTATCGTGAAGCCTCACCGGCTGAACGCTCGATACCCCAAGCCCGGCAAAAACTGATCCATGGCACCACGGACGACGCGGTGCCCTATGAGATGAGCCAAAGTTATGCTGCTAAAAAGAAACAGGCCGGAGAGCAAGTTGAACTAATCACTTTGCCAAACATCGGGCACTTTGAAATCGTTGATCCTGGCTCCGCCGTATGGAAGCAGGTTGAAAACACCTTCATCTCATTAACTCGATCTTAATCAAAACATTCTTTCCGTGGAAGACACAATGAATCCCGACAATGGAGTAATCAGCAAACCAACCAATCGCACGGTGGAAGAGGCCGTGGCAAAGGCGAAAGCGCTTCTTCAAGCCAAAGGCATTAAGTTTTTTGTGGTGATCGATCATAGCGGAGAAGCGGAGGCAGCCGGCATCAAAATGCCGCCAACCAAGCTGCTGATCTTCGGCAATCCTAAAGGCGGCACACCGCTCATGCTGGCCGCGCCGACTGCCGCCATTGATCTGCCTCTAAAACTCTTGATTTGGGAAGACACACAAGGCAAGCGATGGATTTCTTACAACAGTCCGCAATACCTCAAGCAGCGTCACGCTTTGCCAGACGATCTTTTAAAAAATATCGCAGTGATTGAAACGCTGGCTACAGAAGCTGCTGGATAATTTTCCGCTGTTTGCATACTACGGGCGTACGGGACTAGAGCCGTTATTCGCACTTTTCAAGCCAATCACGGTCGCAATCCCGGAAAACAGGGTAGTTAAAGTGATAATCCCAAGAGAAATCACGCAGTAGATACACCACACACCCAGAACATCTTTTTCAATGTGCGCCAGATAAAGAGAAAACAACATAGCTATTACTGCCATTGCAGAGAGCAACCGCCACCGTTTCATGAAGGCCAGCACACCCAACACCAGATAGCCGGCAATACCAACAACTGCTACAGGAATACTTCTGAGCCACGGCATGCTTCTCTTGTCGTCAGGCTCCATTGAGTTATGGTTCGTCAACAGATCCAAGATTCCGCCGACCACCGCAAACGGGCTCTTGTTGACGGTTCCACAGTCCCACTTTTCATTAATGCTGCATGGCGAGGATCCAGTGCGATAGTGCTCTCTTAAAGCTAAAGAAGCAGCCACAATTCCCGCCAGAGCCAGCAACACGATCACCCATCTCATAGCTTTTCAACTCCTATTTTGTCAGCCCCAGGGCCCTTGACTGAAACTCCAGTGAAGCTTCTAAATGCTCAGCCACAAACTGCCAGTCATGTCCGCCGGGATAAATATGCGCCTCATGTTCAACGTGGCGCGCGGTAAGCAGCTTGTCCAGCTGGCGCGCGCCTGCGTCAAAACCATAATTATCGTGGTCGCCGCAGTCAAAATAAATCTTCAGCCCCTGCAGGTTCGCGGCCCGCGCAAACACAAACGGCGTGTTCTCTTTCCAGAATCGCTCATTCAATGGCGAGCCAAATGCTGTCCCCAGAAAAATGCCCAGGCCAGCATTCGCCGACCCATGTGGCAACTCTTCCAGCAGCGCGGGCATATGCACCGCCACAGAGACAAACATTCTGGGATACTTGAAAGCAAAACGCAATGCGGCGTATCCACCCATGGATACGCCGCCAATCGCACGGCCGGCGCGATCACCAGCCAGTCGAAAGCGCCGCTCCATGTGAGGAATGAATTCACGCATAAAAAAATCATCGTAGAGGATGTGTCCATCGCGCGAATTGATATAGAACGAATTTTCAGCCTGGGGCGTGATAATCACAAACTCGCCCAGCTTCTTCTCTTCCCATGCTTCTTCTATCTCGCTGGATGCACCGCTGGAAGCCAGAAAACTCTGGTCTCCTCCCAGTCCGTGCAGAAAATACAGCACGGGAAATCTCTTACCTGGTTTTGCGTCATAGCTGGGTGGGAGCATGGCGCAATAACCAATATGGCCTGGGACGAATTTACTCGTCATGGAGCCACACTGCACGCGTGTTGCTGCGGGAGCATTGGTGACACAAATCAGAAATAAAAATGATATGAGATATTTAGACATGAAGTTATGAAGCATTTAGCATTTTCGCTCAGCCAATGAAAAAACAAAACTCAGTTCGCCGCACTCCTAGAGCGCTGAATAGCGGTAAATACTCCAACCGCTCCAACAATCACAAATGCAATTGAAACACAGGTAGCCAAATCGAAACGGCCTTCAGTCCAAGCAAGTGAGTACCCGGTGAAAGCTAGCCCCATCAGCAGCACAAAACAAGAGAGCCCCACAAATATCCATTTCCGGGTTCCCATAAAGGCTGCATCCTTTTTGCTTTTGGGCTAATTGCCAATGGCCAATTACTAACTGCTCCATCAATCATGCCTCAGCGCTTCCACCGGATTAAGCTTGGCTGCACGTGATGCCGGATATAATCCGGCAAACAGGCTTACAAAAATTGAGAATCCCAGCGCCGCTCCCACCAGCCATGGCGGTATCACCCAGAAATTTTCGGGTCGAATATCCTGCCGCTGCAGATAAACATTAGTGGCAAAATTAATCACGCGGCCAATCGTCCAGCCCAGACCTGTTCCCAGCGCACCTCCCAAAAGCCCCATGGATCCAGCCTCAAAGAAAAAGATCCGCTTCACATCACCGTCACTGGCGCCCAGGGCTTTCATAATGCCAATTTCACGCCGGCGTTCCAGAATCGCCATCACCAGGGTGTTCACAATACCCAGTGACGCCACCGCCAGCGCCAGGCTGCCGAAGATCCCCAGAAAAAGATCGAGAAAGGTAAAAAATCTCGTGATTCCTTTCGACGCATCAAGAATGGAGAACGTGCTGAACCCCTGTTTCTTGATGTCTTCTTCCACCTGCGCTACCGCTTTGCTTTTGGCCACACGCACAATCAATGCGATGTAAGTTTTGGTGTCCGCAGGACGCAGCGTACTCCACAGCTCGCCGGCCTGCACCATGTCTAGCGATTCCGCCACCGCGAGCGGTAAAAACACCGGCGTTCTGCCCTGCCGCAATCCGCGATTGGGCTCGCTGGAAACAATGCCCACAATCTTCAGCTTCAATTGCTGAGGCACAAGATTGAAAGATTGCTGGTCTTGTTCCTGCGCGCCATCAGCATTGTCAACATCGTCCGGATCGGGCTCGCCCTTCTTAGTGCTTTTCCCACTCAGCGGCGCGCTCTCACCGGCTTCGCGCTTGTGGTAGCGCAATACAATGTATTTGCCCAAAAGCTGGTTGGCCTGGTCCTGGGTGAGCTTCACATCCACGCCGCGCGGCTCGCGAGGCATATCCAGCAACTCCCGCCCAAAATCACTCAGAATAATCGCTTCCTGCGCGTTATATGAAGAGAAGAAATTCCCCTGGACATCGTCAAACGATTCACTGTTCTGCGCCGACTGCGGCAGCGTTCCCACCACGGTAAAGTGGTTGCCGTTTTTGTTGCTTTCCAGTCGGATATCGCCCACGGCGCTAAAATTAGGATAGACTTCGGCAACGTTTGGCATGTGCTCAAAGCTGTGGCGTGCAGCATCGTCCAGCGGCTTGGCCTGTCCCGTTGCTGGTGCTGCCTGTGAAAATCGCGGGCCGCGTCCATCCTGTCGAGAGGTGACCACTACAGTATCGAATAATCCTGAGCGGCCAAGCTGCCGCGTCGCCAGTTTCTGCAAACCAATTCCAAGTGACAACATGGCAACAAGCGAAGCGACACCCACACCAATGCCCAGCGTCGTCAGTGAATTGCGCAGCCCCGCTTCACGCAGGTTGCGTCCGGCAAGTTCAATCAGATCGTAAGCTCTCACCGTGTGGCTCCAATCTTTTCCAGGTCGTTAGTAGATTCACTCAACAGCCTGCCGTCACCCAGAAAGACCAGGCGGTTGGCATAGCGCTCTGCCAGCGAACGCTCATGTGTAACCATAATTACCGTCATTTCCAGCGTGCGATTCAATTCGCGGATCAGGTCCATGATTTCCGTGCCGGTTTTTGAATCCAGATTGCCTGTAGGTTCGTCTGCCAGCAAAAGTTTTGGACGATTTGCCAGCGCCCGTGCCAGCGCAGCCCTCTGTTGCTCACCGCCGGACATTTCGCTCGGCCGGTGCTTCATGCGATCGCTCAATCCCACGCGCTCCAAGGCTTCAATCACGCGCGCGCGCCGCTCCTTGCGCTTCACCTCGGCAAAGCGCATGGGCAATTCCACGTTTTCATAAAGTGTCATGGTCGCTACCAGATTGAACGACTGAAAAACCATGCCCACGGTGTGCCGCCGGTATTGCGCAAGCTGCTCAGACGTCATGGTCGCCAGATCCGAGCCTTCCACCACGATTGCGCCGGAATCAGGCCTGTCCAGCCCGGCAATCAGGTTCAGCAGCGTTGACTTACCCGATCCTGAAGCGCCCAGCAAGGCGATAAACTCTCCGCGTCCCGCTGCCAGGCTCACGCCATCTACTGCCGGAATAAGCGTGCGTCCCAGCTTATAATGCCGCACAACTGAGACCGTTCTTACGGATTCAAATTCAGTGCCGTTTGTAGCCACAGTTAAATCTCTCCAAAAGGCTTCTAACCAAATGTTACTACGCAAGTTTCCATTCTGTGCCCCTGAGCCAGCCATTCACCTTAGGACGAAGGTATTCAGGGGCTAATGTCCCGTAAACGTATTGACTCGGACTTCCGACTAGGCACTGAGGTTACCCTGCATCTTTAAAAAGTGGAGCGCAGTCGTCCACACCTGCGATATGCGCCTGTTTCCGAGCAGTGTTTATCCGTGTTAATCAATGATAAGGTTTTGGGAGTGGCATCTTCGTAGCGTCAATCCTCCACAAATCGCCTTTGCCGTGATCAGAAACCCAGACCGAACCAAACCCATACCGAATAGCGTCTGCCTTCGGGTAATTTCCGTATTGGTCAATCACTTTGTTCCGCGCAGGATCTATGCGGATCACCGGTGTTCCGCTCATGGTGACCCAGATATAGCCGCCACCATAACAAATCTCCCCGCCGGCACCCGGAACATGTGCGGCGATGACTGCCTTAACTTTATTGGTGCGCAAGTCAATTCGCGCGATGCTGCCATCGGACTGGCTCAACACCCACAGCGATCCCATACCAATGGTGGCAAATCGAGGCCCTGCAGTCACATTGATCCTAGCCGTAACCTTGCCTCTTACAGGATCGACTCGATACACCTTGCTTTCTCCGGAGCTGATCACCCACACTGCACCCAGGCTCAGCTTTACTACGGCAGAGTCCTTGCCAACAGCAATCTTCCGCAGAGTTTTTCCGTTTGCTGCTGACGCCTGGATCAGCATGCTCGCGTGACCATCCTCATTACTCACAAACCAAACACTGCGCGCATCCACGGCAATCGATCCCTCACCCGCAGCATCAATCTTGACCGGCACACGCAGATCTACTTTATTCATCTTGGGATTGACGCGCGTCAGAGTCTGGCTTTGGCAATTCAAGACCCACACGCGGTCTGCGCCGATGCCAATGCCATAACACGGCTCCTTATCCACCGGCACTCTTGCCTGCACAACGTTGCGCCGTGGATCCACGCGAACCAGTTCATTGTTCTTAGGCACAGCCACCCAGACCGAACCAAATCCAGTCGCCAGCCAGTCCGGATCGCCGCCGATATGAATCTTGTGGGAAATGGGCAATCTCGAAGCATCCAGCTTGGCGAAATCAGAAACCGCATCAGGATTCTGCGCCAGCGAAATTACCGGCAAAATCAACGCCGCAACCATCACTGCGCCCAGCCCCACTCGACAAATCTGCATATCTTTTGGCTCTCCAGCGTTCTTAAAAGAAACACTCATGTTAGCTCACAAGCCAGCCATGCCTTCGCACCGGTTATCCTCTGCTTTGCGGATATCTGCATCTCTGCGGCAAAATAGCTGATCCATGAGTCCCATTACTCATTTCTTTACTGGATGGTTGGTAGCGTCGGCTACCACCGTACCGCTCACCCGACGGGAGAAAATCCTGGTGGTGGCTGCAGCAATCGCACCCGATCTTGACGGTCTTGGCCTAGTGCCGGAATTGTTGACCCGCAACTCAGCGCATCCGTTATTATGGTTCTCGCTGTACCACCATTCATTGCACACTCTTGCTTTTGCACTAATCTGTACCCTTGCAGCTTTCTTCATCGACCGCAATGCAGCCAGCCGCAATCATCCGACTTCCGTCCGCCCCTGGCTCACGGCCGGTCTGGTTTTTATCAGCTTCCATCTACATTTATTATGCGATCTTCTCGGCGCGCGCGGGCCTGAGGGCTACCAATGGCCCATCCCTTACTTAAGCCCATTTTCCAGCGCAATAGAATTAACATGGCATGGCCAATGGGCTCTCAATGGCTGGCAAAACTTCCTCTTCACCGGTCTGCTTCTGTTTATAACTTTTTGGCTGGCCTGGAGGAATGGCAGTTCTCCCATTGAGCTTGTCTCTCCCTCTGCAAACCAGGTGTTTATCCACGCTCTGCGCCAGAGATTTTTGCCCAAGCGGACAAACTAGCGGTCCAGAAAAGAATGTGACCTCAGAATGGAAACAAAATCCCTTTGTCTTTGAGTTTCTCAAACTTCTTCGCGGAAAAGCGGTAAAGCCGCGCTGGCTTCCGTCCGGTCTTTCGCCACATGGACGAAGCCTTCAATACACCAAGAAGTTCAAGCTTCTTACGGAAATTACGTTTATCCAGCTTTCTTCCCAGAATCACTTCATAGACTGATTGTAATTCTGACAGCGTGAATTGCTCTGGCAGCAGGCTGAAGCCCGCAGTCGTGTACTCCAGCTTGTTGCGCAGCCGCTCTACCGCATAATGAACAATCTGATTGTGATCGAAAGCCAGGTCCGGAAGCTCGTTATAGTCTCGCCATTCCGCGGCTGAGGCATCGCTTCCAGCTTTAATGGCATGTCCAGCTGGAATCAGGGCATAGTAAGCTACCGTCACAACGCGCCCACGTGGATCGCGTTTAGGATCTCCAAAGCTATACAGTTGCTCCAGATAAACATCGTCTACGCCAGTTTCTTCCTTAAGCTCGCGGAGGGCAGCCGCATCCAGAGATTCATTTTCCAGCACAAAGCCGCCGGGAATCGCCATGCTGTCTTTAAAGGGAGGAATACCGCGACGGATCAGCAGTAGTTTGAGCCGAGCGTCCAGGATGGTGAAAATCACTATATCTACCGTCACTTGAATACTCATGCCGCTTTTTCCATGACCAAATGGGCTCTCTGGTTAGATGCCCGGACCGCTGCCGTCACTCCCGAATTAAACTGGAGAAAATCTGCTTCTATTCCATCGCTAAAGATCACTCCGCCGGACGGCATAAGAGATTCCAGAACCAATTCTTCTCCTGGAGCAATCATACCGGCCACAATCTGTGCGTGCGAATGTTTACTGGCAAACGGCTCACGGACGACAAAAACCAATCTCGTGTCTTCCCATTCCAGACGAGCAGCCGAGCCAAGCGTCTGCCCCGTGAGTGTTGCCACCCCACGCGTCATGTTGAAGATGGAAGAGAGCCATCCTGTGCTGCCGGCGCCGGTGGAAACCAGTACCCCGCTCGATGATTGCGGCTCTGATTTACCGGCCCACGCAATGCGGTATCGCGCGGACACATGGGTCTTCGGCCCGATAAAAAGATCATTGAAAGCCACCAGCCTCTGCCCGTCTGATAATTTTACTTCCGCCATGGTCACGCTGCGCAGAATGGCTTTTTCATGCAGCAGCCGATCCACTGCCCCCGCAGCGCTTGACGGCAGAAACGGCAGAAGCACGCCATCAAAAATGCGAGGGCTCGGGTTCACTGCGACAATTGGCTGCCCGTTCACATATTTAGCAGCGTTGGCCACCAGTCCATCCTGCCCCAGAGTAATAATGATGTCCTGCGGCATAAACATAAAGGTGGGAAGAAAATCACGATCAATCACTTGCAGCTTCAGCCCAAGGTCGAGCGACCGGTTCAGCTGGTCGAACGACCGGCGGTATTCATCGTCTTCCAATTCATAATCGCTAAAGCTACCGCCGGCGTGTTCAATGTAAAACTGGGCTTGCGCCTTCGTATTAAAACGCTCAACCAGCTCCTGCAGCCTCGTCTTACGTGTGACGATAATGATTTTTTCCAGGGCCATCTCACTTTGCCCCTTTGAGCAGTGATTGCAGCAGATCAGGAGAGATGTTCAGCTCACCAATCTTCTGCGCATTTTCCGCCAACCCTTGAAAAGCCATGGCGATCATGCGGTTGGGGGCTGCGCCGCCTTCAGTAAGCATCATCAGTGTCTTCCAGTCCATTCCGCGGAGCGGCTTCAGCATGGCTTCAAGACCGTAAGCGCGGGTGTCCGATTCACTCCTGTCATTTTCAGTTCTGCGCTCCAGCAAGGTGGCCCGTTGCTGCTCCACTGAAATGTCAGCGGCCATCCTGGCTTCACGCACCTGCTGCTGCTTTTCTTCCATGGCCAGTTCCGCGGCCATTTTGGTTTCACGAATCTCTCTCTGTTTTTCTTCCACGGCAATTTCAGTATTCAATTCGCTTTCCTTGATCCGGCGCTCCTGCTCCACCGCAGCATTGCGCCGCGCATAGATGGCCTCATCCGAACGCCGTTGCAACTCTTCCCTGGCCTCTGCTTCCAGTGCCTTGGACATTTCCGGTGATGCCTTGATCGACAGAATGGACACCGCCAACACCTGAATGCCCAGCGCGGTCAGAGCGTCTGCGCTTTTTAGTCCGGTCAGCACATCCACTCCTATTTCGCGCGATTGAGTTAGAGCCTCGCTTAAAGTCATTTTTTGTACGATGGACCGCGCAAGCACCTGTGTCTGGGCCACCAGACGGGCATTCAATTTCTCCGGATCTTCTGACCTGTAACGCCCATCCTTATCCACGCTGAAATCCAGCAATGAAGAGAGCTTTTTCGGATCTGCCACTCTATACGTGAGCTGCCCCTGGACGGTTATAGGCTGAAATTCCCGCGTTGCTTCCTGAAAAACAAACGGCGCATCAGCGCTGGAAAATGGAACAGTCACAATGGTTGAAGCAGGAACGAAATAAAAGAAGGAGAGACCTGCTCCCTCTCGTTTGATTTTGCCCTGGCTGTAATGGATCACATATTTGGTTGGGGGAACTTTCATATAGGCCATGGATTGACGCCTCCCGTTAAATGTGTTCTACATACACATTTATAGTGTACGTAATACACTTTGTCAGTTAAAAAATTTCCGAAATGGAAATTCCGCATTTTGTTTGGGATTTCAGGCTTATTTATCGCTAAGCCTTTGTCTCAATGGGAGGTTCACCAAATAAGCGACTTATTTTGCTTTTGCAACCAACTTCTTTGCTTTCTTGAACACATCCAGAAACATCTTCACCGTCAGCTTCCTGGTCAAGGTGTTCTGCAAGGACGGATGGTACGAGCAAAGCAGCGTTCGGCCATCCGGCATTTTGTAGGTTTCACCGTGGCCGAAAAGGATTCCTGCCTTCGACTTAAGAACGCCGCGGCGTTTCAGGTAGTTCAGATAGGCGTCAAAGGCGATCTTGCCCAGCACCACCACCACTTTCACGTTAGCCAGCGCTGCGAACTCCTGGTCAAGATAGCTGGCGCAGTTAGCAATCTCATCCGGCGCGGGTTTATTATCTGGGGGAGCGCAGCGGACGGCTGCGGTGATGTAGGCATCGATTAAGCGCAGGCCATCTTCACGGTGTGTAGCGGTGGGCTGGGAGGCGAAGCCGGCTTTATGCAGGATGGGATACATGAAGTTGCCGGAACCATCGCCGGTGAAGGGGCGACCGGTGCGGTTTGATCCGTGGGCCCCTGGCGCAAGGCCCAAGATCAGCAGGCGAGCATTGGGATCGCCGAAGCCGGGGACCGGCTTGGCCCAATAATCCCATTCAAGATAGGCGCGCCGCTTGATCTCGCCCACTTTCTTGCAATGGGCAATCAGGCGCGGACAAAGGGTGCAGGCGACAATCGCCTGATTGAGAGCGGCAATATTGGCGGGGCCATTCTCGGTCTTAACTTTTGCGGACTCAATCAATGTCGGCTTATGGTCTGTTGCCCTTATCCCGGTTGAACCAATATCTGTTGATCCAATACGTGTGGGCCCAATCTCTGTGGATCCAATATCTGTAGGCCCGCTCTTTGTAGGCCCGTTATTTGCAGAGCCATTATTTGTAGAGCCCGGGTTTGTTGGCCCAGGTCGTGTATGGATCAGGGAGTGCTGGCGTGCTCTGCGTGGCATTTAAGCCAGTTTAACAGCCTCTCCAGTAACGCATGGACGATGATCGCGTTGCATCAGGGTGGCCAGTGCGTCCAGAAAAACTTCAGGTCCATCGAGCGGGTTCACGTGCAGCTCAGATTGGTCTTCTGTGGCCTGGTCGTAAGGATCCAGCACCACGGAAGGAACATGCCGGTCATGCCCTTCAGAGCAGACGCGGCGACGGTCCGTCATGGGAACGGAGTTGGCGATCACAATGGCGCAGACATGGCGAGCACGCAGAATCTTAAGTGCGGCTTCAACAGTAAAGACAGGGATGACGCCGTATCCTGCATGCGCCAAAACGGCGTTGCGGATAGGGGACAACACCCTTTCCCCGGAAATAGAAAGGACTGCTGGACGCATATATTTATCCCGTCGAACCTTCTCTTAATACTCTCTTAACTTTGCAAGCTTTGTTGCTGAAAGTATTCTCCTCACAGAGGCAGGAAAGCAAGTAAAAAAAACCTTAATTTTGTTAAGAGGTTTGTCTCAAATTGCGCTCATTTTCCAGCCATTGCATGAGCCAGTGCACAGAAAGCTTATTGAGCCGCGATTCCCCTGCGCGTACTCAAATAGACCGCAAAGCTCCCCAACCAGTGCCCGCCTTCATAGTGTTCGCCGGTTACGGCGGCAAGTCCGGCAGTGCGATGCGCGGCTGCGGCTTGCTGCAAGGAAGTAATACGCGGATCGTTTTTCGGCAAGCCCGATGCAATTCCCTCCAGCATCCAGGCACGGCTAAGATTGAGCCCATCGATATGAGCCAGTTTGGGATCGGACTGGTCGGGTGATTTTTCTGGCCGTAGCCATGAGTCAGATCCATTGCTGGAGATCTGTGGCATGAACTGATGCAGCCATTGCGCAAAATCTTTTGGAGGAAGCACGCGGCGCATCACATCTGCTTCCGCCAGGCATGGAGAAAGAAAGTCTTCTCCAGAGGGCTCATAGGCCAGTGGGCAATTCTTATCTGCGCTGTAGAAGTCGCGCGCCTTCGTCAATAGCAGATTGAGAAACTCCTGGTCCGCCGCGGTCCGCGCATAATCAATGATCAAGCCAAGGGCAAAAGCGGTCTGACTGTGCTCACCAGAGCGCACAGGATGAGAAAGCTTGGGCAGCCAAGTTTTCAGCCGATCAGCAGCGGCCTGCTCCAGCGGCTGCAGATTGGTTGAGAGCTCGTGAGCAGCGGGGTCACTCCTGCCCCATTCGCGCAGTTCTCCCCCCAGTTGCAGAAGCCATGCCAGTCCATATGGACGCTCAAAACTAGTGCGGCCATCGGCCTTCAAGTAAATCACTTCCTGGGCAATGTTTTCTTTCGTTAGACTTTGCTGCAATGCCGCGCGGGCAGCAGAAGTAAAACCAGCATCAGGGAAAGTGCGCGCCAATCGGGCAAGCAACCAGTGCCCGTGAACAGAAGAGTGCCAGTCATAACAGCCATAAAACGCAGGGGTGAGTTTGCGCGGAGGGGCCACATCGGCGTCGCTATTCAGGGAATGGGCCAATTTGTTGGGATATTCCTTATGAACACAAGCCAATGCCAGTTTGGCGAAGCGATCGGCGGCTTCTGCATCAAAGCTGGCTGCGTGCGACGATACACTCGATTGAGATGACATAGTTTGCTTTTGAGGCTGGCCCAAACATGGATGGGCAATGAGCACGGAAAAGATGAACACTGAAAAAATGAGCGGCAACGCCTGCTTTTTCATGACTGCACAATGTAGCATTATTGCCGGGAAATTGCAGATGGCTTGATCCCTGCCGTTTGGTCCAGCATTTGAAAACTCATTGGAGAAATGATGAAGGTAATTCTATTTGGTGCAACGGGCATGGTAGGCCAGGGCGTGTTGCGCGAATGTCTGCTTGCGCCGGACGTGGAGAATGTCCTCACGATTGGCCGTAGCGTTACCGGGCAACAACACGCCAAGCTGCAGGAGATTGCACACAAAGATCTTGCAAATCTTTCTCCAATTGAACGCCAGCTCTCTGGTTATGACGCCTGCTTCTTTTGCCTTGGCGTTTCTTCAGTGGGTATGAGTGAAGCAGACTATCGGCGCATTACTTATGACCTGACGATCTCTGTGGCCAGGACATTGGTGCGTCTGAATCCGGCAATGACATTCATCTATGTCTCCGGCACAGGGACTGACAGCTCAGAAAAAGGCCGCACGATGTGGGCCCGCGTAAAAGGCAAAACCGAAAATGATCTACTGAAAATGCCATTCAAGGCCGCTTACATGTTTCGTCCGGGATATATTCAGCCGCTGCACGGGATCCGCACCAAGACGAAGCTCTATGCGGTGTTTTATGCCGTGCTTGCGCCGCTGTATCCGATCATGAGGCGGCTAATGCCGCGATTTGTTACGACGACCGAGTGCGTTGGCCGCGCGATGCTAACGATAGTCAGGCAAGGCGCGCCCAAGCAACTGCTGGAGAATGCGGACATTAACGAGCTTTGTTAACTCCTGGTTAACGCCTGCTATGTTGACGCCTGTTCCTCAATTAACAGTTACAAAAACTTCAGCAGCGCTGCGCTTGTCTCTTTAAAGTTTTCTTCCATCACCCAATGGCCGGTATTTTTCAGTACGACAAAAGTTGCGTCGTTTGCCACCAGTTTTACCTGATGCCCCAGCACTGCTCCATTAGCTTTTTCACCGCCAATGGAAAGCACAGGAATGGTCAGCTTGGTTTTAGAGAGTTCCGCAAAATCTTTTGCCGTCTGCGGAAAAGCGATGAAATAAGCCCATCCGGCGCGCATGCGTCCAGGGGCAGCGTAAGCGGCGGTGTAAAGTTTGCGGTCGGCTTCAGGAATGGAGTGGTTTTTGTCGGCGGCAAAGTCATTCCAGTAGTGCTCAAAGTAAATGCGCTCGCGCCCCTTCACTAATAGCTCTGGCGTTGGGCCGTTGAAGCGAAAATGCCAAATTGTGGGATTGTTATATATGGCTTCCCATCCATCCACGCCGGGAAGAAAAGCGTCCATCAAGACCAGCTTGGTGGTCTCTGATTGGAATTGAACCGCGTAGGCATAAGCAACCATCAGGCCAATATCGTGGCCGACAACTTCAGCTTTTTGTATGCCCAATGATTTGGCCAACGCATGGATGCTGATAGCGGCGCTCTTCATGTCCAGACCACTCTTGGGAATGCCAGAATCGCCTATGCCAGGCAGATCAGGAGCGATCACAGTGAACTTCTTTGCCAGCATGGGCATAATGGGCCGCCACATGTGTGAGTTTTCCGCATAGCCGTGAAGCAGAATCAGGCTGGTGCTGCCATGGCCGATGGTGAGATAGTGCATTTTCAGGCCGTCGATATCTGCGGTGCGCGAGACAATGGTCTTTTCGGCTGCCTGGGCGTTAGCCATCGACGAGAAAACAGTGAGCGAGAAAAGGCTCAACAAAACGACACGTGCCAGCACCTGCAAAATGTTTCTCATGTTTGCTCCTAAAAGATTTGTAACCAGAAGATTGGCAACCAGAAATCCTAACCGCTTTCAAACTCTATCTCTTGACTCTACCTTGAAGATCATTTTTAAGGCAAAATCAGATTGGCCAGGCGACAAGAATTCCCGCAATTCTTTGGCGGTCCAACGTTCCTTCAATATCACTTCTTAGCGGGCAGACCACAACCTGAAAGATGTCTCGAGCAGTGAATTGATTTAAGATTGTGGCACGGCAAAAATTTTTAAATTTCAATTCGACGCAGGGACATATTAGTCCTGCTGATTTTATTTTTTGCGGCACGAATTTTATTACGCATATTTATTGGGCCGCGGGCGATGGCGCCAACCAAGGAGTCATGCCAGATAAAACGATTGCAATCATTGGAGCGGGCATAGGCGGCGTGGCTGCCGGTGTGGCTTTGCATCAAGCTGGATTTACCGTGAAGATATTTGAAAAGTCCAGCCAGTTGCGCGAAGCCGGGGCGGGCATGAGCCTCTGGCCGAATGGAACCGGCGTACTCAAAAAGCTTGGTCTGTTGGACGCCGTGGCACGACATGGGCAGAGCGGCACGCAGTTTCTAGTGCGCTCACAAGCGGGCAAAACCTTGATGGAAATTGGCACGGCCGAGGCTGAGACGCCGACAGTATGTGTCCAGCGGGCACACCTGCTGCGCGTATTGGCTGATGCTCTGCCGGCAGAGTCTTTTTTTGCGGGACATGAATTGGCAGAGGTGCGATTTGCCGGGGACAAAGTGGACCTGCGCTTTTCCAATCGCGAACAGCTTCTCTGTGATGGAGTGGCTGGCGCTGATGGAATCTACTCACGCATGCGCGGCATACTGGCGGAGCCTAGCAAGCCGGCGTACCGCGGCTATGCTATTTTTCGCGGGATTGCCGACGTTCCTGAAAATTTCCAGGCGGGCCACAACAGCGAAAGCTGGGGAGAAGGCAGCCGCTTTGGCATTCTAGCCATCGGCGGAAATAAAGTCTGCTGGTATGCCACGATTAACCTAGCTGAACCGCCGGTCGCTGCCGACTGGCCAAAAGAAAGACTGCAAGAGATATTCCGCGGCTGGCACGCGCCAATTCCGGAATTGATTGCCACAACCGATCAGGAGTCCATTATGGTGAACGGCGCTTGCGATCAGCAGCCTGCGCGCTTATGGAGTAAAGAACTAGCTACTTTAATTGGCGACGCCTCACATGCTCTCACACCGAATCTTGGCCAAGGCGCGTGCATGGCGATGGAAGATGGGCTGGTGCTGGCCAACTGTCTCAGCGGGCAAAAAGATATTGCTGCGGGATTTCGCGCCTATGAGGCCAAGCGCTTTCCTCGCGTCCGCAATGCAGTATGGCGCTCACGCTGGCTGGGCGCAGTGGGGCAATGGGAGAGCCGCGCGGTAGTTACGGTGCGCAATGCCGTGACAAAAGTTCTACCCGGACGCATGTTTGAATGCCATTCTAGCTTTGCCGAGTTGATGACGCTGCTCGGCGGCCCTCTGCAAGAAGCCGCCGAATTCTAACTTTTCACAAACTCGTCACGTCACGCTCTTTGCATCCTGCTCTTTCGCAATCAGGCCTTGGCTGGCACTGCTCCCATTTCCGCGCCCGGCAGCACCTCATTTGGCTTCATCCAATACGCCATGATCGCGCCGAACAATGACAAGCCGATGCAGCCCACGAACGGCAGGTTCCAGTTGTTGCTCTTGGTCACGTAAAACGCCACTTGCGGCGACAAGGCCGCTGCCAACGCCGAACCAATATTCATCAAGCCGCTGGCTGAGCCGGAGAATCGCGGAGCAATGTCCATGGGGATTGCCCAGAATGGGCCAATCGTGGATTCGGCAAAAAAGAATGCCGCGCTCAGGCAGAGAGCGACAATGGTCAAGTTATGTGACAACAATACCGGGAACATGAATACCAGAGACAACAAAAAGCCGCCGATGATGAGATCGCGGCGCGCCTTGTTGCGGTTCCCTGTCCTTCTCAGGATATGGTCGCTGACCCACCCGCCTACGGCGTCACCCGCTACACCGGCAAGAAATACACCGGTAGAAAACAGCGCTGAGCTTTTCAAATTCAGCTTGTAGCCGTGGAGGAAGAAAGATGGCAGGAAAGTGAGATAGAGCCAGAGCGTCCAGCCGTAGCAGAAATAAACGATCGTCACGGGCATCATCCGCTTGACCAGCGGGCCCCAGGGCACGGGGTCTTTGCGCCGCTGCATTTTTGAAGTAAAGCTGGGCAGAACATTAAGTTCCCGCTGCGTGATGCCGCGATGGGTTGCGGGATCGTCACGGAAATAAAACCACCAGACAATTGCCCACACCAGACTTATGCCGCCCAGCACCACAAATGACATGCGCCATGAGGCGACAGCAATGATCCATGCCACCAAGGCCGGAGTAATGGAATTGCCCAGCCGCGAGAACGCGTGGGTGATTCCCTGGGCAAAGCCGCGTTTGTCTGCGGGCATCCAGTCAGCCAACGCTCGCGTGGCCGTGGGAAAGGTTGCGCCTTCTCCCAGACCCAGCAGGACGCGGCAGAAGATCAAGCCCGTAAGGCTATGCGCCAAACCCATGAGCAAAGTTGAGCCGGCCCAGACCACCGCGCACACGGTAAGGGTCAGGCGCGCGCCGAAACGGTCACTGAGCAATCCGCCCCAGACCTGCAATACCAGATAGGCCCAGCCAAAAGCGGACAGCACTGAACCCAGCTGATTGCCACTGAGATGCATTTCTTTTTGAAACACCGGGCCAGCAGTGGCAACGTTGATGCGGTCAATGTATGTGAGCGCATACATCAGGCAGACCATCAGCAACACAAGGTTGGTGGAAGAAAAAATTCTCTTCATCGGACTTTCGGCAAGGACAGAAATGTTGCTGTTGGTGGCGGCCATAGTTTTCCGCCGCCAGTTTTATCAGGAAAGAGGGCCTTGGGCAACGATCTTCTTGCATCTGGTGGCGCGATTGTGTGCTTGGTCGCAGAAGGTTGGCGGCCCTGAACGCAGATTGAGCGACCCCTAGCACCGCTGATTTGCGGGACTGAGGTCGCTCAAGAATGAATTGCTCAAAAATAGTCGTGCAGAAACGGCCGCTTAGAAGTGCTGCTGCCGAATTAGTCTCTACTGGGCTTCTTTGGGCCGAGATCGCAGGCTTCCTTTACCCGGCCAAGATCCAGGCCAGCGGGAGAAAACTCCGCGATTTCCGACCCTCTTCTGCCTGGCATTTCGATCTTGAAGATTTGCGAGCCAATCAATTCACGCGCGGTACCTTTATCCATGGAGAGGAAGCGATCACGCACCCAGTTCCAACCGTGATAGTGATGCGTATTGTCGACGCGAACCTGAACTTCTATCTGGGGCTGGCCCCAAAAACCGGGGCGGTTGGGCGGTCCCAGAGGAATGCCCGGATTGAAATCTGAATACGTATACTTGCGATTGGTGCAGACGATCTCAACACGTGGCTTATAATCCGGGCTGTTGCTCAGATAGTTGTCAGCCAGCAGTTCAAAGCGGACTTTCTTGGCCGCCGTCATCTTGTCTTCCGAACGGAACTCCACCCATTTGCCGCCAGCGCTTACCCCGTCACGCTCACCCTGGTAAGGGCTCATCACGCCATTTTGCGAGAGCGCGGGAATCGCCGCCACGCAAACTATTGCTAAACCGGCAAAAAATGCCCTGGCACCTATGGCAAAACTCGTTTTACTGATAAAGGTCCTAAAGAATTGCATTGCTTTCAAGATTCCCTCCGACACCACTATTTTCACCTAAAATGATCAGACAAATAAAGTAGCGATATGAATCCAGACACTGGATGAGTGCACGTAACGGGCCAAATTCATGCAGGGATAAACCCTGATTCTGCCAGCATGTTTCTGCCAGGGAATGAAAAATGGTGGTTTTCAACCAGTCAAAATGGCCGATTTAAGCCAGACCGGAGCCTGAAATAGTAACGCTGCCTTTAGATTGTGGGGATTGTGGAATTTGGGTTTGATAGGATTCGTAGATGTTTCGTAAAGCTTATATTTCCCTGATCGCAATTTTTTCGTTTGTAGTTATGTCTTTTGGCTTGTCCGCGCAAACGGCAACCGCGCCAGCCGCCGAACCGGCGACAAACACCTCTTCTGATGAAGCCGTAATGACGCGGCTAACAGCTTTGCGCGACAGCTTCGTCAATGAGCTTAAGGCTGCGGGATTTCAGCCGAGCCTGGCTCCGCCGAAGATCGTTCTGGATAATCCGCCCGCGTATGGGCGATATGAGAATGACGAGAACATTTTGCATATTGCGGTGTGGTCAGCGCTAAAACCAGACCAGCAGGCGCGGTTTGCGAGACTGGCTGCGGCCATTGGTGGACAGCAGACAGGCGAACAGCAATTTGACGAAAGCATACATCACTGGGTTTTCATACACGAATTGAGTCACTGGTGGCAGGCGTGCCAGCACAAAATCAGCGAAGACCATTACACCGTGGAATATGGCGCGAACCGGATTGCCGCGGCCTACTGGCGGCTCAAGGACCCGGCGCTGATGGAGCGGACGGAACGGAGAATGGCCGGCGTGCAGTCTGTTTTGACGAGCCCGGTGCCTGCGGGCAAAGACGAGAAACAGTTCTTCAACCAAAACTACGCGACCTTGGCCCCCACGCGAGACTATATCTGGTACCAGTATTCCATGGTCCTGAAGGCGCAGGCAGAAAAACCGCTGCCGACATTGAAGCAGGCGCTGCAAGACCCGGTTTAGGCGGCAGGCCAGAGGCAGGAATGCCTGTGCCACACACAGGGCAAGAGTGCTTGTGCCTTGGTTACCTCAGAAATCAATTTAGAACCAAATACATCAGGTCTTTTGCCGATTTCCTTTTAGAGCGATTGCGTTTTCAATAAGCAGGAACTCTGAATTTCTATTGTAAGACGATTTCCGCGCCGAACCTTATGTATTGGAATTATGTCTCTTGTCTGCTGACCATCCTTTCCACCGTTATGGTGGGCAAACGGCTATGGCATGGCTGGATGCTGGCTGGGTTGAACAGCGTGATCATCTGTCTTATTGGTTTTCAGACGCGGCAGTGGGGGTTTATCCCGGCAAATATTTTTTGCCTAGTGCTCTATGCTCGGAACATTCACAAGTGGCGAGGTGCGGAAGCAGTGAATATGCCATTGCCAGCCGCTGAAGCAGTCGCGGCCGGCGTTACGCCGCTCATTCATGCAAGTGACCGCGTGTTACCAGTTGTTCTACCGTTCAAAGCTCCATTGCAGGAGAAACCTCGTCGACTCCGACGCCGCGGCTTGCCGCCAGGGGCCGAGCTTCATTCGTTTTCGAGCTACTCTGCCCGGCAAAGATCGCGGACCACGAGCATTCCGTTTCCATTGAGCTAATCTTGCTTCCGCATAATGGATATTGATTGCACAGGGTTTGGCCAAGGTCAGACTGTATCGCTGCGCTCAATGCGGCGAATCAGCAAATCCACGAACCGGGGCAATTCATAGGTTCGGATGGCAAGACACTGGTTGTGTCACAGGGCTTTGTGTGGGTCGCTGTTGGTGATGCAAATCTGAAGTTGAGGCCGACTACAAAATGAATAAATTCGTCGCACTCATATTCGCAATCTGCATAGTGGCACGTGCTAAAGCTGGTCAACATGAGAAGAATACCGATCTTAAGACGCAGCAAGTTCTTCGTGCCGCTACCGCCGATTTGCCAGGCAAGAACTACCGCGTAGTTTTTGCAGCGGAAGATAGCCAGGAATCAATGAATCCCCGCCACTGGATGGTCACCATTCAAAAATATCCTGCTGACTATAACCGAATCGATGATTCGACAATTGGGATTATGTTTACGGGTCCACCCTGTCCCTCTGGAAAGGCTGGAGCATTTTGCTCGATTCAGGAGATTCCTGGAGAACCACTCTTCCGAGGCAGGTTTGATCATGATGACGCAGAAGGCCACTTTCGCCGCTTTGAGGGGAACATCCTAGACACTGCTTCAAGAATGACGGCATTTCGCAAGCAACTTATGAGTCATCAAAAATGGTCTCAGCATGAAATTGCGGATGCATTGAATTCCGAGGGAGCAAAGTTTGGCCCAGACAAAGAAAAAGAACTTAGAGCGACACTGCCGAATGTTGTGAAGATGCTGGAAAAGGCTTTTGGGCCAATGCAGATCCACAAAGTTTCATCTATGAAGCCGGTATTCCTTACACTTCCGTCCAAGGACCCAGCCCTGATTGGATGGCCAGCTTATTGGAGCGTGAGCACCATACTTCTCCATAATCCGAAAGAGCGTCTAGTGATGTACTTTGACCCATTTGAAGGCCAACTTCAGTCATTATTTGTTTCACAAGGGAGCACCGTACTGGATCCAAAAACACACAAACCAAAGTGGGTACCACCGAACGACTAACCGGGGGCGCTTGTCACCTATATGAAAGAAAGCTTACTGCTAATGTCTGTTTATGCGACCGCCGCTTTTTTGCTTGGCGACTGGGCGCTCTATCTTGAAACATACAACGAAGCTTCCGCGCAGCCAAATTCATTTGGCGTTTATTGGATCGGGTTGAGTGCTTTGGTTTTTGCGCTGGCGGCAGTGCTTCAATTGATCAAGCCACATCTGGGAGTGAAAGTTGGTCTCGCTGGATGCGGAATCAGTTGTCCGTTAGTCCTCTTTGCTCTTCGATTTTCGTGGCGGCTCGTTCCGCGAAGCGAATATGAATTCCGTGTTGAGGGATCTGTCGCAATTATTGTGATTGCGATAGTTGCATCGGCACTCATTTACAAGCGACGAGTAAAATTGCACCAGCAGCCCTCTTTCCATTGATCTCCTATGAATATTGTGCAAAGACATCCCGGACGCAGGAAGTCCCCAAAGATTGCGCTCGTCTTCATCTGCTGTGCTGCTGTTCTGTGTGCGAGCGCCCAGCAGCAGGAGAAGCCTCGCCGATTCTGCCGACGGGGCTTGCCAAAGACGGCGCGTTTGCACAGTTTTCCCTCCACCCTGCCCGGCCAACACCGCAAAAACAAAATGGCCGTTTACGACCAGCCAACTTTGTAATTAAGGATTGCCGGCAGCAGTCTGGTGCGTTGCGGCAACAGTCGTGGATTCCAGGTATTTCACAATCGACTCCGTATCTTGCGGCCCGAGGCGCGTGTTAGGCATTTGAATCTCTTTATATTGCTTGAACAGTTTCATGGCCAAAGGGTCTTTGGCTGCCAATAGTTCGTCAGGCTTTTGGATAAAATGCAGCAGCCATGCACGATCACGCGTGCTGGTTACACCCTGCAAATCCGGGCCAATTTTCACGCCGTGTCCAACGGTATGACACGCAGCACAGCGGGTGGCGAAGAGATATTGTCCGCGATCGGAAACATTCAGGGGAGCCGCTTCAGCATAACTTTTATCAGGTTCAGATTTTGGTTTGTTCCAGCCATCGATCAGATGGGAGATGGTAAAGGAAAGAAGCCGGGGATTATCCGTGGCAGAGCTGCGCGTCCACTGGCCGGTTGGCACATTGCCAATCATCAGGTCCACGGTATGGCCGTCACGATTCAGGCCGGGATCATAGTACAAGCCCAGCTTATGGGCGATCAGGTCAATGTCAGTTTTCTTTCCGGTAAGAAAGAGCCATCCCGGGCCCGCGTGAAATTTTTCCGCATAGGCTTTCATCGCTTCTGGAGTGTCACGCTCAGGATCAATGCTGATGGAATAAAAGAAGATATCCTTGCCCACGCGATCACCCAGCATCTGTTGCACCTGCGCCAGACGCGCCGTCTCAAGCGGACACGAATCGAGACAATGGGTGTAGATCAGATTGACCACCACCATCTTGCCTTTCAGCAGATCATCATATAAATGGACGGTTTTGCCATCTTGCGTGGTCAGCGGCACATTCGGAAAATAGTCAGCGCCCCAGCGCGTTCCGGCTGAAGCATTGCGCACAAAAAGCAGAGCAGCAATCGTCAAAATCAGCATGGCAATTGCCATAGTAGAAATATTTCGTGACATCCTGTACCTCCTTAATCGTTTCGGCAGCTTGAAGCCTAAAAAAACCGGGGCCTGGAAGAGCGCAGCCATAAAAGCCTGCCAGACCCCGGATTGCTGTGCGCACGCATTAAAAGGCAGTTGGGAGAATGTCATCCGGGTTTTCAAATGTCACACCCTGCGGCTTGGGAATCGGCGTTGGCAGCGGAGCAAGGAACGCGCCGCCAGCATTGTCAATTTCCCAGCGCAATAACATGGCATTGTCTTCATGGACAGTATTGTGGCAATGCTCCATAAACATGCCGCCAAAGTCGCGGAACTGCATGGTTAGAGTCACGCTTCCGCCCGGACGCAAGCGATATACGTCCTTGCGGCCTTTTTCCCATGCCGGCACGTTCGCAGCCTTGCCGTTGCGGGCCAGAATCTGGCCTTCTTCAAAATGGATGTGGATAGGGTGGTCCCATCCGCCACCACCGTTCTGCAGAGTCCAGACTTCGCGAGTGCCAAACTTTGGCGCAGCTGAGATACGGCCAAAATCGGCATTGAGCGTTGCCCCTCGATTGTCCGTTTTGATGCCCCAGGGGCCAAAGAATGAGGAGACCGGGTCATCCGTATCCTGGTTGCCGCCCGAGCCGAACTCAAAAACCCGTTCACGCGTGACCGGAATACCTGAGAGATCAGGGTTGGGAATCATGGTGGCCGGCACCTGGCTTACGTCAGGCGTGGCTGGGTTCCGCACGATGCGAAATTCCAGGAATTTTCCGACGCAAGGATCAGGAGACTTGCCTGATAGAGCATCAGCCAGACTCAGGTCCTGGCTGGGTTTTTTTCCATTCTGGTGTTCGCAAAGATTCACCATCCAGACTTTGTCGCCAATGCCATAGCGAGAAAAGTCTATGACGATGTCATAGCGCTCGGCGATTCCCTGCTCGTCAAGCTGACTAACGACAACCGGTTGCGGCAGCAGGTTGCCGTCATTGGCGATCTGGATCATCGGCGATGCATCACTCAAACCCACTTTAAAGAACCGCGAGACTGCACCGTTGAGAATGCGGAAGCGATACTTGCGGCGCTCCACTTCAAAATATGGCGTGTATACAAGATTGACGGTCATGGCGTCGCCCAGGAAACCATCGAAGTCGAAGATGTCAAAGTAAAGTTGTCCATCCTCGTCCCAGGCTTTGTCCGCCAGCACCAGGTTGACGTCATAATCCAAATTGCCCCAATTGTTTTCAGTCCCGGAAGGAAGGCGCAGGTTTACGCCATCGTTCAACGCTTCATTGCCGCGATCAAGCGCGCTATAAATATTGAACATGGCGGCAATGCACTTATAAACATTCTGCGAAGTAAAGCTGAACATGTGGTCATGGAACCAATGCGTACTCATGGTTTCATGCCAATCGCCCGGGACTTTATTAATGCCGCCATTGTCTGCAGGACCGCCGGCGCGGGGATCAGTGGCGTCCTGGTTTATGCTGTTGCGCCCAGCCAAGACAATGGGATAGTGATAGTCATAAAACTGGTTGGGAAAAAAATATGCGCCAGTAAATCCGTCATTCTCAGCGCCATGGTGGCCATTGTGCTCGTGCGTGGAAGTTGTGTGCCGTCCGAAGCCTCCATTCTTTGTGATGTCAGCGGGAAGTTTGTTTTGCAGACGGAAAAGCACCGGGTCTCCATAGCGAACTTGCATCAGCTTGGGAGGAAAAGTGCCGTTGTACGTCCAGACTGCTTCAGGCCCCTGGTCGGGAAGATTAGGATGGAAACGAGGATTGACAAGAAGAGTTGGATCAATGCCGGAGTTCAACGTTGAAGCGCAGCCTGGATTATAAACATTATTGGCTTTCGCACCTTCCACTGAAGCACTCACCGCAACATTTGGTGGAAGAAGATTGAATTGCTGGTGTGCCCACACTGGTCCCGGAGGACGCCCTTCGATTGGGCCCATACCGCCTCCCAAAGCCGGGTCAACTGCCTGCTGTGTCTGGTTCGACTGCGCCTGCGGCGCCGGGTTCAACGAGGTGACGGGGTTCCGCGGCAACACATCAAATCGCGGCATGGGTTGAGTGAAAGGTAGTGCGCCAAACCGCGGGCTGGCTGGCGCACCGGTTGGAATGCTGCTGCCTCCGTCTGCATAGGCGGTGGAGACAAATGGATTGAGTCCGTGAATGGGCGCCAGCAAACCGCCGCTGGTTATAAGTCCCCATTTCATCAAGTCCCGGCGGGAAACTTTCCCGTGGGAATGGGCTTTTACGATTTCAGCCCGGTTTTTGCGTGCATTTTCTGCCTCCCTGACTCTGGCTTTTGAGGCATTTTCGGAAAGGAAAAAACCGCCTTCTTCTGGTTTCATTGAATTGCGCTCCTAATGACTTACAGGAATTTCAGGTGATGCAAGAGGGGCCCCACCGACCTGGCGATCCAGCGTGGTTTTATACCGAAAGATTCAGGCCGCCAGGCGGACAACAGATTTATATCACGACATGACTATATCGTGTCATGATATTTATATATTTATGAGGGCCACATTAGAAATACATTAGAATTACATTAAAGTTTCTAATGTTGGGGCGGGTGAGATGCCCTCCCCAATACGGGAAAGGCAACTGATTCAACAACTTGGACGGGATTTATTCCCCCGGTTCGGCAGACCCGCGGTTGATCAGCTTTTGCAGGCTCTCCACCAGCACTGGACCGATAGTCAGCAGTTCCTGACGTGATGCGCTGGCTTGCTGTTTCAACACCGTTTCACCTTTGGCAGTAACAATGAGAGTGACAAGACGGCGGTCGTCACTGGACCGTTTGCGGCGAATCAACCCGCGTTTTTCACAGCGATTTACCAGCTCAACCATGCTGTTGTGGTTCATCTGCATGCGTTCAGCCAATGTTGAGATGGTTGGCACCTGAGGACTGGGCAGACCGGTGATGGCCAGAAGCAACTGATATTGCTGATGGTGATGGCCATTGGCCCGCGCCTGTTCCTCCATATGACGGAGATATTTGCGAAGCTGATAACGAAATTCCGCGAGCGCAACATATTGAGTTCCTGTCAGCGGTTTGGACGAGTCTATTGCCATGAAAAATCGCACCCCCAGAATTAAAAAGGCCTACTGGAAGCGGCCAAAGCCTTCTCCCATGCCATTTCTACGAGTATAACCGTGGCTTTATAGACGCAATTTCCCCGCATGCATCCGTCTTAATGTACTTCACGATTGGCAATCACAATTGCATAAGGCACGGATTCAGTGCGTAATCCTGAGCGCTTAGGGTTTTTGCGTGAGGACTCCCGTCTCAGTGGTGACTTTGGCTCAACTTCGCTCACGCCCGCAAGACGCTCAAGACCAGATCCCTCGGCTGCGCTCAAGATTTCGCCTGCGCGAAGACACAGGCAAGAGTGCCCATTCGGCAAGCTTAGGGCAGACTCTGTGCCACACGGATCTCAGCCGCGAATTATAGGACGTAAATGCAAATCGCATGGTACATAGACCTAGCAAGATGTACTATTTCGCGCGTGACAAGGGCGGGTGTTTTCGCTTATATTTTGTATGTGGTCTTGCCGGGGAGCGGTGTGCTTCGGCAAGCTCAGGGCAGGATCCGCGCCACATAATGTAAGACCACTCAAGAGCAGATCCTTCGGCTCGCTTTGCTCGCTCAGGATTTCACTTGTGGGCTCCCGCTCAGCGACCTTCGGCACGTTTTCATTTTTCCTTTACACTTTCGGCCCGAGGAAGCTGCGCTGGGAAATCAGCCGAGCACTGGCTGGAGAGTGGGTGCAACTGATCCGCATGGAGCAGAGAATTCTGGTTTACTACTGCAAAAGTCTAGTGCGCGGATCAACTGTAAAGGATGTGATGATAACGCTCTGTAAAGGATGTCGTGGAACTTTACACGAGGGCGCCTGCGCTCCAAAGTAACAGCGGCTGAAAGACAAGATCCCTCGGCTTTGCTCGGGATTTCGCCTGCGGACTCAGACGCCCGCAAGACGGCTCAATTTGACCCCTACCGCAACGTCTCTTAAACTGGTTGTTTGGGGTATGTGTAGATAAACCCTCAATTTTGCCGCGACTTTTATTTTTGAGCGGCAGCGGATAAGGAAACCACTTGGATAAGGCAGCGGAGAGCAACGCAATGGAAAATCCTGAAGGCCAGACAGCAGAAGGCCAAGAGCTAAGCGGCGAACACGCGGAGGGCGATGGCCAAAACGGCCATGAAGGGCACAACCATGCCCATGGAACAGACATTCCTCCCATGGACCCGGCTTGCAAGCGCGAAATCAATGTGGAGATCCCTGCTGACGTGGTGACCAAGCAGATGGAAGGGCTGGTACAGCAGTATTCCAAGCAGGCCAGGATTCCAGGGTTCCGCAAAGGCAAAGTCCCGGCCAGCATGGTGCGGAGCAAGTTTTCAAGCGAGATAACCAGCGATGTGGTGGAGCATTTGGTGCCGCAGTATTTCAGAGAAGGCGTGACCAAGGCCGGCTTCAAACCAGTTTCCCAGCCGCATATCTATGATCTGGAATACACGCCCGGCGAACCAATCAAATTTAAAGCCGCATTTGAGATTCTGCCGGAATTTGATCTGGGCAACTATAAGGAAACGAAGATCGCGAAGCCAAAGACTGACGTCACAGAAGAAGAAGTTGACGCCGAGGTGAAGCAGTTGCAGGAGCGGCAGGCCAGTTACGATCCGATCAATGAGGAGCGTGGCGCGAAAACGGGCGAGTTCGTCCAGGTATCGTTTGAGGCGAAACCGAAAAAGACTGAAGGCGTTGCGGCTGAACCTGTGGAGGGAGCCGACGAGCAGAAATCGCCGCAGCCGGTGCACATGGACGAAGTGATGGTGGAAATTGGCGGGGCAAATACGATCCCGGAATTTACAGAACATCTAAAAGGCGCCAAAGCCGGCGAAGAACGCAACTTTGATGTGGCATACGCCGACGACTTTTACGACAAACGCCTGGCCGGCCACGTTTTTAGCTACAAAGTGAAAGTCAATGCACTGAAGACGAAGATCATACCAGAATTGAATGACGAGTTTGCGCAAGAACTTAGCCCTGAGCTGAAGACGTTTGAGGATTTGAAAAAGCTGATCAGGGAAAACATGGAAGCGGAGCGAAAGCACAAAGCAGACCATGAAGCGAAAGACCTGCTAATTGAAGAGCTGCTGGCGAAACATGACTTCGCTGTTCCCCGGAGCATGGTGGAACACCAGATCGAGCTGAGGCTGGAACGCGGACTGCGTGCCCTGGCAGCCCAAGGCATGAAGCCTGAAGATATGAAGCACATGGACTTTGCCCGTCTGCGCGCAGGCCAGCTGGATGCTGCTATAAAAGAAGTGAAGGCAAGCGTATTGCTGGCGAAGATCGCCATTGCGGAGAAGATCCAAGTCAGCGATGAAGACCTGGACAATGAAATTGCAGGCATGGCAGCGCAGATGAAGCAGCCAGTAGAGGAAGTTAAGGGCCGTCTAATTAAAGATAATGCGGTAGAACGGCTCCGCGACCGCATGAGAAGCGAAAAAGCGCTAAACTGGCTATATTCGAACGCAGGGTAACCGGCTGGGGAAATCTCAGCCTTGACGGAAGGAAGAAGCGATTTATGGCACTTGTCCCAATGGTAGTAGAGCAGACCAGCCGAGGCGAACGCGCCTATGACATTTATTCCCGGCTGCTGCGCGACAATATCATTTTTATTGGCACCCCGATTGACGATACCATCGCGAACCTGGTGATCGCACAGCTTCTGTTCCTTGAGGCCGAAGATCCAGAAAAAGACATCCAGCTTTATATCAACTCGCCGGGAGGATCTATCACAGCGGGCATGGCGATTTACGATACTATGCAATTTGTTCGCCCCGACGTAATGACTATTTGTTGTGGGCAAGCCGCAAGTATGGCTGCCTTGTTACTTTGTGCTGGTGCCGCAGGTAAGCGTTTCGCCTTACCCACTTCTAGGATTCTTATTCACCAACCCTTGATGTCTGGCCTTAGTGGCCAGGCCACGGATATTGATATACATGCTAGAGAGATTTTGCGGATGCGCGAAATCACCAGCCAGTTGATCGCCAAACATTCCGGGCAAAAGCTGGAAAAGGTAGAGAAAGATGTTGAGCGTGACTTTATAATGAACGCTCAGCAGTCTAAAGAGTACGGAATAATTGACGATATCATTTATAAGCACAAGTAAGAGTACGTAAGTCACGCCGGACGGGCCACTGGCCAGAAACAAAAGGCCCGACCGCAACAAGGAGTTCGATCGTGAAGCCCAGGACACCGGAAGAAACACTTCGCTGCTCGTTCTGCCATAAATCGCAGGACGCCGTTGCCAAACTCATCTCTTCACCAAGCGACTATCCCCGGGCTTACATCTGCGACGAGTGCGTAGCTGTCTGCAACTCCATCTTGGAAGATGACCGCACGGAATCGCATGCCGCCGCAGCTCCCAACCATCTGCCCAAGCCGCTGGAGGTCAAGACCTTCCTCGATGAATACGTTATCGGCCAGGACCAGACCAAGAAGAAGCTTTCGGTCGCCGTTTACAACCATTACAAGCGGATCCACATGAACCGCACTAAGAGTGGCGAAGTCGAGTTGGCGAAATCCAACATCATGTTGATCGGCCCCACGGGCACCGGCAAAACGCTTCTCGCCCAGACCCTGGCCCGCATGCTCGACGTGCCTTTTGCCATCGTCGACGCCACCACGCTCACTGAAGCCGGCTACGTCGGCGAAGATGTGGAAAATATCGTTCTCAAACTATTGCAAGCTGCTGATGGCGACGTAGGCCGCGCCCAGACCGGCATCATCTACATCGACGAAATCGACAAAATCGGCCGCAAGGACGAGAACCCTTCCATCACGCGCGACGTCAGCGGTGAAGGCGTGCAGCAGGCGCTTCTCAAAATCCTTGAAGGCACCATCGCCAACGTTCCTCCGCAAGGCGGACGCAAGCACCCCCACCAGGAATTCACTCCCGTCGATACCACAAACATTCTCTTTATCTGCGGCGGCGCATTCGTCGGACTGGAAAAGATTGTCGCCCGCCGTATCGGCAAAAAATCCATGGGCTTCCGCACCAGTGAAGCAAAGGAAAAAGAATTTACTGAAGCCAGCAAGCGTGACACTGAACTGCTGCAAAAAGCCGAGCCGCAGGACCTGGTTCGCTTCGGCCTCATCCCAGAATTTGTCGGTCGCCTCCCTGTCGTCGGCATCCTCAACGACCTGGACGAAGCCGCTCTCATCGAAATCCTCACCCGTCCACGCAACGCCATCATCAAGCAGTACCAGCGCATGTTCGAGTTTGAGAGCGTAAAGCTGCGCTTCTCTGACGGAGCGCTGGCTGCCATCGCGCGTGAAGCCATGCTGCGCAAAGTCGGCGCGCGCGGCCTGCGTATGATTCTGGAAGAGCTCATGCTTGATCTCATGTATCACCTGCCCAGCCAGAAGCGCGTCAAAGAGTTTGAAGTCACCAAGGAAATGGTTGAGCGCCGAGACATCTCGCTGCCGGCCATGGAAAAAGCCGGCTAAAAGTTTCAACCACAAAGGACACGAAGGAACACAAAGCAAGATACAAAGTTCCACAAGCTGAAACATCCGCAAGCAGTTCTCTATCCTCAACCGCCTGCCACCAAGCAGGCGGTTTTGTTTTGTAATTAGCCATTAGCTCTCAGTTCTTAATTTTTTAGCTCCTTAAAGTTTTAGCGATTCGTTCAATACTTCCGGGCTTCCCCCTTTGTGTTCCTTCGTGTCCTTTGTGGTTCAAGCTTTTGCTTTTGCTTTTGCTTTTGCTTTTTTCCCATCGGCGTTCATCCGCGCAAATCTGCGGCAAAAAAGCTTTTGCTTTTCGCTGACCGCTGACTGCTAATTGCAGCTTCATCCCGCCGCCCGTCTTTTCCAGACCGCACTCCTTCAGCGCCATCATGTAATTGCCAAAATAGCGATTCACGTCGTGCCGGCTCAGCCCGGCATGCTTCGCCAGCTCCACCCTGGTCGGCACCCGACCCAGCTTCTCCGTGCAGCCCTGTATCGCTGCGATTACCTCTTCACGTGTCATATTCTTCTCTGCGTCCATGTTTTCCTCCCAATAAAAAAACCACCCGTTTCCCGGATGGCTCGTGTGTCCTTGATTTGGTTATGTGGCACCGGCACTCCTGCCGGTGATCTTCTTTTCTTGTAGATACTGATTGGACTACTCTTGGCTTTCGTCTTTGTTTTTGATGTTGGTTTTGTTTTGGCCAAAAGCTAAGAGCTGGTTTTCCGCTAATTACTGATTGCTCACGGCTTCTGTGGCACCGGCACTCCTGCCGGTGATCTTTCTTTTCTTGTTGATACTGATTGGACTACTCTTGGCTTTCGTCTTTGTTTTTGATCTTTAGTCTTTGCTTTTGACCTTGGTTTTTAGCAGTTAGTCTTCTGCTCTGATCTGCGTTCATCTGCGCAAATCTGCGGCAAAAAGCTCTTGCTTTTCCCATCACGCGCGATCACGGCGATGTCTAGCGGCCTTCGGCCGCCAGACACACTTCTCCCCTCAAGGTGTGAAGGACTAAAAAAGAACAGAGTGGTGCTCTTCACAGGAGAAGACAGGCATCGCCATTGGCTGCTTGCTTCTTGCCAATGGCTGCAGTGCTCTTCTGGATGCTGGCCTTTGAGCTTAAACGCCGGCGCCGCTCCCGGCGGAAACTCTCGTAAGATAGTCGATTTCACTATCCGATTGCAAGAGTTATTTGTTTTTATTTCGCCGTGTCTGATAACTCGCAGCTGAGAGCTTTTGCTTTCAATAATCAATCCGGAACGCATGACCAGATACGAGTACGGGTGGCTCAAAAGAAACCAGCGCCAAAGGCGCGAAACAGCCTAGCCAGGCGCGTAAGCCCTGGGTAAACATAAAAATAAAACCCCTTCCTCTCTGCCGTAGGCCAGCGCGCAGTGCAAACGGAGCGGAAGTTCTGTCCTCATTCCTTTAATTCTAAAGAGAGTATGCAGAAATAAATGAGCGCAGTAGATGGGACACTCATTATCTGTTGACGGCAATCGAAACAACGCCCTACTATTTGCTGGACAAAGATTAATTGACAATACGATAGTTTAGAAGCACAATTTTACAGACAATGCCCCCACCTGTTAAATCACTTCGTCCAGAAGACGCAGAACTCACAAAAAAACTAGAAGAGCTTAGCAAGTTGCAACCCCAACTTGCCGATTTGGAACTGCAATTATTTAATTTGCGCCTCGAACTAAGCGAGTTTGAAAGCCTCTATTGCGCAAAAGTTGGCCCTGCTTATGCTGAACTGGACGAATTAAACGCTTTGATTGCGGAATATATCGCACAACAAACATCGAATGATCCCGAAGCTAGTCAAGCAGCAACTGCTGCGCGAAGACAAGCTAATGAATCCCATAAGGCAGTGGCCGATGCTTTTGTCATGCCTATCCAACCAATCCGATCAGACAGCCTCCGAGAACTATACAAGTCAGCTGCAAAACGCCTACACCCTGATTTAGCACGCGACGATATAGATCGGAAAATCCGAGAACGTCTGATGACTGAGGTAAACCTCGCTTATGCTAGAGGTGATGAAAAAGCTCTTCGCGCAATTTTAGATGAATACGACAGCAGCCCAGACACGGTCCTCGGTAGCGACATTGCAGCAGAATTAGTTCGTGCCATCCGACGAATCAGCCTGGCTCGTAAACGTATAGAAGCAATTGAAATTGAGATCCACGAATTAAAGACGTCTGAGCTTTGTAAATTGAAAACGTTAGTTGAAAATGGCAAAAAACAAGGCACAGATGTATTACGTGACATGCTTGAACGAATAAATGGACAGATTCAAGAAAAGCGAAAACAGCTCCAAAATTTGCAACCACATGTCTGACAAAGAAAAAAAGAACGAGATATTTTTGGCTACCCAACAACCACTGAAACTCAGCATACGTAAATCTTTAATTTCCCGAGGATTAAAGAACATTTCGGAAGACGAGCGCATGAACATGTACACTTGGCTCGATAGTCTTCCTCACGGCAGTATTCTTTTCTCTTTAAACTTTCCAGATGAATCAGAGTTTCCAACTGATGATCGTGACGTCAGTTATCTAAACAAGCACCATTCAGAAATGTCTAAGGAGGAAGAATTTCTCGCTTTGACGCAGGAGAGCTGTACTGGCTTATTAAGCCTCCGGGCATTTGGCGTAGACGCACAAAAAAACAAGTATCCACATAAAGGATATATTGAAATTGAAGGAATTCATCCTTTCGAACGATCACTGCGACTTACTGGAGGGCATGAAAAAGAAAAATTGATGTCTGCAATTGGCGCTCTTGTAAGAAGTCTGCTCGTCGCACATAATTCAATGCGAATCTACTGCGATGGTGACACACTTCTGCGGTTTCATTCTTTCACCCTGGAGGAGATTCAAGCTTTCGTAGAGCAAGTAAATTCCACTTTACATACGACGGTTGTTAATATCAGGAAACCAGATGGAACAGTTGCAAAGCGCAAATCCGGGCTGTATCTTGAGCTAACCGAATACAAATAGTAAGTGATGCCGTAATTTTGATGGCCACGCTGCTAAAAACTATCGTGGAGTTTGATAGATGTCTGTAAAGAAACAGCCCAAAGAGTTTCTTATACTGCAATCCACGCAGCAGTTAAGCCTACGTGCGTCAATTGTTAAGCGCGGACTTCAAGATCTAATCAAACATTCTTTACCGGCTGTCGCCTGGAGTAGACCTCACCTCATTGGAACTCTGTTACGTCCCTCAGAGAGTCTTGATCATGTCGATCCGGAAAAGAAAACTATATATTTCTATTGCCACATTGAGAATTGGACCGATGCTCCACGAAACATAACACCCGATATTGGCATCCTTAGGCGTTCACGGAAAACAGGAGAGATATTCTCAGTAGTGAAAGATAGTCTTGGATTCCCTTCTTCAAGACTGTTCATTCCAGCCAAAAGTGAGTCTCCAGCAATTATGGTGGGATTATCTTTTCAAAAACAAAAGCCATTTGCAGATTGTCTCGCGGAACTGTTCACAGAATCATGTGAGCTTCTCGCATACGATCCACAATCTCACACGATCCTGAATATTTCCTTAGACTCTCCGAGCCACGTAGGTCTACCCAACTCCATTTTGCAGAGAAAACGAATTCTAGAGGTAGATGATGAAGAGCCTATCCGCGCGATAATTAGCAGTATGCTCAGAGATGCAGGCTATGATTGTATATCCGTACCCAGTGGGGTTGATGCATTGGCATTACTTGAATCGGGAGAAAAATTTGACCTTTTGCTCAATGACCTCATGAATTCCCCAATGGATGGGATTACATTGCTTGAAAGAGCACAGAAAGATTTTCCAGATTTGCCCGTCGTAATAGCCACAGCAGTCCATGACATAAGTATAGCGCTGGCAGCACTGCGTTTTGGGGCGTCGGATTATATATTAAAGCCATTTGAACGACATCAGCTGCTAACAATTGTGAGACAGGTACTAGCCTGTCATCCGCAGCCAAAACGAAGAATCATTCAGTGGGATTCAGCCCTATTTGATGCTGTTAAACCAAGCATCGGAGGTCTATTTGACGCTGTTAACCCAAGCATCGAAGGATCACTTGTGGTAAAAACCGCCGATGGAACTCCAAAGCTCATCTGGGATCTAGCTCCGGGAGACATTGTGTTCGTCAAGAGTGAGGATGAGTTGCAAAAACTTTACCTGGTAGAAAGAGACGAGAAACTCGCATGTGTTTGCGAGACTTAAAATTTCCTCTTCTCTTCCTAAACCATTCTTAACCGTTCCCCGCCTAAATCTGGGTTTTAATCTTCCGAGGCTAGTCCCAACATCCCATGAACTCAATCCCTGCTTTTCTAAACCGCATAACTATCTCCCCACTCGTTCTTTCCCTGCTCCTTGCCATCTGCTTCGGCGCACCTGCATCCGCGCAAACGCCGCCGCAAGCCCCAGGCCCGGAAAGGATATTTATTGGCAATGCCGGCCCTGGCCCCAATGTTGGTAGTCAGGGCCGCGACGCTGAGCAATATGCCGAGCGCGCTTACAATGAGTTCTTTGTCGCCATGCAGCAGTGGGGCATATATGAAATTGTTGCTGACCCCGCCCGCGCCGACTGGGCTTTTGAAATCAGCATCACCAATGACCGCACCTGCGGCGGTTATACCGGCGTAAAACCGGGAGCGCGCGCGGTGTTGGACAACTACCAGGTCGCCGTCCTCATGACGGATGCTCACACGCATCACCAGCGCGCTGGGCTTGCTGAGCCCATCCGCCTTTTCCGCCCCTCTGATAGTTTTGACCAGATCTTTGACCGCGCCATTGCCAACCTGGTGGATGATGTAAAGAAGGAAGTGGGCGGCTCCGTGACCATGACGCCGCTACCCGCGCAGAACCAGCCCATGGCCCCAATCCCCTCGCAAATTGACGTGGCCCAGAAAGTTTTTGTTGAAAGCAGGGTTGACGCGGATAACGCCGGCGGGAATTCCGTCGCCAATGAAAGGCAGCTTTATGACGATTTCGTTGCGGCCTTACAGAAGTGGGGACGCTTCCAGGTTGTTTCTCAAGCAGAGGCCGATCTCGTCTTTGCTATCGATTTTACCTCGCCTCTCGTATGCGACTATGGGGCAGACCCGCAGATATTGATCTACATAAAAGACGCAAAGACTGACATCTCCTTGTGGGCCTTTGCCAGTCATGTCCCGGGGGCCCTTTTTACTTTTAATGCCCATAGAAACGTCACTCAGGGAATCGCGTCCCTGGTAACTGAAATCCGCGACTTCACCATGCGTCCCACCTGGGCCATGAACGCATCGTTGCCCCCGCAACCCGGCGCGCCGCTGGCCTTCACTCCGGCATATGCCGCCGCCCAGCCTGGCCCTATGAATGCTTCGCCTTCTTCCCTGCCTCACATTGGTTCTGTATCGTCTCTGGCCGGACTGGTCCATCTCAGCGTTCCCTTCAGCGTGAAATCGGGGACCAAAATTATGGCCGATGTCACCGTCACCAACAGCACCCAGCAGGACCTGCAGTTTTATTACACGCAAGGCGATCCACTGGGCTGCGCCGTTACCGTGCAGGGAGAAAATGGAAAAGGCGTCAACCCAACCACTGAAGGCGCAAAGGCTCTTGCCACGCACGCCGCCTTCAACGGTCAGCGCCAAACCTATGTGCTGCATCCCAGGGAAAAGCAGACGCGCCAGTGCGAACTGAGCACGCTTTATGACATGACCGCTCCGGGCACTTATGCGGTTGAAGTAACGGAGTTGGATGGAGTTCCAACCACATCGAACATCGCGGCTGTCACGGTTAAACCATGAGCCGGGACCTCGAATTTTACTGGGCAAATCGTTGAATGATTGGCGAATAACCGGCCCCAAATGACCCTTTTTATAAATTTTTATTAATGTGCAATATTGCACACCTTTCGTCTGTTTGGCTCTATACTTGTGTCCGAAACCATACCCAGGCGCAAATGAGCAATAAACCCAAACACCCTTCAAACGGACATCCCAGCACTTTATGGGTGCGCCCCAGTACGGCTGACCGGAAAGATGGCCATAAGGGAATAAATCATAATTTGGAAACAATTCCTTCCAATTCCCGATTTCTGGAATTAGCGGATATTGCTCTTGGCCTTAAGAAGCCGGAGAAAAAGAAGAAGGCCAGGATTGGTGCTCTTCATACTGAAACAAAAACAGAGCCATACTCAAGCTAAAGTGGTTCCGCCTGTCTTTGTCTTTTGTCCCCGCAAAATCTCGTTGATCGTCTCCACCAGCCGCTTGGGATCGCCTTTATTGATAAAGGCTGATGCATGATCTCTAACATCGTCCGGCATCCACTGCAGTTCTGAGAGGATCACGATTGGCGCAGCAGGAAATTTTCTTTTTAACTGCTCAATCACACTCACGGGGCTGAGAGAACTGCTCAGGCGATAATCCAATAGCACCAGGTCAATGGCGGCCTCGGAAGGCAGATTGACGGATGTGCTTTGCACCAATGCCAACTCGCATTTATGGCCCTCGGCTTGAAGAATCCAAGTATAGAGCGTGAGATGAAGTTGGTCATCATCAACGATGAGGATTGTGTTTCCCTGGGTTGGCATAGGTCTGCGCTTAAGTCATCCATAATTTATCATAGCGCGGCGGGAATTACTTTTCGCCGTCGCAATAATTGCCTCTTCCGCCACCGCTCTATTTATACGTTGCTCTGCAGGATGCCGTTAATCGTCTCCACCAGCTTCTTGGGGTCGCCTTTATTGATAAAGGCCAGGATGTGGTCCTTTACATCGTCCGGTGCCCACAGCATTTCAGAGAGGAGCACGATTGGCACGGACGGGAATGCTCCCTTTAGCTGCTCAATCACATCCAGGGAAGTAAGCGAACTGCTCAGGCGATAATCCAATAACACCAGATCAATGACGGCTTCAGAAGGCAGATCAACGGACGTGCTCTTTACCAGCGCGGTCTTGCATTGGTAGCCCTCGCCTTGAAGAATCCATGTATACAACGTGAGATGGAGTTGGTCGTCGTCAACAATGAGGATCGTGGTTTCCTGGGCTGGCATAGGTGGCTTACGCCATCATAATTTATCATAGCCCAGCAGGGATACAGGCATACTAGGGACGCACCAACTTGGTTTTGTGTTCCAGCATCTGAGTTTCAAGGTATTGTTGTGCCATCCGTTGGAAAGCAGTCGAATCGAGCCGCTTTTTGCATATCATCCGTTTTCTGAGGTCTGAATGGGCTCCGTTGCCGGCAAGCCTGAAAGCGCTGGTCATTTGAAGCCTATTACCGTTACTGCCATGGATCATCCGTTGCAGTCAGAGCGTGTTTTCCGCCTGTTGGCGGAAAATCTGGTGGACTACGCGCTTTTTCTGCTCACTCCTGAAGGCGTTGTCGCCTCATGGAACCCCGGCGCCGAGCGGATGAAGCAATACAGGCCTTCAGAGATCATTGGCAAGCACTTCTCCGAGTTTTATTCTGAAGCCGACAAAAAGGCGCAAAAGCCTGCAATGGAGCTAAAAAACGCGGCAGCCACCGGCCGCCATGAAGATGAAGGCTGGCGCATCCGCAAAGACGGTACCCGCTTCTGGGCCAACGTCGTCATCACAGCCATCCGCGATACTGATGGCACACTGCTGGGCTTTGGCAAGATCACCCGCGACGTCACCGACCGTCGCGAAGCCGAGCAGCGCTACCGCATGCTGATTGAAGGCGTCACGGACTACGCCATTTACTCTCTGGACCGCAATGGCAACATAACCAGCTGGAACTCCGGCGCACAGAGGATCAAGCGCTATTCGGCGGAAGAAATCGTAGGCAAGCACTTTTCCCAGTTCTATACCAAAGAGGATGCCGCTGCGGGCCTTCCTGCAAAGGTGCTGAATACAGCCGCCACCACCGGCCACTTTGAAGGCGAAGGGTGGCGCGTCCGCAAAGATGGCAGCCGCTTCTGGTCCAGCGTGGTGATTACCCCCCTGCGTGATGAAGACGGCGACATTGTTGGATATTCCAAGATCACCCGCGATATTACTGATCGCATGGAGTTGCTGCAAAAAATCCAGCACCATGCGGATGAACTTGAGCTGCGCGTGGCCGAGCGCGAGCGCACCAACGCCGAGCTGGAAGCCTTCAGCTATTCGGTATCGCATGACCTGCGCTCTCCCATCCGCGCCATTGAAGGGTTTACCGATATCGTTCTCACCGATTTTGGCGGCCAGCTTCCCGCACAGGTAGTTGAGCTGTTGCAAAATGTCGCCGTGTCCGCCACGCGCATGAACCGCCTGGTGGAAGACCTGCTCAATTACAGCCGGCTCGGCCGGATTGAAATTGAGTCTGCTCCAGTGAACGTGGCTGAATCCTTAAAGGCGGCAAAAGAACAGATTGAGGAAGGGCTGCGCGACAAGGTCAAAATATCTGTCGATACCAGGCTCATGGTTTCTGCCAATATGGCCATGCTTACGCAAACCTTTCTTAATCTCATCAACAATGGACTGAAGTTTTATCCGCCGGGGCAGACCCCGCACGTGGAAGTTACGGGCCGTCGCGACGGCCGGAATATTGTGGTTGAAGTATGCGATGAAGGAATTGGAATCGCCCCGAAACACCAGGAGCGCATCTTCCAGGTATTTGAACGCTTGCATACTACTGAAGCTTACCCGGGAACCGGCATTGGCCTGGCGATTGTAAAACGTGGCATCAGCCGCATTGGTGGCAAAGTCTGGGTGGAGTCAACGCCAGGAAAGGGGAGCAGGTTTTATATTTCACTGCCATCCGCATCATGATAGATACAAATTCACTCAAGCCCCCTGTGATTCTTCTTGTAGAAGACAATACCTTTGATGCTCAGTTGATCGAGGTAGCGTTGGGCCGTACGCCGGGAACAATCGATCTTGTCCGTGTGGATGATGGCGATAAGGCCGTGGACTATCTCTCCGGAGCCGCGCCGTATGATGATCGCGCAAAATATCCGGTGCCGGTCACCATGTTGCTGGATATAAAACTTCCCAAGCGTTCTGGTTTTGAAGTGCTGCAATGGCTGCGCAGCCAGGAAGGGCCGGTAAAGCGGCTGCCCGCACTCATGCTGACTTCGTCAAAACATCAGGTGGATATCAATCAGGCATTTGAACGCGGCGCTAACGCTTATCTGACCAAACCAAACAGCATCAAGGAACTGACCAGCCTGTTGGGCGAGCTAAAAAGCTTCTGGTTAAAACGGGTGGAATTTCCTGAAGTCATACGATGAAACTAAACTCCGTTCCCATCCTTCGCTAAACGCGCCTCCGTTCTTACATTCACAGTAAAGCGTGCAATAAACTCAGACTAAACGCTTAAAAGCCAAATAAGACTTGGCCTGTTTTTCAGCGGACGAAAACAAGAAAACTTATTGCCGGTTTACTAACATAAACATAACTTCACCATTAGAGCTGTGCCCAAGCTACTCTCCCGTGTATGAAGCATTCACACTAGGAGAGTTTCAATATGCATACAAGAAAATTTGCGGTGCTCATTACTCTTACATTTACGTTATGGATTGCCATTCCTGTTATTGCGCAAACTGCGCCTCCAACGGTTACGGCCAGCTTTGTAACTTACCCTACCAAAGGCGCGCCTTTTCAGGCCCTGCCGATAGGCTCAAGCGTGTTAGTTTCAACCACTGCTGACAATAAGAAAAACTCCGTCACGGGCATAGAGATATTTACGCCAACCGCTGCGGGCACGTTGCGTTCAACCTGCGCGCTTCAGTTGCGTGCGGCACTCCTCAATGAAGGAGCGGCGGTCGCGAACTTAAATCTTTATCCCAATGGGACCGGCGTTACCGCCGGCATTGGAGCGCCGGGGGCCATCTTTTACAATCTGGCAAATTTATTGGGCTGCTCCGTCACCGGCTTTGTAGTAAGCCAGGGGCCAATCACACCCAATCAAGGCACTCTGGATGTTGTGATTACACCGGATGGAAAGTATGCCTTCGTGTCAAACGAATACGGCATTGCCGCCGGCGCAACTACGCAGGGAAATATAGGCGTGGTGGCGCTTCAATACGATGCCAGCGGAAACGTGACGACAGAAACAACACTGCTGGGGCAAATCTCAACTGGCGGCACGGCCATTGCCGGAATGGCGCTTTCACCGGATGGCACGCGGCTTTATGTCACAACCGAAATAGCCGCAGCCGGTACACCAGCCCATGGTGGAAGCAATCCGGTGCTGGCGCGCACAGGTTGTGTGCAGCAGCCGGGCAGCAGCTCCATCAATGGATTACTTACAGTTATCGACGTGGCTGCTGCTGAGACCTTGCCCGGCCCCAGCGCCATACTCACCACCGTGGACTCCGGCTGCTCGCCAGTACGAATGGCAGAGACTGCCGATAGCTCAACTCTTTGGGTGGCGACCCGCGGTGATAATCGTGTGTTGGCATTCAACCCCGCCCTGCTTGAATCGGACCCGGATAATGCTCTGCTGGGATTTGCAGACAGCGGAGGGACCGCTCCGGTTGGGCTGCATCTTTTCCATCATGACCAGTTGCTGGCCGTTGCGAATTCCAACCGCTTCAATACTGGCGTCGCGAATGCCACCATACTGTACGTCGCCAATCCAGCCTCAGCCAGCGTGGTGCAGACAATTCCTTCTGGGCTCTTTCCGCGCGAATTCACAGTAGGACCGGACGACTCAACGCTGTACCTTACCAACTATGAATCGAATACGCTTGAAGTGATTTCAACTACGGTGAATTAAATATAAGAATTGTGTTAGGTGGGATTAGAAAATGGTTCAATCTAATCCCATCTTTTATTGCTCAGGAATGAAACTTGGCGCTTCCTGAAATGGAATTCGGAAAGAAGAAAATTTTCCACCCGCCACATTTGCTCCATCGGTTATGGATCTAAAATGAGTCGGTAAATTGCTGTAAGGAGCCCCAAAAATGAAGCCTGTAAAACTTGTTTTGAAATTTGCGATTTTAACTTTGAGCCTTGCCGCTCTACATACCATGCAACCCACTTCGGCAGAGGCGGCGCCGCTGTGCCGTCCGTTTGCTGTGCTTTGCAGCACAGGCACTAGCGCCGGCCATTGCGGATTCCAAAGGTTCGAAGATTGCAACACCTGTTATGGCGATGATGGCTCAACTTTAAGCGGCAACTGTCCGCACTTTGAGTAAACGCAATTCGAAAAATAAATAGAACTGGGAGATAGGCGCGCGCTCTACCATGTCTATCTCCTTGTCGTTATCATTACGGTCAAACCTTGATGCAAAGACTTGGTGTTCCTGAACAATGATGTTCCTGAAATGAAATTAAAGAATAATTTTATCTTCGCATCCGATACTGCTCCGCAGCGGCGACTCTAAAATGAGCTGGTAATTCGCTGTAAAGGAGCCCCCAAAAATGAAGCCCGTAAAACTTGTCGTAAAATTTGCAGTTTTAGCTTTGAGTCTTGCCACCCTTCATGCCATGCAGCCTCCCAGGCATCAGAACAACTGGTGTCCCCCATTCGCGCGATTCTGCTCCACCTTCAGCAGCACAGGCAGTTGCGGTTTCCGCTTGGGCGAAGACTGCAACACCTGCTACGGCGATGACGGTTCAACTTTGGTCAACGGCTGTCCTCCCGATGGATTTCCCGGCGGATTAACGCGGAACCCAAAATAATCGGAATCAAGAGAGGGGTAGAACCAGGAGATAGGTGCGGACTTTCCGTCTATCTCCTCTCGCTTTCCTGAAATGGAATCCGGAAAGAAGAAATTTTATTCCGTGACACAGGCTCCGTCGGTCATGAAACCTAAAATGGGCGGAGTTTCAGTAGTTGAAAGGAGTACCAATGAAACCTATAAAGCTAATTTTAAAATTTACGATTTTGGCGCTTAGTCTGGTTGCACTTCATACCACCCAAATCAATGCCCAACCAATGACCCGGTCAACCAATTTCCTATGCCGCCAGAATGCGGAATTCTGCAGCACAGAAACCAGCGGCGGTCATTGCGGCTTCCGCCCCGAGAAGATTGCAATACCTGCTACGGCATTGACGGTTCCACATTGAGCGGCGGCTGTCCGCGGTTCTAACCCATACAGGGAGATAGGCGCGGCGCTCTGCTGCGTCTATCTCCCCTGATCTACTCATGGAAGACCTACGCATTGAAGATCTACGCGTCTGAACCTTTTGCGCTATCTACCGGGATCAAAATCAGCAGCGCTCGCCCAATAGGCAAGACATAGCTGGCTCCGCTCATCTCCGGCAGCTCAATTCAGGCCTGTCTCTCCCCATAACTTCTAACTCGGAATGCCTGGCGGGCGATTGCCAGAGCTGCCGCCTGACTGGAATGGCGCATTGGGAATCACTGATTTCCTGCCTGTTTTGCATGTAGGCGAATCACCCGATATCGCACTGCAAAATCACCCGGAATCAAAAAGCCGCGTAAGGGGCAACTTATTGATTCCACGCATGATTAGAATGCACACATAAATACTCTGGCCACAGCCGCTTGCCTTGCGTGATAATCTTAAAAGTAGCAAGATGGTAGGTTACCCATCCATCTGAGACGGAATAAAAAAAGGCGAATCAGTGACCCAGAATAAGGAAAAATTCGAAACTCGCAAGCTCCCGATGATGCCCATCCGCGATGTGGTCATCTTCCCTTATATGATGACCCCGTTTATCGTGGGCCGCGAGTCCAGCGTTCGCGCCCTGGAAGAAGCTCTTGCCTCTGACCGCAAGATCTTCCTGGCCACGCAGCACGATGCCAGCATCGACGAGCCCAAGCCGCATGAAATTTACCAGGTAGGCACCATTGCCAACATCGTGCAGAACCTGAAATTGCCCGACGGCAATATCAAGGTGCTGGTGGAAGGCGTTGAACGCGGCAAGATTCTTAAGCTGACCAATGTAGAAGGCTATTTTGAAGCAGAAGTAAGGACCGTGAAATACCCCACCGATCCCAGCAAGCTGCTGGAATCAGCCATGCAGCGGGTCCACAATTTATTTGACCAGTATGTAAAGCTCTGCCAGTCGCTCAATCTTGAGCCCGTGATCATTACCGGCATGAGCGATCCGGCAAAACTTAGCGACACCATCGCGCAGAACCTGCAGCTCTCGATTGAAGAAAAGCAGGAGCTGCTGGAAATTTTTGATCCCGCCGAGCGGCTCAATCGCATTGCTGATGTTCTCGACATTGAAATTGAAAAACTCAACATGGACCGCACCATCCAGACGCGCGTAAAGCGCCAGATGGAACGCGCCCAGAAAGAGTATTACCTTAACGAGAAGATCAAGGCCATCCAGAAAGAGCTGGGCCGCGGCGAAAAAAGCGAGTTCGATGAGCTGAAGAAAAAGATCGACACCGCCGGGATGCCGAAGGAAGTCCATGAGAAGGCCATTCAGGAATTGAAGAAGCTTGAAGCCATGCCGCCCATGTCGGCTGAGTCAACGGTTTCCCGCAATTACCTTGACTGGCTGCTCGCCGTGCCGTGGAAGAAGAAGTCGAAAGAGATTCGCAACATTGAGCACGCAGAAAAGATCCTGAACCAGGACCATTACGGCTTGGAGAAGATCAAAGACCGCATCCTGGAATTTCTTGCCGTGCGCCAGTTGGTGAAGAATCCTAAGGGCTCGATTCTCTGCTTTGTTGGCCCTCCGGGTGTAGGTAAGACGTCGCTGGGTATGTCGATTGCGAAAGCTACCGGCAGAAAATTTGTTCGCATGTCGCTGGGCGGCGTGCGCGACGAAGCTGAGATTCGCGGCCATCGTCGAACCTACATTGGCGCTCTGCCCGGTCAGATCATTCAAATGATGAAAAAAGCCGGCACCAAAAACCCGGTCTTCATGCTGGATGAAGTCGACAAAATGGCTTCTGATTTCCGTGGCGATCCTTCATCCGCTCTGCTGGAAGTTCTTGATCCTGAGCAGAACTGGATGTTCCAGGACCATTACCTTGACGTGGAATATGACCTGTCTCAGGTCTTTTTCGTCGCCACAGCCAACGTGCTGCATAGCATTCCGGCCGCGCTGCAGGACCGCATGGAAGTTCTGCGGCTTCACGGCTACACCGAGCTTGAAAAAGTTGAGATCGCCAGGCAGTTTCTGGTGCGCAAACAGCGTGAGGCCACCGGCCTTACGGAAAAACAGCTCACGTTTACTGACGATGCTCTGCGCGAGGTCATCAAGTCATACACACGTGAAGCTGGCGTAAGAAATCTGGAACGTGAAATTGGCAACATCTCTCGCAAAGTAGCGCGCAAGGTAGTAAAAGATTCCACTTACACCGCTGCTTTGAATGCAGAAAAAGTCAATGAGTTCCTGGGCGTCACCAAATTCCGTGACACGCTGGCCAATGAAAAGAGCGAAATCGGTCTCGTAACCGGCTTGGCCTGGACAGAGGTCGGCGGCTCTATTCTAAGCACTGAAGTCGCTATCGTGGACGGTAAAGGCAAACTCACTATTACCGGGCAGTTGGGTGACGTGATGCAGGAGTCGGCCCACGCCGCAATGTCTTACGTGCGCTCACGCGCCGCGCGACTGGGGATTCCAAGAGACTTTTATCGCAACGTCGATATCCATATTCACGTGCCGGAAGGCGCAATCCCTAAAGACGGTCCTTCGGCCGGCATCACCATGGCCACGGCAATTTCCAGCGCACTCAGCAAGATTCCTGTGCGCCGTGACATTGCCATGACCGGCGAGATCACGCTGCGCGGCAAGGTCCTGCCCATTGGCGGCCTGAAAGAAAAACTTCTTGCCGCTCTGCGCGCCGGAATTAAAGAAGCGATTATTCCGAAAGAAAACGAAAAAGACCTGGCTGAGGTCCCGGAAAATATCCGTGGCCAGATGAAGGTCCATTTCGTGGAAAACATGGACCAGGTATTGAAGGTCGCTCTGGAAACGCCGCTCCCGGATTTCCCGGAAGAAGGCGCACAGACGATCCCAGCGCCGGCTGTGCCGGAGATATCGCGCGAGAGATACCTCTAACGTTTCTCAAGCGAAATTATTTCCATAACGATTTAAGCCCGCTCAAATTGAGCGGGCTTTTTTTGACCTCTAAGGCGCTAAACGGGCCAACAAAATTGAAACGTTTAAATTGCTCCCTGCACTACCCCTCTGCAGCGTTTTTCATTACTTCTGAAATCCTGCTTTACTGGAGATAATCATGTTTCATCATCGAAAGCTGTTACTGCCACTCATTGCCCTTTTTCTGGCTGGTTGTACGCCAACGTCAGGCCCTTCACCCAATCCACCAACCGTCACCTGGTCGGTTCTTGACAACAACACGAAAGAGCGGCAAACGTTTGGGCCAGATGCGACTGTACACCTGACAAAAGACACTTACCTGATCTCTTTCCTCGGGGAGTCTTCAGGTGGACTCACTGCAATGACGCTGAACGCTAAAGGTAACCCAATATGCGCGGGAGTCGATAGCTCAGGCCTTGTAACAACGGTTGGTAATCAGCCAGTCAGCCTTCCCCCAATAAACACAACGATTCATCCCGCTGCCACAAGTAATTCGGTCCAGTTCACTTCCTTCAACTTTTTTCAAACAGATTGCCATGTTCTTGCCCATACGCAAAAAGGTACGGTAGAAGCATTTGCGGATTCAGGCATAATTACGATGACCGGCACCGCAACAGATGGCTCTAATAGAACTTCAACCGGACAATTACAGATTACTGAACCATAATTACTGAACCATAACTGCTAACGGCCCAGCTTTTCGCAATCGCCGGAAAGGCTGGGATTTTTTTCTCTGACCGCACATTTCTTCTGTGGTCCCTTCAGGATGAGTTCCGCCGGCAATTGCTCCACGCCCACCCCGGTTGTCCCAATGCTGCGAACCCTGTAAACTTTCTGCCATGAAAAGAACCTTGGCTAGCATGATTGTGTTGTTGCTCTGCCTTTCCACGGGCTTTGCCCAGGACTGGGCCAAACAGAAACTGGATAAGTCTCCCCGGCATGGGGAATGGGTGCAGATCAAGCACGATAACCGCACGGTGCAAGCCTATGTTGTCTATCCTGAGACAAAAAAGAAGGCGCCGGTCATTATCGTAATCCATGAGATTTTTGGACTCACGGACTGGGCGCGCAGCGCGGCCGATGATCTGGCCAGCCATGGCTATATTGCCATTGCGCCGGACCTGCTCTCCGGCATGGGCCCCAAGGGCGGCGGCTCCGCTGAATTTGGCAGCACGCAGGACGCCATGAAAGGCGTCTCCGGCTTAAACCCGGACCAGGTAACCGCAGACCTGAATGCCACGGCGGATTACGCCAAGAAGATCCCGGCCAGCAACGGCAAGCTGGCTGTAAGCGGCTTCTGCTGGGGCGGCGGCCAGTCATTCCGCTTCGCTACCAACCGTAAAGACCTGAGCGCGGCGTTTGTGTTCTATGGGCCCGGCCCGGAGAACGTTGCCGCCATCACAGCGCCAGTCTATGGCTTTTATGCCGGTGAAGACGCGCGCATTGGAGCGACGATCCCCGCAACTGAAGCCGCCATGAAAGCTGCTGGTAAGAAATATGAACCAGTAACTTACGCAGGCGCAGGCCATGGATTCATGCGCGCTGGTGAAGATCCGGCCAATGACGCAGCAGCCAAAAACACAGCTGACGATCCTGACACCAAGAAAAAGCACGATATGGCCGTGGCCAACACCAAGGCTCGCACAGAGAGCTGGGAGCGCTGGCTAAAGCTGCTAAAGTCCATGTAACCAGCAAAAAGACTGCTTTGAATCAAGGGAACGCTGCTCTTGTCGCTGCGTCCCCTTTTTTGTTTTTGCTTGAAGCTGCCTGCCTTTCGTGTCCGGCTTGACCTGCCCTTTAACCAGTAACCTTTATTCAGCGTTTTCGTCTAAAAAAACGTTGGATAAGCATTAAAATGGGAACATAAAGATCATCCCATTCGTACAAGACCATCAGGGAAAGCACTGTTTGGAAAGCATTTACCTGGAGGAAATATGAGTCCTGAAAATAAACGCTTAATCGGGTATCTGGTCTTGATTGTGGGAATTCTTGCCTTGGCCGCACCAAACTTACGCAGCCAGTCCACCGGCAATGATCAGCCGGAACGCTTTCAGCGCAGCTTTACTATTGCTCAGGGCGGCACGCTGGACGTGGACAACTACAAAGGCACCATCCACGTGACGGGATCGGATACGAACCAAGTCGCAGTAGACGTAACCAAGCGTTTTGAGGGCTCCGATTCTGACCGTAAATGGTGGATGGAAAATGTCCGAATCAATTTCCGCAATGACTCCAACCATGTTTATGTTGAGGTGAAATATCCGCAACAGAGCTGCATTTTTTGCCTGCAAGGCATCAGTTATGAATCTGCCGTGGACCTGGAGATACGCGTTCCCCGCCAGATCAACGTAAAACTTGAGAGTTACAAGCCTGACATTAAAGTGGCCGCGATTCAAGGCGACATTCGCGTGAAGAGTTACAAATCCCCCATTGAAATTGACTCCACTACCGGCTCGATTCGCATTGATACTTACAAGGACATGGTCAAGCTGCGCAACGTAACGGTGCGCGGGCCGCTGGAAGTTAAGTCATATAAAGCGGACGTGGAGATTAACGCTCGAAGCCTGGGCGATACCGCCTGGCTGGAGAATGAAAAAGGTTCCATCGTGCTGCGTGTCCCGGCCAATACTGGGCTGGATGTGGACTTTGACGGCGGACGCCACTCCAGCTTTCATTCTGATTTCCCTATGAACTCCCGGACTGGCGCGCGCGAAGACAGCTTCCGCGGCACCATCAATCAGGGCGGCACCAGACTGCACTTAAAAACAGAAAAAGGCTCCGTCTCCGTGGAAAAACTTTCCAGCGGACAATAATCGCGCGCAGGGCTAGGGGCACGAAAGCGCCAAGGTGTTTGACTTTATCCGCTGTTTAGCGGCGCGTTGGCAGAGCAAGGTGCACGCGGGCTTTCTGTAAGAACGAATCGCAAGGGGTGCAAGCAGCCCTTTTCGCAAAAAATGAATACTTCTGTTTGAAAAAGGTGAAAATGCGTCTTTTGAAACTTTCGCTCCTCCTCCTGGCAAGTTGCGTCGCACTGTTTGCTCAAGGGAATGCTCCACAAGGCATTCAAACAGGCGACATCGACCAAAAAGCAGATCCCTGCACTGATTTCTTCCAATATGCCAATGGCAAATGGCGCGCGGAGAATCCCATTCCGCCATCCATGGTGCACTGGAGCCGCCGCTGGAAGGCCGGCGAAGAAGCCAAAGACCAACTCAAGATAATTCTTGATGATGTCTCCAGCAAGACTGACTGGCCTAAGAGCAGCGCGGAGCAACTCATCGGCGACTATTACGGCTCATGCATGAATGAGTCTGGCGTAAACAAGGCCGGGCTTACACCCGTCAAGCCAACGCTGGCGGAAATTGATGCCATGAAGTCAGCCGCGGACTTGCAGCGCACCATTCGCCATCTGCATGAGCAGGGTGTGTTTGCCCCCTTCGGGCTGGGCTCAAGCCCGGACAATCACAATCCTGCCCAGGTAATTGCCACGGTATTTCCCAGCGCGCTTGGCCTGCCGGATCGCGACTATTATCTAAAGCCGGAACAGCGCTTTCAGGAAGCGCGCGAGAAATATCTGGTGCACGTGGCTGCCATGTTCAAGCTGACTGGCTATGATGACGCCAAAGCTAAAGCAGCCGCCAACACCGTCTTCCAGGTAGAAAAGAAATTTGCTGAGTCTCAGCTGGATAACGTCGAGCTGCGCGACCCCAAGGTCACAGACAATAAAACCACATTCGCCAACCTCAAGAAGCTTTCGCCTGCCGTCGACTGGGACGGATACTTTACCGACGAAAAAATTTCCCGCGCTGACTTGAACGTCACCGAGCCGAAGTTCTTCCAGGAAGTGGATAAGCAGTTGCGCGAAACGCCCATGGCGGACTGGAAGACTTATCTTAAATGGCAATACCTGCATGCTTTTGCCGACCAGCTTTCTGATCCATTTGTAGATGAAAACTTTGCCTTTTTTGGCAGGTATTTAAATGGAGCCACTGAGCTTAAGCCGCGCTGGAAGCGTTGCGCTGAAGCCACAGACCAGCTATTGGGTGACGCGCTGGGCAAGAAATATGTCGAGAAATATTTCCCGCCTGAAGCCAAAGCGCGCGCGCAGGAGATGGTGAACAATATTCTCGCCGCCATGCATGACACCATTGAGAACCTGGACTGGATGGGGCCGGAGACTAAAAAGAAAGCCCTGGAAAAACTCTCCACTTTCAATCCTAAAATTGGCTATCCCGATAAATGGAAAGACTACAGCAGCATCAAGATATCTCGCGCTTCCTATTGGGACAACAATCTGGCGGCAGTCAAGTGGAACATCAATGATGACCATTCACAGATTGGCAAGCCTGTGGATCGCGGACGCTGGGGCATGACGCCGCCCACCTCCAACGCGTACTACAATCCCCTGCTGAATGAAATCGTCTTCCCGGCAGGAATATTGCAGCAGCCGTCCTTCAGCGTGCAAAACGCTGACGCGGTTAATTACGGCGGTATCGGCGTTGTGATTGGCCATGAAATCAGCCATGGCTTTGACGATCAAGGCGCGCAGT
>DASXLK010000047.1:0-3901 GCA_036496365.1 Candidatus Angelobacter sp. | reverse complement strand
AATGCGGAGGTCAACTTCAGCCCAGGCTTCAGCGGCGATCACATTGCTGCGCGTGCCACCCTGAATGATGCCGGGGTTTACAGTGATTCCGCTGCTGAGATCAGTGAATTTGACTACTTCAAGAAGCTGGCGCGCCAACTCGACTATCGCGCTACGTCCTTTCTCAAAGTCCACGCCGGAATGCGATGCTCTACCACGCACGCGGATGGTGATATCGCCCACGCCTTTACGCGAAGTTTTCAGATGGCCTTTGGGGCCTTGTGAAGGCTCAAGCACCAGCACGGCCGCGCAGTCTTTTGCCGTGGCTTCTACGACGGCGCGTCCGGTGGCGCTGCCTACTTCTTCGTCGGTGTCCAGCAGAATGGTGACTGGCCGATGCTGGCTGCCAGCGGCTTGCAGAGCGCGCAAGGCAAAAGCCATCATGGCAATGCCGGCTTTCATGTCATAAATTCCGGGGCCGAAGGCGCGCCCACCTTCCACACGGAAAGGCATATTGGCCAGAGTACCCATGGACCAGACAGTGTCAAAGTGTCCCAGAAGAAGCACAGGCTTGCCTGCGCTGCCAGCGAATTCAGCCTTCAGGTGATTGCCGGCTTCTTGTTGAGGAAAGAAAGTTATTTTGCCGCCCAGCCGCTCAAACTCATGCGCCAGGAATGTCCCCATTCGGTCGACTGCGGCTTTGTTGTCACTGGGGGATTCGATCTCCACCATGCGCTGCAGAAGCGTCATCATTTCGGCATGGTGTTGCTGGCAGAAAGCGAGATTGGCTTGGGCGGTGAGCATAGTCGCGAACAATGATAAATGCGGAAAAGAAGATTGCCAAAAGTGCCAGTTATGAGATTGCCATTATTGCCAATAGTGCCAAAAGTGTCGATTGGGATTTGGTGAAAGTGACGAATGGCTTGAGAGGGCAATAAAGATGTTTTTCGCGCCATTCGCACTTAAAGAAGGTCACGCAAAAATGGAAAACGGCAGCCAGGTTTGACTGCCGCTTTCTTCCGACGAAGGAGCGAATGTTGTTTATATAGATTGCAATTCACAAGCCAAGCTGCTGCTCTCAGAGAAAGTTAGAAAAATGGCTCCGGCGAGGCGGAAGAGTGCCAATGTGGGAACCAAAATACCCAAGGAGAGTAGCTGCAGTGCCATGGGATGAGCTGGTATCCATGCTGTATTTTCAAGCTGGCGGCAAATCTTCTATAATTCGCGCTTCAAGATGAACGACACCACCCAAGTGAACGCACCCGAGACGACTGTCGCCGAGCCGGCAGCAGCAGGCAAAGCTGGCCCGCTGGACATCAATCAAATACAGGCTATTCTGCCGCACCGTTATCCGTTTCTGTTGATTGACCGGGTGTTGGAGATTGAGCGCAAGAAGAAGATTGTCGCGATCAAAAACGTGACTATCAACGAGCCGTTTTTTGCCGGCCATTTCCCAGGCTTTCCCATCATGCCGGGAGTTCTGATTGTGGAAGCGATGGCCCAGGCCGGAGGAGCCATGCTCCTTACGGAAGTGGAAGACCGCAATGACAAGCTGATTGTCTTCACAGGCATTGAGAAGGCGCGTTTTCGGCGTCCTGTGGTCCCGGGAGACCAGCTGCGGATTGAGGTAGTGATGCTGAGCTGGAAAGCTTCCTCGGCGCGCATTGTGGTGCGCATGGAAGGCAAGGCGTTTGTGAATGGCAAGGTAGTTTGTGATGGTGTTGTGAGCGCGCAACTGGTTTCTATGAATCGCGGAAAATTAGGCGCAGACTCTTCTTCTGAAACATCCCCGGCTGAAACAACGGAATGATCCATCCCACGGCAATTATTGATCCCGGCGCGCGGGTTGACGCAACCTGTTCGATTGGTCCGTATTGCATTGTGGGCGCGGATGTGGAGTTAGGGCCCGAATGCGAGTTGATTTCGCACGTGGTCATCCAAGGCCCGGCAAAGATTGGTTCGCATAACCGCTTCTTTCCCTTTTGCGCGATTGGCGGTGAGCCACAGGACTTAAGCTACAAAGGCGAAAATACCCGGCTGGAAATTGGCGACCATAATGTGATTCGCGAATACGTTACGCTGAACCGCGGCACTACCAAAGGCGGCGGTCTGACGCGTATCGGGAGCCATACGCTGCTTATGGCTTATGCGCACGTGGGGCACGATTCAGTGATTGGCGACCACGCGATGCTGGTGAACGCCGCAACTCTTGCCGGTCATGTGACAGTGGAAGAGTGGGCCGTGGTAGGGGCGCTGTGTGCTGTCCACCAATTTACCCGGATTGGGGCGCACGCTTACATAGGCGGCGGAACGGTGATTACCAAGGATGTTCTACCTTTTGCCAAGTGCGTTACGCCCCGCCACACGCAGACCTTTGGAATGAACTCAGTGGGGCTTTCGCGCCGGGGCTTCAGTGAAGAGCGCATTCAAAAGATTCATCATGCATTTCGCGTGTTGCTTAACTCCAAGCTGAATACCACGCAGGCAATGGAAAAGCTGAAAGCAGAAAACGATCGTGGAGAAGATGTGGACATGCTTCTGAAATTCATTGAAGACTCAGAGCGCGGCATTACCAAATAGAAAAGCGAAATAGAAAAGCGGCAATAGAGAGTGGCGCGGCGTCAGGCGGCTTTGTCGCAAGAGTCTTGCTCAGAGTTTGGCTGCCGGGCTTCGGGGATTTCAGGAGCGGAAGCGTTTTGTGCAGGGCCTTGCTCGAATGATGAACTTTCTTGTGGTGAAGCACTTTCCTCTGGCGGTTCAGTCACTTCATCCGGCGCGTTTTTGAGCAGAGCATCGGCATAACCCAGATAATGGCGGATATAACGCTCCTCATCACGGCTTAAATCGTGGTCCACATCAAGCGCGTGCCTCTCATTTTCACCGGTCATACCGGGAATATGGTAGGGGCCGCGTCTTTTCTTAAATGGCACCAGATTCCGGCTATGTAATTGGTCTGTCATTGGGTCCGTCAACGTCAGCATGTTTACTTCCTCGTTATGATGCGCGGACGAGGTTTAAGGTGTGCTTACAGCCTTGGATTAAAGGCACTTAATTGGCAAATTGGTACACTGGAGATCAAGTGGCGGAGCAGCAAAAACTCGGGTTGATCGCCGGCAATGGGAGTTTTCCGTTGCTCCTGCTGGATGCGGCGCGCGCACAGGGCGCACAGGTGGTGGTGGCTGCCATTAAAGAGGAAACTTCTCCTCTGATTGAGAGTCGCGGGGCCATGGCGGTGCACTGGATGTCATTGGGTGAGCTCAGCAAGCTCATTGAAACCTTTAAACGTGAAGGTGTGACCACGGCGATTATGGCCGGACAGGTAAAGCATAAGCAGATTTTCTCCGCGATCCGTCCGGATTGGAAACTGGCCAAGGTGCTTTTGTCCCTTGGTACACGCAATACTGATTCGCTTATTGGCGCTGTGGCCAAGGTGCTGGAAGAAGAAGGTATTCACCTGATCAGCTCTACTTCCTATCTTGAGCCGCTGCTGGCGAAGCCGGGAGTGCTGACGCGCCGCGGGCCGAGTGAAGCAGAGTTGAAGGACGTGGAATATGGCCGGCGTGTGGCGCGGCATCTGGCCCAATACGACATCGGCCAAACGGTCATAATTGCAGAAGCTGCCTGCGTTGCAGTGGAAGCCATGGAAGGCACGGATGCGACAATTCTCCGCGCAGGCGAGCTGATGCACAGCGCGGGCCAAGACGGTGACTCAATGCTTAGCCGGAAATTGACGGTGGTAAAAGTGGCCAAGCCGAACCAGGACATGCGCTTTGATGTTCCGGTGATTGGGCTGAAGACCATTGAAACCATGGCGCGCGCCGGCGCTTCCTGCCTGGCGATTGATGCAGGCAAATGTTTGTTTCTGGATGGAGACAAGATTATTGCCGCGGCGGATGAGGCCGGGATTTCCGTGGTGGCAGAA
>DASXLK010000046.1:0-4695 GCA_036496365.1 Candidatus Angelobacter sp. | reverse complement strand
GCGTCGCCATTGGACAGTGTGTAGCCCTCAGAGGTCCGCACCAGACCCAATTCATTGATGTCGCGCGAAAGCGTGGCCTGCGTGACGGGGAATCCGCGGCGCGCAAGCACTTTGCACAGCTCCTGCTGTCCCGGCAGGGGCCCTTCGTGTGCGAGTTCAACAATCAATTGCTGTCTGGCTAATTTCGTCATACGAATAATTATGCAGGATGATGAATAATTATGCAGTCGATAACGCAAGCATGTCAACAATTTAAATCGAGAAATTTTTGGGCAAGTTGAAGAAAAGAAAAGTCCGCCATGGAGACACGGAGAAGGCAAAGGCCGGTTGCCGCAGATTCCGCAGATAAGCACTGATCAGGAAAATCAAAAAAGTAATGGCAGTTATCGGCAAAAATCTGCGGCCGTTACTTCATTAATTCGTCCAGGACCTTTTCCGCCTGCTGGTGGAGATCTGGCGGCGCGCCATAAGTAACGCTGGCAGTCTTACCCGATCGATCAAACACAAACATGGTTGGGACAGCCGTAATATCGCCAAAAGCCTGGGCAGTGGTGGCGTCGGTAATGGCCCAGTGCAGATCAGGGCTCAGTGTTTTGGCGGTTTCCCTGATCTTGTCTTCCGGAGATTCCACAGCAAGCGCCAGAATGACGATGTTATCTCCGTATTTCTTTTTCAACTCACCAAGCCACTCCAGTGTTGAACGACACGGCGGACACCAGATGGCCCAGAATTCCACCAGGACCACACGGCCTTGAAGTTGTTCGGCGGTCAGCGGCTTGCCAGCAAGGTCCGTCAGAGTGAATTTAGGCAGGGAAGTGACAGCCGTCAGAGACGTGCTGGTTCCTTCATGCTCGCGGCTGACGACATCTTTCTTACCTGCCAGTATCAGGTCGATCATTCGCACTAAATCGGCTTTGAATTTTGCCTGATTGTCCGCGTTGCGCCAGGGTGCATAACGTCCGGTACCTTCTTTTTCGCCAAAGTAGCCAAAGTCGCGCGGGGCGGCGATGAGGATGTCATCCAGAAATATTGCAGGATAGCCTTTTACCCCAAAGCGGTCAGCCAGCTTTGAATCACCAAAATTCTCGCTGACGAATGTGACTTTGCCTGCGTACTTGGCGGCAACTTCCTGGGCCAGCAAACTTGCTGGGTCAGAGATGTTTCAAGTGTAGGGCCAGCGAACCAGCGTAAGCGTTGCCGTGCGCGCGGCGTGTTGCTGCATGGGTGCTGCCGGTTTGAGAGCAGCGTAATAAGCCGGCATTACTTCTTCAAGAATCACCCGCACACTGCGCCATTCATCGGGCGCTGTGGCCGTGCCATCTGGCTTGTTGAGCCATCCATCTGCTCGTTCCAAAAAGATCTGTGCGATTGAATCATCGCGCTTGGAGGCAGAAATCTTCTTGATCTGATCGTCAACAGAACTACGCAAAGCCGCTTGTTTCGCCGCGTCCGGTATCGCAGGGGCGAGCATGCCATAATGACGCAGGGCATCAAGATATTCATACAGCGCGCCGGCATACGCTTTGGATGAATCCAGCTCACGCGCAAACTTGATAGCAGAGTTCAGCGCGATGAAACGCGGATGCATATCAATCGATCGCGGCGGCTGGAAGGCAGCATTGGTTTTTTCCTGCAAGGCCTCTAATTCCGGCAGTAAAGAGCGCAACAGCGGCGAAGTCGTTTTATGCGCTGCACTCAGCCGTGACACAAAAACCGCAAACTCGGCTTCACCTTGCGCCTGGCCAAGATAGAACAAGCCATCTTTAGGCTTCGTAGCTGTGGCAAATCCGCGCCCGCCTTCCAGCAGGGGAATTGATCTGCCTTGCGCCGCCTCTGCAAGCGCCCGAATCCCGGCAGTCGCATGGCTCCAATCTTTTGTCTGGACAGTTTTGTTCAACGCAGTCAGCTGCAGGCTGGCTTTTCCCCATTCTGATTCAAACGCAGGAAGGCTGTCCTGAACGGCGCTGCCTTTTTCGATCACGCAACGCGCGCCCTGCAAAAGGTCTGTGGCCGATCCCAGCTGAATCAGGCTCAAATAAAGATTGCCTGCGGTGAGCGTAGCATTTGCACTGTTCAGGCTGGCAGTAATATCAGAACCCAGCTCGGGCATACCCGGATCGGCAATCGGCTTGTCCTTCAGAGATTGCTGAAGGCGTGTAATCTCCGTTTTGATTTGGGAGGATGCCTCCTGCGCGCAGGCCTGCTGCACACTGCCTGCGACTAAAAGCAACAAGAGAGGTAAAGCGACGCTCAGACTGGCAGCACGAAAACGCAACTTGGGGCAAGGCGGCAACAAGAATGAATACATTTGTTTACGTCCTTCCTGCAGTGGAGACACGCTTCCACTTGGACGCGACTTTAGTTCAGGTGTTAGCTGATTTGATTGGCATATCTGCCGGCGTGCAGTTCATCCCGCAAATATCTCAGTCCGAAAGGAGCCATTTGGGCTTGGCTAGGTGTGACATTTCAAGAGGTTGTCCATTCGAACAAAACCAGAGAAGCTGATTGTGATGAGCAGTCAACTCCAAACTGGAAGGCCCGAATGGACATCCATAAGAATGCCCGACTTACCTTGATTCGTCGAGAGCAGTTGGCCCAGAGCGTTCTTCTTCACAAGATGACGCTGCAAGCCGCCGCTACTGCTTTCAACATCTGTGCTCGTACCGCCGCCAAGTGGACCCGCCGTTATCAGCAACAAGGTTCGGCTGGTTTATATGATCGTTCCTCGCGTCCCCATCGTTCCCCTCGTCGCACCGGTGTAGCGCTGGAGCAGCGCGTCGAACAGCTGCGGCGACAGCGCTTCACCGGCTACCATATTGCCCAAACCACCGGTCTAAGCCGAGCTACCGTTAGCCGCATTCTCCGTCGTCTCGGCCTGAACCGCATGCGTGATCTGGAGCCAGCCATACCTTTGATTCGCTATGAGCATCCCGCTCCTGGCGATATGCTCCACCTCGATATTAAGCAGCTGGGACGCTTCGCCGGCGTGGTTTCTCGTCCCGATGGACGCCGCCGCGGCAAGCTTCACTGCGGTTGGGAATACGTTCATGTCGCTATCGATGACCACTCGCGCATTGCCTTTATCCAGATTCTGCCCAACTTTAACGCGGCTTGCGCCATCGCTTTCTTGCGCGCCGCTGTGGCTTATTACGCCAGCCTGGGTATTCCCATTCGCCGATTGCTTACCGACAACGGTCATTGTTACCGTTCCCATGCTTTCCACGCCGCCGTCCTCGAACTCGGTTTGCGCCACCACTTCACTCGTCCTTATACCCCACGCACCAATGGCAAAGCCGAACGTTTCATTCAAACCGCTTTACGCGAATGGGCTTACGCCCGCTTGTATCAAGACTCGCAACAACGCCAGCTACACCTTCTTCCCTGGCTTCACCACTACAACTGGCACCGTCCTCATGGTAGTCTTGACCATGCTCCTCCTATCAGCCGCTCCGGTCTTGATCGGAACAACCTCTTGAGACTCCACACCTAGCCTGCGGGCGCGAACTTGATTGGCATGGTGGGAGACTGGCTGCCGCCCGTCGGCTCAATCGTCACGGCAAAACCCTTGGCGTCAATGCCCGCAGCTGCCAAAGTATGGAAGATCATACCGTTCCCTTTAGCGTCTGGCTTGAACCAACCCGCAGGCATGGGAGCGCTACCGTCAGAAGGGAGCAGCCATAGCTCATAAATCTTGTCGTCCGGCAAAATAGGCGTATTGCTTGCCATCAAAAGAAGGCTGCCTTTTTCGCGTGAATAAAGCATTTTCATCTGGGGCTGCGGCGGAGTTTTGATGGAAACCAGCGTAAGCGGCCACGCATCCGATGCGTGCAACAGATCGCCAACTTTTTTGGCGTCAGCCAGTGCTATATTCTGCTGCGCGATTTCCGACTGCATCTGCTCAATCTGCGCATGGGCCACTTTTAGCCGGAATCGCGTATTTCTAAGATCACGTCCCAGCAAAAGACTAAAGATTGCCAGCAGCAGCATGGCAAAAATCGGCGTAAGGGTAAGCCAGCGCGAACGGAGCCGACCAACCACAAACGGCTTTTCCACCGGCCTCTGTGCCATGCGCGGCTCTGCTGCAATTGCATTAAGCAAGCGATCGCGCGACCGTGCCGGGGGCTGCGGGCCGGTTGCCGAGAGAGCCAGAAGGGCGGTATCCGCACGCAAAGCTTCCAGTTCTCGACGGCAATCCCCGCATGTGCCTAGGTGCGCCTGCAGCATCGCAAGATCCTGCGGATCGTCAAGCGCGCCCATGGCATAGAGCACCAGCGCTTCAGCGTATTGTGGATGCGCGTTCATGCGAATGCTTTTCTCAAGGCCAGCAATCCTGTTCGGATGCGGGTCTTGACGGTTCCCAGCGGCTCTCCGGTTTTGCCGGCGATTTCCGTATGGGTCATACCTTCAAAAAATGCCATCTCCAGCGCCTTGCGCTGGTCCTGTGGCAGCTGCCCCAGAACGCCGCGCACTTTTTCCACCGCCAGCCGCTGGGAAGATTCGCTCTCCAGATCAACACCACAGGAGATAGGCATTTCAGCTATATCGTCTTCCTGTGGACGTTTCCTTAGCAGGTCAATGGCGCGATTGCGAGCAATCACCGCCAGCCACGGAGCCAGCCGTCCGCGGTCTGCATTAAAAGCCTGAGGATTGCGCCACAACTGAAGGAAAACTTCCTGTACCACGTCTTCTGCTCCG
>DASXLK010000045.1:0-16328 GCA_036496365.1 Candidatus Angelobacter sp. | reverse complement strand
CGGATACGATTCCGCCGGCATCGCCGTGGCTGGTTGCGCAAATGAAAGCGGAGCCAATGGCGACGCCGCAGGCGCAAACACAAAGACCGGCGCGCTGCAGCTCCGTCGCGCTGAAGGCAAGCTGCGCAATCTGGAAGAAGTAATCCGGCTCAAGCCCATGGAAGGCAGTTACGGCATCGGCCATACGCGCTGGGCCACGCATGGCCGCCCCACTGAAGAAAACGCGCATCCGCATCGTGACTGCACCGGCAAGATCGTGGTGGTGCACAACGGCATTGTTGAAAATTATCTCTCGCTCAAAAAGAAGCTGATTGAAGAAGGCCACAAGTTTTCCACTGAGACTGATACCGAAGTGATTGCGCACCTGATTGAGAAGGCGTTGGCCCAGGCCAACGGGCACAAAATTACTTTGGAAGATGCCGTCCGCAAGACCGTGAAACAGCTTACCGGCGTGTTTGCTCTGGGCGTGCTTTCTGAAGACAATCCTGACAAGCTGATTGCCGCGCGCAACGGCCCGCCGGTGGTAATCGGCATGGGAGACAACGAATACTTTGTCGCCTCTGACGTAACAGCGCTGCTCAGTCACACTCGCAACATTTATTTCCTGCATGATGGCGATATGGCGATCCTGACTCCTTCAGGCGTGCAGCTCACGGATTTTGACGGCAAGCCAGTAGTGCGCGAGATACAGCACGTAACCTGGGACCCCATCATGGCGGAAAAAGGCGGCTTCAAGCATTTCATGCTCAAGGAAATTTATGAGCAGCCGCGCGCCGTCCGGGACACCACGCTGGGCCGCGTCTCACTGGATTCCGGCAAAGTTTTTCTGGAAGAGATGGACATCACGGAAGCCGAGCTGCGCAGCGCGCAGAAAATCAACATTGCCGCTTGCGGCACCAGTTGGCATGCTGCCCTGGCCGGCAAATTCATGATCGAGCGGCTGGCGCGCATCCCGGTGGAGGTGGATTATGCCAGCGAATTTCGCTATCGCGATCCAATTACCTCCAATAAAGAAATCACGCTGCTGATTACACAATCCGGTGAAACCGCGGACACGATTGCCGCCCAACGGGAAGCGAAAGCCAAAGGCTCAAAGACTCTGGCCATCTGCAATGTGGTGGGGGCCATGATTGCGCGTGAATCCGCCGGCACCGTTTATACGCATGCCGGGCCGGAAATTGGCGTGGCCTCAACCAAGGCCTTTACCGCGCAGCTGACGGCGCTGTTCCTGCTGGCGCTCTATCTCGGCGAGCTTCGCGGCGCAACGTCCACCGAAGACGCCAAACGCTATATCGCTGAATTGCTCAAGCTTCCCGCCAAGCTGGAAACTTTGCTCAGCAACGACAAAGAGTGTGAAGAGCTGGCCAAGCGGTACTACCGCGTGCAGGATTTCCTTTTTCTGGGCCGTGGCATTCACTATCCCATTGCTCTGGAAGGCGCTCTGAAGTTAAAGGAAATCTCATACATCCATGCGGAAGGCTATCCTGCCGGCGAAATGAAGCATGGCCCCAACGCGCTGATTGACGAAGACCTGCCCGTAGTCATGGTGGCCACGAAGGACCCGAACGATCCGAACTCGGTTTTGCGCTACGAAAAAACCATGTCCAACGTGAAAGAGGTAACGGCGCGCTCGGGAAAAATGATTGCCATTGCCACGGAAGGCGATGAAGAGATAAGGGAATCCGTGGACCACGTGCTGTATGTTCCGCAGGCGCCGGAGCTGCTGCTGCCTATTCTGGAAGTTGTGCCGCTGCAACTGCTGGCTTATCACATTGCGGTGCTGCGCGGATGCGACGTGGACCAGCCGCGCAATCTGGCGAAATCCGTGACCGTGGAATAAATAAAGAGGAATGAGATTTTGTTTAGTTTTTGGGCCGCGCGATTGCAATTACAAAATCATATTGCGATTCAATGCAGATTCATCAGCCGCCAAAAACTTAAGGGTAATTAAGATTGGTAAAGGCAAAAATTGCCCTCTCTGGCGCGATCAGAGTTGATCTAAAATTATGTCACTGTGAAAAATTATGTCACTGTGAAACAAGATAATCTTCCGGACGAATCCTGGTGGTCCCGCCGTAGCGGTTGGTTTTCACTGGCTGTGATTGTCATCGTTTCCATACTGGGTGTTGTCATGGACCGGCTGCTACTGCAGGAAGGCTTGCCCAGAGCTGGAATGCTCATTCTCAGCAACAGTCTTACCGGCTTGTTTGCGGGATGGCTTTTTTATCAGGCGGCCAAAGCGGAAAAGGCGAGCCGCGAACTGGTCCGCGCAAGAATGAAGACCATTGCTGAACTCAATCATCACATCCGCAATGCCCTGCAGGTGATCAAGTATCTGGGTGGAGCGCAGCGCTCCGGACTGGATGGGATGCAGCTGCAACTCATCAATGACTCAGTGGACCGGATTGAGTGGGCGCTCCGTGAAGTATTGCCGCGCTACCCGCTTGGCAAAGAGGGCGCTGCCAACTCGGATCCAAACGCAGTTGGGCCCGCCGCTTAAAAGTTTCACTCGAAATCTGATTGTGAATAGAGGAATGGGCCGCGCGATCAGCCCATGTCCACGCAGTTGCGGCCGCGGTTTTTGGCGCGATAAAGCGCCGCATCGGCAATCCCAACCATTTGATCGCCTGTAAGCGTTCGGTCGGCTGAAGTCAGCGCGGCGCCCATGCTTACCGTGATCTTCAATTCCAGATTGGCCACCTGTACCGGCTGCGATGAAATTGCCTCCCGGAGTCTTTCCGCGCACATTGCCAGCGTTTCAGGATTGCAGTTGCACAGAAGAATAAGAAACTCTTCGCCGCCATAGCGTCCTGCCCAGTCATACTTGCGCGTGCCGCCCACCAGGCGGCGAGCAACCTCCTGCAGCACAGCATCGCCAACCTGATGCCCATGGCTGTCATTGACAGACTTAAAATGGTCCACATCCAGCATCAGCACCCCAACAGAATCTCCGCTGCGCTTGCCGCGGGCCACTTCACGGCCCAAAAAGTTCAGGATCGCCTCACGGTTCCAAAGGCCCGTAAGCCGGTCATGCAGGGCCTCAAACCGCAGCTCTTCTTCCTTGCGCAGCAGCTCATTCTGCAGGCGCAGAATGCGGCTGCCGGCCATCAGCCGTGAGCGCAATTCATCCGCGTCAAAAGGCTTGGTCAGGTAATCGTCTGCCCCGGCGTCCAGCCCTTCCACCAGGTCTTTTTTGGCGTCGCGCGAGGTCAGCAAAATAATATAAGGATAGGGTGAGGTCTTTTGTGCGCGTATTTTGCGGCACAGGTCCACGCCTGAAATTCCCGGCATCATCCAGTCCAAAATGAGCAGGCTGGGAGCGGTTTCTTTCTCCAACTCGTCCCACGCGTCAACTCCATTGTGCACCGTGACCACGTCAAGCCGCCATTTGCGCAAATAGGATTCGAGCATGGCGCGCGAAACTGCGTCGTCATCGGCAACCAGGACCGAATCCAGGCGGATCAATTCATCGGGAGGACCCGCCATGGGATCGCCGGTTTCTGATATTGCATTCATAAATTTTGAAAAATTCTAACCAAACTATTTACTGAAGATCGACCATAACACTTCTACACATATCGTCATGAATCAGTAAGTACTTAAATCCTTCAATATATGACTTATGAGAGAACTCAGGCCCATATGCCGCTAAAGACCTTCGCTGACTGGCCGATGCTCCCCATATGTACCGTACCAGTGTAGCGGAGAACCTGCCGCCATATCTGGTTATACAACCGGGCCGGATGGCCTGGGCCGGTTGTTTTCATCTCTAAAAATCTGGCGTTTAAGAGTGGCATGAGGCCGAAGATCAAGATTGACTGCCTTGCTGCGCCTGGGTTCGTTCAGGACGACACTTTCGTCCAAGGAAGAAACAATGATTGATCACCGCGCTGTAATAGTCCGGTGGAGGCCTGTGGCGGGGTGGACTGCGCGATTTTTCATGGTCTTTATTCTGACGGCATTTTCGCATGCCCAGGGACAGACCGATCTTACAGACTTGAGCCCCGAGCAGCTTTCTAAAATTGAAGTTACCTCGGTATCAAAGAAAGAACAGAAGCTCAGTGATACCGCGGCAGCCATCTATGTGATTACGCAGCAGGATATTCGCAACTCCACCGCCACGAATATTCCGGAACTTCTGCAAATGGCGCCAGGGATCGATGTCGCCCGTTTAAGCGGCACCCGCTGGGCCATAGGCTCACGCGGCTTGAATGGATACATTCAGGATACGATGCTCGTGCTGATTGACGGCCGTAGCGTGTTCGATCCTCTATTTTCCGGTGTGTTCTGGAACGAACAGGGCCTCATGCTGGAGGATATTGAGCGCATAGAAGTCATTCGCGGGCCGGGTGCAACCGTATGGGGCGCCAATGCCGTGAACGGAATCGTCAATATCATCACCAAGCGGTCGCAGGACACGCAAGGAATATTGGTTTCTGCCGGAGCCGGCGACCAGGAACGCAGCTCAGGCGCCGCACGCTATGGCGGCAAGCTGGGCAAATCGGCAACCTACCGGATTTTCTCCATGTACGATGACAACGGTCCGGCAGGAACTTTGAATGGTGAGCCCTCCCATGACTCTTCCCGAATGTTGAAGAGCGGCTTCCGGATGGATGGGAACACGTCCAGCCATGACTCCTTTATGCTGGAAGGGCAGGTATACAGTGGCACTAGTGGCGAGGATAGCGTTGGATTTTCCTATACGCCGCCCTTCAACCCAAGCTTTATAGATCAGTCAACGCAGCAGGGTGAAAATCTTTTAGGAACCTGGACCCATAAGTCGCTTGACGGCTCAACCACGTCACTGCAGGCTTCTTTTGCACACGTGGCTCATCCGGACACTGGACTTGATGTCAACGGAGATGTCGCCATTGCCAGTCTCCAGTATGAACGGCCTCTGGGTGCCCGCCATGATCTGGTCTCGGGTGTTGAATATGACTTCAAGCAGGCGCAAACCTCATCATCGGGCAATGTGGTCTGGTGGTCCCCTTCCAACCCGACTTCAAGGATCGCCAGCGCCTTTGTGCAGGATGAAATGTTGTTCGCCAATGGCAACGTGCGGCTTACCGGCGGTTTGCGTTTGGACCATAGCAACTATACCGGAGTTGCGATACATCCCAATGCGCGCGTTCTCTGGAAGATTTCCCGAATTCACAGCGTCTGGGCAGCTTATTCCACTGCGGATCTGAGTCTCGGTCCGGATGACACCTTCTTGCATACAAACCTGACTGCATTTCCTGGAGCAACTGGTATACAGGTGCTTCGTCTGGTGGGAAATCCTCTGCTAAAGCCAGAGCATTTGCATGCCTTTGAAATGGGATATCGCGTCCAATTAGCCAAAAAACTTTCTTTGGATATCGCAACTTTCTATAACAGATACTCTGGCTTGATTGAGCCGGAGACCGGACAGCCATTCTTTGAGGCCGGGCCGCCCGCCCGCCTGGTGCTGCCAATGGTGAACCAAAGTGATATGAATGGAGGCTCCGGCGGAGGAGAATTCTCCGCAAAGTGGACGCCCGCAAAAGCATTGCGTCTGGGCGCGGCATATGCGCTCTTTGAAATGGAGATGACGCAGGCGCCCGGCACTTTTGGCGCTCCCGCGCAGGAACTGGGCGGCGACTCGCCACGGCACCGCCTTGCCTTGACCTCCTCCGTGGACCTTGCGCGCACCCTGGCGCTGAACACATCACTCTCTTTCACGGACCGCAGGACATCCCAAAACATTCCCGGATACACGCTGGTTGACAGCTCATTGGCCTGGCATCCTGCTGTGCCCGTTGAATTAAAACTTGGATGCAAGAACTTGTTCAATAAACAGCACATTGAGTTTATTGACGCAGTAGCGGGCCCCCCTACGATGCTGGAACGCAGTATTTACGGAAGAACAACATGGCGATTCTAGGTCCTTGGGTTTAGGACCGTGGTTTAGATAAACAACCGGTTGGATTTTTAGTTGACACTGATTTTTTATGACACTGGAAGGCGTGATTGTGAATGTGAGGCGACATATAGGGCGGGCCATCGTTGCCACGCTTCTGTGTACCGTCATGCCCTCTGGATATGGCCAATCCGTTACCGAAGACCAGGTAAAAGCCGCCTATTTGTTTAACTTTGCCAAATTTGTTGAATGGCCGGCGGAAGCATTTGCCACGGCCGAAGCAACCGTGAACTTCTGCACGCTGGGCCGCAGTCCGGTAGCGGATGAACTCGATTCGTCCGTACGCGGCAAGAACCTTAACGGGCATGCAGTCAATATTCGGACTCTGCACGGCCTGGAAGAAATCAAAGGTTGTCATCTGGTTTTTTTGTCAGCCGGCGCAAGCAAGCAACAGCAAAAGCTCCTGCAGGCGGCCAAGGGATCTCCGATTCTGCTGGTGGCGGAAACGCCGGGATTTGCGCAAGCGGGCGGGGCCATTAATTTTGTTGTCGAGAATGGAAGACTGATCTTTGAAGTGAACATTAGCGCAGCGGAAGGCGCGCATTTGAAAATCAGCTCAAAGCTGCTGGCCTTGGCGCGCATCGTTACACCGAACGAGGCAAAGCAGGGCCAATGACAAAGCTACACACTGCGCCTCCCATCAAACGCAAGTTGATTTTCATCATCATGATGATTTCGAGCGCCGTGCTGGTGCTCACCTGCCTTGCTTTCACGGTTCATGAGATCTACGCAGTCCGGGCAGACATGGTGAAAGAGAATACGGTACTGGCTGACCTGATCGCTGGTAATAGCACGGCACCACTCTCTTTCAACAATGCGCGGGACGCGGCGGAGGCTTTAGAGAACCTTCGTGCCAACCCCAATATCGTCACAGCCTGTATTTATGACCAGAAAGGCGCTCGCTTTGCAACTTATACGCGCGCCGGAGCCGACCCGCATATTATTCCGGGCATGGTGTCCATGGCAAAAAGTGGGTTCCATCACGGCGTTTTATACGTTATACGTCCAGTCCGCTTCGGCGGCGATACAATCGGCTTTGTTCTTTTGATTCACGATCTGGGCGAGCTGCAAAATAGCCTTTTGCGCTACGCCTTCATCGCTGCCACGGTGTTGTTGCTTTCGCTGGTTCTCGCTTTCCTTCTGGCGTCCCGGCTGCAAAGAGGCATTTCCGAGCCTATTCTGGCTTTGGCACAACGCGCACGAGCCATTCGGCAGAACTCAGAATACTTTTTGGGTGAACTGCCCCGCGGATATCAGGAGATTGAGCTGCTCATTGAGAGCTTTGATTCGATGCTGGCTGCCATCGCGCAGCGAGACAATGAATTGAAAGACCATTCCGAGCATATGGAAGATGAAGTCTCGGCGCGTACCGTGGAACTGCGCGCGACCATGGAACAATTGGAGCGGTCAAAGTTCGCAGCCGAAGCCGCCAATCGCGCCAAGAGCGAATTTCTGGCCAACATGAGCCATGAGATACGCACGCCCATGAATGGGATTCTGGGCATGACGGAATTGACACTGGATACAGAGCTTGCTCCCACGCAACGCGAATACCTGAGGGTAGTCAAATCTTCCGCCGAAGGCCTGCTGTACATCATTAATGACATTCTCGATTTTTCCAAAATCGAAGCCGGCAAAATGTCTCTTGATCTACGGCCATTTAATCTGCAGGATTTAATCGCTGAAACCATGAAGTCCGTTTCTCTCCGCGCCCACCAGAAAGGTCTGGAGCTGGCGTTTGAGCTGGAACCTGGCGTCCCTGAAAATATTGTGGGCGATGACGGACGGTTGCGCCAGATCATGTTCAATCTGTTGGGGAATGCCATTAAATTCACCAAAGAAGGCGAAGTGGTGCTTACGGTGCGTAAGGCAGCGGAGCAAGACGAAAATGACGCCCGGCTGCAATTCTCCGTGCGTGATACAGGCGTTGGCATTGCTCCGGACAAGCTTTCAAAAATCTTTGCGGCTTTTGAGCAGGAAGATACTTCCACCACGCGCCAGTTTGGCGGCACCGGCTTGGGCTTGACTATTTCCTCCCGTCTGGTGGAAATGATGCGTGGGCACATATGGGTGGAGAGTGACCAGGGTAAAGGCTCTTGCTTCCATTTTACAGCGCACTTTGCAGTCTCCTCAGTGCCAGTAGAGCAGACCATTGATCTAAGACTTGAGGCATTGCGTGGCTTGCGTGCGCTGGTGGTGGATGACAACTATACGAATCGCCGCATCCTGCACGAAATGCTGCTCCGCTGGAAGATGTGTCCTGAGCTTGCAGAGAGTGGCGCAAACGCAATTACCATGCTGCGTTGCGCAGCCATGGAAAAGCTTCCCTACCCGCTAGTGATTGTCGATCGGCATATGCCGGAGATGGATGGATTTATGCTGCTGGAAACAATCCATGCTGATCCGGCGCTTCAATCTACCGCCATTATGATGCTGACCTCGGGCGATCAGCCGGAAGACTCCCGCCGTTGCCAGCAACTGGGCGTTGCGGAATATGCCATTAAGCCGGTTTCACAGCAAGAGCTGCTCAAGCTGATTCTGCGCGCCCTGGGAAAGGTCGCCAAAGAAGAAAAATCCGCAGCGTCCCACACGCTTCCTGCGCCCCTGCCATTGGCAGCAATTGCTCCTTTGCGCATCCTGCTCGCGGAAGACAATGTGTTTAATCAAAAAGTGGCCCTGGGCCTCCTGGGTAGAATGGGCCACAATATAACAGTGGCAAATAATGGATTGGAAGCAGTTGAGCTTTATTCCAGAAGTTGTTTTGACGTGATTTTTATGGATGTGCAAATGCCGGAAATGGATGGGTTCCGCGCCACGGAGCTAATTCGCCAGCAACAGGAAAAGTCTGGTATCCAGGTTCCAATCATAGCAATGACCGCACACGCCATGCATGGCGACCGTGAAAGGTGCCTGGCGGCCGGCATGCACGACTATATTTCCAAACCGATAGGCCGCAAGGAGCTCACGGCAGTGATCGCGCGCAATTACAATCCGGCCGCTGCGAGCGCCTCCGAACCAGATCAGACAGCCAAGCCTTCCGTTGAGGCCAGTGCAGCCAAGGGCCTTGCGGGCGAAGCGCTTGAGTTTGAAGGTGCTGTAAAACTGCCGGCAACACAACACTCTGGCGTCATCTCAACCTCTGACGCGCTGAATAGCCTGGATCTTCATTCTTAATTGCTTGGCATTGCCTGCCTTCAAATCCCTTCTTTTCAGCCTTTTCCAGCAGCCATTTTTTCCGCAACTTCCACTGTTAAAACTACATCTAACACCTTGACAGTAAGTGACTCACATATAATAATGAAGTTGCTGTAATGGCGTATGCACTGATTTTGAAGCACTTATAAGCAGGAGGCTGAAAGCAATGGGGAAGATTATTGGAATTGATCTCGGAACCACAAACTCTGTGGTGGCCGTGATGGAAGGCGGCGAGCCAAAGGTTATCGCCAATGAAGAAGGCGGACGCACCACGCCATCGGTAGTCGGATTCACCAAGTCCGGCGAACGGCTGGTCGGCCAGGTTGCTAAACGACAGGCCATCACCAATCCGGAAAACACGGTTTATTCGATCAAGCGGTTTATGGGACGCCGTTATGACGAAGTGAATGAAGAAATGAAGATGGTCCCGTACAAAGTTGTTCGCCAGGGCGACCACGTTGCCGTGGTGGCGCAGGGCGCGGAATACACGCCGCAGCAGGTTTCAGCGATGATCCTGCAGAAGCTGAAGAAGGCGGCAGAAGACTATCTTGGCCAGTCCGTGACGGAAGCCGTGATTACGGTTCCCGCCTATTTCAATGACGCACAGCGCCAAGCGACCAAAGACGCCGGCAAAGTGGCAGGCCTGGATGTAAAACGCATCGTGAATGAGCCCACGGCCGCAGCGTTGGCTTATGGCTTGGACAAGAAGAAAGAAGAGACGATTGCGGTTTACGACTTCGGCGGCGGCACTTTTGATATTTCAATTCTTGAAGTTGGCGAAGGCGTGATCGAAGTGAAATCCACCAATGGTGATACCCACCTGGGCGGAGACAACATCGATCAGCGCATTGTGGATTGGCTCGTGGAAGAGTTCAAGAAAGATGAAGGACTCGACCTTCGCGCCAAGGGCAATGAAATGGCATTGCAGCGTCTGCGTGACGCGGCGGAAAAAGCCAAGATTGAACTTTCCACCACCATGGAAAGCGAAATCAATCTGCCGTTTATCACCGCGGATGCCAGCGGTCCAAAGCACCTGGTCAAGAAGCTGACGCGCACCAAGCTGGAACAGATGGTGGATGACATCATTCAGCGTTCACTTGGACCGTGCAAACAGGCCATGAAAGATGCCGGCATTGACGCCAGCAAGATTGATGAAGTGGTTTTGGTTGGCGGACAGACGCGCATGCCTCGCATACAGCAGGTAGTAAAAGAACTGTTTGGCAAAGAGCCGCACAAGGGCGTAAACCCTGATGAAGTTGTGGCGATTGGCGCAGCAGTTCAGGCAGGCGTACTGGCAGGAGACGTAAAAGATCTGCTCTTGCTGGACGTGACTCCGCTGACTCTGGCGATTGAAACGCTGGGCGGCGTGGCCACGCAGATGATTCCGCGCAACACCACGATTCCGACCAAGAAGACGGAAACGTTTTCTACGGCGGCAGACAGCCAGCCTTCAGTAGAAGTGCATGTGCTGCAGGGCGAGCGTCCGCTGGCAAAAGATAACCGCACTCTGGGCAAGTTCCACCTCACCGGACTTCCTCCGGCGCCGCGTGGCGTGCCTCAGATTGAGGTAACGTTCGATATCGACGCCAACGGAATCCTGAACGTGACCGCAAAAGACAAGGCCACGAACAAGGAGCAGAAGATACAGATCACCTCGTCTTCCGGCTTGAGCAAGGAAGAAGTGGAACGCATGGCCAAGGAAGCTGAAGCGCATGCTTCAGAAGACAAAGCCAAACGCGAAGAGATTGAAGCGCGCAACCAGCTTGACGGCATGGTCTATCAGGTGGAAAAGATGACGAAGGAGCATGGCGACAAGATCTCTGGCGACGAGAAAACGCAGGTAGAAACCGCGGTAGCCGATGCCAAGAAAGCGCTGGAAGGCACTGACCCTGCGGCCATGAAGTCGGCGCTGGAGAAGCTGACCGCAGCTTCTCACAAACTGGCCGAGGTCATGTATAAAGCCCAGACGCCGCCGGAAGGCGCGGCTGGAGCGGGTCCGCAGGCCGATGGCTCGCACGGTGGCGCTTCACAGAATGGAAGTAGCGAAAAGAAAGATGAAGGCGTGATCGACGCAGAGTACGTGGACGTGGAGGACAAGAAGTAAGCGTGATTTAGCGGGGCGTTTGGCCCGCTGCGCTTATCCTGAGGGCAAAGCGCCGAAGGATCTGTTCTCCGCATTGACTGGCATGGCGAAGGCGGCTCTCAAGCCGCCTTCAAACCTATGCGACGAAGGAGGCCTCTTGAAAAGATATCTGGTAGTAAAGGTGGCGGAAGGATGGAGCCAGGTTATCAACTGGATCGCAATGCCCGGACTTTACACGCTGGAAGCGGCGCAGCAGTTTGTGGATAACGCCACGGCCAACGAACCTGATTCAAAGTTTCTGATTCAGGAAGTGGGCGCGGCGTAAGGAAGCAACTGGCAATTAGCAAATAGCCGGTGGCGGCCAGCGTAATTTCGAATTTGCTAGGGTTGACGCCGCCAATTTGCTGTCTGGCTCTTTTATTTGGCTGCCGTCCTTTATTTGCTGGCTGGTAGAGAGCTGATGGTTCATGCCACCAATTTGGTTTTGCTAATTGCCAAATGCTAATTGCTAATTGGAGAACTGATGAAATACATGAAACGTCGTGGCTTGCGGATGTTTGCCGTCGCAGCCCTTTTGCCCATGATGGCCTTCGCGCAAAACAACGCGCAGGCACAAGCATCTGCCGCTCCGCAGAGTTCAGACACCACGCAGCAGGTCACGCAGCTCGTCCGCGATTTCCTGTCAAACGTGCCGAAGAACGATCCCAAGGTGTTCCAGGAATTTTTCGCCGACGACATCATCTATACGCGCTCCACGGGCTTGACCGTGACAAAAGCTGACATTATCAGCAATATTGACGTGCGCGCCGCAGCCGATGCCAAGGCTTCTTATGACGCCGACGATTTTACCGTTCATCCTTATAACGACATGGCGGTGGTAAATTTCCGTTTGGTCATGCATAACATTGAAGGCGGGAAGCCGGTCACGGTTTACTATCGCAATACCGGAACGTTTTTGAAGCGCAACGGCAAATGGCAGGCAGTGGCCTGGCAGGCAACGAAGGTGCCGGAAACATCGAAATAGCAAATTAGGATTGAGTACGGATGGCGACTACACAAAAAGATTATTACGGTCTTCTGGGCATAAAGAAGACTGCCTCTGCGGAAGAGATCCGCAAGGCCTTCCGGAAGCTCGCCAGAAAGTACCATCCTGACGTAAATCCCAATGATAAAAAGGCCGAAGAGAAGTTCAAGGAAATTTCTGAAGCCAATGATGTTCTGAGCGAGCCAAAGAAGCGCAAGATTTACGATCAACTGGGCTATTACTCTGACAATATTGATCCCGCAGTGGCGGAAGCATATGCGCGCGGTGGCAGCGGGGGATCTGGCTTTGGCGGAGGCGGAGCACGCAGCGCCGGGGCACAGGGCTTTGACTTCAGCGGATTTGATTTTACTGACGTTGGCGGTGCGGGAGGGCGGCAGAGCGGTGGCGGCTTCCGCGATATTTTCTCCAGCATGTTTGGCGGGCGCGGCGGTTCAAGCGCTGAGATTGACAACCAGCCAGAGCACGGCTCCGATCTGGAATATCAGGTCAATGTCGGCTTCTGGGACGCGATCCGCGGCACGGTGATGCGCCTGAGCGTTACGCGCCTGGATACCTGCGGCAACTGCCACGGCAGCGGCGTGGTGGGTACCCCGAATACATGCCCACAATGCCATGGCACAGGACAGATTACGCAGTCCGGTGGCGGCATGAAGTTCAATGTGAGCTGCCCGCGTTGCGGCGGCACGGGCAAAATACAGTCCGCTTGCCCGGTCTGCCACGGTGAGACCGTGGTAGAACGCACGGACTCTTTGGAGGTTCGCGTAAAAGCGGGAACGCGCGACGGACAGCGCATACGCCTGGCTGGCAAAGGCAATGCCGGAACGCACGGCGGACAGGCGGGCGATCTCTTCATCATTATTCGTGTAGGCGAGCATCCGGTGTTTCGCCGCGATGGCGATGACATTTACGCAACCGTCCCGGTTGCTGCCTGGGAAGCCGCACTGGGCGCGAAGATTGAAGTCCCGACCATTGACGGTCGCTCACAATTAAAGATTCCGCCGGGAACACAGAGCGGGCAGAAGCTGCGTCTGCGGGAAAAAGGGGTACCATCGGCCACGCGTGAAGAAAAACGCGGCGATGAAATTGTGGAGATCAAGATCGTTGTTCCGGAAGCGCATGATATGAAGGCGCGCGAACTGTGGCAAGAATTGCAGAAGCTGCACGCCGACGATCCGCGGGCCGAGTTGTGGAACAAGGTATAGTTCTGGAGACAGAGCGCCTGCGTCTGCGCGAGTTTAAGCGTGAAGACACGGACGCGCTGCTGGCCATACTGGGCGATCCAGTGGCTATGCAGTTTTATCCCACGCCATTTGATCGAGCAGAAGTAGAGCGCTGGATTGCACGGAACAGGGCGCGCTACATTGATCCAGGGTTTGGTTTATGGGCCATGTCGATGAAAGGCTCAAATGAGTTGATCGGGGATTGCGGTTGTTTTGTAAGAGAGCTCGAAGGGAATGTCGAACTCGAACTGGGATGGCACGTGCGGCGCGACTTGTGGGGCAAAGGATATGCGACCGAGGCGGCGGGATATTGCATTGAATACGCCTTTCAGAAGTTAGGCGCAGAACGAATCATCGCGCTTGTGCGCCCAGAGAATCGAAGCTCGTGCAGAGTTGCCGAGAAGATCGGCATGGCCTGCGAGAAAACTATTTTCTGGCGCAGTTATGATCATTGCATTTACGCAAAGTTGAAGAGTTAGAACTATGTCAGCTAAAAGAAAATCCAAGGGCGCTTACATGATCTCGTCTGTCGCGGAGATGTATGGCATACATCCTCAGACGCTACGCCTGTATGAGCGCGAAGGGCTGCTCAAGCCGTCGCGTACGGACGGCAACACGCGTCTTTATACGGAAGAAGATTTGCAGCGGCTGGAATTTATTCTGAACCTGGCGCGCGACCTTGGGGTAAATATTGCCGGTATCGCCATTATTTTGCAGATGCGCGAACGCATGGAAGAGATGAACCGCAAAATGCAGGACTTTGTCCACTTCGTGCAGGATGAAGTTGCTTTCCGCGTCAGCCACGCCCAGGCTGATCCCAGCAAAGGCGCCATCATCCCCCTGCGCAAACCTACTATCAACGTGGCGCCGCGAGAGAAAAAGAAGAACTAGCCGCCCCAGCCAAAACCAGGGCGGCGTTTAATCCATTCAGCTTCAAATCAATTCTTTGTTAATTCAGGTCGGCCAGCATAACTGACGTCAAAGTATGGCCTGAAGTATCGCAAAAACCGGGCGAGCACAAATTCAGGATCGCAACTGTGCGGTTCTGGCCCGCAGCCAAAGTGAAAGAGCCGGTGTGAAACAGTACCGGGCCAATGGGCCCGCCGGGCAGAGGCGTCTGCGTTACAAAAACGTCATAGTCTCCCGCAGTCAGCGTTAAATAAGAAGCGGCACTGTTGAAGGCCTGATTTGTGATCGCGGGCGTACCGCTGGGAGTTGAGCCCGCCGGCAACACAAAGAAATCAATACCAGGGAACGAAAGAAAGGCATCCACAACGCGGAGCTTGGCGCTCCCGCTGGCTGGCGGTGTAGTGTCATCCATGAGTTGTATGGCCGAGTGATTAAACGCGCAACAGCCATCCATAATAAAAGTGTTATGACTGCTGGGCGCAAGACTGAGCCCCACATTCTGTACGGGGGAAACCTGGGACGGTGCAACCTGAATATCCAGCAGATCCATTCCAGAAGGCACAGGCATGTACCCTGTCGCGGAAAGATAGGCGACACTGCTGCTGGTCAACATGCCATTCACGAGCACGTTTACGGTTTGCGCGTCGGCGTCGCCCTGCACAACTCTTAAGCTCGCTGTAGCTCCCGCGGGCGGGGTATTCATGTTCGAGCCTCCGCATCCGGAGCAGATATAAATAAGGCATAACGCAGCAAGGAAAGAAGTGGATTGTCTGATTGAAACTACCATAGCTTTCTCCCAGATCAGGATAGGAACAAACTAGTTATACGCCTGGGCCTTATGCTATGCAACTAGCCAAACTAAAGGCCAGCGCCCTGGCCAAGGGATAGCCGGCCTTGATGGAGAAGCATGAATGGCACGCGCTTAACTTCTATACGCTTAACTTCTGTTTAAGTCCTGCCCATGAATTGAAATGATTGGCGTACGCCGCTCGGCTGGCGCTGGCGCAACGTCAGGCATATCCTGCTCCAACTCAAGCAGACTTGCCGGAATGCTGGCCACCACCTGTTGCTTTTGCGGATAAATACGCATGCGCTGACGAATGCGGCGCTCAACATCAGCCCATTCTTCGCGAGCGCGATTAACGCCTCGCCGAATATGCATGACGCTTTTTTCTTCAGCCTTACGGAGATTTTCTACCAAACGCATAATGGTTTCCCCCTGTTTGCAAGGTATGTCTCTGGACATACCTTTGCCTACTTATGGGATGCACACAATCATACGTTGGAAACTGCTGGCCATCTACTCTGGTTGCTTCGCTCCAAACCGCTCAGCAGCTCTCATTCGGGTCGACGCCTCGTGCCTTGAATCTAGTGGCTCCGCGCATGGTCGGCCTCGCCGCTTCAATTTTGTCGCTTCGCTCCCAAACCGCTTCAGCAGCTCTGGTGTGGAAGCCTTTCCCGCCCTGTTACATGCGGCTCGGCGCGCAAGTCGGCCTCGCCGCCATATGCAAAATAAGCACACGGAAAAAGAAAAAATCTTGATTCGTGTTTTTCGCCTTGATTCGCGGCCTAGCTCTTTTTTGACGGAGCTAGGAAGCCTAGCGTTTTCTTGGCTCTTCGGTGGAAGTATTTTGTTTTGCTAGCCAGTCAAGAAAGAGCTGCTCAATTGGTTTATCTTTGGCGCGGATTACATGGCGCATGGTGTGGCCTGTGGCCAGATGGCAGAGCTCTTCCGCCATATTTTTGATGTGATCGCCGGCCCGCTCCAGCGCATTTGCCATCGCCAGCACATGCAGACTTTCCGGACCTTTGAGCCCCTCGGCATTTTCCGTGTGACGGACGACGATGAGATTGCGCATGCGGTCAATTTCAGAGTCAGTGCGGAGCACATGGATGGCCTGCTCAATATTGCGCATGGCAAACGCACGGACCATGGTG
>DASXLK010000044.1:0-50677 GCA_036496365.1 Candidatus Angelobacter sp. | reverse complement strand
CCGGAAGCAACGGCAGTCATCTATGGCGGCCAACAACTCAACTATTGTGAACTGAATCAGCGCGCAAACCAGTTGGCGCACTATCTGAGAAAACAAGGTGTGAGAGAAGAAAGCAGAGTTGGCATCTGTCTGGAACGATCGCCGGAAATGGTCGTCGCAATGCTGGCAACGCTGAAGGCCGGAGGCGCATATGTGCCGCTGGATCCTCATTACCCACCTGAGCGGCTTCAATTCATGTTGCAGGATACGGCAGCACACGTTGTCTTGACCGAGCAAACGCTGGAACATTGGTTCACCAGCTATGACACACGCGTGCTTTGCATCGACCGCGAGCAGCAGGAGATCGAAAGCTGTGATTCAAGCAATCCAGAATCAATCACAAAACCGAAAAACCTCGCCTACATCATCTATACATCGGGTTCCACTGGCCAGCCAAAAGGTATTGGTATTCCTCATCAGGCAATCAACCGGCTCGTATGCAATACGGACTACATTGATTTTCGTTCTACTGATCGTATCGCGCAGGCTTCCAACTCCTCATTTGACGCTCTCACCTTCGAGCTATGGGGAGCGCTCCTGCAAGGAGCCTGCCTGGTGGGCGTGAGCAAGGAAACCGCGCTTTCTCCTTCAGATCTGGCGCGAGTCGTCAAAGAAGAAGGAATCAATGTAATGTTCCTCACCACGGCGCTGTTCAATCAGATCAGTCGTGAAGCCGTGGATCTCTTTGCTTCGCTTCGCTGTTTGCTTTTTGGCGGAGAGGCCGTTGACCCCGGATGTGTAGCGAATGTCCTTGCGGCACAACCTCCGGACCGCTTTACTCATGTGTACGGCCCCACAGAAACCACCACATTTGCTACCTGGCATCTTATCCGGGAGTTAAAGCCAGGTTCTGGCACAGTGCCGATTGGCCGCGCAATACGGAACACGGAACTCTACGTGTTTGATGAAAAGATGGAACCCTCACCGGCGGGAGTAATTGGAGAGCTTTATATCGGAGGAGACGGACTGGCGCGTGGATATTGGAACCGGCCCGAGCTGACGGCGGAGAAGTTTGTGCCCAATGAGTTCAGTCCCAACTCGGGATCGCGCCTGTACCGTACAGGAGATCGCGTGCGATGGCTGCCACAGGGTGAACTGGAGTTCATCGGTCGGGGTGATCACCAGGTGAAGATCCGCGGATATCGCATTGAACTAGGTGAGTTGGAGGCAGCTTTACGCGAGCACCCTGAAGTGAATGAGGCCATTGCGCTGGTACGGGAAGACCTTCCGGGCGATAAGCGACTGGTTGCATACTTCACCGCCAAAAGCAGTGACACAGAAGCATTGTCCAAGAAATTGAGGAGCCATCTAAAAGACAAGCTTCCGGAATATATGAGGCCTTCCGCGCTTCTGATGCTGGATCAACTGCCATTGACGCCCAACGGCAAACTGGATCGCGCTTCTCTGCCCAGGCCAGAACATAAAGACTATGTTTCCACTGAAGCACAGGTAGCACCCAGAAATGCGTTGGAGCTGCAAGTGCAGGAGGTGTGGCGGCAGGTTTTAGGCACAGAAGAGCTTGGCGTGATGGACCATTTCTTTGAGATCGGCGGACACTCGCTTGCCGCCGTCCGCCTGATGGCAGAAATTCAGAACAGATTCGGAATTAAATTGCCTATTGCTACATTGTTCAATGGAAAATCTGACACCATTGAAGCCATGAGCAGGCTGCTGAAAGACAAAGAGCTTTCTGCCATCGCACCGCTTGTAAGTCTAACTGCAGATAACGGCAAGCCGCCGGTCTTCTGCGTCCATCCCGGGAATGGAGAGGTTACATGGTTTCTGAACCTCGCGCGCCATCTGGGCGAAACTCATCCGGTTTATGCCTTGCAGGACCCGGCTGTTTTCAAAGCGGGCGATTTTCAGAACAACATTGAAGAGATGGCTGCCGCATACATTGCGGAAATCCGTAAGGTGCGCCAACATGGGCCATATCATCTGGCTGGATATTCATTTGGCGGCCTGGTCGCATTTGAGATGGCGCAGCAGCTCATGTATAGCGGAGATGAAATGGGAACGCTCATCCTGCTTGATGCAGCGTCACCACGGTTCATGCGCGATCTTCACCAGGACGAAAATGAGGCCGACCTGGAAGAAATTGTGCAGCGTGAAATGGCATTGCTCACCGGGCCTGCTACCTCTGACACCACAAATGAAACTGAACCAGGCACGGAAGAGCGCAAGGACTTTGAACAGGCGCAGCTCACGCGAAGTCTGGAAATATTCCGCGCCCGTCTTCAGGCTGGCATGCAATATTCGTCACAACAGTATCCGGGCAAGATCATTCTCTTCCGCTCATCTGAAATCGATCCGCACCTGCGCGAAGATCTTCGGGCAAAAATGCAGGAGCTACAGGAAGCCGATCTCACGCTGGGGTGGGAAATGCTCTCCATGCAGCCGGTAGAAACTCATACGGTCCCTGGTAATCACGTGACCATGGGCTGGGAGCCCCAGGTTCGCTTCCTGGCCCGGGACATTATCCACGCGCTGGAAGAAAGCACGATGGAAGTTCTGGAAGAGGCTAATGCCGTAACCATCGCGTAAATGCGATGTCATTAAAAACTCAAAATATCTGTAACACCCGCTCCACGGCAATTTCTGCCGGCTATCCAAAAAAATGAAATAAAGGAGATAAACATGCAAGAGCAATCTGCAACTACCTACAAAGTTGTCATCAACCATGAAGAGCAGTACTCCATCTGGCCCGCCCATCGCGCCAATGCACGGGGATGGCATGATACGGGAAAGACCGGAACAAAAGAAGAATGCCTGTCCTTCGTCAAAGAAGTTTGGACTGACATGCGTCCACTGAGCTTGCGCCGGCAACAAGACGCTGCTCTAGCAAACTGACCATATTCTTATGCTCTTCAACACAAAAACCCACTTCCAGTGGCTGAACCGAAACCCCGCAGCCAGACTGCGGCTTATCTGCTTCCCCTGCGCCGGAGGAACCACGGCAATGTTCCGGCGCTGGGCCAGGTTCTTGCCGGCAAGCATAGAACTGTGCGGGCTTGAGCTTCCAGGCAGGGGCTTACACCGGCACGAACCGCTAATCACCGAGATGAAGTTAGCACTGGATTCTGCTGTCTTGGATTTAAGAAATCATCTGGAAATGCCTACTGTCTTTTTTGGGCACAGCATGGGTGCAATGCTTTGTTTTGAGGTCGCACGCCGGTTGCGCAAAGAAGGACTCGGACAACCGCTCTCTTTGCTGGTCTCGGCGTGCCATGCACCACAGAACCCCGCGAAGAGCGAGCCCATGTCTGGCCTTCCAGACCGCGAGTTAATGCAGCGCCTGCATTGTATGGAAGGCACGCCCCCGGAAATACTTGAGGACGAAGACTTCATTAACCAATATGTTCCAGTGTTGCGGGCCGATCTACATATGGCCGATCACTATCAATATCGGCCTGAGCCGCCGTTGGATCTACCCATTACAGCATTCGGAGGAAGAGAGGACCGAGAGGTCCAGGCCGAAGAGTTGCAGTCATGGCAACTGCAAACAAGCAAAACTTTTCAGCTACAGATGTTTGCCGGGGGACACTTTTATCTTCGTACCTCTGAAAAGGAATTCCTCCCGGCGCTGTCTGAAATGCTTGAACAGGCTGCCGCAGTTTTGCCGGCCCCTATTACCTCAGACTCTCATGCTGTGAACCCTTTACATGCCATGCAAGCAGCGGCCGGACAGACCGGCCCAGGACGTAACATGGCAGACCAACGTATCTTCATGGAGAAATAAAAATGGCTGCAGGAACCGTACAATCAATTTCCCCGGCGCAGGAGCAGTCCGCCGTTTTAACGGAACGCTCATCGAAGGGGTTACATCCGTTTCAGCTGCGTAACTTTCGCCGCTTTTGGCTTGGCAGCTTTGTCTCTTTAATTGGCGACCAGTTTTATTTAGTGGCCATGCCGTGGCTGGCGCTCCAAACCAGCGGATCAGGCCTTGCTCTAGGCACAGTTTTGATGATTGCCGCTGGCCCCCGTGCGGTGCTGATGCTGGTAGGTGGCGCCGCCAGCGACCGAGTTTCACCTCGCGGAATCCTACTGGCAACAGCATGGATTCGCTCCTTTCTTGTTCTTATGGCGGGGCTGCTCGTCTATCACCATCTCATCCAACTTTGGGAGATCTATTTGCTTGCCGCAGCCTTTGGATGTGCGGACGCATTCTCTTATCCCGCAAGCGCAGCCATGCTTCCAGCGCTGGTGGAAAAAGAACAACTGCCTGCGGCCAACTCCATGACGATGGCGGGAACACAACTGAGCCTGATACTAGGCCCGTTGCTGGCCGGTCTGGTAGTAAAGCTGTGGGGCATGCCCTGGGCTTTTCTTACGGATGCAGTGAGTTTTATGGCATTGATTGTCGCCCTGGTGGGACTCCGCGAAAAAACAGGTCCCCGTGCAGCTCAGCCGGCCAATCCAATGCGCCGTTTGATTGCGGAGGGGCTACGTTATGCCGCCGGTAAACCGGCACTGCGCTCTCTTCTTTTGCTGGCGGCAGCAGTCAATTTCTGCGTGGCTGGGCCAGTCATGGTAGGACTGGCAGAGCTATCAAAACAGCGGTATGGCTCTATCTCTATGTTTGGAATTTTTATCTCTGCACTTTCCTTTGGAGCGCTGGCAGGAGCTATTGTGCCATCACTGATGAAGCGGCCTTCACGCCACGGCATCTTTGTGCTGGCAATCTGCGCGGTTTTGGGTATGGGGATGGTGCTGCTGGGATGGCTATCCAACTCTGTGGCAATCATCGTTACTCTGGCAATCATGGGTGCGGGAAGCGGATGGATCAACGTTGACGTGCAATCCTGGCTGCAAGCTGAAGTAGAGCGGCAAATGGTGGGGAGAGTAATCAGCCTCCTCATGTTCGCGATGATAGGGCTTGCGCCGTTATCGTACATTGCCGCTGGCGCACTGGTGCAGGTAAGTCTGGCGATAACGTTCGGTGTCGCGGGATTGCTGGTGCTGGTAATCGTGGCCGTGGCAGCGAAGGAAGGATCAATTCAATCTATCTGAGCGTTCCCCTTGTAGACCACCAACTTTCCCGCGCGGCAGACGAATATGGGCTTCGCAGCCGGTAACGTCTTCGCGATTACGAAGTGTAAGAACTCCACCGTGGGCCTCAACAATCTGGCGGCTTAGCAACAGTCCAATTCCTGATCCATGCAATTTTGTGGTATAGAAAGGTACCCAGAGGTTCTCGCTGCCTGAGAGTCCCAGTCCTTTGTCCCGTATCCAGATATTGACGTAACCACCAGCCACGCTCCAGGAAACACTCACCGCATCAGGCGCAATTTCAGTTTGCGCAACCGTCATTACGGATTCCACTGCATTCCTGGTGAGATTTATCAGGACTTGCTCCATCTGGTCGCGGTCCATTTCTACATCAATTTCCGGTCCCACAAATTGGACGATCGTTAATTTGGATTCGAGGCTGATTACCTGGTCAATTAAGGCCCGCAGAGATACGGTGTGTTTCTGTGGCGGCGGCAGCTTTGCCAGCCGGGTAAAGCTTTGTAAAAATCGATTAAGTGACTCCGCCCGATCAGCGATCACATCAAGTCCGTGAGTGAAATTCTGGCGATCATCCTCCGGAAGTACGACGCTGTTATGGGCCATACGAGCCAGCGTGCGGGCCAATGACTTGATGGGCGCCAGGGAGTTGTTGAACTCGTGTCCCAGCACGCGAATAAGTTTCTGCCATGCAAGCCGCTCTTCCGCGCGTAACGCTTCGGATGCTTCCGCCACCATTACCAGACGGTGGCGCACGCCATGTTGCCGGAAATGAGTGCGGCGCACAATCCATCGGCGATCAAAGCTGTCCGGAGGCCATGAAATCGTCTCTGATGTCGGCCCTTCCAGCAGGTTGCGAATTCCAAGTTCATCAGCGGTCATGTGCAAGATCTGCTCTTCAGGTTTTCCCAGAAAAAGGGCCCCACCATGGTTCAGAAGACGCACCTGCCTGTCGGGAGAGAAAGCAAAGATAGCCATTTCGGTTTCCGACATTACTTTGCGCAGAAGGCTGGCTGATTCCATTGCTCCAATGCGCTCCCGCTCCAGTGCGCGAGAGAGACTGTTGATTTCAATAGCCAGCTCTCCAAGGGAATCGCCCCTGACAGCCTGCGTGGCGCGAAACGAAAAATCATCTTCCTTGAGCGCAGACACCACGTTCGAGAGGGCCTGAATGGAGCGAACGACCAGGTCTCGTGCGGAGGTACTTAGCGCCAGCCATAGCACCAACACTGCAAAGGTGCCTTCAATTTTATGGTCAAGTGAATAGGAATTGCTCCAGAGCAAGAGATAGCCGAGAGCAACTCCTGGCAGTCCCGTCAACAGGACGAGAAGAAACAGGCGAAGCTCGAATCGAATGCGGTATTTACCGCTTTTCTTTGCGTGCCGGATCGGGAACATAAAGGCCGTATTTTTCCATGCGGCGATAAAAGGTACCCCGGCTGAGCCCCAGCACTTCAGCGGCCTGGCTTACTTTGCCGTTATATCTGGCCAGCGCCTTACTGATCAGAAGTGATTCCACCTCTTCCAGACTCATTTCTTCCAGGTTGATGGAACGGAGCTTACCGGAATTCTGCAGGCCCAGATTGCTGGTTTCAATTTTATCGGTACGGCTCATGATCACAGCGCGCTCGATCGTATGATCAAGTTCTCGAACGTTACCGGGCCAGGCATATTCCAGCAGCCTTTGCAGGGCTTCCGATGAAAACTCACGGACCGGCTTGTTGTAGCGCGTCGCGTACTTGGAAAGAAAATAAGATGACAGGGCCGGAATGTCTTCACGCCGCTCGCGCAACGGCGGTATATGAATTTCCACAGTGTTCAGGCGAAACAGAAGATCAGGCCGGAAATTGCCGGACGTGCATTCAGTCTCCAGATCGGCATTAGTTGCGGAGATCACACGCACGTCCACCTTGCGCGTGCGGGAAGAACCGACGCGTTCCATCTCGCCGGACTCAAGCACTCGCAACAACTTGGCTTGATGCCGCACGGGAACGTTGGCTATCTCATCCAGGAATAGCGTACCAGTATCCGCCATCTCAAAGCGCCCGATGCGGTCCGCGCGCGCATCAGTAAACGCGCCCTTCACATGGCCAAACAGTTCGCTTTCAAACGTACCCTCTGGCAGTCCACCGGTATTTACGGTAATGATTGGCTTATCAGCGCGCGATGAGACCACATGCAGCATCTGCGCAACAACTTCCTTGCCTGTTCCATGTTCGCCGGTGACCAGAACGTTTGCGTCTGAAGGGCCAACCTGCGCGATAATGTCAACCACAGGCCGCATAGCGGGTGCGGAAGCGATGAATACAGGACGTCCCTGGCCACGCAGCAACTTATTTTCCGCTTCCAGCCGCTGGCGGTGGCGCAAGCTGTGGAATAGTTCAGCGTGGGTGCGAATGACTGCCACAAGACGCTCATCATCCCATGGCTTTTGGATAAAATCACGGGCCCCACGGCGAATGGCTTCCACGGCAAGATTGATGGTACCCCACGCCGTCATCACAATCACCGGCACATCAGCGTCCATCTCCCTGATTCTCTGCAAAAGTTCCATGCCTTCCTTGCCGGAGGTCGTGTCTCGCGCGTAGTTCAGGTCGAGCAGCAGAGTATCGTATTCGCGCAGGGCAAGAGATTCGAGGACGATCTGTGGAGAGCGCATCACGTCTACTTCAAAGCCTTCGGACCGCAAAAGCATCTTTAAAGCATCCAGGATCGCTGGTTGGTCGTCTGCTACCAGAATCCGATAGGTTGATTGAGATGTTTGCATAGCGTCCCCGATAGCTTCAGAAAAGATCATTGGTTTTTCAATACAACAATAGGTTCAATGGATGCGGCCTGAAGGGCCGTCAGGAAGCTGGCAAGAGTAGCAACCACTCCCAAGAGGACCACAGCAAGCAGAATGACTCCAAGGCCGGTACGATTATATGACATTGCTTCCAGGAACCTTCGCGTGCCATAGGCGCCTATAAGTCCAAGTATCAATCCAAATCCCACAAGCTTCACTCCTTGCTTCACCACCATGGCAATCACCTGCACTCTACGCGCACCCATGGCCATCCGCACGGCAATTTCTCCTGCACGAAGCCTGATCCTGTAACCCAGAAGGCCATATAGTCCGATCGCCGTCAGCAACAGGGCGAACACCCCAAAAGCAGTGGCCAATGAGGCATAGAACCGCGGACGAGAAAGAGAGATCTGGGCAAACTGAGTAAGCGGACGCAGGCTGGCAAGTGGCAGATTCGGGTCAGCCAAATCCGTTGCATGGCGAATATTTTCCTCAATTGGGGTTCCGGCCGAGGCACGGACAAGAATTGAGGTAAGAAATTCCTTGTTGGCAAAAGCAATAATTGAATCTGGAGTTTGAGCAGCAGGCGTAAAGATGGCCGGTGGTGGCGGCCGATACGCACCCGCTGTATAGGTGTCTCCGACAACACCGACGATCTGGCGCGGAACATCAGAAAATTCCGGTCCCAGCTGCTGTCCGGCAGTTACGAAGTGACCCACGGCTGAAGTATTCGGCCACCATCGGCGTGCCAGACTCTCATTAATGATAGCGACGGATGTTGTTCCTTTCCGGTCTATCGCGGAAAAGGTCCTGCCGGCAATCAGCTTTATGCTCATGGCATGAAAGTAATCGCCGCTTACAATCCAATATTCGCTGGTGTACACAGTTTTGTCGCGAACACCATCGGGCGCCGACGGCAAATTAAGAGTGCGGTCAAGTGGAAGCCCGGAGACACTCGCTACTGATTCCACTCCTGGGCTCGCGTGCAGTTGCTCAGTAATCTGGTCCATCAGGTGAGTGGTTGCCGCTGCAGTCTTATAGCGCGGCGATGTCAGCGAAATCTGCGCCACTAGCAGCCCCTGTGGATCAAAACCCATCGGCTGGGATTGCAAGCGTACCAGCGCTTGAAGTTGCAGAAAAGCAGCCGAAAGCAAAACTACCGCCAGGGCAGTCTGCACCGTGATCAGAACATTCCCGAGCCGCGCCTGCCCCAGAGTAGCCATCCCGCGCTTAGGCGGCCCGGTAACATCTTTCGCACCGAAATTCACGGCTCTTATGGCGGGCGCCAGGCCAAAGATAATCGGAGTGAGGATGGTAATACCGGTAGAAAATAGAATAGCGTGACGATCAATGCCAATGGCTGCGTTCAACGGCAAATCGGAAGGAACTAGAGAAAGCACCAGGGGAAGCAGTTCTTTGGCAAGGATGGTCCCGAGGATGCCGCCCACGAAAGCAAGAATTGCGCTCTCCATGAGTAGCACCTGCACCATTCGAAGGCGGCTTGAGCCTAGCGCCATGCGAATACCAATCTCCTGGCTTCTAGCCGAACCGCGCACCAGCAAAAGCACAGCCAGATTAAGACAAGCAATCAGCAACACACCGCTCACCGCTCCAAACAGCATCATCAGGCTGGAGCGCACTTCGCCATTTTTGAAGTCCTGCAGCGGCTGCAGGACTAGCCGTATGCTCTGCGGCGAATGCTGTACCGGCAATCCTGCTTGATATTGCTCGGAAAGCGCATCCAACTCATGCTGAGCATTGACAGGCGAAGAATCCTTGCGAAGCCGGACGATTACCTCATAGTTATTTCCTGAAGCAGCGCTCACGGGATCCAGTTTCAACGGCAACCACAGGTCAGTTTCCGGAAACGAACGGAAACCACGTGGCATCACCCCGATAACGTTGTAAGTCTCATCATCGATCCGCACGTGGCGGCCAATGGCGGCGGGATCGCGCCCAAAATCATGCTGCCACAAGTCATAACTCAAAATGACACAATGCTGCCCCCCAGGACGATCTTCTTCTGGCAAGAAGTTACGGCCCTGCTGCGGGATGACGCCGAGAGTGGGAAAGAATTCCCGGGAAACACGAAGCCCCTGAAGATATTCTGGCTTCTCTACTCCCGCAAGATTGATCCCCACATTGACCGGATAGCTAGCTGCCATATTCTCAAAAGAGTGGGAGCGATCCTTCAGCATAAAAAATGATTGTGCAGAGATATCATCCGACGACTGAGCATGCTCTATGGAAAGATGGACCACCATTAACCGGCCAGGCTCCGGATATGGAAGAGCACGCAACAGGGATGCGCTGACTACACTGAAAACAATCGTATTACTGGCGATGCCAAGCGCGAGTGTCAACACGGCGACAAAAGTGAACGCCGGAGTCCGTCGCAAGAGCCGTAAAGAGTGTGTCAGGTCTCGCAATATAATCCGCATTTCCCAGGATGAAGTGCAATTTCGTAGCCAACTAAAGGCCCACTGTCTTTTAAAAAAGCCATTTGAACCTCTTTGAGGGGCAAAAAAACAAGCAAGAATAGCCATGGCGCTGCAGATTCAATAGGAATTCCTGAGAATTCTCCATTCTTAACCTTGAAGCAGCTACGAGTGTTCACTGGTGGACTCGAGTGTCCACGGGCGAACACTTTTAAAAGTTTGGGCCCAGCCTCTGGAATCGGAGTCCATAGGCCTCCGCAAACTGTGTGTCGCATCGGAATCAAATGAGCTTTTTGTCCTTAATTTTTCGATATTCAGCAGTTTCAGGCACCCTTCAGGTTCTTGCAATCATTACAGATATGCCTCGGGAACAACCCTGGAGACCTCATTCCATTTTTTCGCAGCTTAAATTCTGGAGCGCTCATTGGCCATTGCACCAGAAATTCAGAACTGCGGTGAAAGCTGTTCAGCGGTGGACAACAGATTCCATTGTCAGGAGCAATTCATCGCCTGACACTCATGAAATCGAAATAGCGGCAGAGCAAGACAAAACAAATTCACTTCCGCTGTTCCATTTTGGAACTGGATTTTCCTGTCACATATAAATAAGGAGGAGCAAAGCAAAAACATGTAATTAGGTTAGCCTGGAACCATTCATTAAAACAGAACTGTCACAAAGATGCTTGCTTGGCATCTAGCGTGCATTAGTGTTTGCTCAGATGCCCATAAAAAGAACGTGGCAGTGTAAATTCTTTCTCTAAGAGAGGAGCACCCGCGATGACTTCTATTTTGAAATTACAAACACTCACAAGTACCGCTATTCCAGAGGCTGATGACCTGCAGTTCATGAGCAGCACAAGTGTGCTGTGTTCTGGAATCAGTGTCCAGTGTCCCGTAGGTGGACAACCATTCTCAATGGAATAACCTAACCAATCTCCGCCCGGCAAATAGAGCAAGATTGCCGGCGGAATTCTTTTTAATATGTTGTCGGATTATCGAGTCAGTCCTGGAAGTAAAAGCTGCAAAAAAATTGCTTTGTAAGGTCCGGGGGCGCAATGCCAAGCAGACAGAATCCGCTGTACCGATTGCTAGACAAGGACTACCACGAAAGCTTTTCCACCTATACACCACGGTTTCAGGACTTTCACACTCTCGTCTCTTCCATGCTTCCGCGGGATTGGGAAATACACCGCAATGGCATCTGGTTTCATTGCGCGAACCCGCATAATTCGCTGCCCCGGCAGGGATGGAAAATCCATGTATCCGCCACGCCAGCTAATGCCAGTGAAGTCCTGCGGCGGGTAATGGAAGTATTGTTCGCGCGCGGGGACACAAATTTCAAATTTGCGCTCGATATGTCCGTTTTGTTTCTTCTAAATGGAAAAAACTGGTCGCGTGGAGGGTCGGGAAAGTTCATCACCATCTATCCGCCTGATAATCAATGTTTCCTGGAATTACTTGAACAGCTTGATGCAGCTACCACCGGACTGCGTGGCCCCTACGTACTGTCTGACCGGCGTTACCGGGAGAGCGGCGTGGTGTTCTATCGCTTTGGCGGAATGTGGCTTTATGAAGTGCTGAACGTTAAAGGGGAAAAAACTCCCATGTTGGTGGGGCCGGACGGCAATGAGGTGCCGGATGAACGGCAGGCATACCCGGTAACACCGTCATGGGCAAGCCATCCTTTGCCGGCCGAAACACCGGAGAACTCTGAGGAAGGCGGCAGTCTCAAGAATGGTCGTTACCAGATCGATGACGTTCTTAATTTTTCCAACTCGGGCGGCGTCTATCTTGGTCTGGACCGGCAAACGGGCAAAAAAGTTGTGATTAAGGAAGCTCGTCCTTACGTCAACGCCATGCTGGACGGCTCGGATGCGGTAGCAATGCTGAATAAGGAGTATCGTCTGCTTTCGTTGATAGCGGATACAGGCATTGCCGTCAAACCAATTGATTTTTTTCCTGAGTGGGAGCACTGGTTTCTGGTGGAGGAATATATCGAAGGAACCACTTTGGGTTCTTATTCCGCCCGGCACAATGTGCTGTTGCGGACGCGAGCTGAAACTCATCATTACGATGAATGGTACCGGGATTTCCGAAAAGTATTTATCGATCTGGTGAAAGCTCTCTCGATATTACACAGCCGCAACATAGTTTTTGGCGACCTTTCCACAAACAACATAATGGTTGTTGAAGGCGGAGCGGGACTAAAGCTGATTGACTTTGAAGGCGCCTATGAGATGGGAGTGGACCAGCCCTGCACCCTTTATACGCCTGGGTTTGTCTCGCAGAAACGACTGATGGGTTCGGTGGCCACGCCTGAAGACGACTATTATTCATTGGGCGCGGTGCTGCTGGCCTATCTATTTCCTGTCAACGGCCTGTTTCATCTGGAGCCAGAAGCTGGAGAGCGAACCATTGCTGCCATCCAGAAAGATACGCGGATTCCCAAGACTGTTGTTGACCAGGTGCTCGCTCTGCTGCAGACGGGTAAAGCGCAGCTTCCATCGTCGATCGAACTGCTCGCAAGCCTGAATACCGCACCGGTTTCCGTGGAGCAATCCACTCCTGCAGCCGAGGCTCCGGAGGAAAATTACAGGACCGTGCTTGAAGGAATCGTGGAGCATATCAACGTAATTGCTGATTACTCACGCAAAGACCGTTTGTTTCCCGCTGACCCGAAAATCTTTATGACCAATCCGTTAAGCGTGGCATACGGCGCAGCGGGTGTGATCTATTCACTGCAGAAAGTAGCCGGCAAAGTGCCACAGCAGGCTTACGATTGGATTCTCTCTCACAAAATCACATCGGATTCCTATGCCCCGGGGCTGTACCTTGGCCTTTCTGGAATTGCCTGGAGCCTGCTGGAGATTGGCGCAATCAATGAAGCGGAAAAACTCTGCCGTCTGGCTGCTAAGAGCAGGCTACTCGACGATTCTTCTGATATTTTTTACGGCAAAGCCGGGTTCGGACTCACCAATTTGCGGTTTTTCCAGGAAACCGGTGACGAGTACTATCTGGAAATCGCTCGCGAAACAGGAAGAAAGCTGCTGACTGAAGCACGGCACAATGAGCGTGGATGCCATTGGGCTTCGGACTCGGCAGCTCCTTTGGGGTTGGCACACGGTGCCAGCGGGATCGGCCTTTTTCTTCTTTACCTTTACCTGGCTACCCAGGAACACAAATTCCTGGAGGTAGGGCAACAGGCCTTGGAATTTGATCTCAGCTTTGCGATGGAGACCATGGATTCAGGCCTGTCGTGGGGTCGGGCGTCGGATGCCCCCTCGCCTCTGTATCCTTATTGGCGATATGGTAGCGCAGGAGTTGGGACTGTCCTGCTGCGTTTTAACAAACTGCTGGGTGGAGAACGCTATGCCAGCATTCTGGAGAAAATATCTATCGATGCCGACCGCAAATATGCCTCATTTCCGGGACAATTCATTGGACTGGCTGGCATCGGCAACTTTCTGCTCGATATGCATCAGTTCCATCCTAATGGACCATACCTTGAAAGCGCGCGCAAAGCTGGCAGAGGCCTGATGCATTTCAAAGTGGAGCGCCATGGAATAGCTTTTCCGGGAGACATGCTTTCGCGCTTGAGCTGCGACTACGGCACCGGGAGCGCAGGAATCGCGCTCTTCCTTAAGCGGCTGATCGACGGAAGCTCAAGCGATTTCATGCTTGATTCACTCTTTGAAACGGGCTGCCCTGCCGCGGTTAAAGCTGGCGACCTCCAATTTTGCACTCAGCCCTGGAAGAGCTAGAGAGCAGAAGATAGCGTTGCTGCGCGCGTTCCAATGATTGCTCTCATCCCGAATAATTGGGCCATGGCAGCCACGCGTAATCCATCAGAGATTTTCGGAAACGCCGAATTCTTGGCGGTCAGCAGGAAGGCTTCGTCTCCATTATTAAAGATGAACCAGCTGGGCTGGTTCTTGATGGTGATGGCAAAGGCATTCACGCGCGCGATAATTCCCAGTAATAATAGCCCCCGCGGCGCGAAACACTATTGAGGCGCCTCACTCCGCTGGTCTTTGCGTGGCCTTGCGCGCCAAAGGAAGTCAATTACATAACAGGCTTATTTTTGCGGCACTCTGACCTTGAAGAACGCTCGCAGTCATCCGCGGGTAATTCATGGAGATATACCCGAAAGCCATGCTCATGGAGCAATTCCGTAGCTGCTTGAATAAGCTGGAACTGCACCGCATCTTTGCACTTTGAGCAACGAGGGAAATTCTGTCCGCTGAAGAGCGTTACTTCATGGGGAACTCTATGCGTCTTATGAATAACGCGGTAAATTCCACTTTCGGGAATTGGCTCTCCGGTTTGAAAGGCAGGCTTTTTATCCGGCATGCTGATGGATCCGCGATTTTACCAAAAAACGGTCTACGTTGCGCTTGGCTCGCGTCTTGAATATATCCTCAACTATTATATGTCCTGGCTCATGTGGTGCATTTTCAATGTTGCCGACATCCAAATGCCAATTTAGTATGGCTTGCTATGAACCCTCAGCAAGAGTTGCTCCGATGGCTGCAACCTCAGGCAGATTTTGTTTCTCGAGGCAGCGGACGCCGGCACTCCCCTGGACGTAAATCTGGCAAAATAGTTTTTCTGGCTGGCCAAACAGTGCCAGAAAGCGGAATCTACAAGGTTGTCCACCATCAGGAACATCGGCCATCGCATGAAGCTGTAATGCACCGCGGCGACGTGTTACCTGCTTGCGACCAATGTCATGAAAAGGTCCGTTTCCAGGTCTTATATACCGCGCCTTATATTTTTGATGATGAGGATTTTGTGGAAGAGTAGTCCTGAATGGTACATACCTAACCAATAGGGTGCAGCAGGCATAAACGCGCATGCTTCGCGCTCGAATCTTGCCTTTGCTCCAATCTGCCATTATTGTTATCCACCGTAGAAGTACCACAGGAGATTTTTTTTGATGCCGATGCCCACTCGTCTTTTTGCTCTCGTTACATGCTTTGCGCTCATGGCTGCGCAGGCCCAGGCCCAATCCGCTCTTGATTCAGACATAAATAAAAAGATACGTGCGGAAGAGAACGAACACTCACAGATCATGCACACCATGCATTTTCTGGCAGATGTCTATGGCCCGCGCCTTACCGGCTCACCCAATCACAAAGCTGCGGCTGATTGGGCGCTAAAGCAGATGACTGAGTGGGGTTTTGAAAATGCGCATCTAGAGCCTTGGGATTTCGGCCATCCGGGTTGGATGAACGAGCGGGCGAGCGGTTACATTGTTGCTCCTATTAAAGACCAGCTCACCTTCAAAGTTCTGGCATGGACGCCAAGCACCAAGGGTACCGTGACTGCGCCGGTCTTCCAGATGGTCCCGCCGGAAAAACCGAAGCAGGAAGATTTGACGAAGTATCTTGACTCGATCAAGGGCCAGGTCAAAGGCAAGATTGTAATGGTGGGCAAGGCAGAAGTCGTGCCGGTGGTGATCGATGTCCCCGCGCGCCGAATGGACGATAAAGCTGCTGCGGAGCGTTTTGATCCCAAAAATCCCAATGCTGGACAGTTTGGGCCGCGCAACGGCCAAAGGCAGGAAGATCCTCCGGGCACACTTACCGGCCTGCAAATCAACCAGCAGATTGATGAACTTCTTTTGGCAAACGGCGCGAAGATGCGGGCCAATGACGCACGGATGGGGAACGGCCGCATACGCGCTTTCCAGAACCGCACGTATGACATTGCAAAAGTTGTGCCCACAGTTGTTCTTCGTAATGAGGATTATGGGCGCATCGCACGCATCCTGGCCGATGGCAGTAAAGTTGAACTGGAGTTCAACATTCAGAACAAAACTTATCCTGAGGGCAAAACTTCTTACAATACGGTTGCGGAAATTCCAGGCTCAGACAAGAAAGATGAAGTAGTGATGCTGGGCGGCCACCTTGATTCGTGGCATTCTGCCACCGGCGCCACGGACAATGCTATTGGCTGCGCCATTATGATGGAGGCCGCACGCATTTTGAAGACGCTGGGCGTGAAACCGCGTCGCACCATTCGCGTGGCGCTGTGGAGCGGTGAAGAAGAAGGGCTGCTGGGCTCTCAAGCCTATGTAAAGCAGCATTTCGGCAGCGCTGAAGAGCCCAAGCCTGAATTCGCCAAATTTGACGGCTACTTCAACGTCGATTCAGGCACTGGCCGCATCCGTGGCGCAAGCATTTTTGGTCCGCCACAGGACGCAGACATTTTACGCGAGATCCTTCAACCGTTCGCTGATCTCGGCGTTGCCGGAGCAATCTCCAATAAGAACCGCCGCGCTGGCGGCACCGATTCAACCTCATTTTCGCAGGCTGGTCTGCCCGGCATCGGTCTTGGACAAGACCCGATTGAATATTTCACTGACACATGGCATACGAACATCGACACCTATGAGCGCATCATCGAAGATGACGTAAAGAAGGACGCAATCGTTGTTGCTGCGTCAGTTTATCAACTGGCCATGCGTGACGATATGCTGCCGCGCTTTTCCACCGCTGACATGCCGCCGAAGCCAGCACCAGCCGGAACACAGCCCGCTGCTGCACCAGCCGCAACTACTCCGGCGCAGCCTGCACCGGGAACCAGTGGAGCAGCAGCGCCCGGCGCTTCGCCTTCGGGTCCGAAAAAGTAATTGAGACAAAAAACATATCCGTCTTTTGCGCGGAAAATGATTTCTCTCGCATTTTTATAGGAACTAACCTTTCAGCAGAATAGGTCACAGCAATATTAAGGAGAAGCAGACATTATGGGAAAGAGGAGCGCTTTCGTCATCGCAGCCGCCGTTTTGGCGGCCACAGTTGCAATCGCGCAAGGCAACCCGCCGGCCAACACGCAACAGGCGAACCCACAGCAGCCCGCTGCGCAACAACCTAACCGTGCAGAGCGGCCATCGTCATCAACGCAGATGACCGTACCTGAAGCTCAACAATCGCAACAGCCTAGAGAGCGCACTCGTACCGCAGAGCAACCGCAAGGCGAAGGCAGCCCACATAAAACTGCCCCACCGGAGGAAAAAACTTCCGTTACGCATCACAGCGCTAGAATCGGTGGCCAGCTAATTAATTACACTGCAACTGCCGCCACGTACGTGATTCACGCTGATGACGGATCGCCCAAAGCAACCATGTTCTACGTCGCATACACAAAGGATGGCCAGGATGCTTCCCGGCGTCCGCTTTCTTTTGTCTATAACGGCGGACCTGGCTCAGCTTCACTTTTCACCCATATGGGTATGGGACCGAAACGCGTGACGCTCACAGCAGACGGCCACGGCATGCCGGCGCCTTATTCGATAGTCGACAATGAAGATTCATTCCTTGACGCGACTGATCTCATTTTCATCGATGCCATCTCCACAGGCTACAGCCGGCCTGCTCCCGGAGAGAATCCAGCACAGTTTCACGGCATTGTGCAGGACGCAAACTGGTTTGCCGACTTTATTTATCAATACATCAATCGCAACGAACGCTGGCTTTCACCCAAATTTTTGATTGGCGAGAGTTACGGCACCACTCGCTCGGCTGAACTGTCTGGCGTGTTGCAGGAGCGTCATCAAATTTATCTGAATGGCATTGTTCTTCTCTCCACCGTGGCTTTCTCCAATTGGGGCGCAGACGATCGTTCAGAGTTCTTTCTGCCGACGTATACCACCACGGCGTGGTATCACCACATGCTTCAACCCGATCTGCAAAATCTGACCATTGAGCAGGTAGCACAGAAGGCACGTGAATTTGCGCATGGTGAATATGCCGCGGCTCTGGAAAAAGGCGATGCTCTTTCACCGGAAGAATATAAGAAGATTGTGGATGATATTGCACATTTCACGGCGCTCTCTCAGAAATATGTTGACCATTCCAATCTGCGGGTAAGTCCCTTCCGATGGTTCCGTGAATTGCAGCGTGATAAGCGACTTACAACCGGCCGTCTTGACTCGCGCTTTACCGGCATGGAAGTGGATGCAGCCGGGGAACGCCCAAATTACGATCCCAGCGAAGCTTCCTATGAAGGCGCGTATGTGGCCACCTTCCATGACTACCTTCGCCGCGATTTGAAGTGGGAAAGCGATATGTTTTATACGGTAAGCGCCAATGTACGCCCGTGGGACCAGACCGGAAACACGGAAGTGGCGGAAGTCCTGCGCGCCGCCATGACGCAACAGACCTACCTGAAAGTGCTGGTGGTTGCCGGATATTACGATGTCGCCACACCATTCAATGGGATTGAGCAAACTATTTCACACATGCATCTGGAACCCTCTTTGCGGAAGAACGTAAGCTTTGCCTATTACGAAGGCGGGCACATGATGTATGTGGACGAAAAACAGCACCACAAGTTGCACAAAGATGTGGATGAATTTATCAATTCCAGCTACAAGCATTAACTCATTTCGCCTAACCCATCACAGCGATGAAATAAAAGCGCCCCCCTTGCCAAAACGAGTGGGGGCGCTTCTGCAAGGCTGGCCTTTGCCGCAACCACCCAAACAATACATCTGAGTAGCGCCCAACCATTTTTTTGGGTCCGCACATTAATTTCCTTTGTTTTTTGGAAACGCTCGCAATCTCGCGTGCACTACAACAGTGGGCACTTCCGGGATTTAGGTTCTGAGTCTTGCTGCTTGGGTTTTTGCACTCGTCGGCTACACAGTCCAAGTCCGGCCCTCACGCGAAAAACATGCATCTTCCGCAGGATTTGTAGGTTTCCCGGGAAGCGCTTCTGTAATCGGGCCCGTTCGTCATGCGAAATGATTGGTAAGAAAGGAAAGCTATGGCTGAGAACAAAGCGAATATTTCGCTAGATGACTTTGTCTCAAAGGTCGTCAAGGACCCCAAACAACCGCCTGACACTACCCTGCTGACAGGCTACCTAGGGAAATCGTCCGAAGAAGGACATACCCGGATCTACTTTGATCCGGAACTGAAAAACTATCTGGAAGTTCCAAATGACGCAGTCCTGCACACGCAGGAGATTCCCAAAGAAGTCTCTTCACTCGGGGGATCGCACATTTGGATCAAGAGTGATGCCGAACTGATTCACGGAAAAGTCGGGCCGTCACGAACGAAGGCAAAGTTCTTCGAAGGCCCGATTGCCGCAGCAGCTGCAGCGGCTGCAATTGGCGGGGGCGGTCAGGTGGGTGGACCACAAGGTGGAGCTGGCAACAGCATCATTCCTTGCGTGGTAACTGGCGCGAGCGTTTGTGCATGCCCCTCGCCACAGCCACTATGCTTCACGCCACTTTGTTTCCCCACGACGCCAGAACGTGGATGCATACCGACAATTCAATTCACGCAGTGCCATGGGTGCCCTCCACCCACGCATTTCACACAGTGCCCGACAATACTCCATGGATGCCCCACACCGCCGGCGTTTTGTCCGCCGCATACGATCCCTGCGTTGTGCTTTCCGCACTTGACTCCTGGTTGTCCTCTAGCCACAGCGCCGGCTTGCCCCAGTGTTGGCGGCTGCCCATCCATTCAATGCGGTTTTCCTGGTGGTGGCGTTGTTGATCCTGGAATCCAGCAGTTTGCCGCCCACGGAATCACTATTCCAGCGTGTCCCAGTGCCCTTGTGCCCTGCCCGCACACGCCTCTACCTGGCTGCCCGATACCGACGCAGATCACTCAATGTCCCACACCACTTCATGGCTGCCCGCCTCCAACGCAAGTCACCCAGTGTCCAACGCCCTTGCATGGATGCCCGCTGCCTACTCCTTTGCATGGGTGTCCGCCACTAACGCCATTACATGGGTGCCCGCCGCTTACTCCTTTGCACGGCTGTCCGCCTCCAACGCAAGTCACGCATTGTCCAACACCATTGCATGGATGCCCACCGCCACCAACGCCATTGTGCCAGTCTGTGCATGTGCCATGTCTCACACCTAACCAGCTGGTTTGCCATCCGACAAATCCTGTCGTTTGTCATCCGCTTACGCCGTTATGCCCAACTCTTCACTGCCAGTCGGTTCCGGTATGTCCTTCTGCTGGGGCTTGCCCATCGATTGCTTGTGGTGGAAACCCTGGCGGAGGAGGAATTAACCAGTAACTAGCTCTCAACTCTAACCATGCAGGGCCCAGCGCAATTTGCCGGGCCCTTGCATGAACACTTACAATGTTTTCTCTTCCAATCAAGGCTGAACGAAAATGCTCTTGAACTCTGACGGCGTGGTCCACTATCTGCTGCAGCGCGGACTTCTTACACCCGATGCCGTAGTGGATGGCGATTTAATGGTGCTGGAAGCGCCGCGCCGCAACCGCAATTTCAAAATCACGACCAAGCACCAGCCCGGACTATTTGTAAAACAAGTGCAGGACTGGGACCCGCACGCCATCGCCACCGTTCAGCGTGAAGCGTGGTGCTATACGCTGGCCAAGACCGTCCCTGAACTTTCCACTCTGAAAGAAATGCTGCCGGACTTCCGCTCTTACGATCCGCAGCGCCATGTGCTGGTGTTGGATTTGCTCTCAGGGTTTGAAAACCTGGCTGAATACCACGCACGGCTCGGAAAATTCCCCGTGGAAATCGCCGCTCTGCTGGCCGATGTACTCGGCTCTTATCATCGTGAAACCAAGGACAAACTAGAACACCTGCCACAGGCATCAGTGTTCCCTCGCATGGTGCCGTGGGTGTTGTCCATTCATCAGCAGCAGCCCAGCTGGTTTCAATCGCTCAGCGCGGCAAACTCGCAGTTGCTGGGAATCGTAAAAAAATACGATGAGTTTGCCACCGCGTTGGATAAGTTGCGGGGACAGTGGAACTTCAGCAGCCTGATTCATGGCGACATCAAATGGGATAACTGCCTGATTCAGCCTGCCAACGGCACGAACAGCAAGCTTGTGCTTAAAGTGATTGACTGGGAACTGGCTGACCTGGGTGACGCGCTGTGGGATGTTGGCGCAATCCTGCAGGCATACATTTCCTATTGGATCCTTTCCATGCCCACATGGCCTGGCGCTACCGCTGAAGAGTTGATTGCTAAAGCTCCCTACCAGTTAGAGGCTTTTCAATCGCCTCTCAACGCTTTTTGGAAACGTTATAAACAAGTCGCCAACGTACCCCAGGCAAGTTGCAAAGAAGCACTGCACCGCAGCATTGGCTATGGCGCTGCCCGCATGATTCAGACCGCTTATGAAGCGCTCTCTTTTGCCACGCAAATGAATGCCAACGCCCTTTATCTTTTGCAGGTGAGCATGAATATTTTATTGAATCTGGAGGAAGCTGCCACCGAGCTCTTCGGAATCCACGAGCCATAAAGCTACTGTATGAAGAAAGAGAAAATCAATTACGCGGAAGAACTTAGCCAGATCGTTGCGGCCATTGAGATTGCTTCGCCCTCGGCGTTGAAGTTTGGCGGCCAGACCATCCCGATTGGTGAAAGCGCAACTAGCCCTGCATCTGGCCTGACACAAACCTCTCCTCTCGTAACACAGTTACAGAACACGCTCTATCAACAAGGCTATTGCCGCCGCTTCTCACCGCAAACTTACCCTCTGCCTGCGACCGCGCACTTCAGTGCAGATCCCAGTTTTGTCGCGCAGCTCGCGCAAGCCAATACCAGCGTTGCCCGTTGGGACGCCGGCTGGCAGGTCCGCCGCGTTGAGAACAATGGCCAAATCTGGGCGGAGAAAGGCGGTTTGATCCGCACGTTGTGGCCGGGTGAATATATGAACTTCAGCGCACCGGGCTCGCAGATAAAAAAAGGCGACTCGCTCAGCATCTATGTGGCCCGTGAATCCACCACTGTCCAGCCAGGCTTGTATTTTTCTTTTGGTGAAACCGTAATGCCGTCCAACCATCTGGACGTGGTGCGCTTCTACTGGAACCTTGAAAGCAGTGGAGCACAGCCATTGATGCAGCGCATTACACGCGATCTCAATCGCTTTCAGGTTCCGTTTCAATTTAAGTGCTCCATCTATCTCCAGGGATATGACCGCCGGGACTCCGCCGTTCTTTATATCCACAAAACGTATCATGCAATTGTGCGGCAACTGATCAGCACATGGGTGGAGGAATGCGCGTCCGCGCTACGTGACGATGTCCCTTTGTTTGCGTTGCCCGTGGAAAAAGGCGTGGGCCTTGCGGAAGATCCGGGGACAGGAGAGAGCTTTGGCATGAATCGTTGCCGCCATATTGCTGAAGCAATCTGGACCGCGCATTCCAGCGGCGTGCCGCGGCAAACTTATCTGCACGAAATACAAAAGCATTTTCATGGCCACGGACTCGATCCTGCTCGGCTTTATCTGAATCCGGGATCAACAGACCACTACAGCCTTTGGCCAGCGCAAGCGGAGACAAGATGAACGAAGCTAGATTTCTGGATACGGCAGACTTTATAGGAGCACGCTTGTGCCGCGATGCCTTGTGGTCGGGGAATCGCTGCAACTGGCTGGGTGACGCCATGGAATTTGCCGAATCACGCTGGCAGGTTGTCCACCGCTCATTCGGACCGGATTTGTATGGCGGCACCAGCGGCATTGCACTCTTTTTGGCCCGGCTGTATTCCGTTACGCAGGAGAAGCTTTTCAAGAAAACAGCGGCAGCAGCCATTGAAGCTACTTTGCTAAAGATGCAGGAATGGGACCCGGCCCAGAACTTCGGCTTCTATTCAGGTCTGGCTGGGATCGCTTATGCGCTGGCGGAAGTAGCACCACTGATCGGACGCGAAGACCTGGAACAAAAGAGCATGCAGACGCTGGAGAAGCTTCCACGGCAAAATATCACCATGCAGACGTGGGACATCATCTCCGGGAGTGCCGGCATTATTCCTGTTCTATTGCGGCTGCACCAAAAATTTGGCCATGACTTTCTACTCAGTCTAGCAGTGCAGCACGGTGACATGTTGCTGCAAGGCGCGAATCGCAACCCTGAAAACTGGTCGTGGACGACGATTCCGGGAGTCGCACAGAAGGACCTGACGGGGTTCTCTCATGGCACTGCAGGCATAGCCTGGGCGTTGCTGGAATTGCATTCCATATCCAAAGAACAGCGATTCATGGACGCAGCGATGGCAGCCATCCGCTATGAGAGGCATTGGTATGACGCAGCCCGGGAAAACTGGCCGGATTTTCGCTCTGAAGGCCAACCGGGTACACAAGTGTGCGGCATGGCCTGGTGCCATGGAGCTCCGGGGATCGGCCTGGCCAGAATCCGTAGCGGCCAACTCTTGCATGATGATCAATGCCACACTGAAGCCGGCATTGCTTTGCGAACCACGACGCGCAGCCTGAGCGCAGCCATGCAGAGCCCGCAGGGGAATTGCAGCTTGTGCCATGGCAATATGGGGAATGCAGAACTATTGCTGGCCGCCGGCGACGCACTTGAAGATTCCACCAGCCTGAACGTGGTGTTTAGCGTTGCCGATGAGGCAATGCAGAAATATCGTCTTGCTCACAACGCGTGGCCTTGCGGCGTGCTGAACGGCGGTGAGAATCCCGGGCTTATGTTGGGACTGGCTGGCATTGGATATTTCTATCTCCGCTTATTTGACCGAAGCAAAACTCCTTCCATCCTGCTCGTTGGACCGGATTAGAAAAATCTTGGCGGCCGAACCTTTTTATTCAATAAAATTTTTTGGTCCCTCTGCAACGGCAGCAGAGCAATACATTAAACAACGGACTCTTTTTGAGTGCTGGACTTTCAGAGTCGTTCTTGCGGCTGCCGGTAAACAACTGGAACACAGTCACGCATTGATCTGTTCTTGCTAGATCTTTGGTTTGGTGATCTGTGTCTGAATCAAGACGGCAATGGAGTTCCGCTCTCTTGCCGTTTTTTTCGGATGCCACTTTGCATCAATAGAAAATCGCTTTTCCCTACGCTGTTCCGTCCCTTGATCCGACGCGTAGTAGTAGCCGCGACCAGCAGGAAACCAAAGCGCTACAATGAAGCACAGCGCGAAATGAAACAAGCAATATGAGTGGCCATGGCACAGGAGACAGCTCACCTCGTTGGGCCCGTCTGCCGGAATACATCTATGCGAATGTCGCGGAGTCCCCTGGGGCTGTACTCCTTGAGACCGCGCGCTTTGATCCAGCCAACCGATACAGTTATCTCTTTTTAAATCCTTCGCGCATCATTGCCGCAAGTCGTCTCGATGAAATTCCTGATCTGTTTGCCGAAATCGAAGCGGCCACGGCAAAGAACCTCTATGTGGCTGGCTATTTGTCGTATGAAGCTGGATATCACTTTGAGAGATTTAGCGGTGTCTTGCCGGTTGCGTCCGGGCAGCCGCTCGCATGGTTCGGAATTTATTCATCGCCGGCCATTTTTGACCATGCGCGGGGCTGCTTCCTTGGCCCAGCCCCTGTACCTTTATCGCAAAAATCAGAAGAGACGGCGAGGCCTGTTGCGCAGGATTTAGCTCTTGAAATTGGCAAAGCCGAATACTGCAATCGGATTCTGGAGATCAAAGGGCGGATCGCAGCCGGAGAGACCTATCAGGTCAACTTTACCGACAGAGTTTCTTTTTCACCACCAGCTTCACCGGCAGATACTTTTGCAGCGTTGGCAAAACAGCAGCCTGTGACCTACAGCGCTTTTATGAATGTGGTGGGCCACCACATTCTTTCTTTCTCTCCGGAACTTTTCTTTCGTATTGAGGGTAGCAGGATCGTAACCCGTCCAATGAAAGGGACCATGTCGCGCGGACTGGATGTGCATGAAGACGCTCAAGCGGCTTTGCGGCTCCGGCATGACGAAAAGAACCGTAGCGAGCATGTGATGATTGTGGATTTGCTGCGCAACGATCTTGGACGCATCTGCAACACTGGAAGCATTCAAGTGGACGGACTCTTTTCCATTGAGAAGTATGAAACTCTTCTGCAGATGACCTCCACGGTATCAGGAGTTCTTCACCCAAAAATCAGTTATTACAATATTTTCCAGAGTTTATTTCCCAGCGGGTCGGTCACCGGCGCTCCTAAAATTAAGACCATGGGAATTATCCGCGAGCTGGAGCGCGAGCCACGCGGCGTTTATACAGGAGCAATCGGATTTATCTCGCCCGGCGGCGCGTCAGTTTTTAACGTGGCAATAAGGACTCTGGTCATGCGAGATGGGAGGGCCCAGATGGGAGTTGGGGGCGGAATCGTCGCGGATTCTGATCCTGCCGACGAGTATCGTGAATGCCTGCTCAAAGCGGCTTTTCTCACTAGATCCCGGCATGAATTTCAACTGATTGAAACCATGCTATGGAAAAAAGAGTTTTTTTTGCTTTCCATGCATTTGGAACGCATGGAATCATCAGCTTCCTATTTCAAGTTTGCCTTTGATCGCACGGCAGTTCTTTCGCGATTGCAGGAACTTTCGGATTCATTTACTGCTGGTGTATCGTATCGAGTCCGCCTGCTGTTAGAGTCTGACGGCAACTTCACTCTGGCTGGCTCGGAACTTCATGACGAGCTTTATACCGGTTCAATCTGGCTTTCTCCGGAACGCACCTCTTCCACCGATGTATTCATGAGGCACAAAACCACACAACGAGAAATCTATGACCGCGGATACGCGGAGGCGCGCGCCGCTGGATTCGACGAAGCGATCTTTCAGAATGAGAAAAGCGAAATCACGGAAGGTGGAATCAGCAATATCTTTATAAGAAAAGGCGGCAAGCTATTCACTCCGCCGCTCAGCTGCGGAGTTTTGCCGGGAGTCTTTCGCCGCTATTTGCTGGAAACTGATGCAACAGCCGAAGAAAAAGTCCTGACCGTGGAAGATTTGAAGGCCGCTGATGCCGTATTTCTCTGCAATTCGGTACGCGGCCTTCGAGAGGTGAAATCAATCTGCTTTGAAGTGCTACCAATCACCTGCTCGAAGGCGCATACGTAAGTTCTTACTTGTTTTGTACTACTTTGCTTTCTGCTCTGCGATCCATTTGTCGGTACGGGCATCCAGCATATCGAGCGGAAGAGTCCCACCATTCAACATCTCATCATGGAAGGTCCGGATATCAAATTTGGGCCCCAGCGCTTTCTGCGCACGATCGCGCAGCTCGCGAAATTTGAGCTGGCCAAGTTTGTAACTGAGTGCCTGGGCCGGCCACGCAATGTAACGGTCTGTTTCAGATTGGATCGTCGGCTCATCCACTGCGCCGGACTTGCGGAAGAAATCCACCACCTGATCGCGCGTCCAGCCTTTTGAGTGAATGCCTGTGTCTACGACCAAACGCACGGCGCGAAAAAGTTCAGAAGAGAGACGGCCATAATCAGAAACGGGATCTTGATAGAAACCGACTTCTTTGCCAAGTTGTTCCGCGTAGAGAGCCCAGCCTTCGGTATACGCATTAAAACCGAGACCATGCAGGCGGAACTTAGGCAGTCCAGTGAGCTGTTGCTGGACGGATAGCTGCATGTGGTGTCCGGGGACGCCTTCGTGGTAAGCGATGGCTTCGTCATCAATCAGCGAACGCTCTGCAAAGTTGGAGGTTGCTACCACGACGCGGCCGGGACGTTTGCCATCCGGAGTGCCAGTAACGTAATGGGTTGCAGAGGCAGACTGGAACGCAGGTATGGCTTCAACCGTAACGGGCGATTTGGGCAGCAGTGTGAAAAGACCGGGAAGCTTGGGCTCCATCTCGGCAATGTAGTGGCGGAAATCGTCAAGAATCTGCTCTGCGGATTTTGGAACGTACTTGGTATTGGTTTTGAGCGAAGCCCGAAAGGCAGCCAGATCGGGGAAGCCTTCTTTCTTGGCAATCACCGTCATCTCCGCCTGAATGCGTTCGATCTCTTTAAGGCCGAGTTGGTGAATCTCGTCCGCTGTCATACGTGTGGTGGTGCGGCCGTAAATATCATTCTGGTAGCGCTTCTCACCGTCCGGCAGTGAGGTTACGGCCAAAGCCGTGCGGCCTTGGGGGGCATACTCCTTGCTCACAAAAGCCGCGAATGCTTTATAGGCCGGAATCACGTCAGTGTTAATCGCATCAGTAATCTGCTGCGTCAGGCGCTTCTGGTCTTCCGCGGAGATACTGGCGGGATACTTCTTCGTCGGCAGCAGGAAAGGGTCCGCGTCAATAATGCCCTGGCACTGGACCGGAATTTTCTCAAGGAGAAATTTCACGGGCATGAGCTTATCTTTCATGCCGGCGCGCATGGATTCGGTGGTCTGGCTCAGAACACGCGGAATCTGGTGCAGACGCGCGATGTAATCCTCATAGTGCTTGACGGAATCAAAGGGGACCGAAAGCGGCAGGTCCGCAAGACCCGTATGGATGCCATTCATTTGATTGACCGGCATCTCGTATTCTTTCAGATCGTAATCGGCGATACGCTGCTCAAGCACACGAGCCATCAGATCATGGGAGAGCTGGTCCTGATCAGAGAATCCCGTGGTCGGGATGGCTTGCAGCCGCTGCAAATACTCTGCATCAGTCTTATGGCGCGCGGCAATGCTGCTCAGCGAATGATCAGAGAGCCGATCATTATAGCGGTAGTCGCCATAGGCGGTGGCACGTTCAGGCGCGTTGCGGAGTTCGGACTCATATTGCTCATCAAAAAGCGCGTTCTGGGCAGCTAGACGCTCAGCCACTGGTTTGGGGGTTTGGGCGAAAACAGAAACAACCGCGACAACGATAAAGATCAAGCTTTTTTGAAGACTCATGGCGTACGTAGGGTATCAGAGAGAAGGCGTTGCAGGCTAAGAAACCTAAAGAGATTACTGGCCGCTTCCTCCGTCCGCAAGCCAATGGTGTGAGCATGGAGCTGTAATTCCAAAAGCTACTTCAGCTCTCTGGCCGCAGCCAGCATCTCGTCCGCGCGGGCGCGTATCCGAATATCTTCAGTGAAATTCACCCATCGCACCACTCCGGAGGAATCCACCAAAAATTCCGCAGGCCGCGCAATGTCACTGCCCTCAGGGCCGCCGCCTTTGTGCAGCAAATGATAGCTGCGAATTGCCTCAGTATTGGGATCAGAAAGGATAGGAAACGTGTATCCGGCTTTGGCCGCCAGGTTGCGCGAAACCTCGGGTGAGTCCACGCTGATGGCCACTGGCTGCACGCCGGCTTCTGCAAACTGTTTCAGGCTTTTCTCAACGCCTCGTAACTCGAGGTTGCAGAAAGGTCACCAGTATCCACGATAAAAAATCAGCAGAACTGCCTTAGGAGCTGCGGTTGTACTGCCTGAACTATTGGCACCGGCTACAACAGCAGACGCAGGCGTCGACGGCGACGAGCCACTCCCTCCCAGCAACTGTCCCAGCGAAACTTTGGTGCCATTAGTATCGGCCAGTGTAAAGTCCGGGGCTTTCTGTCCGGGATGCGGCGCTTCGGCAGAGGCGGGCAGCTTACGCGATTGAATGGACCCTAACACAACCAAGGTAACGATCAATAGCGATATCACACCAAGAATCGGACCAGAAACCTTGCCGCCATAGACCTGCGGCTGCCGGAATGCACGCAACACTCCAGTAAGCGCAAATATCAGCGCGATGACTGCCAGAGTCCAACTTAAAAATGGAATGGCTTTTTGCCCGGGAATCGCCAGGAAGAATCCTGCATTGGAAAGTATGGCCACCAGTGCGATTAACAGACCATACCAGGGCGCCCAGTTACGTTGACGTTGAGTCATTTCCGGCATACTGAAAGGAAGTCTAGCAGATTACACGCTCATTTTGCTTCATTCGAAAAGCGCTTTTATGAGAAGCGCCTCCGTGACCTGGCAATGGAGCTGCAATCCTGCGGCATTGCCGTTAAGCTGTATAAATCAATTTGACAATAACGATCAGCATCGTATCAAATCGTATTTCGCTCCAGTGACCATGACCACCACAGCATGCCCCCGCTGAAGCGTCAATACCAAAGGAGCAAAAGTCATGAAAAACGCAACAGGACTAAGCAGAAGAGAGCTTCTGGTACGGGGCGGGTGGCTTACATTAGGTGCTGCCTTCGCTGGATTTCCTACGCATCTATTGGCAGAAGATCTCGCGCCACTCGACGTCTCTTACGCCGGCTCCATGGGTTCAATGATGGAAGGACCGGTGAAAGCCTCCGCGGCGAAAAGTCTAAAGCTCGATTTTCACGGGCGCGCCCAGGGATCCAACGCCCTGGCGCAATTGATTGTCGGCGGCAATATCCGGTCAGACGTTTTTATCCCGGTTACGCCGGGGCCGGCTCTCACCATTCTGAAGGCGGGCAAAGCCGATTCCGCGCAGCCTATAGCTAAGACCGAGATGGTGATTGCCTATAGCCCCAAGAGCCGTTTTGCTTCACGTTTTGAAGCCGCCGCTAAAGGCAAAGAAGATTTATGGAAGATACTGCTGGAACCCAACCTGCGTTTTGGGCGAACCGATCCGGTCACTGATCCGCAGGGCCGCAATATTATCTTTACCATGATGCTGGCGGCCAAGGCAGCCAAACAGCCGGACCTGGCAGAGAAAGTCCTGGGGCCAACGATTAACGAGAAGCAAATCTTTACAGAGCCTACGGTAATGGCGCGTCTGCAAAGCGGAGAACTGGATGCGTCGTCTGCATATAAAATTCAGCCGGGGCCGCTCAATCTGCCTTATGTCCCGCTGCCTAAAGAGATCAATCTGAGCGGACAAAATGTTCACACAGACCACCCGGACGTGAGCCTAGCCGTTGGCAACAAGACGTATACCCCTGAGCCGCTTATCTATTATGCTGCGCTTTTGAAAGACGCTCCCAATGCCAAAGGCGCTGCCGCCTTCATGGACTGGCTGAAAGGTAATGAAGCACAAGGCATCTTTGGCAAATATAATTATGATGGCCCTGGAGACGCCTCGGCGCTGCACGGCTAGCGGGTAAATCGTTGGGCTAACAATTTTGCGTCTGGCTGAGTCAAACGAAGCGGAGGCAGATTTTTTGTCCCGATCACTCAATATTGGGCAGTTCTTTGGCAACGTCGCCGAACGGTGGGCGGCTGATTCCATTGTTGTGAATCGTCTGGTGCATCATCAGCCCCGCGCTCTGCCCTCTCATGCGCATCTGGCAGGGTTTGTTTCTCTTATGTTGCGCGGAGACTACCGAGAAACCGCCGGCCTAACGCAATTTGGCTATGAACCATTTTCCTGTGTGTATCATCCTCCAGGTATGGAGCACCATGACGTGATCGGTCGTACCGGCGTAACACTGCTCACGCTGGAGTTCAGGCCTGAGCTGTTTGACGGAATCGATCTTGGAGGAATCAACCTGCGGCCCATTATTGATCTCTCTGGCACGCGGCCAGCCTGGGACTTAATGGACCTCTATCGCCGGATTACAGCGCTTGAGACAAATCATTTGGATATTGAATCCCGCGCGGCGGCTTTGGCTTTTTCGATCGTGCAATCTTCAGCACGATTGCCTCGCTCTTTGCGCTCACTGCAGCGTGCGTGTGAGTACATGCATGCTTATTTCAGCAAAAATCTGACGCTGGCGCAGGTAGCACACGCCGCGGATGTGCATCCGGTTTATCTGGGACAGATCTTCCGCCACGAATTTAGTGAGACATTGGGTGAGTATCTGAACCGCATACGTATGCACGCTGCCACGGACAAGCTGGCCAACTCTGATCTTCCGCTCGGCGCCATGGCCCTGGACTTGGGCTTTTACGATCAGAGCCATTTCACCAGGATTTTCCGCCAGCTCATCGGCATAACGCCGGCTGTTTTCCGTGCGGAATACACGGCGCGCAAAAGTACCGTCTCAGTCCTGCATTAACAACTGCCCTTGCTGTCATGGAATCTTTAGCGGCAAAAGCTCAAGCAGTCTTCCGCTCGCGCTGCAATACTTCCACTCGCCCTTCGATTTGCCGCAACGTAAAGTATTTTGAACAATTACCGCAAAGCCAGAAGTTTTCGATCGCTTTGTTGGGTTGGGGAAAACCAAAAAATCTGCCCCCATCCAGGCGCATCAGAGTTTTGGAGCATTGCGGATTGGCGCATTTTGAAATCATTCCTGGTTTAAATTCTTGGTTACAGTGTCTGCTACGTGTTTAGACGTAAATTTATCGCGCTGTGTCGCCTGTAATCGCAAGCAGCCGATTCGCCACCAATGCCATTTCTCACGTTGCTGTAAACTGCTGGTATTAACTCCTGATTCTTGAGTCCTGACTTTTGAAAAAGATCGGAAAGTACCGTGGCTGAAAACGTATTGCAAACCAGAGCACTGCGCCGGACGTTCGGCCCTCTGGTGGCTGTGGAGAACCTCGATCTGACCGTGGAGAAACAGCAGTTCTATGGCTTTCTGGGGCCGAATGGCGCGGGCAAATCCACAACCATCAAGATGCTGACAGGCCTGTTGCGGCCCACCAGCGGCGAAGTTCAGATCCTTGGCCGCAACCTTGAGCGCGATAGCGTTGAGATCAAGCGCCGCATTGGCGTGGTGCCGGAAGGGTTGGCCTTGTTTGAGCGACTCACCGGGGCGCAGCTTCTGAATTTTGTTGGACGAATGTACGGTCTGGATCGAGTTAAAGCCGCGGAACGAAGCGCCGAATTGCTCACATTCATGGACCTGAATGACTCAGCCGACAAGCTGGTGGCTGACTATTCGCACGGCATGAAAAAGAAGACTGCTCTTGCCGCTGCCGTCATCCATGGTCCGGAGATACTTTTCCTCGACGAGCCTTTTGAAGGCGTGGATGCCGTTGCGGCCACCACGCTCAAGCGCCTTTTGCAGCGATTCATCTCTCATGGCGGCACTGTTTTTCTCACTTCACACGTTCTTGAAGTGGTGGAGCGTCTCTGCACGCATATCGGCATTATTCAAAATGGGCGGCTCGTGGCCTCCGGATCGCTGGAAGAGTTGCGCAACGGAGTGCAGATTGCGGGGCACGACCATTCACCGCTTACGCTGGAAGAAATATTTCTTCAAGTTGTGGGCGGAGCCAAGCAGGATGCGGACGTGCTCTCATGGCTCTAGCGGATTCCAACAACCATTTTATTTTGCTGCTGCTGTTGCGATGGCGGCTCTTTACCAACGCACTGCGCCGCCCCAGCCGCCGCGCCGAACTGGGACTGCAAATTTTCTGGTACATTTTCGGCGCTGGATTCACCTTGTTGATCACTGCTGCGTTCTTTGGCGGAACGTATGCCCTGCTTCAGGCTGACCGTACCGACTTCATCGATTTATTGCTGCTGGTCCTGTTTCTGATCTGGCAGCTTGCTCCAGTTCTTTTTGAAGGGTACTCACCAGGGCTGAATTTCCGCGAAGTAGCGCGCTATCCCATTTCCTTCCGTCTTTATTTTCTGCTTAACCTTGCGTACGGACTTTCAGATCCCGCCGCCATAGCCTGCCTGTGCTGGCTATTCGGCATGTGGCTGGCGGTAATTATCGTGCGGCCCGAACTGGCGATTATGGCAGCGCTGGCCTTGCTGCTATTTGCGCTCTTCAACTTGCTTTGCAACCGGGTTCTTGTTGGCTTATTTGAGCGCTTTCAAAGTACCCGTAAAGGCCGCGAGCGCATGGTCCTGGTAACTCTCATACTGCTTCTGCTTCCCCAGCTATTGCAGTTCTCCGCCCGTGCCTGGGTACATAATCATGCATTCAGGCTATCGCCCTCACTGATTGAAAATCTTGCCTGGGTGCGCGCCTTTCTTCCTTCCGGATTTACTGCTCGCATCTTTCTCTCGGAAGATACAGCCGCATTTCGCGCCCTTGTGGGCCTGCTACTCTTCGGAGCAATTGTCTTTCTGCTGCTGTTTCGCCAGTTGCACGCTGTCTTCCAGGGCGAAATCTATAGCGAAGCTTATACAGTCCACCGCGAGTTGACGGTGCGCCCAGGCTGGCAGCTTCCCGGAGTGGATGAAGTTACTTCCGCAATCGTGGAAAAAGAGATGCGTTATCTGCGGCAGAACTCTCGTCTGGTTCTGCAGTTGATTTATCCGCCAATCATTTTTCTTTTACTCATTTTCAACGGCCCGGGCCGTAAATTTCCCTTCGCAGCAAAACCCGCCGGACTTCTTACCGGCCTCGCCGGATTTCTGCTGCTCTCTCTACCTAACCTGGCCTACAACACCTTTGGCATGGATAAAGAAGCGTTTGGACGCTGGCTGCTGGCTCCGCTGCCGTTGCGTAAAGTTTTGCTGGCCAAAAACATCACTCACGGAGGCATTCTTGGCCTCTTCTATTTAGTAGCCACCGTAATTGTGATTATCGTGGCGCATGTTGGTCTTTTGAATGTGGCAACAGTGACGGTGGGTTTTCTCGCGATGCTCATGCTTCAACTTGGGGCGGGAAATCTTATCTCAGTGTATTGGCCCAAGCGCATTGAGCTTACGCAGATGAATTCCAAGATGGCTTCCACCGCTGCGGGGATTGCTTCACTGCTTGTTATCTTTCCGCTTGCCGCTGTAGGCGGCGTGATAGCTTTTGCGGCCTGGTATTGGCAACTTTCATGGCTGCCTTTGCTGCTTGGTAGCGTCATTTTTTTTATGGCTCTCAAAATCTACTCTTTATTGCTGGACCGAACCGTGGCCTACACTTATGACCACATTGAGCAAATCGCAGGCAACCTTGGCGCCTGATGTCGAAAAGACCCATTTGCTGGGGAAAAAATACGAGTCTCTGCTGCCCAGCAGCTCAGCTATCCATTTATTTTCAAGGGGATACAGTGGTACTACAGTTGCCATAATTCCTTTACGACGCCGATTATTTCAGGCGGGAGAAGCAGACCGTGCCGCAAAAAATTCATGGGGAAAAATCCGGCCAGATTTTAACGCTCAGCGGAGCGACTGTGCCGGTTTCCGGGGTGTGGCGTCCAAATCATGACGACTGCGCAAACCTCGGGGAACTTTGGCTAAAGAAAGGCGCGTTTTTCCCCCATTGCGCCTGCTGTGGGCAGCCTGCCTCCTTCACGCTCGTGGAGGAGATAGCGCATATTTCGGAAGATCCTGACTTTCACGAAAAGTAATACAGGCAACAGAGTGTAACCCGCTATTGCCAGCTATAATCCCCCAATCGCTTAGGGGGTATTATGAAACGCACAATCGCCGGGACTCTTGCCACTGCTCTGGTTTTCTCTCTCTCCACACCATGCTTTGCAGATTTTCAGTACACAGAAAACAGCAAGATCACCGGAGGCGCAGCCGCGGGAGCAATGAAATTTGCCGGCGTGTTCAGCAAGAATGCCCGGCAGGCCACACAAGGCACTGTCTCCACTATTAGTTTCAAGGGCGGCAAGATGCGTCGCGATGACAGTTCAGGCATGGTTGAAATCATTGATCTTGAGGCCCGCCAGATCACGCGCATTGACACGAACAAAAAAACTTATTCCGTGATGACCTTTGACGAGATGCGGGCACAGATGGAAGAAGCCCGCAAAAAGGCCGCAGAGCAACAAGCCAAACACAACAAGGACAAGGGTCAGGTAAAAATCATCCCCAAAGTGAAAATCACTCCCGGCACTGACACTAAAAAGCTACTCGACTACACTGCCAAGGAAACAAAACTCCGCGTCGATATGGAAATGCAGTCTGACGACCCGAAGGCACAAGGCCAGAGCGCGAATATGTGGGTCGACTCAAATTCGTGGGTTGCGCCGGTAAGAGGTTATGACGAAGTAAAGCGCTTTTACGTGCGTATGGCCAAAGAACTTGACTGGCTGCCTGGAGCGGCCCTGGGCGCGAACGTTCAGATTGCCCCCGCCATGGTGGAATACCGCAAGAGCGCCGTCGCTTTGAACGGTATGCCTCTGTTATCAATGGTGAGCGTTGGCATGGCGGGCCAGCCTGGCCAGGCCAATAACTCACAGGCCTCCGGCGATGACCAGAAGCAATCCAGCAGCAACCCACTGGCCAAGGGACTTGGCGGAATCTTTGGCAAGAAGAAAAAGAAAGATGACGCCGCGCAAGATGACAGCTCCGGCTCATCGAATGCCGCTCCCACAGGAACCCCAGGCTCGCTGATGGATACCACCGTTGAAGTCACTTCGATTTCCACGGCTACTGTTGATGCAAGCTTGTTTAAAATTCCTGAGGGATATAAGCAAGTACAGCCTAAAAACGCGCAATAACTTTTCTTAAAATTCGGAGCGAGGAAACCGTTTGGTTACTTAGCCGCTCAGACGGTTCCAGTATCCATTGAATGATCGCGGAGTTCTGCGGATTTATTCTGTGCCAGCAGCTCACAGTTGACTATTTCCGCGACCCTTCGCTGCGCATCACCGGCTCTTCTTGCGTTTTTTGGTGGCATTCTCCAGCCAATACTTGAGTGATGCACATTGCTGGATTACAGCCTCCAACTTGGGGATGGTTGTTTTCAATTCATCCTCTTCCACAATTCCATCGGCCATGGTGTTGGCGATGCTCTCAAGCGCGACCCCTACATCCTTAATAAGGTTAGAAATAGCTTTGAATTCTTCTTCTGACGTCTGTTTGGGATCAGGAATCTTAAATGCGACACGGCCAGCCTGGCTTTCCAATAAATCCAGCGCTTCATAGTTACGGAGAATGGTACATATCCGCGGGAGCAGATAAGCGGGCAGGTGCCTATCGCCGCGCATCCAGTACATCAATGACCGATAGTTGGTGCCAAGTTGTTGCGCCAGCAGCCGTATATCATACTCGGCTTTGGCCTCAATCACCTGGCTAAGGACTGCGGGAAGAGTTTTGGCGGGCACAGGGTAATCCAGAAATGTGAATTTGTCTGTTCAAAAACCAAGTCATTTTGAACAGTGAAAGTGCTCATTGTAGCTGAATTGCTTTCCCGCCATATACCCGCTCTAATAAGGATGTAAACACGATAGAATCACTTTTATTCTTGGTATCTGTTAGTTACGTTTCTTATAATCTTTGCCATTGTGAAAGAGAAAGGGAGCTGGATTTGACAAGCACTACGATTCAGAAGTACTTTTCCAGACCAGACCAGCACATCATTTCTCATTTTGAAGGACCCAGGGCTCTAGCGTTCACGGCGAACTTCTGCCGACAGGGGTTCGTATTGTGTAGTTAATGAGTGGAAGCAGAGTGCAGGCACCCGCATTACAGGCATAGCTCCAGGGTAAAGCGCGAGAAGATGGGGGACGTAAGGTGAAGAAGTGGTACAACTATTTTGTCTCAACCGATGAAGCTGGCAACCCCGTTCCGGGCGCTCCAACTGGTGGTGGCGCGTCAGGCACGCCGCCGGGGCAAATGAGCTCAGCGCAGACCGTGGCTGAAATCGCTTCCAGTGTTGCAACGGAACCTAAGTTCACCAGCCCTGTCTCAAAAGACGGAACGTTTGACGAGATCTACCAGGCTGCGGAAATCCCGCCGGCTCCCCAGGGCTATTCCATTATGAAGGTTGCGGACATGCTCCAGAGTGAGCACATACGCTCCATGCCGTCTGACGTGAAGCGATCTTCCGTGCTGGTCGCGCTGGACGCTGCGGGCGTGGATATAAAAGACATCATTCAAGACGCTGTACGGCGTGACAAAGCCCTGGATGGCTACGAGCGAGTGCAGGAGCGGGCCATTTCCGATCTGGAAACCCGTAAAAATCAAGAGAACGCACAGATTCAGGCAGAGCTGGATAAATATGTAGCCGAGCAGCGCGCCAAAATTCAAAGCAATAATGATGACGTTACGCGTGAAAAAGAACGCTTCTTCGGCTGGCGGCTGAAAAAGCAGCAGGAAGAGAAAAAAATCTCAGACGCGGTTGCGCCTTTCGTTACTGAAAATCCAATCACCACTGGAGCAGGCAATACAACGCCTGCACCCAAGCAAGGCCCAAAGTCGTAAGCAAAAGGAGCTTTTATGTGGCAGCGCTTTACCAGAGTCATTCGCTCATTCGTAGGTTTTTTCATCTCCACCGCGGAAAATCCGGAGATCATTCTCCAGCAGAATATCCGCGACATGAATGACCAGGTGCCGCGCATGAATGAAAGCATTGCCATGGTCAAAGCCAATGTGACATTGCTGCAGCGCGAAGAATCAAAGTACAAAGATGACGTCGCCAACCTGACGGCCAAAGTGAAGTCTGCGATCCAGGCTAATCGCGATGATATTGCCGGAAGCTACGCCACTCAACTCCAGACCACCAAGGCCGCGCTGGCGCGCACTCAAGGCCAGCTCACCACCGCCAGCGCTGCCTTTGATAAAGCCATGGCAGTGAAAAAAGCCTTCATGCAGGAAAAAGACCGCAAGACGCAGGAAGCCCTTGGCGCCATCGCCGACTATCGTCGCGCGCAGTGGCAGAAGAAGGTGGCCGACGTAATGGAGCAGTTTGATGTCGCCGGCATCAGCCAGACCCATGATGAGATGGTCCGCAAGGTCCAGGAAATGACTGCCGTGAACGAAGCCCGCATGGATATGGCCATGGGCAATGTTGATGAGCAAAAAATGAAGATTGAAGAAGACGCCCAGAAAATCCAGTCGGATGAATTGGTAAAACAATTCAAGATTGAAATGGGTCTGGCTTCGCCTTCAAGCTCTACGGCAAGCGCCACGCCGGAAAAGACAATCGGCGGCAAAGAACCACAACGGACTTAAAGGATGCAAGGTTTACAAACGGGCAAGCCCCGAGTTCGGCGAGCCCGCTGTTACAGAAGCTGGAAACACTCAATTCGGGAAATGCTCTTTAGCGGTTTGGAGCGGAGCAATAAGGAGAAACGATGGCCGTAAAGATTGAAAAAGGTGGATGGATACTGATTTTCCTGATCGGGTTGGCGCTGGTCGGCTTCAGCTTGTTTAAATATGGCGTTATTGACGGCAGCAAATTTAGCGCCGGAAGCAAAAATTCGCCAAGCGGCGAAAAGCTCGACACCTCTAAACCTCTTGAACTGCCCGTTTCCAACACTACGGATGACAGCGCTGAAGTTCGCATACGCATCAACGTATGGGTAGGCTGCGTCGGCGGACTCGTCGCCAACGGCGGCCTGGAAACCGCGCCGGATTCTATCTTCGCCAAAAAAGGCCTGAAGGTTTCCTTCAAAATTATCGACGACTGGACGGAAGGCGCATCAGCCCTGGCTACCAATAACGTCGACGTGATGCTTACAACGCTCGACGTTTACGCCAAAGACTACGGCCAATTTCAGGAAAAAGGTTTTGGCTCACACGCATTCCTCATGGTGGATTGGTCACGCGGCGCTGACGGCGTGATCGGCAAGCAGGGCATCAACAGCATTGAAGATCTTGCCGGCAAGACCGTGGCCTTTGCGCCGTATACACCTTCACACTTTCTGCTTTGGAACGGCCTGAAAGCCTCTGGCTTGAGCACTGACCAGCGCAATGAGATCTTCGCCAAAGCTGTCCATACAAAAGATGGCATTGAGCCCGCGGTACTCTTTGCGCAGGAAAAAGTTGACGCTGCCGTCGCCTGGGACCCCGACATGAGCGATGCCGTAACCAAGCGCGCCGGCTCCAAAAAGATTTATGACACGCGCGTGGCCAATCGACTGATTGCTGACATCCTTGTTGTGAGTGACCGCTTTGCCGCCAAGCATCCGCAGACGGTGCTTAAGCTTGCCCAGGGCTGGATTGAAGGCGTGGAGTTTATCCGCACGCAGCCTGCTCGTGCTTACAACCTGATTGGAGCCGTAAAAGATTTCAACATTCCTTCAGACCTGGCCAAGACGATGCTGGAAGGCGTGAAGCTGGCCGATTATGCCGACAACACTTCTTTTATGGGAGAGCCGGGCTCAAATTCTGACTACGCCAATATCTTTGGCCAGGCGCAGGATATGTATCGCGAACTGCGCATGATTAAGCGAACTTCTAATGCGGAAGAGAGCCTTGATCGTCGCTATATCAAACAGATGAATGGCAATTTCTCCACGGCTTCCTCAGAGCAGCCGATCGAATATCACCAGCCGGCCAAGAACGCGACCCCGATTGCGACACAGCATCGCTCCATTTATTTTGATCCTGCCTCATCGCATATGAGCCTGGATTCGCGCGCCGTTGTGGATGAAGTGGGCGGACAGATGCGCTCCTATGAAAACACGATTGTCGACATTGAAGGCAACACCGATTCAACCGGCCAGCGCGGCTACAATATGCAGCTATCACGCGAACGCGCCGAGGCGGTGAAGCAATACCTGATGGAAAAATATGGCTTTCCCGGTGCTCGCTTCCGCATTGCCGGCAATGGACCGGACAAGCCTCTGGATTCCAACACCACCCCAGACGGGCGCGAGAAGAACCGCCGTACTGACATTAAGTTGTACGCAAACCAGGGCCAATAAGCGCAGGTAATCTTGTCCTTACTATCTGAGATTTTGACAATCCGAAAAGAGACCTCGCGTACCACCAAGCTGATACTGGCTGCGGTGGCGTGGGTCCTGATTGTGCTGATTTGGTCGCTGGTCACGCGCTGGCAGATCATCAGCACTTATGTTTTTCCCACACCGCTGGAAGTGGTAAAAGCATTTCCACCGCTCTTCACTGAGCGAAACCTGCTCAGCAACGTCTATGCCAGTTGGCTGCGGATTGGCCAGGCCTTTCTCTGGTGCGTGGTTATCGCGGTGCCTTTGGGACTGCTGATGGCCACGTTCCGCTGGATGTATGACGTGGTAAATCCGGTGGCAGCACCCATGCGCTCCATGCCGACCACCGCATTCTTGCCGGCATTCATAGGCCTCTTTGGCATTGATGAAACCATGAAGGTGGCGTTTCTCTGGTTCGGCATGTTCTTTTACCTTCTGGCCGTAGTGGTGGAAGAAGTGAATCGCGTGGATTCATCTTTATTGGAAACTGCGTATACGCTTGGCGCCAAACGATATCAAGTGATGTGGCTGATGTTTCGCGCGTCGATTCCAGGCATCTTCTCTTCTTTCCGCATTCTCTATGACATTGGCTGGACCTATGTGATCCTGGCCGAGATTGTAAATCGCAAAAAGGGCGTGGGCGCCATGGTGCAATCTGCGTATGAATTTCATCAACCGGAGCTTGTATATGCCGGCATCATCGCTATTGGCGTTGCAGCGTTTCTTTTCCGCGCCATGTTGACTCTCTCTGAGAGGCTTCTTTTCCCTTGGCGGCAGGTTTCTGAATCAAGCACGGCTTCATCCGCAGCAGTGGTGGGCAGCCGTGGCCGCAAGAAGGCGGTGACCAATGGATAAGAAATCCAAGATCACCCTGAAAGACGTATCACGCACCTTCTACTCTCCCAGCGGAGAGAGAATTGAAGCCATTAAAGACGTGACGTTTGACGTGGAAGATGCGTTCTCGCCTGCCGGGCGCGACATCGGCGAATTTCGCGTGCTGCTGGGCCCTTCGGGTTGCGGCAAATCCACGCTGCTGCGCATGATCGCCGGACTGGATAAACCCACCAGCGGCGAGGTGCTGGTTAACAGCGTGCCTGTCACCGGTCCGGGCAAAGACCGCGGCATGGTCTTCCAGAAATACACTTCCTTTCCCTGGCTCACCGTGGCGGAAAATGTGGCGTATGGCATGAAGATCAACGGCGTCCCGGAAGCGCAGCGCAAAGAAACCACGGACCATCTGCTTAACTCCGTGGGGCTGACGGAGTTTGCCAATGTCTATCCGGAAACTCTTTCCGGAGGAATGCAGCAGCGCGTGGCCATTGCCCGCACGCTCGCGCTTCGTCCGTCGGTCATCCTGATGGATGAACCTTTTGGCGCGCTGGACGCCCAGACCCGCAGCGACATGCAACAGCTTTTGCTGCAAATCTGGGACGAAACCGCGTGTACAATTCTCTTTGTCACGCATGACGTGGAAGAGGCGGTTTATCTGGCTGACAGGATCTTCATCATGAGCTCGCACCCGGGGACACTGGTGGAAGACGTGCATGTGCCGTTTGACCGTCCCCGCAATCTGGAGCTAAAAGAGTCGAGCGCGTTTCATGATCTGCAGCATTATGTTCTGGGCCGGCTTAAGAGCGCACCAGGTATTGGCGGCCATGTGAGGGTGAGTATCTAATGGGCTTCGGCGGCGGCTTTTCAGGTTCCAATCTGCCGGACGCACCCGGCCCCGACGCGGGCAAGAAAGAGATCAGCTTCGTTAAAGAAGCATTCAATATCCAATACAACTGGATTGCCCTGGGCGGGGCTGCTGCCTTTGCGCTCGTCACAGGCACAGCCGTTCCGCTGGTTCTAGCGGGCGGCCTTGAGCTGATGTATCTGGCTGTGGTCTCACAGCATCCTCGCTTCCAGCGCCTGGTGCGCTCATGGAAGTTTGCCGAAGAGCAGAAGCAAAACGAACAGAAATTATCTGATATGCTGCGGAGCCTTCCTCCGGACATGCAGGGGCGTTACATTAAGCTGGCGGAGGTCTGCGGCTCCATTCGCGCCAACTTTGCCCAGCTTTCCTCGACCTCACAGATTTTCGTACAGCAAATGGATTCACGCCTTGAGGGCCTGCTGCACGGTTATGCCCGGCTGCTCAACGCTGCATGCCAGCAGCGTCAGTACGTAAAAACCACCGACCCTGATGGAATTAAAAAAGAAGTTGCCGCCTTGCAGCAACATTTGCAGAGCGACCCTCCGCGTGTTCAGGACATCAACAAAAAGCGGATTGAAATTCTGAGCAAGCGCCTGGAAAAATATCAAAAGATTACCGAGAACCGCCAGGTGGTGGACGCGCAATGCTCCGCCGTGGAAGATGTGCTGCAACTCGTTCGCGACCAGTCGGTGACCATGCGCGATCCGCAGCAGGTAAGCGATCAACTGGCCAATCTTGTGCACGATGTTGAACAAACCGAGCAGACAGTCCAGCAGGTGGAATCCATCTTTAGCGGGCTAACGCCGGACATGGAAGGCATTATGCAAGACGTAGATACTTCCAGTTCAAGCAGTAGCTCCGCGCAACGAACCAGGATTGGAAGCTAACGGTAACGAATGTCCTCCACTCCATCTAATCCGGCGCAATACCTTGATGCTCTTCCGCCCTGGGCACGCGAGCTTTCAGAAAAATACTATTCGCGTTCATACTCTCTTTTCGTTCTTTATGGAAATGTGCGCGATCTTGTGCCGGTACGGCAACCGGATGGAACAAACTTTCTCTCCCTCGACCAATTCCTCTCGGGCGCTCTCTTCGGCCAGCGCGACATCGTCTTGCACTATGACCGTGGCGGTCTGAGCTTTGGCACCGGTGACTCGCAGGCGGATTTCCGTCGCGCCCTGGAAGGCTATGACAGCTTTCACGGAACCAACTTCTGCCAGGGTGGATTGCCGCGCAATCCAGATGCCGTTCTGAATATTCTGGATAACTACCTGCGCCTGCGCATCGCTGACAGAAAAAAGATCGCCCTCGTTATCGACTTCGCTGAAACCATTGCGCCGGCCGGTGACGTCTCCAGCATGTCCGCCGAGGACCGCAACTCTCTGGTCATCTTCAAGCGCTGGGCGCGTAATCCTGATTTTCTCAATGCCGATGTCACGATCTGCCTGATCTCAGAAAACCAAATTGAACTCAATCAGGGTATTGTGCAAAACCCAGGTGTGGCATCTATCGCCATACCTCTACCTGACGAAGCTGAACGCCTGGATTTCGTCCGCTGGCAGTTACGCATGCACCCGCTACCAGAAAATTCTGAGGTAAGCGACGTGATCCTGGCCAAGCTTGCCGCCGGATTGAAGCGCGTACAACTGCAAAGCCTGATCGCCCATGCCGTGCAGAACAAGCAGCCATTAACCCTGAAATTCCTGAATGACCGCAAGAAAGAGCTGATTGAATCCGAATCAGGTGGGCTGCTGGAGTTCATCCAGAGCCGCTTTGATCTTTCTTACGTCGCGGGCAATGACATGGCCAAGCAGAAACTTAAAGACGCGGCCACGGCCATCAGCACCGGCAATGCGGACGTGCTGCCCATGGGCTATGTAATCTGCGGTCCTGTAGGTACGGGCAAAACTTTTATTACCACGTGCTTTGCCGGCGAAGTTGGAATTCCGGCGGTCATGCTCAAGAATTTTCGCAGCATGTGGCAGGGCGTGACCGAAGGCAATCTGGAGCGTGTTCTCAATCTGCTGAAAGCCATGAGCCCGATTGCGGTGGTGGTGGACGAAGCCGATGCTCAGCTTGGCGACCGTTCCAGCTCAGGCGACAGCGGCGTAAACAATCGCGTCTTTGCGCAGATTGCGCAGTTCATGGGAAATACGGAATATCGTGGCAAAGTGATCTGGTTTTTGCTCACCTGCCGTCCAGACCTGCTGCCCGTTGATTTAAAACGCCAGGGCCGCGCGGAAGAGCACATTGCGCTTTTCTATCCGGATACGCCTCAAGAACGCCAGGCACTGTTGCGCGCCATGCAGAAGAAATCCGGCATGGCAGCGTTTGCTCCAGAGCTGGAAAAATTCTTTCTGGATAACTCCGGCACTCTCTCCGGCGCGGACATTGAAGCCGTGCTGGTCCGCAGCCGGTTGCGCGCTGCGCTGGCCAAGCGGGCAGCCGTGACTGAACTTGATCTCAAGGGTGCGCTGGAAGATTTTATTCCGCCCTCTTATCCGACTGAGATTGATTTGCAAAACCTTGTTGCGGTACTGGAATGCACCAGCAAAAGCCTGCTGCCTAAAAAATATCAGGATGCCGATCGAGGCGAACTCACGCGGCGCGCTAATGAATTGCTGATGATGTCAAAGCAATCAGGGGAAAGCTAAAGCTGACTTCAGGACTCAAAGAACTTCTTGATTCGCTGCCAGTATTTCTGGACAATCTTTTCCGTACTTAAATGTCCGCCGCGCGCAAACAGGTTCAGCCTCGCGCCGGTCTGGTCGGCAAACTTCTTGACCGTTTTGTAGGGAACATACGGATCATCTTTGGCATGGAACATCATTACCTTTGACGGATCAACTTCCTTCACATGCGCCGCGGGATTATAAAACTTGCCGCTGTACAGTTTTTGCCAATTCGCATCAGACAAGCGATAACCATTGCCAAACGCCTCTCGGATATACGCCGCATAATTGGGATTCGATGTCTCGGCTTTCTCTTCCTTTTCCAGAATTGCCCAGTCCACCACCGGACAGTTGGCAATCACTTTTTTCACCCGTGGATCCAGTGACGCAAGAATCGCTGCCGCTCCGCCAAAACTTCCGCCGACTACAAAAACCTCATCGGGCTTTAGCCCAAACCTCTTCCCAAACGCCAGCTCACGAACACCTTTGGGCAATTCGCCGATCACATCCAGAATGTCTTTGTGCGGAGACTGTTGCAGGAATTTACCGTCGCTCTCCCATGAGCCACGATAACGCGGATAAAACACCCAATATCCTTTGCCGGAAAGAAAATCCATCAACGCCTGTTTTCTGGGCATGGAAGGCATGCCATCGCACAGGACGATAACTTTCTGCTTCTTTCCTGGCCGCGCCGGAGGCATGAATTCGGCGACTATTTCCTTCTTAAATCGCGCCCTGAAAGCCCAGCTCATTTCCCCTCAATCGCGTCCCACACTTTTTTGGTATCAACATTCTGAGTGTACTTCACAATTTTGCCATCCTTGAAATTCCATATATGCGCGAAGACCGCATCCATCATGCCTCCAGATGCTTTGTAAGTCCCCAAATATCTGCCAGTGACAATAATGGCGTCGCCCGCATCATAAAACTTATCCACCTCCGCGCGATAGCCGTCCCATTCTGAGGCCAGGCGCGCAAACACGTTTTTGCCAACTTCTTCCATACTGTGAAAAGTTCCGGCGTATGGAAAGCCGGCGGCTTCCGTCCATTCAAAGCGCGGCGCGAGTGCGGCTTGAAGGTTTTTGGCGATCTGCTCCGGACCGCCCACGTAAATGCCTTGCACAATTTCAAGATTTTTCAATGTAACGTTCCTCACTGATGGCGCACTACAGACCAGCGCCAAAATTCGAATTCAGAAACGTAGGAATTTCAAAGGCTTTTTAAGTATAGGGCAGTACTGTTCTCTCATTAACCGGCTTAATTAAATATCACGCATAACGTATAAGGAGACTTCCATGTACGATGCCATTGTTGTTGGGGCACGCTGCGCCGGCGCGCCCACTGCGCTTCTATTGGCACGAAAAGGCTACAAAGTTCTATTGCTGGATCGCGGCACTTTTCCCAGCGATATGCCTTTTTCCAATCATTATATGCATCAAACAGGCTCGGCACGTTTGAAGCGGTGGGGGCTGCTGGACGCGCTAAAGGCTTCGAACTGTCCGCCGATCACCACCAATCATTTTGACTACGGCGCGTTCTCTCTCACCGGTTCGCCTGTTCCTGCCGAAGGTGGAGTCACGGAAGCTTTTGCGCCTCGGCGCATCAAGCTCGATCCGATCCTTGTAAACGCGGCGGTGAAATCGGGTGCGGAGCTGCGTGAAGGTTTTTCCGCGCAGGAAGTGCTTTTTGAAAATGGCCAGGTCACCGGCATACGTGGCCACCAGAAAAATGGCACCACCATCACAGAAAAGGCACGCATCACCATTGGCGCGGATGGCATGTTCAGCGTGGTGGCCAAAGCGGTGCAGGCCCCGGAATACAAAACCGGACCGGCGATGGAAGGCTCATGGTATGCCTATTTCAGCGGCGTACCAATGGTCGGCTGGCACTTATGGTTGCGTCCTGGCAACGTGATTTTTGCATACAACACCAATGACAATCTGTCTCTGATTGGAGTGGCCTTTGCCGCCCGCGACCTGCCCATGGTCCGAGCTAATGTAGAAGAACACCACAGCAGAGTAATCGCAGAGCAAGCGCCGGAACTGTGGGAACGCATGCAGGCTGGCAAGCGCGAATCACGCTACGTTGGTGGCGCAATCCCCAGCCACGTGCGCAAACCGTACGGGCCTGGTTGGGCGCTGGTGGGCGATGCAGGCTATCAAAAAGATCCCTGCACAGCTTCTGGAATCACAGATGCTTTTGGCAGCGCTGAGTGGCTGGCAGAGGCCATTGATGCGGGCCTGAGCGGCAGGCAACCGCTTGAGCAAGCGTTGGCTGCCTATGAACAAACACGGAACCAGACCGAGCTACCCTACTTCGATTTGACAACGCAACTGGCTGCCTTGGAGCCGCCACCAGTGGAAGTGCAGCAGTTGCTGGAAGCCTTGCAGCACAACCCTGAGCAGCGCAGCCGGTTTTTTGGCATGCTGGCACATACGGTTCCGGTGCCCGAATTCTTCTCACCGGAAAACATTCAGGCAATCCTTAACCGACAAGGTAACAGCAAACAAAAGGGTGTGGGAGTCTCATAGGAGTTCCTTCGTACGAATCCCGAGGGGATAAGTTTTTTGCGGTACTTTGGGAACTTTTTTGCAACGTTTCTGAATATCTCAACACAACCAGGAATGCTACAAAAAACGCTTAGAGTGAGAAGAAGAGGCAATATGGATATTGCGATCTTTGGCGCAGGAATGGCCGGCTTGATGGCCGGGATTGCATTGCGAGCACAAGGACACAGCTGCCATATCTACGAGCGAATGCATCAGGGCCAGGAAACGGGCATGGGATTTATCCTGATGCCAGAGGGTATTAATTGCCTGCAAGGCTTTGGTGTAAAGCTGACCGGCGAACACAGCGGCTCTCTTCTTCATCGGTATTGCTGCCTTAGCTCTACTGGCCAGATTCTGTATGAGCAGCCTTTGCCTGCTGGGACCCGCAGCATCCGTCGGCGTGACTTAATTGGAGCGCTGATGCATGCCCTGCCAGCAGACGGAGCTCTGATCTTCGACGCCGAGCTAGCCAGTCTGGATTTTGATGCGATTGGCAATGTAACACAGGCACGCTTGAATACAGGCTCAACGGTAACGGCTGATCTCTATATCAGCGCGGAAGGAATTCGGTCGCGAGCAAGACAGGCGCTGTTCCCTGATTGGGCCGCGCCACAAGCGCAGGTGCTGGAAATTGTTGGCTTGGTGCGCTGCAAAAGTACGGTCCATTGGACGAGCAATGATTTCAATAAATTTCATGCCGTCACTGGCGGCATAGCCATGGGCATTCTTGCTGTCGATACTGAACACCTGATCTGGTACGTTCAATTCGACGCTCAACGTTTTCCACCGCCTGCGGATGATGCCCCGGACCTAGCTCAGGCCCGGCGGACATTCGTGACCAATCTGGTTGGCGATTGGGCCGCCCCTATTCCGCATTTGCTCAGCATCACGGATTTCTCGCAAACGCATCTTTGGCGCCCGCTGGATACCGACCTTGTTCCAGCGTTCTATCGCAATAATCTTGCGCTGGTTGGCGATGCCGCACATCCGCTCTCGCCCTTCACCAGCCAGGGCGTCTCTTCTGCGATTGCAGATGCCGTGGCGCTGGCGGAAAGTTTGAGTACAGGGCCGGACATGGAGCAGGCGCTTGCGCGCTATTCATCGAAAAGGCGGGAGCAATGCGCGCCCTATGTGGACAAAGGACGCGAACTGACACGGCACTTTATTTCTCCGCAAATTGGCAGCACGGTACTGTTGCCTATCGCTGAATCGAGCCGTGCCGCAATGAGTTCATTCTCTGACAACATGGTTCGCCTGGACCTGCTGCGTGAACGCGCCTTCAACATGCGCTGGGCCCAGCAGCCTGAGGATGTGATTCCTCTCACGGCAGCCGACCCTGACTTCCCCATCTGCCCAGCGATTCAGGAGCAGCTTGTGCGCCACGTGCGTGACGGCGTGCTCAGTTACGGCCCGGCAGAAGGCCTGCCGCAATTCCGTGAAACGGTGGCAGAGTGGATGCAAACAACACGCCACATGGAGTGCAAACCTGAAGATGTATTCGCCACGGACAGCGCTGCTTCCGGCATGGCCGTGGTGGCGCGGGCCAGTCTGGCTGCTGGCGACCAAGTGTTGATTCCTGATCCGGTCGATTTTCTTCTGCACCACACCGTGCAACGCGCCGGCGCTGTGCCTGTGCGTGTGAGGGTTGAGACAAACACAACGGCGGAGCAATTTATCGCTGGCATGGAAGCCCGACTTACACCGCGAACCCGCATGCTGTGGCTGTGCAATCCACATAATCCGCTCGGCGTGGTTTATTCACGGGAATGGCAGCAGCGCGTTGCGGAGTGGGCCATTAGCCGCGGGCTGCGTCTTGTCTCCGATGAAATATGGTCAGACATTGTTTATACGCCACACGGCCATGTGAGTCTGGCTTCAATTTCACCTGAAATCGCACGGAACACCGTGACCATTTACGGATTTTCTAAAAACTTTGCTTTGGCTGGACTCCGCGTGGGTTGCGTGGTTTGTCCTAACGCTGAATGGAAAAAAGAAATTGTTGCCGCCTCAGACGCCGAGAGCACGGTTTACGGAGTTTCTGTATTGTCGCAGGTAGCTGTGGTCGCCGCGTTGAATGACGGCCATGAGTGGCTTGCGGAGTTTGTACAGCATCTCCAAACGCAGCGCGATTATGTTGTGGAACGTCTGGCTTACTGGCCGGGCGTTACCGTGAATCCGCCGCAGGGAACGTACGTGGCATTCCCTGATGTGCGCAGCCTCAGCGACGATTCTGAACGGCTATGCCAGCAACTACGCGACGAAGCATATGTGGCCCTGGTTCCCGGCGCTCCGCGCTGGTTTGGCCCCGGCGCCAGTGGACACCTGCGTATATGTTTTGCCACATCGCACCGTATCTTGCAGGAAGCGTTTGACAGATTGGAACCAGTGGTAGAGCAACTGGCAAATGACCGCCACCCGCCGAAAGTGGCCCACGCCTGATCTCACTCAGTCCGGCTTTTAGACTGTTCCGGCGCCTGTTCCTGTATCGAAACTGACTTCACATTCACGAATTCGCGTATACCGTGGTGGCTCAGCTCGCGTCCATAGCCAGAGTGCTTGACTCCTCCAAATGGAATGCGTGCATCAGAAGCCACCATGCCATTGACGAATGCCTGCCCTGATTCAATCTCATTGATGAACAGATCGCGCTCTGCGGGATCATTGGTCCAGGCAGATGCTCCCAGGCCGAAGATAGAATCATTCGCAATCGCAATCGCATGCGCCATATCTTTTGCGCGATAGAGTGACGCTGCCGGGCCGAAAAGTTCATCGTCATGCGCGGGAGATCCTTTGGGAATATCTGTTAGCACGGTTGGCGCAAAGAAGTTGCCCGTACGATCCAGCCGCTTTCCACCTGTTAAGACGCGGGCGCCCATGGCAACAGTTTTGTTGACCTGCTCTTCCAGCCCTTTCAAAACGTCTTCTGTAGCCAGCGGGCCCACGTCAGTATCTTTTTCCATGGGATCGCCGACTTTAAGAGACTCCATGCGGGAGACAAACTTTTTCTCGAATCGATCAGCAATCTGCTCATGAACAATGAACCGCTTCGCTGCGATACAAGACTGGCCATTGTTGATGACTCTGGCTTGCACGGCCGTTTCTACCGCTCGATCAAAATCAGCGCTGGGCATCACAATGAACGGATCGCTTCCGCCCAGCTCCAGCACCGTCTTTTTGAGCGCCTTGCCGGCCGCGGCGGCCACGCTGCTGCCCGCACCAACGCTGCCAGTGAGCGTCACAGCGGCAACACGACGGTCTTCAATTATGCTGTTCACGCGGTCAGAGCCAATCAGCAACGTTTGAAAAACACCTTCTGCAAAACCGGCGCGGAGAAAAATATCCTCAATAGCCAAAGCGCACTGTGGCACGTTTGAGGCATGCTTGAGCAGACCAACATTCCCGGCCATCAGCGCAGGCGCGGCAAAGCGGAAGACTTGCCAAAAGGGGAAATTCCACGGCATCACGGCTAGCACAGGGCCAATCGGCTGATGGCGGACAAAGCTTTTGGTGGCATTTGTCTTCGCAGGTTCGTCGGCCAAAAAGCGCTCAGCATTTTCAGCGTAATAGCGGCAACCAGTTGCGCTTTTCTCCGCTTCCTGCACGGCGGACTTCAGAGTCTTGCCCATCTCCTGGGTCATGAGCCGCCCAAATGTCTCTTTTTCGTTTTCCAGAATTTCAGCAGCACGCAGCATCATAGCGGCGCGTTGAGCAAACGGAATTTTGCGATGCTTCTGGAATGCCTGGGCGGCGAGAGCCAATTTGCTTTCAATCGCTTCTTCTGAGTGCTGCTCAAATTCACGTAGCAGCTCGCCTGTCAGCGGGCTTATGCTGGCAACGATGCGCCGCGGAAGCTCAACTATTTTTTGCGTACTCATCATATGGCTCCTATCTCTTAATAAGTATTAGATGCCGATGGCCGCAGCAATGCCACTCAGCAAGACAGAAGATGATTTTAACGGGAGCATACAGACACTAATCTTCAGGCTGCACGTAAAACCATAAAGCAGCGCTTTGCAAATATTGGTAAACTAATGGTGCTACTCACGCGGAGAGGTGTGTGAGCGGTTGAAACAGGTGGTCTTGAAAACCACTGTACCTTAACGGGTACCGGGGGTTCGAATCCCTCCCTCTCCGCCATACAGTCTGCCTGCCAGAGAATTGCTCTCTGAATCAGCGTGAATTCGGCGCATTCCGGTGCTTTTTATCGATTGGGTTAGCTCGAAGTGGGCACTCGCCTGTGCGGCATTGCCCGATTTTCCCTCTTTTTCTCTACGGGCCAAATCGGCAGTCCCCTTTTCACAGTGGGCAACGGCTTCGAAAGTCGATCAACTAGCGAATGCCCACGGCAGAAGGTATCAGGATCCACAGGCCGATGTGGGG
>DASXLK010000043.1:0-13623 GCA_036496365.1 Candidatus Angelobacter sp. | reverse complement strand
GGTTGTAAGCGTCTCTCCCGCCGCTTCCAGCTTCATCATGACGAATAATATGACCGTTTCTTTTATGGCCTTTGCCATGGGGATAACTGCGGGAGCCGGGACCGTATTTGCAATGTTCTTTAATGGCTTGCAGATAGGGGCAATTGGGGTGGCCTGCTGGCTCAATGATATGAGCCTTTCTCTCTGGAGCTTTGTGGCGCCGCATGGCGTTCTGGAACTGCCCGCCATCTTTATTGCCGGCGGCGCTGGCCTGCGCATCGCCCAGGGCATGCTCTTTCCCGGACTGCTCTCCCGGCAGGATTCGCTCGCCAAAGCCGGAGGAGAAGCCGTCCGCTTGGTGATGGGCGTGGTGCCAATCCTAATTGTTGCCGGTTCAATTGAGGGCTTTATCTCGCCTTCATCGCTTCCCTGGCAATGGAAATTTACTCTGGCGGGCGCAATCGCCGTGATCTTCTTCAGTTACCTGTTCTTCTGTGCCAGAGGCGGTGACGCACAGATGGACTCGTCTAATCAGCAGGCGGCATCAAGCCAGAAATATGCAGTTTCCCGGCCCTGATCTTCTTGCGCTGATTTCCAACAAAATTTTGCCTGGAAAGAACAAGCCCCAATCTCTTGGGGCTTGTTTTAAGTCAGATTTCTCCAGCTCTTACTGCGGGAATGGCACGCCTTTGGTTCCTGAGGCTCGTGTAGCGTCGCAAGCCATACTCAGCGGCTGGCTTCCCAACGAGGGCGGCGTCAGATTCGGCGAGTTGGCAAAATCAAAGAACTCGTCCATGGGCGGCTGAGCGCCATCGCGGGCCGTCAGGTTAGGAAGATTGAAGCGCTCTTCCACAAATTTCAGGATCGCCGTGTAATCCATCGGGGTGTGCGACACATAATTCTTCTTGGCAAACGGTGACACGATCAGCAGTGGAACACGGAAGCCAGTGCGTACAAAGTTGTCCGGCGGATCATTGGGCAACAGGTCGCGTGGCAAAATACCGTCAGGGCTGGGCACATGCATGATGGCTGCGTCCGTGCTATAGATTCCTGGGCCAACTGCCTGCCCCGTCGCGCTTGCGCTCAGTTCCAGAATGGGACGGCCGTCGATCATCGGGCTCACATGATCAAACAATCCGCCAGCTTCATCAAAGGTCTGGAAGAAGACGGTATCTTTCCATGACGGACTGTTGATCACAGCATTGAAAAGAGAGAGCACAAAAGCCGCGCCAGCCTGCAGGTTATCCGTTTTGCCTGGATGCTCATCGCGCCCGGAGGCGAATCCTGGCTCAATATAAGAGAATTGGGGGAGAGTGTTGTTGGCCACATCGGTCAGAAACTGGGAGATAGGAACAATGTGGTCTTCCTTGGTGGCGCCATACGGCTGGAAGTTTCGCAGCGTGGTAATCAATTGCCCGTTCGGCTGCTTGTCCACCGAGTAAATCTTCCATGAGATACCCGCAGCATCCAGCAACTGGAAGATGGTCTTGGCCGTCAGCTGTGTATTGGTATCTTGCGGCGGATGTACCAGCCCTTGCGAGGTAGCGGCCATAGCGTAAAGACGGGCATCCTCGGTTTGCATAGGAGCGGGCGTATAAAAACGGTCTGACGTTGCAAATTGCGTGGCCACCCCATACGACGAAGGCAGATCAGCCTGCGTGTAATAGCCCATGGAGCGTACGCCTTTGGTGTCAGGGTCGCCGTCAAAAATCGCCAGGCCGCCGCCGGTATGGACAAAACCATCCAGCAGGAGCGGGGCATCTTCTGCCAGATTGAAGCGGTTGGCATCGCCGTGAGACTCAAGCCAGGCTGCCGTGGTGTCATAAATGCAACTTGTGGTGATATGGAAAGTACGCAGCGTGTCGCCATCATCGGCGGGATTGGTGAAGTTTGTTTCCAGATCGTCGGTGTCGCGTCCCAAGCCAAGGCTGGCCCGGTAGTCGTTCATCTTGGCAAAATATGAATCAAAGGAGCGGTTCTCCTGCATCATGAAAATGATGTGGTTCACGCTCTGAATTGTGCCTGCCGGAGTGGGACTAGCCGCTATGGGTGTCGGCGTGGGTGTGGGTGCGGCCCCGGTGAGGCCAACGCCGCCGCAACCGGTAAGAAGTGCAACAGTGAGCAAAGCAAACAAACACACGAGCGAAGCTTTTTTTAGGATCATAGGCCATCCGAGGGAAATGCTTGGTTGCCGTCGTTTTTTAGCTTGCCCCAGTTGAGCAGCAACTCTACTTTCACGTCTGATGTAAATGTCTGGCCAAATGTTGGCCCACTGGATTTACTTAGACCTGACATCCTAAAGCAGGTGTTCTGACATCAGAAAGTTTTAGCTGTTCTGGATTTTCCTGGACTTTTCACATTTCGGCCGGCATCACACTTCTTTGATTTTGGGGACTTATTCATGAGAATTGCGGTAGTAGGATCAGGTTACGTGGGCCTTGTGGCGGGCGCTTGCTTTGCTGAATTGGGTCATGACGTTCTTTTAGTCGATAACGATGAACGCAAACTTGCCGAGCTTCAGCGCGGCGAATGTCCAATTCATGAGAAATTTCTTCCTGAACTGCTGGAGCGTCATCGCGACAAGCGCCTGGGCTTTACCGGTGATCTGGCCGACGCCGTAAGAAAAAGCGAGGTCATCTTTATCGCCGTAGGCACACCGCCCAAAGATGATGGCGATGCCGACCTTTCCTATGTTGAATCCGTGGCCCAGGGTATTGCCTGCGCTATCGATAGCTACAAGGTCATCGTGGAAAAAAGTACCGTTCCCGTCTATACCAATAGCTGGGTGCGCAAGATTATGCTGCTCAATGGCGCTCCGGCGGAGCTTTTTGACGTTGCCTCCAATCCCGAATTTCTGCGTGAAGGAACCGCAGTGGCGGATTTCCTCTATCCTGACCGCATTGTGGTGGGTGCAGATTCAGACCGCTGCGCTGAAGTGGTTTCCAGAGCTTACCAGCCGTTAACTGACGGCAGCTATTACAAACATGCTCACGCCATCCCTGGCCCGGTTTCAGGCCCATTTGAAGCCAATCTGATACGCACTAGCGCCAAGAGCGCTGAACTCATCAAGCATGCCTCCAATGCTTTCCTGGCCATGAAGATTTCTTTTATTAATGCCGTGGCAAGCGTTTGTGAAGCCGTGGGTGCTGACGTGGAACAGGTGCGTGAAGGAATTGGCTCAGATTCACGCATTGGACGGCGCTTTCTCTCTCCAGGCGTTGGGTACGGCGGCTCCTGCTTCCCCAAGGACCTGCTGGCATTCCGCTCCGTGTCCCGTGAAAATGGCTGCCATTTTGGCTTGCTGGATGAAACGGTAAGAGTGAATGACGAGCAGCGCAGCCGCTTTCTGCGGAAAGTCCGCAAAGCTCTCTGGACCCTTAAAGGCAAAAAGCTGGCCGTCCTAGGCTTGGCGTTTAAGAACGGCACAGACGATCTGCGCGAATCGCCGGCAGTCGCCATTATCAAGGCACTCGTAAAAGAAGGCTGCTGCATTACCGCTTACGATCCGGCCGCCATGGACCGCGCCGAAGAGGAATTTGGGCTGAACAGTCCAGTGAAGTTCGCAAGCGGTTCTTATGAGGCCCTTGAGGGAGCCGACGCATGCCTGGTGCTTACCGAGTGGGAAGACTTTGCTGCTCTGGACCTTCATCGCGTAAAGAAGATGCTGCGTTATCCCATTGTGGTGGATGGCAGAAACCTGTTTAAGCCGGCTGACATGGAAGCTGCCGGACTCAACTATTACAGCGTAGGGCGGCCGGATGTGGTAAGCGAACGCTCAGTCACCATTAAGTCGTCTCTGAAAGAAACGTCCGACCAGAATGAAGCAGCGTAGTTTTAACCGCGAGAGCGGATATGGCCAAGAAATCGCGGTCACAAATAAGAATGTAGTTTCCCTGGAGCCAGGCCAATGCTGTCTGTTGTAGTGCCGATTTATAACGAAGAAGAGAACATCGTTGCTTTCCATGCCGCAGTGCAAACCGTAATGGGTCCTCTGAAAGAAAGCTGGGAGATCATTTTTGTAAATGATGGCAGCCGCGACCGTTCACTCTCTCTTCTGCTGGAAATTCAAAAGCGCGATCCCCATGTAAGCGTGGTTGAGTTCTCCCGTAATTTTGGCCATCAGGCGGCGCTCACCGCCGGCCTGCAAGTGGCGCGTGGCGACGCCATCATGCTGATGGATGGCGACTTCCAGGACCCGCCAGAAGTATTGCCACGGCTGGTACAGGCATGGAAAGACGGCGCCAAGGTCATAATTGCCGAACGTTCCAGCCGCGCGGAAAAAGGACTTCGAGGAAAACTTTTCCCTCTGTTTTACAAGGTCATGGGACTGATCTCTGATTTCCCCATCCCTCTGAATGCAGGCATTTTTGGCCTGCTGGATCGTCAGGCGGCTGACGCCATCATCAACCTCCAGGAAGGCAACCGTTATCTTCCCGGGCTTAGAGCATGGGTAGGCTTTCCTACCGCCATTGTCTATTACGAGCGTGCGGAGCGCGCCGCAGGCGAACCCAAGCAAACGCTGGTAAAGCTCTTTAAGTACGCCATGGACGCGATCTTCAGCTTCAGCTATAAACCTTTGCGGCTGGGCATGGCGCTGGGCGGGCTCATCATGGCTTTCACCCTGTTTTTGTCGCTTATAGCTGTAGGCAACAGCGTTTTTCATCTCAAGTTTTTCGGCTTCGTTCCCGGTGCCGGACACGTTGGTACGCTTCTCGCCATTCTCTTTCTGGGAAGTATTCAACTCATCTGCACTGGACTGCTGGGCGAATATATTGGCCGGGTTTACGATGAAGTGCGCCGCCGACCGCTGTATCTGATCCATAAACTGCACCGGCCTGAGTCGGAAGGCGTCCTCCGCTATAAATCTGACAAAGGCCTGGCTGCCGTGGAAGACTCAGTCGCATAGAGTTACAACCCTCCTTAATTCAGAGCCTCTGGATTTCTAAGGTCTTTTTGAACATTTTGTACTTAGTACTCTCTCCTCATTGGTGTCTCTTAAGCTGATTTTCCGCTGCTAACCCTCGTTTGGATCACTGTAGCCCTCAGTTAAGGTGCAAAAAAATACTCAATTAAGGACTCTCCTGATACAAGCAGAGTAGATGCCACCGTACTCTCTGCTCCTCAAGCAAATGCACTCTAGCTCTGAAGGAGTACGCGCAGTGAAAAACGCTTTACGGCTATTTTTGACGACCCTGGCTCTGGCCACCGCATCCTATGCGGGAGTCTCGGTTAGTTCCCCCGCAACTGGATCCACCTCTGGGTCCCCGGTCCACTTTGTCGCGTCTGCTTCGTCTACCAGCCCAATTACAGCAATGAGAATTTATGTGGATAACGTTAGCGTTTTCCTGGTTTCTGCAAGTTCGCTCAATACGTCACTGGCCGTGGCGTCTGGCAAGCACAATGTAGTGATTCAAGCGTGGGACTCGAAAGGAACAGTTTTCAAGGCAACGCCGATCGCTCTGACAGTGACAGGCACGACCCCAACTCCTCCGCCGCCCACAGGGCTGCCCGCTCCTCCTGCTACCGCAGCGAGCAAAACCAATATTGAACAGATGGCCGGCTGGGAAAGCTGCACCGTATGTGCTGGCGTCAATGCCGCCGGACCTGTAGCAAATTTCTCCATGGTTGAAAACCAGGCTTCTCCTTCCCTGGATGGCAAGTCAGCCATATTCAACATCAGCGGAAAAACTCCGTACTCTGACGCTCTCTGGTGGAAGCAGCTTGGCGCGGTGGATACCGCAACCCATCTGAAATATGACGTAGATTTTTACATCACCAATCCCGGCGTGGCGCAGGCACTTGAGTTTGACAATAATCAGTCCAACGGCGCGCATAAGTTCATCTATGGCACCCAGTGCAACATCAAAGGCGGACATTGGGACGTGTGGGGTAATGCCGCTGGCAACTGGATTTCTACCGGCGTCGCCTGCTCCGCTCCCACGGCCTTTACCTGGCACCATTTGACCTGGGAGTTTCAGCGCACGTCCACCAATGTGGTTTTCGTCGGCTTCACCTATGATGGCGTGACGCACTACGTAAACCGCAGCTATCCGGCCCGGGGTTCGAGCGTACATGAGCTGAATGTGGCCTTCCAGATGGACGGCGACTCGGCCATGCACGCGTATTCAACATGGCTGGACAGAGTCACTCTAACTTACTGGTAGTGTTAAGGGGTCTTTCTATCGTAACAAGATATATATTGCTGCGATAGCGGCCAGGGTTTACCGCAATATTGAAAAAAGCGAAGGAGCAGCGAGTTGGCTGCTCCTTTACTTTTTAGAACTAAGAAAGGCCCGTAATCACCTAGTAGTTCGCGATTTTAACTTTCTCGCCGAGAGTGCGAAAAAGGGTTGAAGCAGAGTAGATCGCTGGTTACTCTCCAACCTTCGTCGCGACAAATCGCGGCAAACAAACAATCCCCTGGAGAAATTTTGTAATGGCAATGAAAACGACCAAAACTTTGATCGTCCTGGTGACCTCCTTGTTCGCCCTGTCCGTCGCGTCCCTTCGTTCGTCTGCTCAAACCGTAAAAACCCAGGTCCAGAGAATGGCTGGCTGGCAAAGCTGCACTACCTGCGCCGGCATCGGCGCAAACGGCCCCACGGCCACCATCAGCACCGCAGCGGGAATTGCAAGTCCCTCCGCCAGCGGCAGTTCCAGAGTTTTCTACCTGGCCAGTAGCAAGCCTTACGCGGACGCGCTGTGGTGGAAGCAACTAGGCGCAGCCAATGCTGCGACCAATCTGAAATATGACCTGGATTTTTACATTAAGGCCCCCCAGAACGCCCAGGCGCTGGAATTTGATAACAATCAGGCTAATGGCAAGATGAGATGGATTTTCGGCACCCAGTGCAATATCGCAGCCCACGTCTGGGATGTCTGGGGCAATGCACAAGGCAACTGGCTTTCCACCGGAATCCCCTGCGCCATGCCCACGGCCTTCAAATGGCACCACCTGACCTGGCAATTTAAGCGCACCGCCACCACCCTGACCTACATTTCCGTAACTCTGGATGGCGTGACGCACTTCGTAAATCGCACCTACACGGGCAGAAAATCGGGTGTGAATGAGTTGAACGTGGCTTTCCAGATGGACAACAAGGCCAATCACGCTGCCTATAACACTTGGCTGGACAACGTAAAACTCACGTATTGGTAAAGACAGTCCCCTCCTGATCGGCTCCTCCGCTCCCGGGTTACCAAGGCCCGGGAGTTTTTTGTCTTCAAAAATTTATCTCCGAAAACTTGCCCTTAAAATAAAATTCCCCTTTTGTTCGCCATGTGATAGAAATATATATTGCTTAGGGCATTTCAGGGAAATCCGTAGCACCAAAACCAAGGCAGAAGTCTTAATTTCATAATGGGACATGCCGCATGGAGACAAAGAATGGTTGATGAAAAGCAGGAAAAAGCCAGGGCGATTGATCTGGCGCTCTCGCAAATAGAAAAGCAGTTCGGCAAGGGCTCTATCATGCGCCTGGGAAATAAAGAGGCGATTGTCCCTATTTCTGTAATCTCCACCGGATCCATTTCTTTTGACGTGGCCCTGGGTGTGGGAGGCTTTCCACGCGGACGCGTGGTTGAGATCTTTGGGCCGGAATCCAGCGGCAAGACGACCATTGCTCTCCAGGTGATTGCTGAGGCGCAAAAGATGGGTGGTATGGCGGCCTTTGTTGACGCCGAGCACGCGCTTGATCCGCTCTATGCAAAAAAGCTGGGCGTGGACGTGGATAACCTGCTGGTATCACAACCGGATTACGGAGAGCAGGCCATTGAGATTGCAGAGGCACTGGTACATTCGAACGCCATTGACGTGCTGGTGGTGGATTCCGTGGCCGCGCTGGTTCCCAAAGCGGAACTGGATGGCGAAATGGGAGACAGCCACATGGGTCTGCAAGCGCGGCTTATGTCCAAAGCCATGCGCAAGCTGACCGGCATTGTTTCAAAATCGCGCACCTGCCTGATCTTTATCAACCAGATCCGCGAAAAAATTGGCGTGATGTTCGGTAATCCTGAGACCACCACCGGCGGTCGCGCTCTCAAGTTTTATTCCTCCGTTCGCGTGGATATTCGCCGCATTGGAGCGCTGAAAGATGGTGACGTGGTGATTGGCAACCGGACCAAGGTTAAGATTGTAAAGAACAAGACCGCCGCTCCCTTCCGCGAGGCCGAATTTGACATCATTTATGGTGAAGGCATCTCCCGCGAAGGCGATTTGCTGGATCTGGGCGTAACCAAGGAAATTGTAGAGAAATCCGGCGCATGGTTCAGCTACAAAGGTGAACGCATTGGTCAGGGACGCGAGAATGTAAAGCAGTTCCTGCGTGACAACAAAGACATTACCGCCCGGCTTGAGGCTGAACTCCGGCGGGAGCTGGGGCTGAAGACTTTGGTGGTTGAACCGCCGGCGCCCACGCCTGAACAGAAACAGACTGCGGTAGCGCAGATGAAATCGCCGTCAGGAAAAGGCAAATAATCCTCTGCAATACTGAACTAAACGAACGTTCAATGATTAGCTGACCTCTTAGCGGGGTCAGCTATCATTTTTGAAAACTGAAGACCAGAGTGAAAAAACTCCTTACCCGCATGCTGCTGGTGATTGCCGCGCTTTATATCGGATTCGCGCTGTTTGCCTATTTCCTCTCAGACAGCATGATTTTTCTGCCGCATCCTTCGTCTTATAGGGACTCGCCAGACATTCTGAAGATCACAACGGCCAGCGGAAAGAAGATTTCCGCTGTCTACCTTTCTAATCCCGCTGCGCGATTCACCCTACTGGTGAGCCACGGCAATGCAGAAGACCTGGGCGATGATCGTTACTGGCTGGAAAATCTGCATCATGCCGGATTCAGCGTGTTTGCCTATGATTATGAAGGCTATGGAACCAGTGAGGGCAAACCCACTGAGCAGGCCATTTATGAAGATGAAGCCGCCGCCTATGAGTTTCTGGCGGTGAATCTGAAGACCGCTCCGGACAACATTATTATCTTTGGGCGTTCCGTAGGCACCGGACCAGCAACTTATATCGCGACAAAAAGGCCTGCTGCAGGACTTATACTGCAAAGCCCATTCGTCTCAACGTTTCGCGTTCTAACCAGGGTGCCGCTGTTGCCGTTCGATAAATTTCCCAATGCCAAATATATTCGCCATGTTCACTGCCCAGTCTTGATCATGCATAGCCATGGCGATTCCGTGATCCCCTTTTGGCATGGGCGGAAGATGTTTGATCTGGCGAATGCGCCAAAGCAGAATTTCTGGACTCTGACTGCCGACCACAATGAGATGGACCTGGTGAAAGGCTATGACGAGGCAATCCAGTCATTTGCCGCCTCACTCACAACGCGCTCCACTCAGCCTCCGGCCATGCATCTGCCAGAAATCCACTAAACTTTCTAAAATCCTCCGTTTACTGCATCGTTGCCGGATGGCAGCTTGAACCTACGCCCGGCGGCACGGGTATTCCCGTTGGCGGTGTGGCCCAGGGCTTGCCCGTGAAATCAAAAAAGTCCAGCAAGTTGGGTTGTGCGGCGTCTCGATTGGTCAGCGCCGGCAAGCCAAAACGCTCCTCCACAAAGTGGAGCACAGCGGTATGGTCCATGGCGGTGTGGCCAACATAGTGTCTGCGCGCAAAGGGCGACACAATAAAGTTCGGCACACGGAAGCCAAGTTGCGCGCCAAAGCCTTGGTGCCCTGCGGCAGCAGCGTCAGCCGGATGCGCGCCTGGGCTGGTTGGACGCAAGTCACAATGGTTGGTAAAGACTCCAGCCGTGGTGGGTTGGCAGGGCAAGAACCCGTCAGGATTCACTGCGATCGGAGCAATATCGCCTTCTACGCTTGCCAGCGAGGCGCTGGTGTTCTGATTGGTGTGTCCGGGGACAGGCGGAACGTGATCGTAAGGGCCGCCGCCTTCATCAAACGAGAAAAACAAGACCGAATCAGACCATGAAGGGCTTGCCATCAGGGAATTAATGATGTTTGAAATCTGGGCCTGACCCGCAAGAATCGACTGGCCGGAGCCGGGGTGCTCATCGCCAGCGCCAAAATTGGCTTCCACATAGGAAAAAGACGGGAGCGTATTGTTTGCTGCATCAATGAAATACTGGCTGATTGGCGCAATATGCGTTGCATCTATCGTGATGGTTCCGTCAGGATTTCTGAAGATATATTTTCCGCTATAGCCAAAATAGGTAAATGTGGTGGACGGACTTCCGTTGGCGTTGGTGGTTGAGTAATAGAGCTTCCAGGAAACATGGTTTTCGTCGAGCAACTGGAAAATAGTCTTTGCCGTGAGCTGAGGCGCATGATCGTCATTGCCGGGATCGAAAACGTAACCCTGCGTGGTTCCGCCGGACATAGTGGCCAGGCGATTGGGAATTGTCTTGCTGGCAACGGGCGAGAACCAACGGTCAGACAATGCAAACTGCGAGGCGATGAAATAGTAGTAATTCAGCTCGGCCCCGCCCGCTGTATTCGTGTCCTGGTAATAAGCCATGGCGCGCTGGCCCGCCAGATCAGTAAATGCTCCGCTGCCGCTGCCAGACTTGGCAAAGCCCTCAGCGGTATGTACAAAACCATCCATCAGCATGGAGCGGGTGGTGGTGAAATCAAAGCGGCTCACGTCACCAAAGCTCTCCAGCCAGGCTGAACTCATGTCGTCAAGGCATGTGCTGGTGGTGTGGAAGAGTGGGAATATGGTGCCTTCATCATTCTTATTGGAAATGATTGACAGCTTGTCATCGATTCCGTCAACGTCGTATTCGTTGTGGTCGTCTCCAATATTCCAGCCGCGCGCAACGCGATAAGGGTTGAGCATTCCGAAATAGCTATCAAAGCTGCGATTTTCCTGCAGCAGGAAAATCACGTGATTGACCGCCATGATGCCGCTTGGAGTTGGCGTGGGTGAGGGAACAGGCGTGGGCGTTGGGGTTGGAGTAGGCGTCGGGATCGGAGTTGGCGTTGGAGTAGGCGTAGGTGTTGGAGTCGGGATTGGAGTAGGAGTGGGAGTTGGCGTAGGAGCAGCCGTAACTGTGATATTTTCCGACGACGAAAAAAAGAAACCCGTGGAATCCCAGGCGCGAATCACGATGGCATGTTTCCCTGCAGACAGAGAGAGCACGGCGCTTAAAGATGCAGCTTTGCTCTCGGCTTTCTGCACCGAATCGATATACATGATCATTGCCGTAACAGTGTGGGCCGTGTCGCGGGCCGCCGCGGAAAAGGTTACAGGCGAAGCTACTGTTGCTCCGCTCCCAGGCGCGCAAATCTTTACTGTCTTATCTGTTGCAGCCGTGCAGGTTTGCGCTGAAGCTCCGTTGACAAACAGGAACGATGAAAGCAATGCCGTGGCGATGGACGAAAGTAGGCGAAGTGAAATCACAGAACACCCCAAAGCAAAGAGGTTGTCGGGGACTCGCCGCGCTGGCCCGGCCAGAAGCAGAATGGATTACAGATTTGATGCCCCGCAGCTACACTGTCCCCTCAGGTTGCTTCAAGGATTGGAAAGCGCCAAGCTGATTGGGGTTGTCCAGCAGGTCTGGCTTATTCGATGAGAAAAGGCTAGTTGCTCGCTACGAAGCATTTGCAATGAATTTTCTATCTTACTTTCAGCTTAGTTCCTCTTAATCCATGCTACAAACCTGCTATAGTTTCCCTAATACAGGAGCTAATTTGTGCAACTAATTTCACGAGTGCTGCGAGTGAGTGCGTGCGTTGTTCTTACTGGATTTATGTCTACTGCTCTTTATTCTCAGGATTCACAATCCGGAGCGGCCCAGGCCGGCGCTCAGCCAAAAGAAAAGGTCTACCAATCGCAGACGGTTTTAAGGGCCACCACGCGCCTGGTAGTGGTAGATGCGGTTGTACTCGATGAAAAGGGCCAGCCAATCCTCGATTTGAAAGCCGATGACTTCACCGTGCTGGAAGATGGCAAGCCCCAAAAAATCAGCGATTTCAGCTTTCATCAGCCGGGACCGGCTGCATCTGCGTCCCGCCAGGCCCCGCCGAATATCCTCAGCAATGCTCCTGACTTTTCTTCGAGCAGCTGTTTAAACGTTATTTTGCTGGATGCAATTAACACGGATTTTTCCAATCATGCCTATGCGCAAGACATGCTGATCAAGTATCTGGATACCAACCCTCCCATCCAGCCCACGGCAGTTTATGCGCTGGATCGCAAGCTAACCATGCTGCATGATTTCACCACGGACACAAAAGCGTTGCGTGATGTAGTGGCACACTTTGTGCCCCAGGGGCCTGAGCATCTTGACACTGTGGAAGCGGCAGCTTCACCCTTCGCACACAGAGGATCATTCAAAGTTTCCGGACAGGCACGCCAACTCACTGAGAGTTCCATGTTGTTCCTGGCGCGATCGCTGGCTGGATATACCGGACGCAAGAACCTGATCTGGCTCTCCGAAGGCTTCCCCATTAGCCTCTTTCCCGATTTCACTGTTGGTGATGGCGCGGTGGCGATTGTCGATTATTCGCCCATGGCTGAGCGCATTGCAGACGAATTGATGAACGCACAAGTTGCCCTCTACCCTATTGACGCGGCGGGCGTGGCAATCAATGACCGCTTCCCCGCTCACACCGCAATGGAAAGCATGGCGCAGCGCACTGGCGGCAAGACTTTTTTCAACCGCAATGATATTGATATGGGCATTCGAACCAGCATCAATGACGGAGCCACGTATTACACGATTGAATACTATCCCCAGAACCGAAATTGGGACGCAAAGTTTCGCCGCATTGAGCTTAAACTGGCTCATCCTCATGCCAAGCTTACCTACCGCCAGGGATATTACGCACTGGGGCCGATGAATGGAAACAAGGAGAGCGTGGGTGAAACATTCGGCCGCGCACTGGATCGGCAGGCACCCACTTCCGCGGCGGTGCGTTTTCAGGCAGCGGTAGAGCTTCCTTCGGCCAAGACTGAGAATAAACTTCTGGTGAAGTTTGGCATTGATCCGCATACGCTTTCATTTGGAAGAGAGAGTGACGATCTTGAGCATGCAAGGGTAAGTTGTGTGGTTTGGGCCTGGCCGTCCAAAGGCGATCCTATCCGGGCTGAGGGTAGCTCCAACGCCGCACTCAAAGACGACGTATACCAGCAGGTAATGCATAGCTATTTCCCATGCCAGCGGAGTTTGGCTTTAAAACCCGGTAAATACACGCTGAGGCTGGGCGTTCTGGATGAAACCACGAACCTGATAGGGACCACAACAAGCCAAGTTATCATTCCTTAACAAATATTATTTGCTGCTTTCGTACCCTAAGAGGCTAGAATCGTGGCCACCCAGGGTAATACGCAAAATATTGTTACAAGGAGTCCCATCCATGCCATTGATTTTATGGCGGCGCGCTCTAGTTTCTTTGGTTGCTGTTTTTACCATCCTCACAATTCTTCCAGTAACCATCATATTGGCAGAGCAGCCGGCGTCCATACCGCAGACGCTGCCCCAGGATTCTCCATCGTCCACGATGCTGAGAGCTAATACGCGCCTGGTGGTAGTTGATGTGGTGGCCACGGACAGCAAAGGGAATCCAATACCTGATCTTAAAGTCGAGGATTTTACTGTATTGGAAGATGGCAAACCGCAAAAGATCAGTGCGTTCAGCTTCAAGCAAAACAGCAAGGCTACGCCT
>DASXLK010000042.1:0-3034 GCA_036496365.1 Candidatus Angelobacter sp. | reverse complement strand
ACAAGAAACAGATGGCTTCCGCCTGGCCGTCCGGCAATATCAACGTTCTTGCGCACTTCTATATAACCGTCGGTACCGAGGATCGTCAGCCGCCCATCTCCCCAAGTCGAAAGCCCATCGGGAGTAAACCAGTCGTTGCGGATATATCCCGTGCCACCATTCCCGCGCAGGATCACGTCGCCAAAATCTTCAAAATTGGGATACTGCGGGTAGTGCACGTTGCCGGTTTGTGAAGCCACGACATCCCCTTGCGTCGAACCCGTGAAGAACAAGAACTGATCGCCCTGGTGCGAACCGATATCGCACAAAATTCCGCCGTAGCGTTTCTTCTCGAAGAACCACTCGGGACGCGTTTTGATATTCATGCGGTGCGGGCCTAGTCCGACGGTCTGCACAACTTTCCCGATGGCACCCGCTTTCACCAGTTCACCAGCTTTTACCGTGGCCTTATTCTCTACACGCTCGCTGTACATGATGGAATAAATCTGTTTGGTTTCCGCCTGCACCTTGCGCGCTTCAGCCAGTTGCTCGAGGGTGATGATGCCCGGTTTGTCGGACATGTAGTCCTTGCCCTGTTTCATGACGCGAACTCCCAGCGGCGCCCGGTCTTCCGGAATGCCAGCGCTGAGCACCAGTTGAATCGAACGGTCTTCCAGAATTTCGCTCTCGCTGCGGGCGCGTTTCACGTCCGGATATAGCTTGGCAAATTGGGCGATCAGGTCGGGCTGTCCGCCTCCTTCATAAAGCGCAACAAAGTCGCCGCCGCCGCGTTTGGTGGCTTCGATCTGGCTGGTGATGTGGTAATGGTTGATGCCGATCACGGCAAACTTTATTTTGGGCTGACTCTTACCGAAACCTGTCATATCCTGAGCACTCTCCACTGCGCTAAAGCGGACGGGATTATTCACAAAACTTTGCAACGGGAAGGCTGACATTGCGCCTGCCGAGCCTGCAATGCCTTTCAGAAAATTGCGGCGATCAACACGGTTTTTTTTCATGAATATGAATTTCCTCTTAATGCGACGCGCAATAGATTACCACTCCTGACAGGGCCATGTTATCGAACACAAAAGTACGTTGCCTGATGGGGTTCACCCTGGGGCAATTTGCGAACCGTGATCTATAATATTTAAGGGCGTTCTCCTAATAAAAAATGGTTTTTCCTACATTCTCTGCAATCTTTTTCGGCGGCGAAATCCTTGACATGGTCAGTCAGTCAGGCTCGGTCGCCAAAGTAGTTCTACTTGTCTTGCTCGCCTTCAGCCTTGTCTCCTGGGCCATCATTCTGTCGAAGTGGGGCACACTACAGCGTGCACGGGTGCAGAGTGGACGCTTCGTCCGCGCCTTCCGTAAATCGCAACGGCTACAGGATATTTCTGCCGTCGCCGAACAGTTTCGGCCCAGCCCTCTGGTGGGAGTTTTTCAGGGGGGCTTCGAGGAATTTCGTCGGCAGATAGGAAGCAGCGGCGCGGTACGCAGCATTCTTGCCATTCAACGCGCTATGCAAATTGCAGCCTCGGAGGAAATCAGCCGCTTCGAACGCAACATGCCATGGTTGGCGATTACTGGAGCAGTTGCGCCATTTGTCGGCTTGTTTGGCACGGTGTGGGGCATCATTGATGCATTCCACGGACTTGGTGCCGCTGGCGCTGCTACGCTTCGCGCAGTTGCCCCCGGTATCTCGGAAGCTCTCATCACCACCGCCGCAGGCTTGGCTGCTGCCATTCCGGCGGTTATTGCTTACAATTTAATTGGCAACTCCATACGCGAATTTGCTGCGCGCTGTGATGACTTTGCCCTGGAAATGATGAACGCAGTCGAGCGCCAGCAGGCTGAACGCCCGGTTACGACAGAGGTGCGGCGGTAATGGCTTTCACTGCTGGTAATGGGCGTACCCAGACTTCGCTCTCTGACATCAACATCACTCCACTAGTAGACGTAGTGCTGGTGCTGCTGATCATCTTTATGGTGACGGCTCCGGTGTTGCAATCCGGCATAGAAGTTAACGTCCCGCGCACCAAATCGGTGAAAGAGATCACCGAAGAGCGCACAGTCATTAGCATCAATAAAAAGCAGCAAGTTTTTCTGGGCAATGACCCGGTCAATATCAACGAAATTGCCGCGAAACTGCATCAAAAGATAAGAGACCCGCAGCACCAGTTCATCTTCATTCGGGCTGATGAAGATGTCCCCTTTGGTGCATTTGCCACGGTTATGGATGCGGTCAAGCAATCCGGCATCACTAATGTAAGCATCGTCACTCAGCCGCTTGATAGCCATGGCAAGCACTGAAATCTTTTTTGAACACGATCGCTGGGGCCGCAACCTGAGCTGGTCTGCGGGACTGCATATTCTTGTGGTTGTGAGCATCGCGCTGCACATCAGATTTTGGCCTAGTAGTGGCGGCGGCGGTTGGGGAGCCGGTGGTGGTGGCGAGGCCATGGGAGTAACGTTGGTGAGCAATGTTCCGCTTCCCAGCACACCAACAGAAAAACAGAATGTTCTGGCGAATGATTCGAAAGGGCTGACTCAGTCAAAGCCGAAAGCTGAAGAAAATACGCCGGACGCCATTCCGATTCCGGACAAGACTACAAAGAAGAAACCTAAGCCTGACACCAGCAGCAAGCAGCAAAAACCTGAGCCACAGGAAGAAGCCAACAACGTGGTTGCCTACGGGCAAGGCGGGCCTGTCAGTGGTCCGTATGGAACTTTCAGCGCAGCTGGCGCTAAAGGCGGATTTGGCTTTACGGGTGGCGGTGGCGACTTTGGGACCCGTTATGCTTGGTATGTACACGTGGTACAGCAGAAGGTTTCGGAAAACTGGTTGAAATACGAAGTGGACCCGCGCATTCAGGACGCACAGCGGGTCTATGTAAGCTTTGACGTACAGCGGGATGGGCGTCCCAGCAATGTGCAGATTGAGCAGTCGAGCGGCGTACCATCGCTCGATCAGTCGGCGATTCGGGCCATCCAGCGCATTGACACTTTTGGTCCCTTGCCCCCCGATTACTCGGGGAATAAGGTTTCAGTAGAG
>DASXLK010000041.1:0-14269 GCA_036496365.1 Candidatus Angelobacter sp. | reverse complement strand
TCATTCAGCGCGTAAACAGGAACCCCACGCCGCCCCATGCTGCGCGTGATGCCATAAGCGGAGACATCCAGTCCTTCCACAAATACCGGCGCGATTTCTTTTTGCGAAGCCATGCTTTTATGAATCCGCCGCTTCCTTGTCATTCCCCTGCGGCTTTGACTTTAGCTCCAGCGGCACGCTCTCATCTTCTTGGCGGCCCAATAATTTGCGCAGCGTATCCCGGGCGGAAATACGGACAGCATGCAGCAGGCGTCCATACAGGCTTTTTCGGAAAATAAAGATGCGGTAATTGGTCCGCCTTTCGGTGGCCCAGCGGCTTTCGTCCCACGTGGCGGGCCCGACGAAATCAAATTCGTGCAGTCCGCGCTGCGGCGTCTCGCTTAAAATCTCATGCACCAGCAGCTGACCCGGCCCTTGCCGCCGATACGATTCATCATAGCCCGCCTTGGCCAGAAAGTAGCGCCCGCGCAAATTGAAACCGAAATGTGCCGCGATAGGCCTGCCATTCAGCTCAAGAAAATCCAGAGAAAGATAACCATCGCGCGCTGCTGCTTGCGCCACCAGATCATAAAACTGCCGCGTCGGTAGATTGCACTGGATCGCCGTCCCTTCCTCGCCCTTCCACCCTGAAGCTTCCAGATCATAAAACTTTTGCAGCGCCTCTGGATCAGCCGCGTCAAAGTGCTTACAGGCCAGCGTTCCCTGTTCTTCCAGCTGGCGTTTTGAGCGCCGCAGGTGTGAGCGAAATTTGGGCCGCGTTCCCGCCAGCCACGGCGCTTGCGCCTCTGGCTTTTTTTCTCCTGATTTTTTTTCTGGTGTCTTCTTCTCTGCCGGTTTATTTTCTGCCGCTCGTGTTTCTAACGTTTCGGTTGCTACCGCGCTGATTGGCAAATATAAAGTCTGCGATGTCCGCTTCCGCGCCGTTGCATATCCATCCGCCCGCGCTACGGCTAGCAGGCGATCCAGTCCGTTACCCTCCACCACGTTGGCCACGTCAATCACATCCCACTGCGGCAGTTTTTTTGCGGACTGCCAGAGCGCCTTCAATACCGCTGCACCTTCGTCTCCGGCGCAGACTGTAAGGCTGACGCGCAACGCGTGTATGTTCGCGGGCACCGATAGTTTGATGATGGGAAAACCATAAGCCCTGACGCGATGGCGGACCAAAGGAAGCACGCCGCGCAATTTGTCGCCTGCCCAGGCAGAGAGAACAATTACCTCTGCTCTGGGATTGAAGGCGCGTAAATATGCCTGCGCCCATTCCGGACGGTAAAAGACTTCATCGCTCGATTCGTCGCAGAGCTGCCGCCACGCATCCGCAATCTGCTCCACCAGTTCTATGCCGCCGGATTGCACACGGACAGATACCTCTCGTTCCTGGAACTCATCCCCGGCGCTCGCCATCTTTACTGGACCTGGTGTGCTAGCCATTTTTCCATGTTGTCGCCCTGCACCTGCTTAAAGTCAGCGCAGTTCTTGATTCGCTCCAGGCTCTGCTGCAAGGCCCGTTCAGCCCCCGGTGCGCGATGGTCGGTAAAAAACTGCTTGATCTCATCATGCATCGCGACCGAGCAGAACCCGCCCAGCGCGGAAACAGCGCCGCGTCCGCCAAAGGTTGTTACCTTCTCCGCCAGCGAATCCCAATGCGCTTTCAGATAGTCCCATGTGATCTCGCGACCGGGCGATTCTGCAAGCAACGCGGGGAAAAGCCGTACATAATCCTGCTGGCGAATCTTCCCTTCGTCCACCAGCGCAAGCGTGCGCTTGACCAGTTCCGGCTGATGAAAAGCAGTGAGCGCAAAAAGATAGTGGTAATACTCGTCGGTGCCTTTAGCGTGTGCCATGGCATCATTCAAGCGGTTATACAGCGCCGCGCCGTTGTTCTGCGCCGTCACGGCAAAAGCCGGACCAACAATGGTGCCTTCCACGGAGTCTGGTTCTTTGATGTACGCCTGCATAATTTTTTGCGCAGCGGCAACGGCCTCAGGATCGCCCGCGTTCCCCAGGATTTCCAGCAGACTGGCGCGCTGCGCTTTCTTTTCATCGCTCTCATTGGCAGTAGCGTTCCATCCCACTTCCCTGGCCAACGGGGCAAACTGCTGGCGCACAAAATCGCGATATTCCTTTTGTTTTTGCTCGGGCACCAGCGAATGCTCAACCGTCTCAAGATGGCCGGAGACTAACTCCATCACCGTTCGCGAATGCTCAGCTTGCAACGCCTTGACAGCATCCAGGAAAATGCCGACCGGCTCTTTGCCGGCGCGCGTCATGGCCCATAAATCTTCCACAAACGCGATACGCTCAGGAACCGTCAGCTCTTTTTCCGCGGCGGCAGCCACGTTCATCAGATTTTTCTGGTCCTGATAAAGCACGCGATAGTAGCCCTTGGCGTCGCGATTGGCAAAAATCCACCCCGGACACGCATCCGCCGTAACACGTTCCGCCTTTCTGGCTACCAGGTAACATGCCGATCCTGTATTCTGCGCAGCTTTGGTGCAGACTGGGATCGACCATGCCTGGTCTTGTTTGGCGACAGCCCCCAGCAAAAACCGCTGTTGCGATAGCTGCAGCGTCATTTTGCCATCGGCACAACTTCGGCTCACTGTGAGCAACGGCACTCCGGGCTGCAACACAAAGGTCGGCATAATTTTATCTACAGGCTTGCCGGAAACCCCGGCCATGGCCTGCCAGAAATCAGCAGCTGCGGCATTGCCGTTGGCATGCGCTTGCAGGTAAGCATTCACGCCTTTGCGAAAAACTTCCGGCCCAACGTAGGACTCCAGCATGCCCAGCACGGCAGCGCCTTTTTCATAAGTAATGCCGTCAAACATTTCTTTGATCTCGGCCGACGTGCTCGGGTCGCCATGGATGGCGCGCGCGGCGCTCAAAGAATCCTGCCCAATCACCTGCTGCGCTGAGGCCGCCTGATCATCTTCCAGATGCCATTCCGGATGCCACGCGATAATCGGCTTGCGCTCCATCCAACTGGCAAAGCCTTCATTGAGCCAGATATCGTCCCACCATGCGGCAGTCACCAGATCGCCAAACCACTGATGCGCAATTTCATGCGCCACCACGGTTGCGTGCGAACGTTTGTTGAAGACGGAAGCGGTCTTTTCATCCATCAGCAGCGCAGTATCGCGATAGAAGATTGAACCGGTGTTCTCCATGCCGCCCCACTCGTAGTCCGGGATAGCGAGCATGTCCAGCTTCTTGAATGGATACTTGATGCCGTACCACTGGTTGTAAAAATGGATTGACTGCGCTGCCGCTTCCAGCGCGAACTGCCCATCTTGCTTACGCTCCGGCACGGCGCAAACGCGGATCGGCACATCGTCCACCGTGCGCTCCAGGCATTGCCAATCACCCACAGCCAGCGCCACCAGATAGGTAGACATTTTGGGCGACCTTGAAAAAATAATCTCATGCCGTGTCGATCCGGAAATAGGTTTGTCATCCTGGATGCGTCCATTGGAGATTGCGGTGTCGCCCTTGTCTGCAATCACCGTGAGATCAAACGTGGCTTTGAATCCGGGCTCGTCAAAGCACGGAAACATCATGCGCGCGTAGGTGCCTTCAAATTGGGTAACTGCGTATTGCCGCCTGGCTGATTTGCTCAGATAGAGTCCGCGCAAGCCGGACGTGAGCTTTCCGGAATATTTCAGGTGCAGGCTCACTGCGCCCGCAGGCAGCGGTTTGGCAAAGGTGAGACGCACCATTTCACTTGGCTTGTCATACGCCACTTGGGCCGGCATAGTGTCGCCGCCAGCCGTGGCTTCTGCCAGGAAAATTTCCAGGCCTAGCGAGTTCAGCACAATTTCGCCAGTGGCCTGCTGCACCTGCACTGTGATTGTCTCTTCACCGGTAAACTTCTGTGCTTTGATGTCAGGGTCAAGAAACAATTTGTAATGGCTGGGAACAACGGTCTTGGGTAGCCGCTGCGCCTGCATGCCTGAAACGGCAACGATAAAAAAAAGAATAAACAGCACGAGCTTCGCGCGCAAAGAAGAGAAAGTCAGCATGATTTCGATTCGCCCCTTGGGAAGCGGTAATCTTACAACATTCAGGCCCAGGAAAAGATTGCTGACACTTTTTTGACCGTTGCCTTTTGCTGAACAATAGGCCGCATATAATGGCTTGGTTCCAAGGAGCTTTCATGTCAGACCCATTACCGCTTTCCCGGATCACCGCCGTTATGCTGGGCGTGCGTGATATCAACGCGGCCCTCGCATTTTATAAAGACAAGCTCGGCCTCAAGCTCATCATGCAGGAACCCGCCTTGGCGCTGCTGCAATGCGGCAATGTGATGATCGGGCTGAGTCCGGGGCACGTAAGGCTAGCGCCGCAAGTGGCGGGCGCCACGGAAGTCTCTTTTGGCGTGGATAACCTGCGCGCCACGCACAAAGCGCTGATGGAAAAAGGCGTCACGTTCACGGGCGAGCCGCGCCAAGCCACCCCCACGGACTGGGCCGTCCATTTTAAGGATGTGGATGGACATCTGTTGTCTCTGTTTGGTCCGGAAGGCAAGGCTTAGCGCTGAAGGAAAGATCTTTAGGAACAATCTTTAGTAAGGAAGAATCTTTAGCGGTGCAGAAATTTGCGCCGCATGTCTGGCCAGAACTCATGCACCAGATTCATGCCGGCATCGCGGAGCAAATCAAAACTCACGCAGCCGGTTAGAGGATGCAGGCCCTGCCGGTCACCGGGGACATAAAGATCAGAAATGGCGCGCGAAGCCGTGCTGCCCAGGATTCTTGAGGCATTAAAAGTCTCGCCGCCGCTGTCTGTCCGGGTAAGCACCACGCGGCTCATGGAATAAAGAATGCGCGGTAAGAGGCGCAGGTCAGGATTGCGGAAATATCTGGGGTCCTGCTTCAGCAACGTGGGAAAAAGAAAGCGTTGAAAGAAAACATCCGTCTCATTGGTGGAAAGCTCAATTCCGTAACGCTGGCCAATGCCCATCATGCCGCGCTCATACGCCGGATTCAGATGGCCGCCTTTCACGCGGTCCATGGTTTCATCAATGGCGGCATTGGCGAAGGTTTGCGGAGAATATGTGCTGTGCAGGAAAACCTGGAACTTTTCTTTCGCCGTGAGCGGACGCCACTCCACCAGATTCGGATAACCATTGGAATCGATAGCATGATTGATTTGTTTCTTGATCATGCCCTTCATTTTCTGAAAGCGTGCGATCTCCGGCATTGAGGCTGGCTCAGGCGCATCCGGAAGTTCATCTTTGGTGAACGAATCCAGCATTACCATGGAACGGGTCGCCTGCGAGGACGATGTTTGATCCGCAGCCGTGCCCTGCGCGGAAACAAGTCCGCTGGCGGAAACCAGAATCAGGATGGCGCAAATCAAACGCATAAATTTTTAGTCAGGGCACAACTTTGGTCAGGCAAAATCAGGGGGAAATTGCCTTAAACAGTTAGAACTAGGGTAGGTACAATAGGTTGCAGAAGCAAGTCTAAAAAGCTTTTTAATCCGCTTCTCATTTTTGCTTCAGCGGTTTTACTCATTCTTAAGGCTTTACCGTACTCCAGCCCAAACTGTAGTTCTTTATGATGAGTGTGTCTCTTAATTTTGCTGCCCGGCATGGGTGAACAGGCACCTCAGTTGCTGGGTTTCTCAGCCTTGCGGGCCAAACGTGCGCTGATTTCCTTGAAGGTGTCACTACCGCGCAGCTGATCAAGCTCAGAGCTTTCAAAAAGTTGCGCGTCGTCCAGGCCCAGGTCCACTGACTTGCTCAACTCTTCCAGCGCCAGCTTACTTTCACCCAGCCGTGCGGCCGCCAGCGCAATAAGATAGTGCGGCCACGCAGCCTCAGGACGCATGATGGCCGTTGCCCGGAACAGATCGCGCGCAGGCAAGTAGTCCTTCTTCAGCAAATCATCGGATCCTGTTTCCCTGGCATAGGCAAATGCACCTGCCATGCCCCGCACAAGCGCGTCACGTCGTGCGGGCTCTGGTGTTGTCTCACGATCATGGCGGATTTCTGCCATCAGCAATTCGAGATCGTGATACAGAATGCCAGCAGGTTTGTCTTTATTGATGATGGAATTAGTGATGCTGTTAATGCGGACTGAGGTCTTATCTTGCAACTCAAACAAGGCCTGCTCACTTTTGCGCGAGCGCTTGATCTCATCTGACCTGGCGAGAGCATCTTGTCTTGCCTGAACGTCCTTTGTGTCGTGTAGCGGGCGAAAATCATTCACGCTCTGGCGATACATGCGGAAGGCGGCGAGCGCATTGCCGGATTGCTGCAGCAATTGAGCAGCTGCAACCTGCTGGCTGAATTCACGCTCAACAAAATCTTTATCCACCGGCGCAGTGCCTTTGACGATGGCCCGCAAGTGCATCCAGGCCAATGCCTCTTCGGCCACAGCTGGCGACATCCAGTGGTGCGGTCCGGAGAAAAATGCCAGATGCGTAGTGGCGTGGCGGGAATCCAGGCTGTCAGCAAGCTGAATCATTTCTGCGTAATTGAAATCGAGTGTCCCAGCGGTAAGGAACCAATCCGTTGTATCCGCCGAAGGAAGCGCCACTCCCGGAGGCAAACCTGCGCCGCAGGCAATCACACCGGCAAGACAAGTTTTGCAGCCAATAGCAAGCCCTGCAGCCACGCGCGAGCCTCCGGAAAAGCCTGTGGCATAAACACGGCGCGGATCAACCGCATAGCGTGTGGTCACGTCATGCCACAAAAGCCGGATAGCCGCTGAAGGGTCCACAAAGTTACGTGAGTTGTTACTGCCCACCAGAATGAATCCGTATTTTTCCGCTGCGGACTGAAAAAGTTTGACCGGATATGCGCCCTCGCCGTCGGGATCAAAGGCCAGCAGAAGGGGCCAGCGCTTCTGCGGAGAATATTGCGGCGGCAAGTAAAGGGCATATGTATAGGAAGCATCCGCCAGCACCTTGACTGAAGGTTGCACCTCACCCGTGGGCATTACAGCATTTGCGGGCAATGGGTGCGTCTGAGATGGTTGCGTCTGAGCGGTGGCGGCAGCGAAAAACAGGACGGCCAGCCATGCGCAAAAAAATGGCAACTTCATGAACGAGGGCAGATGCACTTTTGCTTAGACACGTTGAGAGAATATTGGGTATCAGGCAAAACACAAATTTCATCGCCCGGCGGAATAAAGTTTGTTCGCCTTAGCTGGCCTGTTTCCCGGCAAAGCGTACGCTCATCAGGACACTAATAGCCGCAATGCCTGCAAAAAATACAAGCCGCGTTGAAGCAAATTCAACTGAAACTTTGCCTACGCGAAACAGAATGTAGCCAATGACCAGGTTGAACAATGCCCAGAGAACATTCACCGTGGGTGAGGACAATCCTTTTCCCGGTGGCTTCGCAAACGGCGTGGGGAACCGGTTGCCGGAAATGCCATGCACAAAATGCGGCACAACATTCGCGAAGAATACTCCCGAGAAGAAACAAGCGACATATTCATACCAGATCATTCAGGCTCTTCCTTTCGGCTGGCTACATTTTTAAAGTTAAAGCGCTGCTTCCTGCTCGCTGGAAACAATTGCGCCTTCCAGCGCCGGGAGTAGCCCCATTTCGCGATAGATGGGCTGCATGAGCACCGTGATTTTCGGCAGTTCCAGCGTGAACCAGAGTGAGCCGGCCACGCAGAACGCGCCGGTAAACATTACGGTGTGCGGTGCTCCAATATGGTGGGCCAGCATGCCGGCCATCAGGCTGCCAAACGGCGCTCCTCCGAAAAAGGCCATGGTGTAATAGCTCATGGCGCGGGCGCGCTTATCTTCCGGCACCAGAGATTGAATGACGGTATTACTGGCAGATGCACCCTGCATCAGGCCAAAGCCCACGAAGACCATCAGCACGAGCGACAGCCATAAAACATGCGACAGGCCAAAAAGAATCAGGGCAATACCCAGCGTCGCTGAGGCGACCTGCAGCATGCGCGTCAGCCCAACTACGGTCTTACGAACCGCCAAGGAAAGGGCCGAGGCAAGTGCGCCGACTCCGGTGGCTCCCATCAGCCAGCCGAGTGTAGCAGCTCCGCCATGCAGGACCTGGGCGGCAAAGATCGGCATCAGCACCGAATAGGAATATCCCATGAGGCTGATCAGAGTAAAAAGCAGCAGGATGGTGCGAATCGGGCGAAAGGTGCAGACGTAATCCCAGCCTTCGCGCATCTGCTCCAGCATGCTGGCTTTGTGGCGATGGATATCCAGCGGTTTAATGTTCATCAGGAGCAGCGAGGCGATCACGGCGAAGTAGCTGAAGCCATCAAGAAAGAAGCACCAGCCTTCGCCAACTGCTCCGATGATCAGGCCTGCTATGGCCGGGCCGATCAGGCGCGCACCATTCACCATGGAAGAATTAATGGCGATTGCGTTGCTGAGATCGTTACGGTCCCCCACCATCTGCACAAGAAAGGATTGCCGTCCCGGCATGTCAAAAGCGTTGATCAATCCCTGCAAAATGGTAAGAGCGATGATTTCCCAGAGCGTGATGACATGCGCCAGAGTAAGAGCAGCCAAAGCAAATGATTGCACGGCGGCCAGCACCTGTGTCCACACCAGGAGTTTGCGGCGATTGAGGCGCTCAATCCATACACCAGCGAATGGTCCCAGAAGAAATGAAACTATTTGTCCGGCAAAGCTGACCACGCCCAGCAGCAGGACGGATTGCGTAAGCCGGTAGACAAGCCAGCTCGTAGCCAGCCGGGTCATCCAGTTGCCGATTACCGAAATGCTCTGGCCAAAGAAGAAGAGCTTGAAGTTGCGATGCCGCAACGCCCGCCACGCATGCGACATGGAGCCGTTAAGAAGGGAGAGCTTCTTCACTTTCGACCCGATGGTTGGCGTATCGGCGAGTTGCGTGTTGCTCATTGCGGGCCGCCTTCCACCAGTTGCCGGATAATTTTCCCGGCGGTAAACAGCGTGTCACGATCTTCATGGCTAAGCTGTGAGATGACATGCGCCAGCCACGTCCGCTTTGCCTCGGTCGTACTTTTTTCTTCGGCTGCGCCTTTGGCTGTGAGCACAATATTCACCTGGCGGCCGTCGGTGGCGTGCGGCTTGCGCGCAATCATGCCTATTTTCTCGAGGGCCGCAATAACGGTGCGCATTGACTGTGGCCGCATGCCCTGGGCGCGGGCCAAATCGGCGGTAGTTGCCGGGCCTTCCTTGGCAAGACGTCTGAGTACGCTGGATTCCGTCCATGAAAGCTCATGTGAAGCGGCGGCCGCGCGCACACGCCGGGCCAATAAGCCAATGGATTGTCCAAAGTCGATCACGGCGAGGTCAAAGGTCTGGCGCGGCATGGATCGATTATATAAATTAAACAGCTAAACTTGCAAGTTTAGCTTTCAATCTATTGAGTCCAATCAATAGATACGGCGCGCAAATAATGCTTTAGGGCTGATTTTGGAACACGTTGGCCATCGTCGAACAGATTATTTCTTGTTCACGGCGATCACATGGTAGTTCCGGGCGCTGAGGGCTGCTTCCCATCCGGCCACAGCAAAGGGAAAGATGTGTTCCAGCTTGTGATGGCGCGTTTTGTGCGCCGCATACATGGTCCCAGCAAGGAATGCAAAGCTGCCCGCGGAATAAGCGGCGGCTCCAGCGCGGGTCTGCACAAACGGGCGCGCGATAGGGTTCATTTCACGAAAACCGGGATAGGCCAGGCCTTTTTGCGTGGAAAGTGCGTCTGCTGTAAGCGAAGCGGCCAGGGCCGTGAGGCCAAAAGTATTTCTGGTATCAAAGAATTTATGTTGTGGCGGTGTTTTCAGCACAACAAAAGCATTGGCTGTTGGCGTAAATGTAATAGCCGGCAGGGGTGCTACCGGGATGAATGCAGCGGCAAGCAATGGAATTGAAACTGATGCAGTTGAAGCTGGCGTTGTGGCTGCAGAGTTGGCTGAAGCTGTGACCGTGGCTGGTGCAGAATGCACTTCAGGGCCGTCTTCCAGACCTGTGGCCGTGGCTGGTAATAAAAATGACGCCGAAATAATGGCGCATACGATAGCGAATTTCACGCGAGCCCCTTCCCGAAGGCCTTCCCGGTAATCAGGACGAAGGCTGTCTTCCTACGTATCCATGGAAATAATTAACTAGATTTTCGGCGCAACCATGCCTGGAGAAAATAAGGTTTCGGCCTCAGTTCATAAGGATTAGGGCCTTATAATACGGTGACTGAAGTCCAGCGCTTTCTGCGGCGATTTTGCAAGCGCTGGCAGAAATCGCCAGAAAATGCCGGTACGCAGCCGATGCCCTGCCGAACTACTAGCAATCACTTATCGTTGCCGATTGTTTAGAAAGGTTAACGAGTAGATTGGCCTTTACTAAGCTATCCAGAGTAGGTAGCATGCTTCCAAACCCCTAGTCATAGATCTGCCCAAGGTGCCAAAGCTGTAGATAGTTTTGCGTATTCAATATTGCTGCTGGAAATATCCAGATAGGATGAGTATGTCTAAAGTTTGTGTAGCTTTTCTTGCCCTCTGCCTGTGTATGGCCCTGCCTGCCGCTGCAAACGGCCAAACAACCAGAAAGCCTGTGATTACAGGGCCTGTTGATAGTGGCGTAACCGTGGTGCTGCAAGGATCAAGACATCCGCTGGCGCAGCCTCGCTTCAATGTCGGAGCGGTTGATCCTGGTTTAAAGATGACCCGGGTCATGCTGGTGCTCGCACCAGCAAAAGAAACGCAGAGCCAATTACAGACATTGCTTGACCATCAGCAGGATAGAACTTCACCAGACTACCATCGCTGGCTCACACCAGAGCAGTTTGGCCAGCAATTTGGCCCTGCGCCGCAGGATCTACTGACGGTGCAGGGATGGCTTGCACAACAAGGATTGCAGGTGACGGCCGTGGCCAAAAGCGGTCTCTGGATAGAAGTCTCCGGCACTTCAGGCCAGATTGAGCGCGCTTTCCAGACACAGATGCGGCAATACCAGGTGGGCGGGGAAATGCATATCGCCAACGCCACGAACCTGTCTATCCCCGCAGCACTGGCTCCGGTGGTAAGCGGCGTCGTTTCATTGCATAACTTCTTCAAGAAGCCGCTGATAACCCACGCTACACAAGCTAAATCCAATGGAAATGGGACCTATTCCGCCGTAACTCCAGACGCAACTCTCACCGGCAACGTACATGCGATTACGCCGGGTGACTACGCAAAAATTTACGACCTGAGCCCTCTTTACAATGCTGCTCCGACCCCGCTGACTGGCGCGGGAGTTCAGATTGGTCTGGTGGCAAGAAATGACATCAGCCCCAGCGACTTCAGTGATTTCCGCAGCATTACTAATCTGCCCCTGGGCAGCGTAACAAACGTTCTTACCGGGCCGCCAGATCCGGGATTTGATCCCAATTCCGGCGATACCGTTGAGGCAACGCTCGATTCACAATGGGCCGGCGGTGTAGCCCCCGGAGCCAGTATTAAAATTGTGGTAAGTGCGTCAACGGCGACCACAGACGGAGTGGACCTTTCTTCAGCCTTTGCCGTTGACAATAATTTGACAGATATTTTGAGCGTCTCTTTTGGTCAATGTGAGGCTGGCATAGGGCCTGCTGAGAACGCTTTCTACAATTCATTGTGGCAGCAGGCAGCGGCGCAGGGTATGAGCGTGTTTGTTTCCTCCGGAGACAACGGCGCTGCAGGCTGTGATCCGGCAGAGAGCAATACGGCAGCGCAGGGCGGCTTGGCGGTAAGCGGGCTTGCCTCAACACCTTTCAACACAGCCGTTGGTGGAACACAATTCAATGAAGCCGGGAATAACGCGGCTTTCTGGAGCGTATCCAATGCACCGGGCGGCGTTTCCGTGGGCGGATATATACCTGAAATGGTCTGGAATGAGAGCTGCAACCCCCTGACTGCCGGTTCTCCGTGTGCGGGCCAGGGATTCTTTCTGGATTCAGGCAGCGGCGGGCGAAGCACCATCTATACCAAGCCAATATGGCAACAGGGAATTACCGGCATGCCTGCGGACGCCACGCGCGATATTCCCGATGTCTCACTCACGGCGGCCGGCCATGATGGCTATGTCATTTGTTTTGATTCAAGTTGTGCTTCAGGACAGGTCTTCATTGTGGGCGGAACATCAGCATCATCTCCGTCTTTTGCCGGCATTATGGCGATTGTGGTCCAGGCATTGGGCAGACAGGGCTTGCCGAATTACACACTGTATCGGCTGGCCAGAAACGCTTCTGCCTTCTGCAGTTCCAGCGCGCGCGTCGCCACTGCTGTACCAGCGCCGGCTGCCTGCATCTTTAATGATGTGACGGTAGGCAATAACAGCGTTCCGGGGCTCACCGGTTTCAGTGCGACCAGCGGTTATGATCTGGCAACTGGATTAGGCAGCGTGAATGCCGCAAACCTAGTGAACGCGTGGAAAGCCTTGGCAACCGCAACCACCTCAACCACTCTTGCCGCGAATGGCGTAACGACAGTTGCTCACGGCCAGCCGGTTTCGCTCTCTGTAAGCGTGACCGGACCTAACGCACCGTCTCCCACTGGAGCAGTTGCTCTCTCTGGAAACACGACTGGGCCCATTACGGCATTGCCGCTGGTTTCGCCTGCGGGAACTAACGTGGCAACGTTTAGCGGAAACGTAAGCAATCTTCCGGGCGGCACGTATTCGCTGGAAGCACATTACCCCGGCGATAGCCTGACCGGGCCGAGCGATTCAAATGGCGTTGCTGTAACAGTCACACCAGAAGGCAGCGCAACAACTCTCACTGCCTTTGGCATCACACCGCAGGGCTTTGCCGTGCCGGCAACTTCATTCTCTTATGGCAGCTTCATGGACTTGCATGCAACTGTCGCAGGCGCTTCAGGCCAGGGCATTCCAAGCGGAAACATTGCCTTCACTGACGCCACGGCAGCCCAATCGCTGGGCACCGTGCCACTGAATCTGAAGAGTGAAGCAGAAGTATTTATTCTTCCCAACAATACAGTGCCAGCCCCGCTGACGATTGGGCCCCATACCATCACCGCATCGTATGGCGGCGATGCCAGCTTCAATGCCAGCGCACCTGGATCCCTGGGCATTGTGATCACCAAGGGCAATCCAAGTGTGGTGATTAATCCAGTCAATAACTTTGTCGCCACTCAGGCCGGGACTTTAAATGTCTTTGTCAACCAGACAGGTCCCATTCTTCCCACCGGCACCGTTCAGTTTCTGGATGGAGCTACCCCGCTGGGAGCGCCGGTACAACTTGCCGCAGGCTCGCCTCAGGCAGTGCTGAATACCACGTTTCCGAATGAAGGGCCACAGTCCATCACCGCCAGCTATTCCGGTGATGTCACTTACAATGCTGCCGTCTCACCGGCACTGAATGTGAATGTTATCCCCCCATTTGGCTTCCAGGGGACCACAACGGCAACAGTGGTTGCCGGTCAGACAGCGACCTATAATCTAACGCTCGCAACCTCAAACGCTCCCACAACATTCAACGGCACGGTGAATTTAGCCTGTACGGGAGCACCAGCAGGCACAACTTGTACCATTAGCCCTTCCAGCATTGCGCTTTCACCAACGTCTGATGCTGGATCATTCACGGTAACAGTGGCCACCACAACTAGCGCAGCTCTGCATAAGTTCCCATTCCGCGGACTGCCGATTGTTTTCGGCATGATCTTCGCTATAGCGATTTCGCTGAAGAGCAGCCGCAAGCAGCGCTGGCAGCTGGGATTTGTCGCAATGTTGGTGATCGGAATCAGTTCCTGCGGCGGAGGCGGAGGATCAACCGGTAGCCCGGCTCCGATTCCCACGCCAACTCCAACCAGCCAGCACACAGTCGTGGTGACAGGTACCAGCGGCACTCACGTCAACGTAGTAAACCTGAGCCTGAGCATTACGCACTAAATGATTACCGCACTAGCTGCGGCAATCGATTGAAACAGTCTCTTATCATGTGGCGCACTCCTAATTGTGGATGCGCCACAATTTTTTTGTTTAAAGACAGCTCGTTTATTCTTCCAGCGTTGAGGGATCGCCCACGTCGCGACCAAGTTCCTGCGCCTTGGGCAGCCGTCGGATGATTTTGCCGCTACGTGTTTTGGGCAGCTTGTGCTGATTCCCCAACGCCTTGGGCTAAATAGTCAAATTAGGACACCATCGAACGTCGCGCTGAAGATATATAACTTCTGGTGAAAAGAATTTGCGTCGGGCCCCTCTCAATCCATACAACAAGGAAATCAATGATGCGCAAGCTCTGCATAGCCATTCTTCTGGGCCTGTTGGTCGCGCCGTGGCAGGCGCAAGCCGCACCGATAAAGAGTGTGTTGGT
>DASXLK010000040.1:0-15503 GCA_036496365.1 Candidatus Angelobacter sp. | reverse complement strand
TCCGCCGCAAAGACTCAGACGATCAGATGGACACCTATCGCCGCAAGCTGCATTTCACCCTGAAATTTCAGCAGCTCACCGGCCCGGTCATGGCCAAGGGCATGGAAGATACGGCTTGCTATGTTTATAACCGCTTTATCGCGGTCAATGAAGTAGGCGGATCGCCGCGGCAATTTGGCAGTCTCGTCAGTGAATTTCACGCGGGCAGCCTCAAGCGTGCGGAGCATTGGCCTTACTCCATGCTGGCCACCTCCACGCATGACACCAAGCGCAGTGAAGATATTCGCACCCGGCTTGATGTGCTCTCAGAAATGCCTAAAACCTGGGCCACACAGTCGCTCAAGTGGCGTAAGACAAATCGTTCGCGCAAAAGCACGCTTCCTGACGGCCGCCATGTTCCCGATCACAATGAAGAATATTTTCTCTACCAGACGCTCATCGGATCGTGGCCGTTTGAATCCGGTAATGAAGCCGCCAGCGCGAAGTATCTGGAGAGGATCCAGCACTATATGAGCAAGGCCGTGCATGAGGCCAAGATCAACCTGAGCTGGATCAGTGACGATCCTGCATATGTGGAAGCTCTGCAGCAGTTCATCGAGAAAATTCTTCAGCCGGGCGTTTCCGGCCAGCCCAATGTTTTTCTTGAGCAGATGCAGACGTTCATGCCGCCCATCGCATTTTTTGGCGCTATCAATTCGCTGGCTCAGCGCGTGCTCATGATTACCTCTCCCGGCAATCCGGATATTTATCAGGGCACGGAGCTGTGGGACTTCAGCCTGGTGGACCCAGATAATCGCCGCCCGGTGGATTATGAGTTGCGGCAACGGCTCATCAGCGAGCTCGACCACACGGCAGAAGCCGGCAACGTTCCCGAGTTATGCGCTGAGCTTCTAAAACATTATCAAGATGGGCGCATCAAGATGTGGACCACCATGCAGGCGCTCCGTTTGCGCCGCGACCGGCGAGAACTGTTTCATGCCGGCCGTTATTTGCCGCTCCAGGCCAGCGGCCCAAAATCCAAGCACGTGGTCGCCTTTGGGCGGGAGCACCATCATCAGGTTGCAATTGTGGCCGTGCCGCGCCTCAGTTATGCGCTGGCTGGCGGCGTTGTTCGCGCCCCGCTCGCTGGACTTTGGGAGTCCACGGAAATTCCCGTTCCTCCGCACACGGCGGAATTTCTGGAAAATGTTTTTACGGGAGAAAAAGTCAGGGTCACTGCGCAACGAACATTGTTATGCCGCGAAGTCTTCGCGCACTTCCCGGTTGCGCTGCTGATCAACGCCTGATTTTGGCGGCATGCGGTCACTCACCCGGGAAAGAATCAGCAACTTCTCTTCCAGCTCCGGAGCAAGAGCATTCGCGGCAAAGCGCCAGCCCCAGTTGCCATCGCTCAGTGAAGGCGTGTTCATGCGCGCTTCACTGCCCAGGCCCAGCACATCCTGCAAGGGGACAATCGCCAGTCTGGCGGTTGAGGTAAAGGCTGCGCGGATCACGGCCCAGTGGACTCCGTCACTCGGCTCGCCAAAGTAAGCCGCTGCGTACTTCCGCTCTTCCTTGCCGGCGGAAGATTCCCACCAGCCGCGCGTTGTATCGTTGTCATGCGTGCCGGTATAGGCCACGCAGTTCGGCTCAAAATTCTGCGGAAGATAAATGTGCGCCCCCCGGTCGCCAAAGCCAAATTGCAGCACCTTCATACCCGGCATGCCCAGCCGTTCGCGTAGCGCGTTTACTTCCGGAGTAATTAAGCCAAGGTCTTCCGCAATAAATGGCAGGTCACCCAGCGCTGCGTGCAGCGCGCGGAACAAATCATCGCCCGGCCCGGCCACCCATTTGCCGTTCACTGCTGTAGGCTCGTTGGCAGGAATCTCCCAGTAGCTTTCAAAGCCGCGGAAATGGTCCAGCCGCACAATGTCGCACATTTCCAGCGTGCCCTTCATCCGCCGGATCCACCAGTCATAACCTTGTGACTTGCAGACATCCCAGCGGTACAGAGGATTGCCCCAGCGCTGTCCTGTCTCGCTGAAGGCGTCAGGCGGCACGCCGGCGACTGCCGTCGGCTGCAAATCCCCGTCCAGCGTAAAAATCTCGGGATTGCGCCACACATCGGCGCTGTCATAGTTCACAAAAATGGCCACATCGCCGACGATCTTGATGTCCCGCTGCCGGCAATATTGGTGGAGCGCCCGCCACTGCTCAAAGAAAGCAAACTGTATGGCGCGCTCAACTTCCAGCTCGCGCTGGTATTGCAATCCAAATTTGTGCAGCCCTTCCGCTTCCCGCCGTGCCAGCTCTTTGGGCCATGAGCTCCAGGTTGCGCCCTCATGTACCTGCCGCATCACGTCAAAGAGCACAAAATCTTCCAACCACTGCGCGTGGTTGCGCTTGAATGCGGTAAAGCGGTCAAGATCGCCATTGCCGCGGTCCAAAAAATTCTGCGCTGCCTGCTGCATCAGCGGCATCTTGTACGCTTTCACTTCGTCAAAATGGATGGGCGTGCGGGCAGGCGGCGGATTTTTAAGCTTTGTTTTGTCCAGCCAGCCGCGCTCGGCCAGCCGTTCCAGGCTGATGAGCAATGGGTTCCCGGCAAAAGCCGAGATGGCTGAATACGGAGAGTTACCAAGTCCGGGCGGCGAGAGCGGAAGCACCTGCCACAGACTCAGGCCGGAGCTTTCCAGAAAATCTGCAAACGCATAGGCCTCAGGGCCAAGATCGCCTATACCGCCCAGCGAAGGCAGTGATGTTGGGTGTAACAGTATTCCGGCCGAGCGCTGGGACAACATAGGTTCTTGTATGATGCCAAATTTACCCGCGGGATTTGTTTGCGGCCCCCTCGGTCTTATTTTCTTTTACTTTGCCTTCTTTTCTTAGGCGCGCATCCAGATTGCTGATGAACAAACCAATCACCTGCTGGCGTTTTTCACCAGCCAGTTTTTCCCTGAGTTGATCGCGTGACTTGGCAAACTCCGGATCGTTGGTAGAAGGCTCTTGCCGCTCCACAACCTGCAATACGGCCTGGCTCGTTCCCAAATTGATTGGAGCGCTGATCTCGCCATTCTTCAGGCCAAAAGCTGCGCTGGCCGGCCCTGCCATGTTCCCGATATCCGGCACCGTTTGTGACCGCCCAACCAGCTCGCTGGTCTTTACCGTGGCGCCTGCCTCTTTTGCCGCTTTGCTCAGGTCATGTTCGGTGTGGGCGCGGTCCGCCATCTCCTGCGTCTTGCGGCGCAGCAGATCATTGGCGCGCTGGCTCTTGAACTCCGTGGTCACGCGGTCCTTTACTTCATCAAAGGAAGGTGTTCTTGCCGGTTCAATTTTAGTGACTTGAAAAACCACCACGCTGTCCGGTGTTTCCACGGATTGCGCGCCGGATTTTTCCGTAGCCGAGAAGACTGCTTCCATGAGCGCGGGTTGCGTGCCAACGCCCGGCAAGGCTGCATTGCGGGCGATTGAGTTGCTATCCACCACCTGTACTCCGTATTTGCTCGCCGCCTTGTCGATTCCCTGCTTCTGGGCTGCGTCCTGGGCCTCAGAGCTGAGCTTGGTCATCTGTTCCTTGGTCTTCTGCTCTTTCAGGGCAGTTTCAATTCCGGGCTTCACTTCAGCCAATGGTTGCAGATGAGCGTCTTCTTTTTCTTCCGTTTGGATAATATGGAAACCAAACGACGACTGCACCGGATCACTGATCTGACCCTTGCTCTGGGCAAACGCGGTCTTGTCAAATTCCGGTACGGTCTGGCCTTTCCCCATCCAACCCAGCTCGCCGCCTTTCTTTGCGTGGGTCTTTGGGTCCTCATTGCCCGGATCGTTGCTGTACTTGTTGGCCAGCGCGGCAAAGTCTCCGCCGGCTTTCAGCTGCTTCAAAACATCTTGTGCTTTGGCGCGAGCTTCATCCACGCCCTTTTGGTCGATTTTTCCATCCGGTCCTGGCTTGGGAGTCTCTATAAGAATGTGCCGCACCTTCACGCGCTCAGGCACGCGGTAAGCATCCTGGTTGCCCACATAGGCCCGCTGAATATCGGCTGGGTCCACCGTAACTTTGGCCGCGACATCTTTCTCATTCAACACAAAATATTTGATCTGCCGCTTTTCCGGAATGGAGTTTGTGTAGCGGCCCTGATTGGCGTCATAAAACGCCTTCAACTCCGTGTCCGTTGGATTGATGGACTTAGTCACGTCCTCAAGCTTAAGCACCGCATACTGGAATTTCACCTTGGTGTTCTGCTCTTTAAAGGCTTGTTCCACTGCTGAGTCCGTGACAGTGGCGTTGGCGCCAATCAAGACAAAAAGCTTCCGGCTGAGCAAATCAAGACGCACGTTCCGCTCAAAGTCTTCTGCCGTCAAGTTATTCTGGCTCAACAGCAGCTTGTATTTATCGGCGCCAATCCACTTCCCTTCGGGGAAAAATGTTTCCTTATAAGGGCCGAACTGCAATTCGTCGCGAAATTCCTGGTCAGAAACCGTCAGGCCCATGCGCTCGCTTTCATAGAAAACTTCATTCTGCTGAATGAGCTGCTTGGTGGCCTGCTGCCGCAGCATGACCTGATAAAATTCTGGGAGCTGTTGCCCCCGTGACTGCGACTGCACCATCCGCGCCACGTCTTCACGGGTCACTTCGCGCCCGCCAACTGATGCCACAACCGTGCTCTGGCTCGCAGCTGTATCTCCCATGAAGCCGGGAATGAGATAGAGGACCATGCTGGCGGCAATCAATAAAAGAAATCCGGCAAGAAGATATTTCGCGACCTTATTGCCGCTCTGTAAGAACTTAATCATGGATGGATAGCTCCAGGGATATTGATGAGGTTACTCTTTCTCATTATAAATGCCGCAGCCATTTAACAAAACTTTACCCTGCAAACAATAGCCTGATGCGCCTGCAGGAGCATCACACACTCGGCAAACCCAAACAGACTACTAGATGTGGAACCAAAGTAAGCGATACAGGGCGAATATTGCGCAACAAGTTGGCTGTTTCAGTGTTACACCTTGTTTGTAGCCCTCATTTAAGTTTTGCATCGCCAGAGATGGGTCCGCCGCTGGACTTTTCTGGCTAGTGATTTCATTTGTCATTAATTCATTGAATCTGATCATTTGCGAGGTAGATACATGCCGGCCAATAAGCGATTGCTTCTCTTCGTTGCCACCACAATTGCCCTGATTACCATTGCAGGTTGCGGAGGAGGCAATTCTCTCAGCTTCCCCAATCCCACGGGAGGTTTTACCAACTCCAACCTGAACGGTCCATTTGCTTTTTCTTACACCGGAACTGACGCCAATGGCTTTCTGGCTGTTGCCGGCAGCTTTATCGCGGATGGAAACGGCCATCTAACTTCCGGCACCGAAGACGTAAACAGTGGAGGTGGCATAGCCACCAACGCAGCCGTCACCGGTACATATACCGTGCGGGCCGACGGACGCGGCTCTATCACCTTGACCTCCCCGGCCGGCAATGCAACGCTCGATTTTGTCCTCGTCGCCAGCGGACACGCCCTGGTGACGCGTTTTGATACCAGCGCCACCGGAAGCGGAACGATTGATCAGCAAACGACATCCGCCTTTTCCAACGCCGCCCTGGCAGGAACTTACGCTTTCAATCTTGCGGGCATTGACTCAATTGGAAACCCGCTCGGCGTGGCGGGAAATTTTACTGCTGACGTTACAGGCAACATCACCAGCGGCATCGACGATTCCAACGACAACAGCAGCATTATTCTGTCTGATCCTTTGACGGGATCAATTCCGGTTGCCGGAACCGGCCGCGGCACAGCCACCTTGAACACTGTCCGTGGCGCACTGGCCTTTGCCTACTATGTTGTGGATACCACCCACCTGAAACTGGTGGAAACAGATGCAACTCTCGCGCTGGGCGGCGAAGCTTTCCGCGAGACCGGCCCGTTCACCAACGCATCAGTTTCCGGACCTTTTGCCTTCACGATTGCCGGAGTTGATTTGCTCTCTGGCGGCGTTCCCTTTGCCGCGGGCGGAGTGCTGACCTCCGATGGAGCTGGCAACATCACCAGCGGCGCTGAAGACTTTAACGATGGCGGGACGCTCGCCACCAACGTGGGCCTGACCGGCGCCTATACCATGGCTGCCAATGGGCGCGGCACCTTGACTCTCAACACCACTCAGGGAACATTTACCTTCGTGATTTATCCCTCAGCCGGCGGCGTGCTGGCGCTGGAAACCGATGTAGGCTTCCTGACCAGCGGAACCGCCCTTCAGCAAACTGGCTCATTCAGCGCCGGGACTCTTTCCGGGACCTACGGATTTAATTTCACCGGCGCAACCTCCAATGGGGAGATTGACTCCATTGCCGAATTCACTTCCAACGGAACGAGCTCTCTGACCGGCATTATTGATCTGAATAACACAGGCAGCATCACCTTTGGCCAGCCGCTCAGTGGAAACTATACGGTTGCCGCCAGTGGCCGCACAGTCATTCCATTGCAAACTCCGCTGGGAACGCAAAACCTTGTGGTCTATCTGGTAAGTCCCACGCGCGCACTTTTCGTGGAAATGGATGGTTCACTGGTTGCCGCGGGCGATATCCGACACCAGTAACGTAAAACAATAACTTTGAAGACAAATGGGCGGCAGAAATGCCGCCCAACTTTTTTGCCACGATTCACGCCGCTTCAGCCGCTCAAATGAATGGCTTTCAGGAAGCTTAATAAATTAAAGAGAACAGCAAAAAGCGGAACGTGCCCCGCACGTTCCGCCTTTAAGCTCTCAGAAAGAGCTAACTTCATTTAGCAACGCCGGCTTTAGTAACACCAGGCGCTGCCGTTCCAGTGCTGCCAGCGCCCGCCATACCAGCGACGGGCGCCAATCTCATATCTTGGACGCTCAACGCGATACTCGCGATAAACAACATGGTTGTCGCGATAGCGGTTATCAAATCTGCGGTCATCGCGGTTCCGATCACGATCGTGATAAGCCACGTCCTGACGTACCGTCTGGGCTGAAGCCAGGGCTGAGCCGCCGGTAATAAGTGCTGCTCCAATCACTAAAAGTCGTAGACGATTCATAATTTCCTCCGTTTCAGCCAGGCCCAGGCTCAACTCCATCCCTCCGGTCCAGGTCTAAGCTTTTTCGTTCTGCCGGTAAAAACCCCGGAATCGGACGCCTGTTCTCTAATCCTTGTTACGAATGAATGGGTTTTGTAAAGAATGGCCAAAACCGGTCTCAATGTAAGTAGCCTGTAAATTTTTCGAATTTTCCTGTTCCGCGGTTCCCAGATTTTGCGTCTAACCTTCCAAGACTAATTAGAGGTGTCCCTTGGCCCAACTTCCCCCGGTGGTTCACTCTGATCAGCTCTTGCAGGCTCTGCGCAAGTGCGACGATCAGTTGAATGTATGGCTGAGAAAGTCCCCAGCAAATGCTTGCCTTTTTATGGAAGACCCACTCGCGGCCATGCGGGCCGCCAATCCTGATATGGATTTCCATGTCATGCTTGAGCTGGAAGCAGTTTTGAGCGAGATCGCCCGTAAGCTGGAGCACGCTGATATGCCTCTGGATAAAGCATCATAAAGCTGCTCGACCGATAGCTGACCTCACGACCTCAAGCGCCCTTAAAAACGCCACAGGTAATTTTCGCGCTCTTAATCACCTCATAAAGCAACAAAATGGCCCAGCTCCGTTCCCAGGAAGCCGGGCCATCTGCATTGAGTAAGAGGGGGTCTATTTCTTACTCAAATCTCTTCTTACTCAAATCTCAAAGCCTCAATCGGATCCAGCATGGCCGCCTTCCGCGCCGGATAAAACCCGAAGAAAATACCCACTGCCGTTGAAAACACCACAGCCGCTGCCACCGCAACAGGCGAAATCAATATGCTCCAGCCGAGCACGCGCGTAATGGTGAGTGAAGACACAATGCCAAACAGGATTCCCAGGATGCCTCCCGCCATGCTCAGCACCACGGACTCACTCAGGAACTGGCGCAGCACATCAGATTCGGTTGCGCCAATTGCGATGCGGATTCCAATTTCGCGCGTTCTCTCCGTGACGGAAACCAGCATGATGTTCATAATTCCAATACCGCCCACGATCAGAGATACGCCGGCAATGGAAGCTAAAAGCAGCGTCATCACCTTGGAAGATTCATCTGCTAACTGCGCTACATCTGCAAGATTACGGACGCTAAAGTCGTCATCTTGACCCACGCGAATGCGATGCCGGTCGCGCAGCAGCGCCGTAATCTGCCCCTGCGCCGCATAGCTCGCAGGCTGAGACGTGGCAGAAGCCATGATGTACTGCAGCCAATCCTGGCCCGTAATTTTTTTCTGCAGCGTAGTAATCGGCACAAAAACGCCATCGTCCTGGTCCTGGCCCAGGCCAGACTGGCCTTTCGCCTGCAACACGCCAACCACCTGAAATGGCAGATTACCAATTCTTACGGTCTTGCCCACAGAATCAGAATTGCCAAATAAATTCTGCTGCACCGTCGCGCCCAGCACCACCACGTTTGTGGAACGCGTAACGTCATCCTGGGTAAAGTTGGCGCCGCGATCAAAGCCCCAATTCCTGATATCAAAATATTGTGGCTCCGTGCCAGTAATGCGCGTGCTCCAGTTCTGATTGTCAAAGACCACCTGCGCAGTGCTTCCGGCACCTGGCGCAGCTTGTGCAATTGTCGGGACTTGCTGCTCAATTGCCTTCATATCGTCATATACAAGAGTTTTTGTGGCTCCGCCGCCCAGCCGGATGCCGCCTTTATTCACGCTGCCAGAGCTGATAAACAAAAGATCAGTTCCCATGGACGCGATCTGGTTCTGCACCTGCTGCTGCGCGCCCTGCCCTAATCCAACCGTGGCGATCACCGCTCCCACGCCAATCACAATGCCCAGCATCGTGAGCAGTGAACGCATCTTGTTCCGCGTTAATGCCCGAATTGCAATTTTCAAAATCGCTATGAAATCCATATAACCCCCAATAAAACCATTGCCACTATTGCCATTACTGCCAAAATTGTCGATTTTTTCTGCAATCCCCATCAGCTTGCAAATTCTTGCGGCTATAGGGTTCCCTCGCTTCGCTCGGAAGTAAACCAAAAACCGATCACCCGATCTTTCCTAGTCTTCATCCACCGTTGGCAAACTCTTCAGCACCTCAACCGCCTTCGGACGATTCTTCACCGGATCGTCATGCCGGATCTTTCCATCGCGGAACACAACCATCCTTTTGGCAAACTGTGCGATGTCCGGCTCGTGCGTCACCAGCACAATCGTCAAGCCGCTGTCATTCAAGTCCTGAAAAATCTGCATGATCTCCACGGACGTTCTGCTGTCCAGATTGCCCGTAGGTTCGTCTGCCAGCAGAATCGCAGGCTTGTTCACCAGCGCGCGAGCAATCGCCACACGCTGTTGCTGCCCGCCGGAAAGCTGTGATGGAAAATGGTCCATCCGCTCACCCAGCCCAACCAGTTCCAGAACTTCCTTGGCGCGCGCCGTGCGCTTCTCTTTTTCCATCTGTGCATACAGCGTTGGCAGTTCCACGTTCTCCAGAGCCGTGGTGCGTGAGAGCAGGTTGAAACCCTGAAATACAAATCCCAGTTTGCGATTGCGTATGGCCGCAAGCTGTTTCTTCTCCAGGCTGGAAACATCCGTGCCTTCCAGGATGTATTTCCCGCTGCTCGGCTTATCCAGGCAGCCCAGCATGTTCATGAAAGTTGATTTGCCGCTGCCGCTGGAGCCCATGATCGCCACAAACTCTCCCGGCTCAATCGTCAGATCAACTCCGCGCAGAGCATGCACCTTGGTTTCTCCCAGTGCGTAATATTTGTGCACGTCCTGCACCTGAATCACCGGAACTGACTTTGCTTCCAGCTCTTCCGCGTTGAACAGCGTTGCTGATTTCATTTCCAGAATGCTTGCCATAAAAGCCTCTCAATTCTTTTTTCTGTTAATCCCGAATGCGCTGGCCTTGCGCATGAGGGATCCCTATCTTTTTCCAAACTGCCGGCAAGAATCGATTCCAGTCTTACTTCAAATTCTTGCCGCTGTAGGGTTCCCTCGCTGCGCTCGGGAGTAAACCAAAACCAATTTCTCTGTAATCCCGAATGCGCTGGTTCTGCGCATGAGGGATCCCTACTTTCTTCCAACTGCCAACGAGAATCGATTCTGCCTAACTTTCAAATCCTCGCCGTTATAGGGTTCCCTCGCTAACGCTCGGGAGTAAACCAAAACACCCGATCTTCTCCGCGCCTCCGCGTCTCCGCGGTGAAAATTCTTACCGTCCCACTCGTCCGCCCGCCCCGCGCGTTGCTCCCATTCCCGGAGCAGCCGTGGTTGCGCTGGCGCTCTTATTGGCCGCCGTGGCTCCAGTAATTACCTGGTCCTGCGGATTCAGTGAGCCTTTCACCACCTGCGCTACTTCCGTCGTGGTGTGGTCCGTGATGCCCAGAGCGATCTGTACTGGTTCCACGGTTTTATCCGCATTCAGCTTCCAGACGACTGCAGTAGTGGCCTGCTGTGCTTGCTGCGTCGCTTTGCCGCCTTTGCGTCCATTGCCGGCTGCCGCAATTCCTGCCTTCTGGTAAAGATCACTCATCTGCTGCGCCGTAAGGTCCGGCGTGAAACGTAGCGCGCCATTCGGCACCTTTACCACGTCATTGGCCGTGGCCACGGGAACTGTCACATAAGCTGTCATGCCGGGAAACAGTTTCAGATCGGGGTTATCAAAATCCACGATCGTCGTATAAGTCACCACGTTCTGTACCGTCGTGGCATTCAGCCGCACTGCGGAAACTTTTCCCTTGAACGTATCTTTAGGAAACGCGTCCACCTTGAAGCTGACTTCCTGCCCGGCAGCAATCGTTCCTACATCGCTTTCATCTGTGCTCACATAGACCTGCATTTTCGTGAGGTCCTGCGCTATGGTGAAAAGCGTTGGCGCTGCCAGTGATGCAGCTACCGTCTGCCCGACATCTACGCTGCGCGCGATCACCGTGCCGTCAATAGGAGAACGGATGGTGGAATATTCCACATTGGTTTGAGCCACCGTGACCGCAGCAGATTTCTGCTGGGCCTGTGCAGCGGCCTGCGTGACCTGTGCTTTGGCTGCGCCAACAGCGGCATCCGCGCTCTGTGAAGTGGCGCGCGCCGTGTCCAACTGCTGCGTGGGCACCACGCCTTCCTGCGCCAGCGTGGTATAACGACCGAAATCCAGCTTCGCCTGTACAGCAGTGGCATTGGCTTTATCCAAATTCGCTTTGGACACCACCAGATTTGCCTGCGCGTCCGCCAGATCAGCCTTCGCCTGCAACAGCGCGCCCTGGAACAAAGACGGATCAATCTGCGCGATCACCTGGTTCTTCTTCACATGTGAGTTAAAGTCGGCAAAGAGCGTCTGTATCGTGCCAGACACCTGGGACCCAACCTGAACCGTGGTTACGGCATTGATGGTTCCCGTGGCCTGGACAACATTTTGTATGTCGCCCTTCTGCACTTTTTCCGTGAAGTATTGCGGCGCACTCTTGCTGGCATAACCAAAAGCCGTAAGCAGCCCAATCGCCGCCAGCAATACGCTCATGATCGTCCATTTGCTTTTTATGAATTTCATCCTGCACCCCCAGAACTTTCAAAGGCCATCAACTCCTGATCGCGGCCTCTGTAAGGCTTAAACCCTGCTCTGGAGCTGCCGGAGTAAACGCTGGGTAAGCTAGGAGTTAATAATTGTCAGGATGGTTAATTCTTGTACTGAGGGAATATGCGAAGTGGGTTTACGGAACTTTACGGTAAGGAAGAAAGCCGCTTTGATTGCTGCTGAAATGTATGAATCAAAATGTGCACCCATCTTCCGCAGAGCAAAGGATGGGTGCATGATTTCTAATGCACGCGCCAGGCTAATTCTTAGCTGAGGAAATCAGCTTCGACAATGCGGATAGGTCATAGCTGAGCCCCACCTGGCCGCGTACGTCATTGCCTTTTAGCAAATCGGTTTTATTAGACCACTTTACAGCAACAGGGATACTCAAACCCTTTTTCAGATTGATGGTCAGCTTGCCTTGCGCCACTCCGAGCCAGCCCGCCGTCCCCAGCAGTACCTGGGCATCGCCGGGCAATGGAATGTTGGTTCCGGGCACAAGGTTCCCTGCCGTTATGTTGAGTACCGTAGGATCGTATTGATACTGGCCGTATCCTGCCAGACTCCACGTGCCTCGCGGCTCGTCTGGAGTTCCTCCAAATGGCTTGTCAAACTCACCGGAAAGTTGGAAGTCGCGCAGCCGGCCATACGTGACCCCAGCGGGTAGTGAAGCATAAATGGCTGTGGTGAAGTTTGCCGTCAGCTGAGCACCTGTCAGGGCAGTCCTCCTTTTTGGATCATCGCCTTTGAACAAATAGGAGATCACGGCTGTAAAGCTATGCGTCGCCGGCTTGTCCTGGGGGCTGGAATAGAGGTAGCTCAGGGTGGCCAGCGGTTTCCCCCTAGCCTTGTCAAGCACGGTATAAACCGCATCCCGAAAGGCATCAACGGCATTACCTAATTCGAGAACCTGCTTGGGCGCGTCGGGCGCACTGGCCAGGAGCGCGTCCATAAAAGCATTGTCGTATTCCTCATACGCAGCTACAAATTTATCGAAACTTTGATCGGGATTCCCTTTATGGGCATTCAGAGCAGTCTCTGCTTCAATCGCCGCTTTATGGAATTTTGATTTTTGCTGGGCAGTCTGCTGCTCACTCGCTTCTACCTGTTTAGAGATGGCTTCAGCTTTTTGCTGGATTACACTAGTCGCAGCAGTAAGCGCACTCTGGTTAGCGTTCAGCGCAGCGTCCCAGTCCTTTCGGAAATTCTTGTCCTGCGGATTATAGGGACGATAAACCGCGTAATTCACCCCAAACGAAGAAAATGAAGTGTTGTTGGTTGGCAGCAGGACCGAAGCGATCGACGGCGGTGTAGTCGCATTTGCGCTGCCTGCCGTAGGCGCCGTGGTTGACCCGCTTTGCGCGACATTCAGGGTGACGGCGAATGTCAGCGGCTGAATGAGATCCGCGTATTTCGACTCCCATCTGTGGAAGACTGGCTGATTAGAAAAATACTTCGTCAATCCGAGTCCATTGGCCTGGATGGTCATCGTGGTACCGTTGAGAGTGTCTATAAACGCGCCGGATTCTGCAGCCATCGAGATGAAATCCGTGGTGGTCGGTTTCGACACAAGGTTTGTAGATCCAGATGCCGTAGGCGCTCCACCATTCTGATTAGTTGCCGCATTGGTTGAAATCGTCTGCAATGCTGTTTGCTTTGCGTCGGCACCAAGCTGCAAGCTGAATTGGCGCTGGATCGCTCGTGGGGCTAGCCTCTGCGCCAGAGTGCCCACATCACCTATAGGGTTGTCCTCCAGTGCCGATTTTTGGCCCTTGAAGATCAACTGCTGCAAAGAGAACTCAATGTAGAGTTTCTGGCATTGGAGAGTCTCGTGATGGCGGTCGCATATAAGCTTCTGGGCATCAGATTGCGCGATAGCCCCGGGGACACAGCAAAGAAGAAGCAACAATCCTGGCAGGCGATAGGCAAATCGTTGAACCATGGTTATCCTCTCAAACAATCTGGCAAAATCTGGGGGTCTCACTGGGCCTTGGTCCCGTTGATATTAATGGCGCCTACACCCGCATGCTGGCTCACGGTGACCATTGCGACCTGGCCGCCATCCAGCATCAGTTGCCAGGTTTCTTCACTTTCGCTACGCGACGCCAAGGTAATCACCAGCGTGTGCAGACCGTCCCTCACAGTGAAGGTAACAGACATGCGATCGTCCGCGACCACTGGAGCGGGAGGTGCGCCATAATCAGCACTCGCTATACTCACGTTGGTAGAGTCTGGCGGGAGAATCGGCTCCAGCTTAATTGTTTTGGTATCGCCCGTGGTTAGTTGTTCTGCCATAAACATCCTTCCTGCCGGCGTGCCGGCCTAAACTCAACATTGCTACTTAACTAAAGTAGCGACAACAAGACTTCTTCTCCGCTATAAAGAACGGCTTTTTAAGAAGATTTCCTGCAAGAAATTTATCGGCAAGTCATCATTATCGAGGTGGATGGGCAGCAACTACCCCTCACCCATGGCAAAATCACGAAGCAATACCAAAGCTATCTCATGGAAATAACGCTCCAACATAAATTGGGCCAAAAGGGAGTGGAATGCGAAAAGAGTTTAGCAGTATCTGAAAAAAAGAAAAAGTTGCCCAACTCTAAGCGCAGCTAAATAAACAATACGCCAGCCCTTTTTCATTTGTTAAAGAATTTAACCATCCGTGCGCGCATCCGTCTTTCCCAGCCGACAGGACGCCTTAATTTCCATCAACTTACACCGATGAGAGATTAGAAAAAGCTTAGTTTCTTGCCATGGCAAAACTTCCGGGCTATAGTGCGCCATGTTCTGCTGTTGTCCATCCACGCGGTGCTGTTGCCCGCCAAACCCGTGTACTTCACTGGGCGGATGGGCAGGTATGGGCTAGCAAGCTTAAGAATCAAAAGCACACATACTCCCCGCTGCCATAGGTGCAGCGGTTTTTTATTTGCCCGCTTTTCTTAGACTGCATCGAAAAGCAAGGACTTGGAATGACCGCTAAAGCCACTGACGGATCCATTGACCACCGCGCGCTTCTGGTAAACGCGCGCCGTGTTGTGGTCAAAGTGGGCACCGGCGTTGTCTGCAATGAGCAAAATGAATTTGATCCGCTGCAGGTTGCCGCTCTGGCCGCCAGCATTGGCGCTCAGGTAAAAGCTGGACGTCAAATTGTCCTCGTCAGTTCCGGCGCTGTCACGCTGGGCGCTGCTGAGTTGGGCGTACATCGCAGCCGTCTCAAAGACGCCAGCGTCACCCGTGCCTGCGCCGCCGTGGGCCAGTGCAAGCTGATGGAAACCTACGCAGAGTCTTTTCGTCCCCACGGTCTCAAAGTCGCCCAGGTACTGGTGACGGAAGACGATTTCAGCGATCTCAATCGCTACAAGATTCTCCGCCAGACGTTTGAGCGGCTACTCAAGTTGGGAGCAGTGCCGGTGGTGAATGAAAACGATACCGTCACCAACATTTATACGGAACAAGCGCCGGTCTTCCGCGACAATGACCGTCTGGCGGCGCTCGTTCTCAGCAAGCTTGATGCTGATGCGCTGGTCCTTCTCTCCAATGTCGATGGTCTTCTCTATCGCGTGAATCAAAGCTTGTCTCATTCCACAGTGGTCACCATGGTCACGGAAATTACTGCCGCGATCCGTGAATCCGCCCAGGGCACTTCCGCCACCGGACGCGGCGGCATGGCCGCTAAACTCGATGCCGCTGAAATCGCCATGCACGCCGGAGGCATGGTGGTAATCGCCAACGGAAAAACGCGCGGCATCCTGGAAAGAATTTTTCAGGGTGAAAGTGTAGGCACTCTTTTTCTGCCCGGATCGCGTATGGCCGGCAAGCGCCGCTGGCTCGCCTTTGCCACTACCGTCCGCGGCCACGCTACCATCAACGCCAACGCTGCCAAGGCGCTTTTGCATCGCCAGGCGAGTTTGCTGATT
>DASXLK010000039.1:0-42767 GCA_036496365.1 Candidatus Angelobacter sp. | reverse complement strand
AACCACTCCGAAACCGTGGGAGAAGGAAACAGAGAGAAAATGGCAGACAAGGTCAAGGCAAGGCTGAAAGATAAGTTTGAGAAAGAGATTGCTCCGGCGCTGGCGAAAGAGCTGGGCATGAGCAATCCCATGGCGGTTCCCCGGTTGCACAAAATCGTTGTGAACATGGGCGTGGGTGAAGCGACGCAGAACACCAAAATGCTGGACCCGCTGGTCCGCGACCTGGGTGAAATCTGCGGCCAGAAGCCGGTTGTGACCAAGGCCAAAAAATCGATTGCGGCATTCAAGGTGCGTGAAGGCATGGCGATTGGCGCCATGGTGACGCTGCGCGGGACCCGCATGTATGAGTTCATGGACCGCTTGGTTAACGTGGCGCTGCCGCGCGTGCGCGATTTCCGCGGCGTCTCCACCAAGTCGTTTGATGGCCGCGGCAATTACACGCTGGGTCTGCGCGACCAGTTGATCTTTCCGGAAATCGATTACTCAAAGGTAGACAAGCTGAAGGGCATGAACGTGACGATTGTGACCACGGCACGTGACGACAATCAGGCACGGGCCTTGCTCAAGAGTTTTGGAATGCCGTTTAAACAATAAGGCGGCTTTTAGCCATTGGCCATTAGCCTTTGGCTTTGTTTAGAAGATGCAAGCGGTTTCGCTCAAAGTTGCAGATGCAGGGCGAAGTAGAGATTTTGAAAGTATTCAAGGCTAATAGCTAAAAGCTAAAGGCCTGAAGCGATGGCCGAGAGGCCGAGCGAAGGAAAAAATGGCAACAACAGCAAAGATCGCCAAGACGAACAAGAAACCGAAGTTTTCCACCCAGCACCGCAACCGCTGCTCAATCTGTGGACGGCCGCGCGCTTTCTTGCGCAAGTTTGGCCTCTGCCGTTTGTGCTTCCGCGGCCTGGCGCTGAAGGGTGAGATACCCGGGGTCGCGAAAAGTTCCTGGTAAGCAGTTTTTAGCTCTTGGCTATTAGCCTTTGGCTTGAGCGTCGGTGCACGGAAGAGCAATACCGGAGCAAAGATGCTTGAGAGGTTAAGGCAGAAAAGCTAAGAGCCAATAGTCGATAGTCAACGGCTTATGGCCAATGGCTGGTTTCGCAGTACGTCACGGCAGGTTCTCCGGCAGGCCGGAGCAAACGGGTGACGATAAGAGGAGATAAACAAAGATGAGTTTGACCGATCCGGTCGCAGATTTGCTGGCGCGCATTCGCAATTCAATCCACGCGCGGCACCAGAAGCTCGATATCCCCGCTTCCAAGCTGAAGCTGGAAATTGCGCGCATATTGAAAGAAGAAGGTTACATCGCCAATTTCAAGGCGACGGAAGAAGAAGGCAGAAAGGTCCTGCGGGTTTACCTGAAATATAGCCAGGACAATACGGCCGCCATCGCCAACCTCCAGCGCATCTCGCGGCCGGGATGCCGCGTGTATGTGGGGCGCAATGAAATTCCCCGCGTGCTCGGCGGGCTGGGAATTAACATCCTGACCACTCCCAAGGGAGTGATGACAGGACGGCAGGCGCGCAAGCAGGGCCTGGGCGGAGAGATTCTCTGCGAGGTTTGGTAGTTTCGCGCGGAGCGCAAAGCAGCAGTTAGCCATTAGTAATTAACATTTAGCTTTTGTGATCTGACCTTTACGTTGCCGTAGATCCTGAAGTAGATGGTGATAGCAAAGATTGGTGAACTGCTAAAAGCCAATAGCCAAGAGCTAAAGGCCAATAGCGATAAGCAGAATCAGCGTGGAATTCGGCCACAGGATGGTTTGAAGGACTCGCTTCAAAAGAAGGGTAGACGCAAATGTCTCGTATCGGAAAGAAACCGATTCCACTCCCCGCGGGAGTGAAGTATGAAGTAAAAGGCAATACCGTTGTGGTGAATGGCCCCAAGGGCCAGGTGCAGACGCATCTGCCTTCCGGTGTGGAATTGAAGCAGACTGACGGCCATATTGATGTCATCCGCCAGGGCGATCAATTTGCGGCTGTTCATGGACTGGCGCGGGCGCTGGTGAATAATGCCGTGGAAGGCGTAACCAAGGGCTGGAATCGCGAGATTGAAATTATCGGCATCGGCTATCGCGCGGAGTTGAAGGGCAAGAACACGGTGGTGTTCACCCTGGGCTATTCGCATCCGATCGAGTTCCCGCTGCCTACAGGCGTTACGGTTGCCATTGACGCCAAACAGACCCGGCTGACGGTGAGCGGTATTGACCGCCAGAAAGTGGGGCAGGTTTCAGCGGACATGCGCAGCTTGCGTCCACCGGACCCCTACAAGCAAAAGGGCGTGCGGTATGTAGGCGAGAAATTGAAGAAGAAGGTCGGCAAGACCGGAGCGAAATAAATTGGTAATCGGGTGATTTGGTAACTGAGTAAATACGCTGAAGCGTGAGCGGATTGAAAAGAGTTCAGTTACCAGTCATCGGTTGGCCAAAGATTTTTTGATCGTGGAACTCAAGGGTCCTACGAAGCAAAGGAAAAAAAGAGATGTTTGCAAATACTTCAAAAGACATAACTCGCCGCAAGATCCATCAGCGGCTGCGCAACCGGCTGGCAGGTTCGCCGGAGCGTCCGCGGCTGAATGTGTATCGTTCACTGAACCATATTTATGTTCAGGTGATTGATGACATGTCAGGGAACACGCTGGTTTCCGCCAGCACCGGGGGCAAGAAGTCCGGTAAGAAGACGGGCGGCAATGTGGCCAGCGCCAAGGAAATCGGCAAGCTGATTGCCCAGCGGGCGCAGGAAAAAGGAATCAAGAAGGTGGTTTTTGATCGTGGCGGGTATCTCTACCACGGACGCATCAAGGCGCTGGCGGAAGCCGCGCGCGAAGCAGGTCTGGAGTTCTAAATACAATGGCGACAGCAACGAAAAGAAAGCTCGATGCCGGTAATTACCAGTTGAAAGACCAGGTAGTTGCCATTAACCGCGTGACCAAAGTGGTCAAGGGCGGTAAGAATATGTCCTTCGCGGCGCTGGTTGTGGTCGGCGATCCCGGTGCAGGCGTGGTTGGCTATGGTTCCGGCAAGGCCAAGGAAGTTCCGCAGGCCATCCGCAAGGGGATTGAATCGGCCAAGAAGAACCTGATCAAGGTGAACTTGACCAAGACTTCAGTCCCGCATGTGGCGCTGGGCACATTTGGCTCCGGCCGTGTGTTGCTGAAGCCGGCCCCGGAAGGTACGGGAGTGATTGCCGGCGGCGCGGTGCGCGCGGTAATGACCTCCGTGGGCGTGCAGAACGTACTCACGAAGTCGATTGGCTCGGCCAATCCGCATAACGTGATCAAAGCAACTTTTGATGCTTTGATGAAACTTCGCGACCGCCAGGACGTAGCAACATTACGCGGCAAGACTTTGCAGGAGTTGTAAGCAAAATGACGGCACAGAAAAAAACAATTCAACTGAAATACGTGCGCTCCAAAATTTGCACGCCAGTGAAACACAAACTGGTGGTCAAAGGGCTGGGCTTTACCCGGCTGAACCAGGTGGTGGTGCGGGAAGATACGCCTTCGATCCGTGGCATGGTGGCGAAGATCCCACATCTGGTGGAGATCTTGGAGAAATAAGGGTCGGTCAGGATCAATCGCTAACGCGATTGACGTCTGCCTAAAGGCCCGCGATTCGCAAGTGAATCGCTAGACGTTGATACACCTAGTGGACCAGTTTTCAACTGGCCCACTAAGGGCAACCGAGTAGCTGCTGAAATATCAGAAGCTGCGTAAAGGGAAATTAAAGTGCCGACGAATTTATCGAACTTACGACCGCCCAAGGGCGCGACCTCAAACAAGAAGCGCGTGGGCCGCGGCATGGGCAGCGGTATGGGCAAGACCTCCGCGCGCGGCCACAAGGGCCAGCGTTCCCGCTCCGGTTCGCGCATGATGCGCGGTTTTGAAGGCGGCCAGATGCCGTTGCATCGCCGTTTGCCGAAACGCGGCTTTACCAATATTTTCCGCGTGGAATATCAGGTAGTGAACCTGGACCGCCTGGTGGAACTGGGCGAGAAAAATATCACGCCGGAGCTGCTGGCAAAACACGGGCTCACCGGCAAGAACGATCTGGTGAAGGTTCTGGGCGATGGCGAACTGAAGACCGCACTGACGGTGCGGGCGCATAAGTTTTCCAAGAGCGCCGAGGAAAAAATAACCAAGGCCGGCGGTACGATTGAGCTGATCGGCGGCGAGGCCAAAACAGAAGCCGCGGCGGGCGAGCCCAACGCAAAAGGCAAGAGCAAGCCGGGAAAGTTGCAGAGCAAGAATCCGGCAAAAGCAAAGAGCCATAAGAAATAAAACGCAAGAAATAAGAAACTAAAGAAGAAGTGAGCTAAATGCTGGAGAAACTGGCGAATATCTTTCGAGTACCAGACCTGCGCAAACGCGTGCTGTTTACGCTGGCCATGCTGGCTGTCTATCGCCTGGGTTCGCACATTCCCACGCCGGGCATCAATACGGATGCCTTGCAGAAGGCGTTTGAGCAGCAGAGCGGCGGCTTGCTGGGATTTTATGATCTGTTCAGCGGCGGCAACCTGCGCCGGCTGACCATTTTTGCGCTGGGCATTATGCCGTATATCACGGCATCCATCATTCTTCAGCTGCTCACCGTGGTATGGGAGCCGCTGGCCCGGCTGCAAAAAGAAGGCGACCTGGGACGCAGAAAAATTACCCAGTGGACCCGCTATCTGACTCTGGTGCTTTCCGTGCTGCAGAGCATGGGCATCGCGTTCACGCTGCAGTCACAGAATTTTGTCATCCAGCGGGGATTGATGTTTATCCTGATGACGATCACCACCCTGACCACAGGCAGTATTTTTATTATGTGGCTGGGCGAGCAGATTACAGAACGCGGCGTGGGCAACGGCATGTCATTGCTGATTTTTGCAGGCATTGTCGTGGGTCTGCCTCGCGCTGTGATGGACTTGGCCGCAAAGGCGGGGATTGGACACGGCGCAGGCGGCGGACAGTGGGGCGCGTTCGCTCTGCCGGCAGTTCTTTTCCTGCTGGTTATCATGATTCTGGTGGTGGCGTTCATTGTATTTATGGAGCGCTCTGAGCGGCGCATTCCGGTGCAGTACGCCAAGCGCGTGGTTGGCCGGCGCATTATGGGCGGCCAGGCCACGCATCTGCCTTTGCGCGTGAACTCCGGCGGCGTAATGCCGGTGATTTTCGCGTCGTCACTGCTGAGCATTCCGCAGATGCTAACGCTTTCCAACGCTTTCAAGCCCGGCACAACGCTGGAGCGCCTTTTTGGCCCGTTGCTGACGCAGATGAAATGGGGCGAGCCGGTTTATACGCTGATGTATGCCGTGGGCATTATTTTCTTTGCGTATTTCTATGTTTCCATCGTGTTCAACCCGTCAGACGTTGCGGACAATATGCGGAAATACGGCGGATTTATTCCCGGCATCCGTCCCGGGCACCGCACACGCGACTACATCAATGACGTGCTGACCCGGGTGACGCTGGTGGGCGGTCTGTATCTGATTATGATTTCGCTGATTCCGGAGTGGATGATTGCCGGAATCCATCTGGACCACATTCCATGGATTGGCCCGCATTTGTTCGGCAATATGCCTACATGGGTGCTGCATGGTCTGGGCGTGAACTTTTACTTCGGCGGAACATCGCTGCTGATTGTGGTAGGCGTAGCCATGGACACGGTAAACCAGATCGAGTCACAGCTGGTGATGCGCCACTATGAGGGGTTCACTTCTCGTAGCGGCCGTGTGCGTGGGAAGAGGCTCTGGAACTAAGCAATGCCGGCCAGCGCCGCGAGTGACCCTATGAGTGCGAAGACCATCGCCGCGGGCCCTATCACCATGCTGGGAGCTCCTGGAGCAGGCAAAGGCACTCAGGCCAAGCTGATCGCCGAGCATTACGGAATTCCCCATATTTCTACTGGGGACATTCTGCGGGAAAACGTGGCCTGGAACACCCTGCTGGGAAGCAGGGCCAAAGCAGTGATGGAGCGGGGCGACCTGGTTTCAGACGATTTAGTGAACGATATGGTAGCGGAACGGCTGGACCAGCCGGATTGCGGACGAGGATTCATTCTGGACGGGTTTCCGCGAACGGTGGCCCAGGCAGAATGGCTGGATCGGGAGCTGGCAGCCAAGGGAAACCAGCCTTCGCCGGTTGTGATAAGCGTGGATGTTAGTTATAATCAATTACTGCAACGGCTTACGGGCCGCCGTAATTGCCCTGTCGATGGCAAGATTTATAACGTCTATCTCCAGCCGCCAAAAGAAACCGGCGTGTGCGATGTCTGCGGTTCGCCGCTGGCCCAGCGCAAAGACGATAAGGAAGAAGTTATTTCTGAGCGTTTGAAAAACTATGAGCGCCAGACCCTTCCCCTGGTTGAGTTTTACAGTCGGCAGGGACGGTTGCGCCATGTGAATGGCGAGCTTCCGGTAGAGCAGGTTACGGCTACAATCTTTTACGAGATTGAGAAGTTTCGACGCAACGAAGCGAATGATTAATTGCAAATCACAAGCCGAGCTGGAGAAGATGCGTCGCAGTGGACAGATTGTCCGGCAGGTGCTGGATGCAGTGAAAGTGCTGGTTGCTCCCGGGGTTTCCACCATGGACCTGGAGCTGGCGGCGGAAGAGAAGATTCGTGAATTTGGCGCCAAGCCGGCATTCAAGGGATATTGCGATTATCCCTGCGTGCTGTGCACGTCAGTGAACAATGAAATCATCCATGGCATTCCTTCAGAGAAGCGAGTGTTGAAGGAAGGCGACATTGTTTCCATTGATTGCGGCGTGGTGATGGATGGATATTACGGCGACTCGGCAACCACCGTACCGGTGGGCAAGTCGCTGGCCCCGGAGTTGCAAAAGCTGCTGGACGTCACCGAGACTTCGCTGAAGAAAGCGATTGCCGAAGTAAGGCTGGGCAAAACGGTTGGCGATGTGGGCGCGGCAGTGCAGGAATACGTTGAAGCCAATGGCTTCAGCGTGGTGCGCGAGTTTGTGGGCCATGGAATCGGCACGCGCCTGCATGAAGATCCGCAGGTTCCGAACTTTGGCGTGCGCGGGCATGGCACGCGGTTGCGCGAAGGCATGGTGATTGCGATTGAACCGATGGTGAATATCGGCAAGCCGGGAACGCGCGTGCTGGAAGATAAATGGACTGCAGTCACGGAAGATGGAAGTTATAGCGCGCACTTTGAACATACAGTGGCTGTCACGCGCAATGGGCCGCTGGTTTTGACGGAGTAGCAGCGCAAATTTTAGCTGAAGCAAATGCGGTGAACTGCAAGCTCAAGGAGCTAGGTGAGTAAAGAAGACGCGATTGAGGTAATGGCAACGGTGGTGGAACCGCTGCCGAATGCCATGTTCCGGGTGGAGCTGGACAATAAGCATCAGGTGCTGGCGCACGTTTCCGGCAGAATGCGCAAGAATTTTATCCGCATTCTCCCCGGCGACAAGGTTGCGGTGGAGCTTTCACCCTATGACCTTACACGTGGAAGAATTGTGTACAGATACAAGTAGGATTGAGAGCGAAGTGGATTTGGTAATTGGGTAAATTAGTAATTTGGTAATTTGAAAATCAGAGCCATCGGGTTTCAATTACTCATTTACCAAATTACTCAATTACCAAATAAAGAAAAAATTCGGACCGGGAGAAGAAGCCGGGTATCCGAGGAATCAGAGAGCGGAGAAACATGAAGGTCAGGGCATCAGTAAAAAAGATTTGTGACAAGTGCAAGGTCGTGCATCGCAAGGGCGTGGTGCGTGTGATCTGCGAGAATTCCAAACACAAACAAAGGCAAGGCTAGTTTGTGAATTTGAAATTTCAAATTTGAGATTTCAAATCGTAACTGGATCGGGACGAAGGCCACAGCCAGACTGTAAACCGATCAAAGCAGCAACAGCAATAAGGAGAACAAATGGCACGTATTTCAGGCGTCGATCTTCCCCGCAACAAGCATGTGAACATCGCGCTCACGTATATCTACGGCATCGGAAACTCGCGGTCCACGCGGCTTCTGGCAACGGCAAAGGTCGAGCCCATGAAGAAGGTCCAGGACCTGAATGAGGACGAGGTCAACCGCATCCGCCAGGCCATTGAAGCTGAGGGCGATGTGGAAGGCGATCTGCGCAAAGACATTTCCATGCACATCAAGCGGCTGATTGAAATCGGCTCATATCGCGGTTATCGCCATCGGCGCAATTTGCCGGTACGCGGACAGCGCACGCACACCAACGCGCGCACCCGCAAAGGCCCGCGTAAAGGCACGGTCGCGAACAAGAAGAAAGCCGCGTCGAAGACCTAGAAACCAGCAATTAGCCATTAGCACCTGGCAATTAATTTCAGCATGGATGCGGCTGACTGTTAAGTCGCCCTTGAGAGATAAACAGGAAAAAAACATTTATGGCAAAAGCAGGAGCAGCAGCACCCGGCAGCGGCGCTACCGGAACAAAAGGCAAGAAAAAAGTTTTCAAGAAGAAAGAGCGGAAGAACGTGCCACATGGCGTGGCCTTCATCCAGGCTTCTTTCAACAACACCATCGTCACGATCACTGATAGTGAAGGCCGCACGCTGGCGTGGAAGAGTTCAGGTTCGCTGGGCTTCCGCGGATCGCGTAAGGGGACTCCGTTCGCAGCGCAGCAGGCAGCCAGCAATGCTGCCAGCCAGGCGCGTGACCACGGCATGCGCTCCGTTGAAGTGCGGGTAAACGGGCCAGGCTCAGGCCGCGAATCGGCAATTCGTGCGCTGGCAGCCGCAGGGCTCGACGTGAAGACGATTAAAGACGTCACGCCGATTCCGCATAACGGATGCCGGCCGCCAAAGAGACGCAGGGTCTGAGAAGCCAGCATTTTTGAGAATTTGGTAAGTGGGTAATCTGGTAATTGGGTAATTTGAAAATCTGAGTGGCTGTGATTTACCCATCACCCAATTACTCATTAACAAACTGAAACAAGGACCGGGAAGAAAGGGTAGCCACCCCGTAAACCGATCGACACCAGAAAGCAGGAGAATCAATGGCACGTTATAAAGGTGCAGTTTGCCGCCTTTGCCGTCGCGAAGGCATGAAATTGTTCTTGAAGGGCGCTAAATGTTTTACTGACAAGTGCCCTGTGGAAAAGCGCAACTTCGCTCCCGGCCAGCATGGCAAGGACCGCAAAGCCAAGATTGTTGGCTATGGCCTGCAGCTCCGGGAAAAGCAGAAGACCAAGCGCATGTATTTCACGCTGGAAACCCAGTTCCGCAATTACTTTGAAAAAGCCGCCCGCAAGCCCGGCGTCACCGGCGAGTTGCTTCTGCAACAGCTTGAGCGCCGCCTGGACAACGTGGTTTACCGGCTTGGCTTTGCCACATCACGCCGGCAGGCTCGCCAGATTGTCCGCCACGGCCATATTGACGTGAACGGTCGGCGCGTGAATATCCCGTCCTTCCAGGTCAGTGCCGGAGACGAGATCATTGTGCGCGAAAAAGCCAAGAAATTTACGGTGATTGAAGGCGCGCGCGACTACTCAAGCCACCAGCCTGTAGTCGGCTGGCTGGAAGTGGACCGCGATAACCTGAAAGGCCGGGTTTTAACTCTGCCGAAGCGCGAAGACATCAATGCGCCGGTCAATGAACAGTTGATCGTGGAACTGTACAGCAAGTAATAGGCAGGGCGGGCGCAAGCTCGCCTATTGCCTCCTGATGAATCAAAGTTTTGAGCCCGAGCATCTAACAGGTTCCCACTGGTTCATCAATCTAATTTATTTCGCCAGAAGCTGGCAGGTGCTTGCCGGCTTCGCAATTGCCCGCACCAGAACAGCCTTGTGGCCTCCCAGCCGCAGGCGCCAAACGGAGCGGAGTTGAAAGGACAAAAGAATGGTTCTCTGGAGAGGTTTTCAAAAACCCAAGCGTCTTGCCACTGATACTGAGACACTCACTGACAAATACGGCCGTTTTTATGCTCAGCCTTTTGAGCGCGGCTTTGGCACCACGATTGGCAACGCGTTGCGACGCGTGCTGCTTTCTTCAATTGAAGGCGCAGCCGTAACCGCCGTAAAGATTGAAGGCGTGCTGCATGAATTTCAGTCGATCACCGGTGTTGTGGAAGACGCGACTGACATTATCTTGAATTTGAAACAAGTCCCATTCAAGCTAAATGGCGACGGTCCGAAAGCCATTTACCTGAAAGCCGAGCAGCCGGGCGTGATTACCTCCGCCATGATTGAGGCGGACGGCGACGTGGAGATTCTGGACAAGAACGTTTACATTGCCACGGTTTCTGAAGGCGGCAAGCTGGACATGGAAATGCGCCTGAAACGCGGACGCGGTTATGTTGCGGCCGACAAAAACTTTGACGAAGACCTGGGCCTGGGCTTTATCCCGATCGATTCAGTCCATTCCCCGGTACGCAAATGCAATTACACCGTGGAAGCTGCCCGTTTGGGACAGATCACCGATTACGACAAGCTGGACATTGAAATCTGGACCAACGGCTCCATTGCTCCCGCTGACGCTCTGGGTCTTGCCGCGAAATTGCTGAAAGACCACATGACCATCTTCATCAACTTTGAAGAAGAGCTGGAAACAGATTCACGCAGCGAAGAGAAGCCGCTGATCAAGAATGAAAACCTGAACCGCTCGGTGGAAGAGCTGGAGCTTTCCGTGCGCAGCTACAACTGCCTGAAGAATGCGAATATCCAGTCGATTGGCGAGCTGGTGCAGAAGACAGAAGCGGAGATGCTTAAGACGAAGAACTTTGGCCGCAAGTCGCTCAATGAAATCAAGGAAATCCTTGCTTCCATGGGCCTCTCATTGGGCATGAAGATTGACGAGCAGGGCAACGCCGTTCCCGGACCGACCAGCCAGATGCCATCCGCAGTGCCCATGGGCGGCGGGATGGATGGCGATGACGAAGGCGTGGGACCGGAATACTAAACATCGGGAAATCTGGTGATCGGGAGATCGGCCATAAGAGCTATCTCCCGTACCAAAACCTGATCAGAATTGAAATTTATCAGCAACTAGAAATTTTTTCTCGAAGGAAATAGCCATGCGTCACCAGAGACATACAAAAAAGCTTGGACGAAATACCAGCCACCGTCGCGCACTGCTGCGCAACCTGGTGACCTCACTCATCATGGAAGAGCGGCTTGAGACCACGCCGGCCAAGGCCAAGGCCATGCGTCCGCACGTGGAAAAAATGATCACATTGGGCAAACGCGGAGACCTTTCCGCGCGCCGCCTGGCGGGAAGCTACCTGATGACGCGCGAGTCAGTGACTCGACTGTTTGATACCGTGGCCCCGCGCTTTGGCGACCGCAGCGGCGGATACCTGCGCATTATCCACAAAGGCTGGCGGATTGGCGATGGCGCCGCGACCTGCTTTATAGAGCTTCTCGGCAGCGAGAAGGTAATTGAAGCCAAGCGCGCCAAACGGGCGGAAGTCCGCACCAAGCGCCAGGAAGAAGTCCGCAAGCAAATGGAAGAACAACAGGCAGCTGCCGAAGCCGAACAGGGCGGCGCTGACGGAGACAAGAAGTAGAATCTTCCAGCTTGAGTTTGCACAGCTAAGATAACGAACGCGCCCACTCCGGGCGCGTTTTATTTTTTTAGAATCATTTCCAAAACACGTAAAAATGCTTTAGCGCACTGCCATGGCTGTGCCGCTGCACGGCCTGAGTTTCCACGGAAAATAGAGAAATGAGTGCTTATTGGTTCGACCGTTGGTATTCTTGAGTTCGAGTTTCCATTCTTTGGGATTGTTTAAGGTGTTGGGGATTTGAATGCCCAATATGTAGCCAGCCCAAGCAAATTCTAAAATTCTCCCATAACTTTGCTCTTTATATGCTCCACCCGTGCTGGAAGTAAGGAGCTTCAATGCGCGATCTGACTCCCTACTGTGCTGGGCGAAATCTCTGTTTGCTGGATTGGGGTTCGGCTCGATTACGACCAATAGACGCGTCCCACTGGCTGCAAATTCCTTCGTCAGGTCAGTTGGACTGCGCTTGCTTGTGTAGTCTTTGCCCTCTGTCACAAGCAATATCGTATCTCCAGGCTGATGCGGGCCGAATGCGGCAATGGCTTGATGCAGGCTGTCAAAGAGCGCCGAATCCTTTCCTGGGAGTTGCGCTGCTTTTGTCACAAGCTCGTGGATTGCGGCTGAGCGCCTTTTGTGATCATCAGAAAATTCTTCGCTGATGAAAGCTTCCTCAGAAAACACTCCGAAAGCGATAGGGCGGCCAGCAGGTGCGCGGCCCACAATCCCTTGTATTGTAGGTTCCATTTGTTTGGGATCTGTGTTGCCCCTGACTTCAATTAAGACAAGCAAGCGATTGTTAAAGCGTTGTGTCGCGCTGACGATCGGCAGGGAAAGACCGTCGATTTTTGCTGAAAAATTCTCTGCGGTCAGATTGTCTATGCCCATGCCAGTCTTGGTATCAAAAGGATCTACCAGAACATAGGCGGTACAGTTCTGAGCAAAAAGTGCAGAAGCAGTAAATACAAAGAGGAAAAAGAAGAAAGCGCGGATCATCTATGAGCAGCCCTCCAGCTTAATAAGTGACTAGAGAGAAGAAAGCGTTTCAAACTCTCTGCTTGCCCAGTCACTATCAACCTGGTTGGGTTAACGTACCACTTGTTCTGGGGAGCAGGCGGGAAACCGCGCAGGATAGTAGAAATTAGTTTTGCGGTGAATTTGCGCCGCTTCTCCCTGAAATTCGACCTTCCATTTGTGCGGATGATTCATGCCGGGCGGCAGCTTGATCTCCAGCATGTATCCGGCCCAGGCAAAGCGGATGAGCGTGGGCACATATTCGCTCCAGAGGCCGCCGGTTTCCTGGGTCATGCGGTCAATAATCATTCTTTCAAATCCGTGGGTATTCCAGCCAAAATCCGCCTGGTCCACGCGGCTCTGGCGAATGCGGCGCATCATGAAGAGGCGCGTACCGCTATCGATAAATTCTTTTTCCACCGTCTCTGCTGAGATGTGGCTTTTATCGTCATAAGGATCGGTTACAACCAGGATTGTGTCGCCGGGTTCATGCGGACCAAAAACCTCGAGCGCTTCATGCAGTGCCTCCCAGAGCGCGACGCGCTTGCCCAGATGCCCGGCTTCTTCCATGACTTCACTAATGGCTTTCGTACGCCTGCTCTCATTGGTGAAAAATTCTTTGGTGAAGACGGCTTTTTCACCGAAGATGCCGAAGGCCACGGGCAGGCCCTCGGGCGTCTGGCGGGCCTGGGCGGTAATGGCGTCAACAATATCTTCCAAATGCTCGTTTTTTCCGGCGCCCTGGGTTTCCAGCAGGATCAGCAGGCGGTTATTGAAATCGCGCGTGGAGCTGGCAACCGGCAGCTTTTTGCCGTCGACTCTTAACTCAAAGTCCTCGGTCTTGAGGGTCTGAATTTCATTTTTCGTGGGCTGATCGTAAAAAGAAACCAGCACAGTGCGGGTGCAATCCTGCTGGATCGCATAGCCGGGAGCCACCACAGAAAGAAAGACCAGAGCAAGCCAAACTGTCCGTTGCATAAGCGTCACCTTCGCAGGCCAATAAAATACCCTAAAATAGGGGTTGCCGTGGATGAAAAGATTGCTTGCGCGAGTGAGCAACTCTGCCCGGCAGGAATGTGGTGGCTAAATGCCTGATTACACCAAACTTCCCCTTGGCGAACGAGCGCCGCACCTGGTGAACGCGGTGATTGAAATTCCCAAAGATTCCGTCAATAAATACGAGTATGACAAGCAGCTACAGGTCTTCCGGCTGGATCGCACGCTATTTTCGCCGGTCCATTATCCGGGCGATTATGGATTTCTGCCCTGCACGCTGGGCAATGATGGCGATCCGCTGGACGTGCTGGTGTTGGTGGAAGCGCCCAGTTTTCCAGGTTGCCTGATTGAGGTGCGGCCCATTGGCGTGCTCAAAATGGTGGACCAGGGCAAGAAGGACGAAAAGATTCTGGCCGTGGCTGAGAGCGATCCGCTGTACCGGGAGGTGAAAGACTACTCTGAAGTCTTCAATCACACAGCGCGGGAAATTGAGCACTTCTTCTCGATTTATAAAGCGCTGGAAGGGAAGAAGACGGAGATGGCCGGCTGGGCTGGTGCGGGCGCGGCGCGGCAGATTATTGTGGAAGGGCAGCAGCGGTATAAGTAAAGCTTTTTGCTGCAGGCTTTTGCTGCAGATCCGCGGCAAGCCGGGACAGGTGTTTGGCCGCAAATCAACGGCGAAAAACGCGAATCCAGCCGTCAATTTTGCAAATCTGCCGAGGGAACCTATCTGGGTAATTTCTATTTTCTATAGTTGAAGTACTATTTCCAGTCTTCCAATCCAGAGATCAAAAGGAGCCCAATGGCCGTTCCCGTACTGCTTCCTACCAATGCGTATGACGAGACTTTTGGCGGTGTTACTTACCATATTCAAGGCGAGCTGGTTCCGGTGCTGCACATTGAGCTTGGCGGGGTACCTGTCTTCTTTGAGCACCATATCCTTTTATGGAAAGACCCATCTGTCCAGATTGGAGTGAAGTCTCTGGCCGGGGCATTCAAGCGTGTTCTTTCCGGCATGCCGATTTTTATGACTGAAGCCGGCGGTCCTGGCCGCATCGCCTTCAGCCGGGATGGGGCAGGGCATGTGTTTGGAATCCATTTAAAGCGCGGTCAAAGCATTGAAATGCGAGAGCATCAATTTTTGGCTGCCACCGCTCACGTGGACTACACGTTTACGCGGGTCAAGGGCGCGGCCAATATGTTCATGAGCGGAACCGGTTTCTTTATCGACCAGTTCACCGCAAACAGTGACGATGGGATTGTGTGGGTCCACGGTTATGGCAACGTTTTTGAAGTCACGCTGCAACAAGGCGAGCAGATTGATATTGAGCCGGGAGGCTGGGTCTATAAAGATCGTACGGTCCGCATGGATACGCAATTCCAGCGCCTGAATACAGGGCTTTTTGCCAGCGCTGGACAACTGGTGTGGAACCGTTTTACCGGGCCAGGACGAATCGGCCTGCAATCCATGTATATACACATGCCGACAGCGGAGTAAGATTCGCGGCAGCTAGGGAATTTGGCCGCGAATGCACGCGAAAGGGCGCGAATCAGAGTTTTTTTGAAATCCCGAAGCGAAAGCGAGGGATCCCTACGGTCTTTTACGAACATAACTCATGAAGTCGCTAACCCATTCAGCATGGTTGCGATAGGGATCCCTCACCCGCTCTCAATGGCATTCGCCTGAACTCGGCAGCCTGAAATTGCGGGTTCGGGATTTCAGACAAAAGCTAATTGTTAACTGCTAGTTGCTAATTGCCAGCTGCTACCTCGCCGCCAGCTTCTGCTTCTCCAGAATACTCACAAGCCGATCCACCCAGGCTTGATCAATATCGATCAGGTATTCCGCGGAGATGAGGTCGGCAATTTCAGCGGTGCTGCGATGGCCGTCCATGAAGTTGATGGCTTCAAAGCTGATCAAGCCAAAGTTGGCTTTGGTGGCGAGACCTTCAGAGTCGCTGGAGAAACGGGCTTCCTGTTCGGCGAGCCATTTGCCATCTTCAGCCGATACACCTTCGAAGGCTGAGGCATCGAGAGGGAGAATAGTGAGGCGATGCGGGCCTGACTGATTTGATCGGCCCAGTGGATAGAAGTGCTCTACAAACTGATCACCGACGTCCTTAGCAACCAGGGATGTTTCCGCCGAGAGAGTGTCACTATTGCGTGACAGCTGGCGATGCTGAGTGGCGGATGCTTGACCCGCTTCGGCTGCGACTCTTCGTGCAAGCTCTGCAACCCGCTGTGCTCTTTCAACAATATCCCATTCCCTAGAGTTGATTGAACTTACGGCTATTCCGTACGCGGCGGCACTGGCAAACACTCCCACGCGGCGAAATTCGCTGGCGTCGGTTTTGTCAATTTTGTCTTCACTGGAGTGGTGCGTCCAATCAGGATCGTGACCGAGCATGGTGGAAGGGACACCCAGACCCAGAAAGACATCGTGGTCACTGCCCTGCGTATAAGCAATGGCCTCGGGCAGCCAGTAATTGCGTGTGCCGGTCATGGCGTAGAGATCGGCTTCGCGGGTTTGTTCCAGTACGTCAGAGAGAAGACCATCCAGGAATGAAGGAACGGAATCCGGCGTTTTAGTGAAGTAGAAACGCGAATTCGTTTTGACGGTATCTTCGCCCACCATGTCAGTATTTATATTGGCAACGATGCAGGGCTTGCCTGAGGTGAATGCGTCAGCTTTATTGCGTGGATCGTCCCAGGGAGAATCACAGCGCCGCGCTTCCGGATGGTTGGTCACATAAGCCAGCGTGCCAAAGTATTCCGGCACCCACATGAAATGAATGGTGAGTTTGGGCGGGGCGAGTTTTTTTGCGGCGATCAATGCCTGCAAAGTGCGGGCGGCTTCCATCATTGCGCCGGAGCCAGAGGCATTGTCATTGGCGCTCCATTTGGGATGGTCAAGGTGTCCGCTGATGAGAATCTCGCGCTCCGGGTGTTCGGTGCCACGGATATAAGCGTGAACGAGCGTCAATTTGCCGGGCCCAAGCGTGGCGTCAATTTTGCCATGCACGCGAACTGCACCCTGCTGCATGAGCGACCTCAGCATGTCATATTGATTGCGCGAAATCTGGAAGCCGCTGGAAGTTTTGTCCAACTCTTCAGCGCGCGGCCAGATGCCGTTATAACGGACAAGATCCGGATGGTCCGGGCGATCGGTGGCTGATGGATAAATGACTACGCCGATAGCGCCGTGTTTGATTACGGCTTCGCGAACAACATTTCCCGCGTAACCGGAGGCCAGCGCGACTTTGCCGCGCACGTCGATGCCCTGATAGCTGGCGTCACTGGTGCCGCTGCCCACGTCCACGAGTTCGCCCGACCATTCGCCGCCCTTGGAATAGGTGGAGACGCACATGGGCACGTCAGCATAGCGGCAGAGCATGATGGGCTTAAAATCTTTGGCGCCGGCAACGCCCTCCACCCATAATTCACCGCCGCGCATGTCCCAGCCCATGGGAGAGATGTAAGTGCCATAGCGGGTTTTACCGTCGGAGGGGAACTGTTCGATTTTGGCTTCGAGGCCGGCTGCTTTCAGGCGAGGCAGAACGACTTGATCGGCTACGGCGGCCATCATGGGGCTGCCCTGGATGCGATGGTATTCGACAATGCGGCGGGTATTTTCCTGCGCGGCTTCACCGGAGTATTCAGTGGCGATGGCGTCAAAGGTTTTTTGGTTGACCAGATGCTGGGCCGAGGCGGCGATCGCAGTGAAGCAGATGCAGAAACGCAGGAAAGTTTTCATGCCGATGAGAGTACAGAAAGCAGTTGGCAAATAGCAATTGGCAATTAGCAAATGCCAAAACAGCGGTTAGCCGCAGATTTGCGCAGATGAACGCAGATAAGGATTGGGCCGCGAATGAACGCGAATTATTTGTTTGATTTAAAAAGTTTTATTCTGTTCCCCAGACAGCAGCGGAGCAGATCCCTCACCGCTCCGCTTCGGCAAGCCTCAGCGTTCGAGATTCGGGATGGCGTGTTGGAGGGGGGTGAAATGATGAATCTAGCCGCGAATGAACACGAAAAATGCGAATTATTTGTTTGATTTAAAAGTTTTATTCTGTTCCCCAGACAGCAGCGGAGCAGGTCCCTCACCGCTTCCGCTTCGGCAAGCCTCAGCGCTCGGGATTCGGGATGGCGTGTTGGAGGGGGATGCAATGATGAATCTAGTCGCGAATGAACACGAAGAACGCGAATTATTTGTTTGATTTAAAAGTTTTATTCTGTTCCCCAGACAGCAGCGGAGCAGATCCCTCACCGCTTCCGCTTCGGCAAGCCTCAGCGTTCGGGACTCGGGATGGCGTGTTGGAGGGGATGCAATGATGAATCTAGCCGCGAATGAACACGAAGAACGCGATTTTAAAAACATAAAAACAGAAATGTATTCGTGTTGAAGAGATTCGTGTTCATTCGCGAAATTCGCGGCCTGCTTTTACTTCGCGGCTGGTTGCTTTCTTCCATCTAGCGGGAACATAACGCTCTGCTCAAGTGTCAATTACTCAAGCGCGCGCAATCCAAAAGAAGCTGCGATAAGCGGCTTATGCTGAAGGAGCCAAGCCATGTCTATGATGGTTGGAGCGAGCGGTGGACGCACGCCTGAAATCAATGTCACGCCGCTGATTGACGTGCTGTTAGTACTGCTGATTATTTTTATGGTGGTGCTGCCGGAGCACCATCAGGGTGAACAAGCTCTGATCCCGCAGCCTGCACCGACAAATGCAGAGATGAATCCTACGACGCCGATTGTCATCCAATTAAAAGACGTGGGTGAAAGCAAGCGACCCGACCTGACCATCAACACAGAAAAAATTCAGTGGGATGAACTGGAAGCCCGGCTCAGGGCGATTTATGCGCAGCGCGACGACCGGGTGGCGTTTGTGAAGGGCGATCCGGAGGTGGAATTTGCCTATGTGGCCGAGGCAGTGGACATTACGCATCATGCAGGAGCAGACCGAGTGGGTTTAATGGGCCAAAAGGAATGAAAGAACCGTGAATTTTAACGGGTGAAGGAGCGGCCACCCGGCCAAGGCCGTGAAGTATTGGGAAAGAAAGGCTTTGTCCGCGTGATTGCAAGGCCGGAGTTCCAATTTGGCACTGTTTTCAGGCCCTGAACTCGTTGTTTTTTGTTACCAAAGGGCGTATTATTAAGTAGTTGTAGCTGGTTTCGGCTCAGGCCGGAAGGTGGTCTGAGTGGGTTAGAAGTCCCCAATTCGTGGCGAACGTACCAGTGGGCGGATTGCCCACTTTATTTTTGGTAGTCGTTATTTTATGTCGCTACGCTCCAAACCGCTTGAGCAGTATTGCTTTAATTGAGAGTTGTCAGCGCTTGTTGCAGCGCAATTCGGCGATGATGGCCGAATTGCTGATGGAACCGAAGAAAGTTGTTTCGCTCCAAACCGCTTGAGCAGTATTGCTTCAATTGAGATGTTACGGCGCAAATTCGGCGATGATGGCCGAATTGCTTACCGCGCAAAAGAGTTGGGGACCGGCAAGAAGCGTTTTAGATTACAGCAACTGTTAGATGGCAGCAGACCTCAATACAATTCGCGATATTGCCGGACGTGTAGCCACGGCACATGGAATTGAAGTTGTGGATGTGGAACTGCGGGGCGGCGGCAAAGCGCGCACTCTGAGAATCACCATCGACAAGCCGGAAGGTGTAACGCACGACGACTGCGCCTTGGTCAGCCGGGATGTATCGACGATCCTGGATGTGGAAGATGCGGTTTCAGGGGCCTCTTACACGCTGGAAGTTTCGTCGCCGGGGCTGGACCGGAAGCTGGCGCGGCCACAGGATTTTGAGCGATTCACGGGAAGTTTGGTGAAGTTGATGACGCGCAATCCGGTGAATGGCAGCCGGCATTTTGAAGGGCGATTGCAAAGCTTTGCAGAGGGCAAGCTGATGCTGGAGACGATCCCCGGCAAGAAGAAGCCGAAACCGGGACACACGGTTCCGGGCGTAAAGATTGAGATTGAACTGGCGAACGTGGAAAAGGCCAACCTGGTGCCGGAAATTATATAAACCAGATTTTTATTTACAGATTATTCAGGATCAGGATTTATCAGCAACAGAAATCGAGTACGGCACTTATAAGGAACCGTTTTGTATGGCAAGTGAGATTTATAACGTCATTGACGCGCTAAGCCGGGAAAAGGGAATCGACCCGCAGATTGTGGTGAGCGCGGTGGAAGACGCTATTGTTGCGGCCACACGCAAGAAAGAAAAGAGCCAGGAAAATCTGAAGGGCGAACTGGATAAAGAGTCCGGCATGATCCGCGTGTATGCGGTGAAGAGCATTCTGCCGTCAGAAGACGACATTTCCGATCCGCAGCTGGAAATTTCCCTGGACGAAGCGAAAGGGCTGGACCCGAATGCCGAAGTGGGAGGCGAAGTACGCTTCCTGAAATCGACTGAGGGGCTGGGACGCATCTCCGCGCAGATTGCCAAGCAGATTATCTTTCAGAAAGTGCGCGAGGCCGAACGCGACACGGTTTACAACGAATACATTGGCCGCGTGGGCGAAGTGATTAATGCCACGGTCAAGCGTATTGAAGGGCCGGACGTGATTCTGGATATTGGCCGCGCGGAAGCGCGCATGTCACGGAAAGAGCAGTCGCGGCTGGAATCATTTTCCGTGGGCGAACGCATACGCGCCGTGCTGGTGCGTGTGGACAAGAATTCAAAAGGCCCGGCAGTGGTGGTTTCACGCGCCGCGCCGGAGCTGGTGCAGAACCTGTTCCAGACGGAAGTGCCGGAAATTTATGACGGCACGGTGCAGATCAGAGCGATTGCACGCGAGGCCGGTGAGCGCACCAAGATTGCCGTGATGTCTCGCGATAAGGACGTGGACGCGGTGGGCGCATGCGTGGGCATGAAAGGCATGCGAGTGCAGTCAATTATCCGCGAACTGCGTGGCGAGAAGATCGACATTATTGAGTATCACGAAGATGCGGTCACGTTTGCAGAAAAGGCTTTGCAGCCGGCGAAGGTAAGCCGCGTGACGGTGGTTGATCAATCCGATAAGCACCTGGAAGTTGTGGTGGATGACAGCCAGCTCTCACTTGCCATTGGCAAGAAGGGGCAAAATGTGCGGCTGGCGGCCAAGCTGCTGGGCTGGAAGATCGACATTAAGAGTGAAGAAGAAAAGCGCCAGGAAGTGGAACAGCAGATGAATTCGCTGGTAAGCCAGCAGTCCACGCCGCTGCAGAATGTAACAGAGCTGGGCGAGGCACTGATTGGCAAGCTGGCTGAAGCTGGAATTACCACGGTTGAAGCATTGGCGGACATGACGCCGGAACAATTGGAAGAAGTTCCGGGTGTTGGTCCTAAGACGGTAGAAAAAATCAGTATTGCAGTGAACAGCTATTTTGCCAGTCTGGACACACCTGCCGCAGCCGTTGCTGAAACAGGCGAGACGGCTGCAGTGGAAGGCGGAGAATCCGCTGAAGTAACGGGTGAAGCAGCCAGCTCTGAATACGCAGAAGCGGTGGAGACAGGGCAGGCGAGTGAAGCGGCGGCGATTGCCGGCGTGGAGAATGCGCCGGACGCCGATGTGGCTGAAGTCCACACGCATGGCGAAGAACAGCCTGCGGTGGAAGGCACTGTTGAACCGGAGTTGGGGAACGAAAAAGAACCGGAAGAAGAATCGTAGTGAGATTCAAGGCAAAAACCGTGAGGTCATTATGATCGCGTAGGGCAACCTGGAGGAAATACAGAGCGGATGAAAATTCGAATCAATGATCTGGCTAGAGAGCTTGAGGTAAAGAGCAAGGCGATTCTGGATGCGCTGGAAGTGGTAGGCGTGTCTGAGAAGAAGACACACTCGAGCTCAATTGAGGAGGATGAAGCGGAACGGGTGCGAAAGTATTTTTCCGCCAAGTCCGGTTCGTCTTCGCGCGAAAGGGCGTCCGCTACGGAGGTCAAACCGAAAATTGACCTGTCCAAGATTTCCAAGCCTGGCGATGTAATGAAGCTGCTGAAGCAGAGAGAGCAGGAAGCACAGCACCCTCCGGCAGCAGCAAAACCGCCGGTCGTTGTAGCCAAGCCCGCTGCTCCTGCGGCGACTGTAACAGCGCCAGCTCCGCCTGCGCCTCCAGTGGCGGAAAAGCCTATTGCTGTGGTTGTAGCGCCTAAACCGGCTGCTCCGCCAGCGGAAAGAAGTGTTGTGGTTACACCTCCCTTGGTCAAGCCAGCAGCGGCTCCGCCTGCTGTGGTAGTTACGCCTCCGCCTCAAGTTGAAAAGCCTGCCGCTCCGCCTGCAGTGATTGTTACACCGCCTGCACATCCGCTAGCGGCAAATCCGCCGGCAGTGATTGTTACGCCACCGCCGCAACCAAAAACTCCAGCTGTGCCGACAGTGGCTGCGGCAAGTCCGCAAGCAACACAAGCAACACCATCAGCTCAGGTTAAACCTGTGCCCGGGCAGCCGATTGTCCAGCAGCGCAGAATGATTACGCCGCAAACAGGACCGCGCCCAGTTTATACAGCGCCAGCGCCGCCACCGAGGCCCGCAGCTCCGCCGATGCCACCGCAACGGCCAATGCAAGGCGCGCCAGGAGCAAGGGCACCTTTCCAAGGCGCTCCGGGACAACGCCCACAAGGTGGGATAGTTCGCGGACAGCCAATTTTCCAGCGCCCACGGCCATCAGGCCCGGGTGGACAAGGGGCTCCGGGACAGCGTCCGCCATACCAAAACAGGCCAGGCGATGCGCAGCGTCGCGGCCCGCATCCAACCAGCTCGCCGCGTCCCGGCGGCTATCCGCCACGCCCAGGAATGGGCGGGGGCGTAGGTCCCGGCGGACCACCCCCACCCGCAGGACGTCCTGCGCGTCCGGGTGGGCCAACGCGCCGTCCTGGCCAGCCTTTTATTCCCAGAGAAAAAGAAGGCCCGATGAAGGGCTTTACGCCACCGCCGCGTCTGGCGTTGTCGAATGAGCCACTTCCCATCACTCGCTCCATCACTATCGGTGAAGGCATCAGCGTAAAGGATCTGGCGGAAAAGCTTGACGTCCGCGCTAAAGATCTCATCGCGCGTTTGCTGATGAAGGGCGTAATGGCCACGGTAAACCAGAGTCTGGACTTCGAACTGGCCAAAGATCTGGCGCGGCATTTTGGCGCTGAATCAGAAGCCATCAGCTTTGAGGCGCAGACAGCGCAGGAAATGGCTTCGCTCGCCGGAGCTACTGAAGAGAGCACAGCGGCTGCGGCAGTCACGCGTCCGCCTGTGGTCACGATCATGGGCCACGTCGATCACGGCAAAACTTCACTGCTTGACGCCATCCGTGAAACCGACGTTGCCGGCGGAGAAGCCGGTGGAATCACGCAGCACATTGGTGCGTACAAAGTAAAAATCACCAAGGAAGATTCTCCCGCCTTCGGGCGTCAGATCGTCTTCCTCGATACGCCGGGTCACGAAGCCTTTACGCGTATGCGTGCTCGCGGCGCAAAAGTAACTGACATCGTAGTTCTCGTCGTTGCCGCCGACGACGGCGTAATGCCGCAAACGCTTGAAGCCATGGATCACGCCAAGGCCGCCAAGGTTCCTATCATTGTGGCCGTCAACAAAATTGACAAGCCAGACGCGTTGCCCGATCGCGTGAAAAAGCAACTTGCTGATCGCGGCTTGATGCCGGAAGACTGGGGTGGCACCACCGTATTCGTTGACGTTTCCGCCAAAAAACGCACCAACCTGAATTTGCTGATGGAAATGATCTGCCTCGTCGCTGATCTGCAGGACCTCAAGGCAAATCCTGAGCGTGCCGGGACCGGTACCGTGGTTGAAGCCAAGATCGACCGCGGCCGCGGCGTTGTAGCCACCGTGCTGGTGCAGAACGGCACCGTCCGCGTGGGCGATAGCTTTATCGTTGGCAATACTTTCGGTAAAGTGCGCGCCATGTTCGATGATCGCGGTAAGGCCGTGGAAGAAGCTCCACCATCCACGCCGGTTGAAGTCCTGGGACTTGAAGGCCTGCCGCAGTCCGGTGACGTGCTGCTGGTTGCCGACCGCGAAAAAGCGCGGCAGATCGCCGAGTATCGCGAACAGCGCTCGCGTGAAGCCACGCTGGCCAAGAGCTCCAAGCTTTCTCTGGAAGGTCTGGCTGAGCAGATCAAAACTGCCGGCATGAAGGAACTGCCTATCATTCTCAAGGCAGACGTGCAGGGATCGTCTGAAGTGCTGGCCGATACCATGTCCCGCCTTTCCAATGAGAAGGTAAAAATCAAGATCCTTCACACTGGCGTCGGCGCAATCAATGAGAATGACGTGTTGCTGGCCTCCGCCTCCAATGCCGTCATCATCGGTTTCAACGTGCGGCCTGAGCGCAAGGCGCAGGAACTGGCGGACATGGAAAAAATCGATATCCGCCTGCACTCCATCATCTATGAACTGCAGGACCAGATCAAAAAAGCCATGCTGGGCCTCCTCGATCCCATCATCAAGGAAACCTATCTTGGCCGCGCCGAGGTCCGCGAAACTTTCCGCGTACCCAAGGCTGGCACCATTGCCGGCTGTTATGTGCTGGACGGCCAGATCAAGCGCGACTCCGACGTTCGCCTGGTGCGCGATGGCGCGCAGGTTTTCAAAGGCAAAATCGGTTCGCTCAAGCGCTTTAAAGATGATGCCAGTGAAGTCCGCACGGGCATGGAATGCGGTATCAATCTGGCCAACTTCAATGACGTGAAGAAGGGCGACCTGATTGAGGCTTACGTCACAGAGCGCATCGCCGCAGAGATGGGCGTCGCGTAATCGCAGAAATAGTATTTTTGCAGTAAAAGGTCTGGCGCAAGCCGGACCTTTTTGTTTTGTCAGTCTGTTTCCTTATAGTGCTAACTATCAAACTGAATTCATCTGTGCCAAAGCTGGTAGCGGTTCCTATTCCGTTAAGCTCTCTCTTTACTCTGAGAGTTTTGTCTTAACTGGTCATGATTCCCAAAATGGAACTAAACGCGCAATGCGCATATTTGGTAATCCAAAGATTGAATCGAGCAGGTGTAAACTTGGTGTCCATTAGTGGTTATCTGGAGAGCATTGTGAGCGGAATGGTAACGACGATCACGCCACAAATTCTTGTCGGGGAATGCGTTCGCCACGGTATAAGCAAAAAGAAGTTGCTGGACGAAGCCGGCATTTCTCAGGACTGTCTCGACCACCCCGCCGGCAGTATTTCTCTTGATCTCGCGTGTGTTCTCTGGGACACCGCACTAAGGCTCACTAGGAAAGAGATGTTAGGGCTACACGCGGCGGAGAGAGTTCCCTTTGGAAAATATCGGCTGCTTGACTATATGTTTGCCGCGAATGCTACGCCGAAACAGGCGTTGCTAGGCATCAGCCGCGCTTTTGGGACTATGAATACAGGCTTCACTATGTCATTTCACTTGCATGCGGAGCAAGCCTATCTCGAGATGCACGGTCCAGGCAAGCTGCGGGACCTCCCCAGATCCTACATTGAATACATTCTGGCTATCTTTGTCATACGTTTGCGCATTGTCACGCAAGTAAACCTGAGTCCCACGGAGGTCCATGTCACTCACGGGGAGACGCGGTTTGCGACCGAATATGAGCGACTCTTCGGGGCACGCGTCCGATTTCGTCAGGCAGTAAACAGGCTGGTGTTTCCACGCCATTTAATGGAATTGCAGAATTCTTCTGCTGATCCTGAACTTTGTGCACTGCTTGAGCTCTATGCACAACAGAAACTAGTGCGCTTGTCCGGCGGCAGGCATACATGGGGTCAGATTCGTGAAGCACTGATTTACAACTTGTTGAGTGGGAAGACAACTTTAACCGAGCTCTCGTCGCAGCTTGCCATGAGTCCGCGCAGCTTGCAGCGTGAGATTGCGGGCAATGGCATGAACTTCCGTGCTTTGCTCGACCAAACGCGGCAGGAACGCGCCCTGACGCTGCTGCAGGACAAAGACCTGCCGATTGCCGAAGTAGGGGCAAGATTGTGTTACTCCGATTTAAGCGCCTTTTCTCGGGCTTTTCACCGTTGGATGGGACGGTCACCAGAACAATACAGGAAAAACGGGGCATAGAGCGCTACGCACTGGAAAGCTAGATCAGAAAAACCGCCTTCCATGTCGTACATGCTTTATGCCCCACTCATCAACGACAACCGATCATCTTCTTACACCAAAATCCAAGCTGCCAGAAAGCCCCAACTGGCTGCTGGTGAAGATCGAAAACAAATCCAAATGACCGGGTGCTGCCAACTTTCTGTTTCATCTGTCACCGGAATCCTCCTCCGGGTTTCAACGCGCTGTCTTCCACGTCTGCTGGAGAGTTACATTCGGGCCGCGGTTGTTCAACATGGCCTCTAAAGCGATCAAGGCTGAATTTCCCGCGACTTGAATCCTGTAAGGTCCAAAGTTTCCATGTTGATGATGATCGGCTGGCTTGCGTGCTGGTCGGCATCTTTGCCAGGAATACATCCCACGCCCACCGTCCAATGTCCGCGCCTGCCTCATCGTGCACTTTCGCCCGGTATCGGAACTGGTTGCCAAAGCGATCAACCCGACGCGACTCCTCATACTTAATGCTGATCGATTTGACCCCCATCTGGGGCAAGGTGAACAGCTCGTTCGGTTCGGAGATGCCGTTATGATTCAAATCCAGCCAGAGGCGCAACTTGGAGAAGACTGCGTCTCGCTCATCAATCACACCATCGCTGTTGCCGCCATTTTCCGGCTTGTCAAATTCGGCAAGAGCCAGAAAGCCGTTGGGATGGTCGGATTGCGGTTGTGCGGTAAAATTCCCGAACAACTCGGTGCCGTTGTCAATAACGCCGTTGCCGTTTCGGTCCAGGGCAAGCCATGCATCGTCAGACCCAGCCGCTGTCCAGGCCAGCCGTTCCTTCACGCCGTCCCCATTGATATCAAAATCAACGCCCTGTGCGGCGCTGGTCAGGTGAAACCCGTCGCCGTTGAGGTCAATTAAGATTGGAGAATTTCCACCCGGAACAAGGCAGCACTGCGAACCGCCATCGAAGCCATAGTTGCACATTCTGGGATCCTCCGGTACGGTTCCGCCATCAGGACAGGGATCAGGCGGCGGTGGTGGTGGCGGGTCTGCTGGTGTTGGCGTGGGAGTTGGGGTGCCGGGCAACACCATTATAGAGACGTTTGAGGTAGTTGAAGTGGGACTCAGCGCGCAAGTCGAGGAGGGCGGAGCCACGCCGGTCAAGACGAATTGCTCAGTGAGTGGTCCAGAGCCAGTATTAGGATCAGGATCTCCTAAGACTGCCATGTCGAGCTCAACACTCGATAGAGTGCCGCTTCCACCGCCAGTGAGTGGCACGGTGGCGGTCCTGGGAAAAATGGTGAAATTCTGGACGCCAACAGGCTTATTGCTGTCCTGAATCTCGATCAACGCTGAACAGTTTTTGACTCCAACTCCGGTTTGAATTGTCACATACAGTTGTGCCGAGTCCCCATTGGCGGCGATGGTCGGCTTGCTTGTTGCTGTGCCGCCAAGCTTCACGGTGTTATCCAACTTGGTTGGTATGGATAGTGGGCTGGGACTCGGTGATGGAGTCGGCGATGGATTGGGTTGAGTACCGGATGTTACCGTAATGGAAACGTTTGCGGCAGTTGCAGTAGAACTCATCGTACAAGTCAGCGATGGGGGAGTAACGCCGACCAACACGAATTGCTCGACGAGTGTTCCCGAGCCAGTATTAGGATTTGGATCTCCTGAGGCTGCCATGGCGAGGACAGCGCTAAGTAAAGTGCCTTGCCCACCACCGGATAGCGGAACGATAGCGCTTCTGGGAGCTATGGTGAAATTCTGGACGCCATTGGGAATAACGCTATCCTGAATCTCAATCACGGCTGAACAGTTTCTGACCGCATTTCCCGTTTGAATCGTAAGATTCAGCTGGGCCGAATCGTCATTGGCGAAGATGGTTGGCTTGCTTGTAGACGTTCCTCCCAGCTTGACCGTAGTGTCTAGCACAGGTAGGGATGGAAGCGCATATACCGCGCTACGGTGGATTGCAGTTTCGCTAAATAGGCCAAGAGACAAGACCACGAATGTAATTATTTTATGCATCGGCAGACCTCCTTGCGGATGAACGCGCTCGTCTGAGTAGCCGGACGGTATCACAGGCCGGCGCAGAAACAGTTGACCGGGTACGCCAAACTCTTGGCCGATTGCGCCAAAGATTGACAGACGCATTTGAACGCAATCAGAACCTATTGCCTCAAATGCCATTCTTAATCCGGACATGTAAATCAGGATGGGAAGTCAGGTATGGAAGGGCCGCACAGTGAGGAGTGGGCCAATTGATTTAGGCCGATAACACTGATCGGAAAAAAGATAGGATAATCGAATAAGGTGGGAGTCGAAAAAGCTAACCGTTTTCTACCCGCGCTTTTATATCCGAGTATGCCGCTTCAATGAGCCGGCTTAGCGCTATGGCGTTCGTGGCCATTCCCGGTCTCAGCTTTACATGGCGCATGAACTTGCCGCTGCCTTGCAACAAGCGGGACGGGTCCGGCAGCGTTGCGCCCTGAAAGAACCCAATATTTACGTGCGAAGTGAATACATTCACGTAGCCGAAGGGCGCATCTCCCAGACATGCCACAGGACAGCCGTCATGCAAAAGCTCCCGGACTTCGTCCCCGCATTTTCGCATTACCTCAAACCACTGATGCGCCATGGCTCCCAATTCACCTGCATGTTCTTTCATCCACGCATCAATGGTGGGATCTCGCTCTATAGCGCCGTTGAATCGCAGCAATTCGGTTCTCATCGTCATGTCGTCTTGAGCGGTACCTGCTGGTTCCAGGGCTCAACACTTTCCTCATACTCCATGGGATCGCCGAATCCTTCGGCTCGGACGCCGAGTTGGCGTAACATTCAGGGCCATCAATCGGCGATGCCATTTAACGTCATGATATAGCGAAGTCGCCGCCGAATGTGAAGGTTTCAGATGGCGGTCGGAGATTCGCCAAACGCCAAGTCTTGATTTCTCCTGAATTCTCCGCTACTCTCAAAAGAACTAGAGATCGCGCCCGTCAGCCATTTGGCCGGCGGGCGTTTTTTGTTGTAGCCTAAAATTAAGGAAGTCTCAGAATGACGGATGCTGAAATTCTTACACTGGTCGATAAGTTCGAGCGCTGCCTGCTGGCCAAAGACCAGTTTCACCACCGCGACCACCTAGCCGTGGCAGTTGCTTATCTGTACGCGGCTGATTTCACGGCTGCCATGGACCGCATGCGCTCCAGTTTGCAGCGGTTTGCCGGCCATCACGACTTGAGCGGCCTCTACCATGAGACATTGACCCGGTTCTGGCTGCACCAGGTAGATCAGCGGCTTGACCGGCAGCGGTGCCTGGAAAGATCAGTAAGGATGGTCGGGGAGCAACTCAACGACAAGAACCTGGCCTTTACGTATTACAGCCGCGAGCGGATTAATTCAAAAGAAGCGAAAGAAACGTGGCTGCCGCCGGACTTGAAAGCAATTGGCTGAAGACGGAGGTTATTTCGCTGCCACTGACGTTGAGCGTCCGCTGTCCAGGTCAGTGCCAGTATTTTTTGAAGCCACTTTCACACCGCTCAGGCTGTTCACATATTTGGCCACGCCTTTATAGAGCGAGTCAGCAATGCGCTGGCGATAGTCGCCGGTCTTTAGCTTCCTGGCATCATCTGGATTGCTGACGAAGGAAATTTCCGCCAGGATCGACGGCATATTCGCGCCAATCAGCACCACGAACGGAGCCTTCTTTACCCCGCGATTGCGCAGGTTCGGGCTCTTGGCGCTCAGGCCGGTATAAAGCGAGTGCTGCACGTCAGTCGCAAATTCGCGCGATTCGCCAATCTTTTCTTTCAGGGCAATTTTCTTTACCAGGTCCTGCAATTCATGGATCGACTGTTCTGACACCGCGTTTTCACGCGCTGCTACTTCCAGTGCGTCTGCGCGGCTGGTGAAATTCAGGTAGTAGGTTTCAACGCCCCGCGCTGTAGGATCGTCGGATGAATTGGCATGAATGGAGATGAACAGGTCTGCCTGCTCTTTGTTGGCGATGGCCGTCCGTGTCTCCAGCGGAATAAACGTGTCGTCGTCACGCGTGTAAACCACTTCCGCGCCAAGTTTGTCTTCCAGCAGCTTGCCCAGTTTCAGCGCCACGTCCAGCACCAGATCTTTTTCCAGCAAGCCGTTGGGGCCGATAGTTCCTGTGTCATGCCCACCGTGGCCTGCGTCCACCACAATTTTGCCGATCTTTAATCCCAGCGCGCGGATAAGCGACCGCTCGCCTGAAGCCGTTGGTTCGGCAGTGCGCGTTGTAGCAGTTATGGTGGCTGCTGGGCGGGTGGTCGGCGCAACAGCCGTCTTCTTATTTCTGCTGGATTCCTTAGGCGCGATGGATTCAAACGTGGGGCCGCTCGTCGGCAGGCCAGATGATTTTCCGGAATCGTCTATGCCTGTGTCATCCACTACCACGGATTTCGGCGTAACCACCTTCGCAATGTCTGACGGCGTTTCAGTCACCACGCGTTCTTTGTCTTTATCTTTGTCCTTGCCCACGCCTTTGAGCGGACCGGACTTGCTGGCTTCAGCGTTCTGTATCGCCAGGGCCGCATTGGCTGTCTGCTTGGGCGCATTCTGCTTGCTTTCAGACGGTTTGATGGTGGTTACAGTAACGTCCTGTCCTGCGTCAGTCGCGTCTGCCGTCTGTTTTGTTTCCTGGGCCGGTTTGCTTTCCTGCGGGAGTGTCTTCGGCTCTTTATTCCCCGCCACTTTGTTGGGTGGCAGCTTGCCGTGAATATCAATGATCAGCCGGTAAGGATTGGGCAGCAGAAACGCGGAATACTCTGCGACATCGTCCACATCCAGCACCACGCGGGCCATGTTCAGCTTGTATTGCGCTACGCGGATTTTATGCAGAAATCCGGCATCCACTTCAAAGCTCTTGCCCACCAGATCAGAGGCCAGCTTGGTGCCGTATAAATCAAAGAAGATGCGGTCAGGATGCGGTACGCGCCCGGCTTGGTATTTCACTTCCTGTTCCAGATCAATGGCCACGCGCGTGTAATCTCCGGTGGACCAGTGGCGGATACTGGTGAGCTTGGCCAAATGATGCGACTGGCCTTCAGTGCTGGTAGCAGCAACGTCCTGCTGTTGCGGCTGTGCGGGTGCAGTGGCGGTCTCTTCATCTGGAAGAGCGGGGGCGTTGTCTTCTGCCGCAGCAGCGCGGACCGTCTTTGGTCTGCCTGGGCGATCATGCCTGGCAGCTTTCGCCTTGAACGGACTGTTGGCCGCTGAAGGATTGTTGATCTCGGCAAGCGCTTTGCGCGCTTCCGGCGCATGCGTATTGGCGGGATAATGCTTTAGAAAATCTTCAAACGTTGTCTTGGCCTGCTTGCTGTCGTCCAGATCGTCGCGGAAAATTTCGCCAATGGCAAAAAGCGCTTCTGCGCGGTGCTTGCTGCCAGGATATTCACGGCGCAAAAATTCATATTGTCCAATCGCATCCTGGAAGCTTTTGGGGTCTTTCAGAATGCGGCCCTGATCGTCTAGCAATTCAGCCACCGCCAGCACGCTGGCATCGGCTTTGGCGGAGGTTGGCGCCACGTAATAAACCTTGCGGTAAGCATCCAGGACTTTCTGGAAGTCGCGGCGGGTGCGTTGTGATTCCGGCTTGCTTTCCAGGGCATCACGCAGGCGTTCAGCAGTGTCAAACTGGGCGCGCGCGGCCTGTTTCTTTTGCGCCACGGTGCGCGCAAAGGTGCTTGCTGGCGCAAGCATAAGGCAGGCCAGTGCGAGGGCAATCGTTTTCCTCGAGAGCGTCTTACCCAAGGTGTTGCTCGAGGGAGTCCTGGGTCCGATGTTCATTTACCACGCTAATTTCAAATCACCTTACAAGAATAAACCCGAATTCGCGCTAATCGTTGCTAGATCTAATCGTTGTTAGATCTAATCATTGCTAAAGCTAATCATTGTTAGAAAACATGCGGTGTCCTTCGGCGTCACGCGTCTCTATCAGGCGTGACCGCAGGGCCGATCCGTGATAAAGGTCAGTGATCCGCTTTACGTAATTCTGCGTTTCCCGATACGGAGGAATACCGCCGCTTCTTCTTACTGCTCCGCTGCCCGCGTTATACGCTGCCAGTGAAAGCTCCACGTTTCCATTATAGTTTTCCAGCAAACTCTTCAGGTGGCGGACACCGGCATCAATATTTTGATGCGGATCAAACGCGTTATCCACGTTGAGTGATTTCGCCGTATAGGGCATGAGCTGCATCAGCCCCATTGCGCCCTTGTTGGAAACCGCATGCGGATTGAAATTTGATTCCACCTTCACCACCGCACGTACCAGATTTGGATCAACGCCATGGCGCTGCGCCGCGGCTTCAATCGCATTGTCCACCGTGGCTGAATCAATGGGGCGGATTTCAGTCAGATTGTCTGCGTGCAGATTTACCGGCTGGGCCAGCTTTAACGCGCGGCTTTCGCTCTTGCTGAACGGTACCGCAACCATGTCATTCACTTCCTGGGCCGCGCGACGCGCAGCCTTCATGGTGTCAGACGATGCCATGGGAACGGCCTTCCAGCGCTTCTCTTTGTTGCTCCAGTAAACCAGGCCGCTGTAACGCGGAGAGCTTTCCTTGGCAGATGCGGAAGGCGCGGCAACGCTTACTTTTTCTGGCGTCTGCGGTTTCGGTTGAGGCTTGGGCTCGTCACTGGCAACCCAGATCGTGTGGCCGAACGCATCGTGTGTGGCTACGATGTTTTGTGCACGTACTGGGTAACTTGCTACCATCGACGTGGCGCCGATCAAGATGGTAAATAGGTGATTTTTCATCGGGTTACACTCTAAATATCAGTTTTTGGCGGCTTGCGCCACCTCACTGAAGGCCCAACACCTTTTACCCAAACCTGATGCCTGAGAATTTTGCCAGAGATATGGATTATAGGACGGTTATTCTCCGGCGGCAATCGGCTAAAACCAGATGAATCTAGGGGGTGAACATCCAGGAAATACCGGTAAAACGCTTAGAAACCACTGTGGCAGTGGCCAATCCCTGGGACGAAACGCATCCAGCCGTTTACAAAACTTAAGTAATTATCCTGCAAGCGCCGCCGGTTGCTCCCGTTCTACCGGCATGGCGATCAATAAACAAGTAAGAGTGGTTTTTTACGCATTGGCGATGGTTGAACTTTTCCTGCTGTCAGCCCTGTATTCGTGGGCAAAGGTGGCGCGCTAGGTGGAGTCAGCGAACCTTCAGCTTTTGTCATCCTGCGCAAGAACGAGTCTTCTCAAGCACGAAACTACTTTGTGCATTTTCCGCAATTCCTGGAATTGCGATGGGGCGGGTGCGGCAACTCAGGATTGAAGAACTCCCATGAGCCATCGATCTCCTGAAATCGTTTCAGCTTTTCGTTCCATCCAATGACAAGTCCGGCACCTTCTGTCTCGTGCTCTGAATTCAACCAGTCGAGAAACAGTACGCATTTATATCTGGGGCCTGGGCCAGCTTCTCGCAAGTCAGAGCCGAATCCGAATTTATAACCGTAAAAACTATCACCGTCATCGATATAGGAAATTCCTACATATCCCAAAGGGTTTCGCGGTCCGTCTTTTCCTGCATCAAGCTCAACTGAGCAGCGTCCGCTGTTTAAACGAGCAATTAGCAACCGTGAAATATAAAGGCCCTTCTTCGACTGCGATCGTATCCGTTGAATCGCGACGAATTCTCGTGAGCCGTCACCGATCAAATCCCCAGAACGGATGACTTCCAGTTTTGCACCTGCGCTTTTGATAAGTGCGGAACATCCTTTCGCTTCGAGCGGCTGAAGCGCAGCCGCCATTGCGGAAAGAGCCAACATAAATGCGGTGGAAAGAAATAGCTTATTGATCATCTTGTTTGAACGACTTGCTTCATTCCGGGAATAGGGATCCCTCGCTCCGCTCGGGATGTTAGGAAAGCAACCCTTCCACCGCCGCATACGCTTCGTTGAGCGCCGCATCAAGTTGTGCCGGATCTTTACCGCCGGCTTCAGCCATGTCAGGGCGTCCGCCGCCGGAGCCGCCAACTTTTTCTGCGACCGGCTTGATAATTTTTCCGGCCTGCACGCGTGAAGTAAGATCAGCCGTCACGCCCACAATCAGCGCAACTTTGCCGTCTTGTACTGATCCCAGCACCACAACGCCGGAGCCCAGCTTATTGCGCATATTGTCCACTAGCGTGCGCATCTGTCCGCGATCAAGATTGTCCACGCGCTGCGCCACAACTTTCACGCCTTTAATATCGCGCGCCTTTTCACCCACGGAAGCCACCTGCGAGCCAGCAGATTTCATCCGCAACTGCTCCAGCTCTTTTTGCAGCTTCTTGATCTCGGCGTCTTTCTTGTCCAACTCGTGGCGCAGGGCTTCTGCCGGGGTATGAGATTTTGTCTGCGGAATTAGCGCGGACACAAGATTGCCCAGCTTGTGGTCCTGGCGGAAATGCTTGAGTGACCCTTCACCGCTGATGGCCTCCACGCGCCGTACGCCGGAAGACACGCTGCCTTCACTCATAATTTTGATCAGTCCAATTTCGCCGGTAGCATGCGTATGCGTGCCGCCGCAAAGCTCGGTGGAGAACTCGCCGATCTTAACCACGCGCACGCGGTCGCCATACTTCTCGCCAAAGAGCGCCATGGCTTTGTATTCGTTAATGGCTACATCGATCGGCACATTTTCAATCGTATCTACGGGCGTATTGCGCAGAACATGTTTGTTCATCAGGTCTTCAATGTCTTGCAGTTCTTCGTCGGCCACGGCGGCAAAGTGCGAGAAATCAAAACGCAGATGGCCCTGGTCCACCAGCGATCCAGCTTGTTTCACATGCCCGCCCAGCGTCTCACGCAGCGCCGCATGCAGCAGATGCGTGGCCGTGTGGTTGCGCTTGGTGGATTCGCGCACATCGTCGTGCACCACCGGATCAACTTTCATGCCCACCGTAATCGGCTGGCGCGCCTTCACCTTATGCGCGCGGACGCCCTGCACCGGCATGTAACAGCCATTTACTTCCGCAACAATGCTGCTGTGCGTATCGTCATACAAAATGCCGATATCACCCACCTGGCCGCCGGAGTCGGCATAAAAAGGCGTGTGGTCCAGAACAACTTCGCCTTCCTCATCAGGCTGCAGCGCCTGCACGCCCTGGCTGCCTTTCACAATCGCTAGCACCTCACTGCCCTTTGACCGCGTGGTGCGATAGCCTTCAAACTCCGTCTTCTTCAGCTCGCGGTAAATCGGCGACGCAGTCTGCTTGGAGCCGCCTTTCCATGAAGCCCGGGCGCGTTCCTTCTGTCCCTGCATGGCACGCTCAAAGCCTTCCACATCCACACTAATGCCGGCGTCGCGGCACGTGTCCATGATGAAGTCAAACGGCAGTCCAAACGTGTCATACAACTTGAACGCATCTTCACCGCGATAGCGCAGCTCGCGCGCGCCCTGATATTGGTGGTGCGCCAGCTCAGCCGGAGAGAGCTCATGCAGCGGGTCTTTTGCCAGGGCAATTTTCTGGCTGTCTGCGCGTTCTTTGCGCAGCGTGTTCAGGTCAGCTTCAAGCCGCGCCAAACCTGCTTCCAGCGTGTTGGCAAAGCGGCGCTCTTCTTCAAAAACTATTTTCGATACGCGCTCCGTCGTATCCACCAGCTCAGGGTAAGCATCTTTCATCAGATCGCGGACAGCCATCACCATCTCATGCATGAACGGCTTAGTCGCTCCCAGCTGGCGTCCATGCCGGATGCCGCGGCGGAGAATCTTGCGCAGCACATAACCGCGGCCTTCATTCGCGGGCAATACACCATCACCAATCAGGAACGTAACCGCCCGGGCATGGTCAGCCACCACGCGCAAGCTTGCCGCGGATGACGATCCCTTCTCCGCGGCCAACTCCTTATTCAGGTCTACTCCAGTCAGCCGCGCTGCAGCTGCCAGCAGTAGAGTGAAAAGGTCGGTATCGTAATTGGAGATCTTGCCTTGCAGGATAGAGGACACGCGCTCCAGTCCCATGCCTGTATCAATGGAAGGCTTGGGCAGCGGATTGAGCGTGCCATTGCTGTCCCGGTCAAATTCCATAAAGACCAGGTTCCAGAATTCCACGTAACGGCCGCATTCGCAGGGAAACATGCAATCGGCATGGCCTTCATCAGAGGCAGCCGGACCCATGTCATAGTAAATTTCGCTGCACGGGCCGCACGGCCCCGTATCGCCCATGGACCAGAAGTTGTCCTTCATGCCCATTTCAAAGATGCGTTCTTTCTGCACGCCCACCTTGCGCCAGAATTTCTCCGCATCGTTATCGCGCGGAATGCCCTGTTCTCCCTTGAAGATGGTTACATAAAGATTGTCGCGAACAATCCCGAACCACTCCGGCGAAGTCACCAGCTCCCAGGCATAGGCAATGGCCTCAGCCTTAAAGTAGCTGCCAAAGCCAAAATTACCCAGCATCTCAAAGAACGTGTGGTGGCGCTTGGTAAAGCCCACGTTCTCCAGGTCATTATGCTTGCCGCCTGCGCGCACGCACTTTTGTGACGTGGTGGCCTTGTCGTAGTCGCGCTTTTCCGCGCCCAGAAATGTGTCTTTAAACTGGTTCATGCCCGCGTTGGTAAACAACAGCGTGGGATCATTGGCAGGCACCAGCGACGATGAGTGCACGCGCTTGTGGCCTTTGCTTTCAAAGAAGCGCAGGAATTTCTCGCGAATTTCAGAGCCAGTCAGCATCACTCTCTATTGTATCGTGACAGATGCGAACCAGAACTAACGGCAAAGGATACGAAGGGGCAACCAAGGCAGTACTGTAACCGGGGCTGAATAACAGACTATTGCTCCGGGTTTATTCAAAAAACTTCACCCTCCGCCGATTTACCAAAGTGTGGAGATTCGATTCTTTCATCTAGAACACTGTAGAGCAGAACCCCTTGAGCGACACAATGTTGGTTCCGCTTGTCCCCAGTGCGACTATATTGTCAAATTTATTCACGCCAAGAATGTTTGTGATATGAAAGCCTGGCGCATCAATTCTGGTGTATCTTCCATTGTCAAAGGAAAATCCATGCTCCAACCCGTCGGCCGTGTTATATGCGCCCACAATGTCACCTGCGTTGCTGATCTTTTTTGGCTGTGATGAGCCGCCGCTGTCTGGAGGATTCACATTGCTGAACACGCCGGCTTTCCACATAAAGCCGCGGGGACTCTCGTCATTCTCAGAAAGGGCATAAGTTCCAACAATCACGCCCTGATCATTGATGCTGTTGGGCTCAGTTCCTGCCTGTGCCCCTGGAAATGAAAGGATGGTTACCTTTCCATTGTGCAGCAGGAACCCAACTTCAAACGCTGCGGTACCGGAAAGGACCGTGCCAACAACGTCGCCATTGTCATTCACTCCAGTGGCTGTAATAGCTGAAATGTCATTGGGAAAGCCGGGAAGCGTGATGGCGTGGAACGCGCCCGAGCGGACCATATAGGGGCGATCGCCAGTGAAACTATTGGCGGAATAGTTGCCAACGATGATTCCATTCCCGCTGATGTCACGGGCAGTAGTATCGATCGAACCGGGAAACATAAATGAAGTGAACTTGCCCTGATATAGGAAATATCCATGGCTGTGGCGAAAGGTGCCGGCCAGGAACGTTCCCACAATCGCGCCTTTATCATTGAGCGCCGAGGGGAAGGGATCTATGGCTGACGCCGGGAAGTTCAATGTTTGAAATGAGCACTTTCCCGTCGGCGATCCATCTTGGGCGAATGCAACGGTTTCGGCGGCGACGAGGAAACAGGCGGACATCAACAGACAGAAAACTTTTCCGTGGTTTTTCATAACAAATGGTTCTCCTTGCGTGTTCCTTAGGAAATAAGCTTTCCGGGTGGAACGTTGCCAATGAGATGAGTAGCTGCATGCGTGAGGTGGCCAGCCGTGCTGCTGAATTCATACCTAGACGGCATATCCCCATCCCTTCCGAAAAACTAAACACGCAAAGGATGGGGCAGAGGGCTGTTTCACCGAAGGTAAAATTTTTTTATCTAGAATGCTGCTGCGCAGAATCCCTTAAACTGAGTAGCAGGCCCTCCAACCGTTTTCTGCGCGTCCGCGATCACATTATCAAATTTGTTTACAGAAATAAGACCCGGACTCTGAAACCCTGGCACATCAATCTTGGTATAAGTTCCGTTCTTGAAGGCAAATCCATGAGTTTGATCATCCGCCGTGGACAAGTAAGTTCCCACAATTGCGCCCGCGTTGCTGATTCCAGCCACGCTTACAAAGCCATCCCCATCCGGAGGATTTACATTGCTGAACACCCCATTGATCCACATAAAGCCGTGGCTCCGGTCTTCTGAGGAAAGAAGATAGTTTCCAACAATCACGCCCTGATCGTTGATGCCGGTGGGTACCGTGGCTCCCGCTGCTCCAGGAAATGAAAGCTGGGTTAGTTTTCCATTGTGTAGCAGATAACCTATGCCAAAGGCTGCAGCGCTGGAAGGTACCTGCCCAACCACGTCGCCGCTGGAATTCACTGCCTTGGCCGTAAACGGGTTTGGAAAACCCGGAAGCTTGATTTCATGGAAAGAGCCGGACTGGACCATAAAAAGATGGGTGTTCTGGTCGGCGGCAACGGTATATTCACCAACAATCGTTCCCGTCGCGCTCATACCGCTGGCCATTGTATTGATGGAGCCAGGAAACATAAATGTGGCTAGATTGCCTTGAAACAGCAGGAATCCATGGATGTGAGACTGGCTGTCAGTGAATCCTCCCAGAATGGCTCCCGAATCATTGAGCGCTACTGCGCCGCCGTTCGTGGCCGGTGGCGGAAAAGACAATGTTTGAAATGAACAGCTTCCTGTTTGGGCGAATGCAGCAGTGGCGGTGGCTGTAATGAAAAATGCAGATAACAACAGATAGAGGGTTTTCCTGTGGCTTCTCATAAAGTGGCGGCTCTCCTCGGCGCTCATCGGGCTTTTCATCGTTCCGGGGCGACGTTGAAAAATGAGATGAGCTGCTGCTGGATTGAGGTGGCCATATTTGTTGCTGAATTAGTACTTAGACGTTTTCGGACTCCACTACAGATCTGCGACAACCATCAAGCAACCATCGGAGCAAAACAAGCATGATGAACCATGGCGCAGAACTCATCGGGAAGAAAGGAGTTCGCTAACCCCGGGGTTTACCCCATTTCCTGATCCGTTCAATCAGTGTTCATCCGTGGTAAGGTTTTGGGTTTCGATCACCCGATGTCCCGATGTCCCGATGTCCCGATGACGCGCGATGTCGGCGATAGCGCGCTTTGCGGCGCGCCCCCTCCCCCTGTATGCGTCATCCCAGGTTGGCGTGGGTTTGCGGGCGGTCATCCCAAGGTCATCCCAGATTGGCGTGGACTTGGCGCAATAGATACTGATTGGCGCAGGGTAGGCTGGGTGTGGCCTTCAATTTACCAAATTACCCATTTACCAAATCCTGTCGTCAGTTTGGCAAAGACCATAAACGTTTCCCAGCCCTGAGGCGGTAGTAGAAGATAGAGTATTTCCACTTGCCAATCAATTGCGAAGTAGTACATCTTGACAACGCTGTCTTACGGAAGCATTCATTTTTTACTCATCTTTTCGTGCTTGCAAAAGCTATACAATTGTCCGCGCATACTATGATTTCCACACGCAATCTTGCCCAATTACCAGACATTGCAGGTCTTAAAAAACTTACCCAGAGCCTTGCCATGCTGGAAGCAATCATTGAGCCCGAATGGGACTATCGCTATTACTCGTTCAACTCCCAATGGGATGCCGGGGCGCAAATGGCTTCCATGCGTGATGGGTCCGGAGACGAATGGTTTTGCCTCTTTAACTCCGTCGGGGCAGCGTTAAAAGGGTTCAATCACGAATCGGAAATGTCGCCCTGGGGCAATGACGATCATGCCGTCTGGAAGGGAGTGCTCGATGCCGTTCCGTCAGCCTTCGCCAGCTTTCTCAATGAGCCTGCCTTCAGCATGAAAAACACAACTTTCTGCATCTGGCGCGCTAATCAGGATCCATCATGGAATGTGGGTAACATCCAATTTCCTGGCGATCCCGAAGACGATGCTGATGGCTCAGCGGAGATGCTCTCGATTCTGGATGGTGATCCCCAAAGCTATCAGCAATGGGCGGAAGAATATTATGAACGGCCTGTCAGCCTCTCCGCTGTGCAACGCATTTACGCCCATGAACCTTTGACCACCCAGATGGTAAAAGAACTCAACCCTGAAGCTGAGTGGAATAAAATTCTTGCCGATGCCTCTCAAATTGGTTATCCCGTAGGCTGAGCGCCGATTTTCAACTGATTGCTGAAGGCTTACTGCTGAAGGCTGAGTGCTGACAGCTTGCACGAGACAAGTGTCAGGGCACGAGGTCCAAGGCCAAAGATAAATCTTTCCTCTCTGCCGAAGGCCGGCGCACAGCAAAGCCCATTCGAACCTAACCCTTTCCAAGAATGTGAAACGTAGCAAAGCAGTATTGCTTATACTTCTGGGAGGATGAATTTTGAAGACATAAGACTTCTCACAATAACTGCTTTATTTGCGGATGACGAGCTATTTGAACAATTAGTGCTCAAAGGTGGGAATGCTCTCTCCATTATTCACCGATTGAGCAGCCGGACATCTCTAGATCTCGATTTTTCAATGCAAGGGGATTTCGCTGACATAGAGAATACAAAAAAACGAATATTTCGAACATTGAAAACGCGTTTTGACTCTGTTGGATTGACAGTTTTTGACGAAGTACTGGAACCAAAACCAGACTTAAGAGGCAAAGAAGATACCAAGCCATGGTGGGGCGGCTACGAGCTAACTTTCAAGTTAATCAGAAATGAGGAATATGCTCGATCAAGTGAACAGATGGACAAAATGCGAATCAGATCATTGGTGACCGGACCCAATGAAATGCGCAATTTTAAAGTTGACTTCAGTAAGAATGAATACACCGAAGGAAAGATTCAAAAGGAGATAGATCATTACACAATCTATGTTTACACGCCTGAAATGATCGTTATCGAAAAGCTTCGTGCCATTTGTCAGCAACTCCCCGAGTACACGCACAAGGGTAGAAGCAAAGCGCGGGCTCGTGACTTCTACGATATTCACAGGGTTGTTTCAGCCGTTAAAATCGACCTAACATCCGCCGACAACACAGAACTATTGAGGAATATTTTTGCCGCGAAACAAGTCCCTTTAACATTGCTCGGAAACGTCCATTCAACTCTCGAATTTCACCGCCCGGATTGGGATGCAGTGAGATCCTCAGTTGAAGAATCACTCGAAGAGTTTGATTTTTATTTTAAATACCTTATTGATCAGATTGCTTCCCTAAAAGCCCTTTGGGAAGAAAAGCCGCCAAGTTGAATCGTATTCTGGTTCTTTAATGCCATAGGCAAGATAAAAATCAAACTGAATTCCTAGATCCTTAAATCGGAGATATTGTCGCGTTTCGTACCCGGCTCTTTGTAAGTAAAATCCGATGATTTGATGATACGGATATATGTAATCGAGTTTGCGAAGCGTGGCAAGTAGGGTACCGACGGAAAGCCGCTCTTTTGCACGCTTGTACGCTTCCAACACCTGATAGACCCCTCCCGAATAAGTTGGCCTGACAGAAATATCGATAAGGGTACGCTCTAATTTTGTCGCTTGGACGTTTTCCTCTTGGCTGACGGGAATTGAACCTACCTCTAGGCGGTCTGTGGATTTACCGCTTAGGATCAGAAAGCGACTGTTTTTGTAACTGTATATAAATGAGGATTCCCGCTGCTTGCCCTTGAACGCGTTATCGATTGCCTGCTGGGAAAGAACCGCATCACCGCGCGGCTTCGCAGATTGTTCTTTGTTAACATATATGACCTTCAGCAATTGGTCACTGAGTCCATGTAAAAACGCGGCAGTTCCGTGCGAAAGATAAGATCCCTTCAACAGGTCGGCACCAAGGACGTAAGGAGAGGGGTCTCCCCAAGAATATTTGGTAATTGTTCGAGCGTTAGGGTGACTTTCCGATCCCAATTGAATGAGTTGAAACTTCGTACTATTGAGGAGGAATTCTATGAACTTTGCTGCGGTTGTGCTTTCAGGCAACCTCCAAGATTGTCGATTCTGTGCCAGAATCCTTCCGAGGTCTTTTGCAGATAAAATCTTGCGAGGATATTTCTCAAAAAAACCAGCAATGTCTGGAGCAACTATCTTTAGACGTGGTGGACGACCGCGGGGCATATTTTTTACCCAAATTAAGCAAGGTGGCTTTGTATATATACCTGCCACCTGCAAATATTAGCACAAGGGACGATTATGGGAATGACGGTTGGTATATATACCAACCGTCATTCACTGTTTCAGAGGATCAAGCGGCTTTTCTTGTATAGACTTACAGGATTTTAAAATATTTATGGTTTATCTGTGTTGGTATATATACCAACACAGATAAACCAATTAATGTACTTGGGAGGTCGATCAACTCTCGGCGTGAGTTAGCAAACTTGGCTGGAAACCGAAACTGCTCGGATGCGTAAGTCCTATGATTCCGAAACCCACGCAGCACCCTCCGTAACTAAGGCTTGCGCCATTTGTCACGAGACCCACTGTCTGTATTCCGTACACGTTCAACCAAGATTGTCGCATTGGGATCGATTTCTTGAGCTCTCTCAATGGCCTCTGACTGAGTGTCACAGACATCGCTGGCCCTTTCAGAACCGCGACGTCTAATTGCGTAATCCCCTTCATCTTCCCGTCTCTCGATAAAGAATTCCTTGGACATCATCAACTCCTTAAAATCTTGTAACCGTTTTATATGCTTAGCTGCACCCGCTCGTGCTTCCACAGCTCATACACCGATAGCAGCTTCCGTTTCTGGTCATGATCGATCCGCAAACGTGGCAGCTGGGGGCATCGCCCAGGTCGACGAACTCTTTGAGTGCGTCGGCGGAGTGGTAGATGCCGCGATCGGCAATGGTCGGCGAGCTTTTGGCCGTTAGCTCCTGGCTATTGGCTAACCCGCCTTGTGGCGGTCTGGTTTCATATCCAGCCGAGGGCAACTGGGCTACGCGATCCACGATTCCCTCTGCTCCGCTGCCTTGGCTGAGTGCTGATTGCTGAGTGCTGCCTGCTGGAGCAAGAACCATGTCCTTGAACAGTGGATACTGGCGTCCGGTGACGAAGCGAAGCTCCAGCCAGCGGAAGATGTAGTCCATGATGCTCTTGGCGATGGGAATTTCCGGGTTGCCGGTAAAGCCCGATGGCTCAAAGCGCGTGTGGCTGAACTTTTCA
>DASXLK010000038.1:0-10668 GCA_036496365.1 Candidatus Angelobacter sp. | reverse complement strand
GTGGCGTCACGCCAGGACTTGAATGCAGCCTCAGTCGGCAGGCGATAAAAGCTGTTATTCAGCTCCAGCGTGTCAAAGTGCTGCGCGTAATAGGCCAGCATTCTGGAAGCAGGCGTCTTCTCTGGGTAGAAGGTCCCGAGCAAGTGTTTGTAGTGATAACCAGAAGTCCCTATGCGGATTTCAAGCATGCTATGAATGCGATGTTGCTATGGCTGAGAATGTTGCTGCCGGGCAGAACTCTTTTGCTGATATTGACTTGCACACCTTAACCTGATCAATGATCAGATACTTTGCTGCTATAAAAGTGGCACCGGTGTTCCTAAGTAAGCGTGGGTTTTGGCGCAGCCGCCTGCTTACCCCGCGCTTCGTCCCACGTCTGAATAAAGGAATATAATCTGCCTTCACCCTGATCGATATTTCTCTCTGAGGTTTAATTTCACATGCGTAAACTGCTGCTTACATCTGCTGCTGGATTAGCAATCCTGTTGTGCTTTTCAATGCGTGGACTGACTGCCAACGCCGCGGAGAGAGCCGCTGCAGACCCAGCCGCTCCTGCTCAAGATGGCACCATGCCAGCGCTCACAGCTATCGCGGGGCAAGGCATGATGAGCACTGAAGCTTTTGACGATCTGGAAGAACTCTCTGACTACATTGGCGGACGTGTGACAGGTTCGCCACAGGCTGCACAGGCCGTGGAATGGGGTATGCGCAAGATGAAAGCCATGGGGCTGGAAAACGTGCATGCGGAGAAGTGGCAGATTTCGCATGGATGGACGCGCGGCCCTGCGGAAGCTGAGATCATGGCGCCGATTCATCGCCGCCTGTCCATTGATGCGATGGGCTGGGTGGGATCGACGAAAGCGGGCGGAGAAGAAGCCGAAATCGTGCCGGTGAACGTCAACAAACTTGAAGATGAGATGAAGAATTCCTCCGCATGGACCGGCAAGGTAATTTTGATTGTGAGAAAAGGCGCAGCGCCAACCGGGCCTGCAGCCATGGCCGGCTTTGCCAAGTTTGGCGACTTCCTCAAGAAAGCGCATGAAGCGCACGCTGTGGCAGTGATCGGTGGCCAGGGTGGATCATTTGCCGTTGGGATGCATCTTACGCATACCGGCGCGATGGGCTTTGATACATATTATGAAATCCCCGTGGTCAGTATGATTGCCGAAGACCAGCAGCAGATTGACCGGTTTCTGGACCAGGGCAAGACCGTGCGGCTGAAGATCAACGTACAAAATAAAGTTACCAGCGGGCCGGCTGACTCAGCCAACGTGGTGGGTGAAATTCGCGGCAGCGAGCACCCTGAGCAAGTGGTCGTAGTCGGCGGGCATCTTGATTCATGGGACCTGTCTGACGGCGCCACTGACGACGGTTGCGGCGTAGCGACAACGCTGGGCGCGGCCAAGGCCATCAAGCTGAGTGGCTTTAAACCGAAACGGACGATCCGTTTTGTGCTGTTCACCGGAGAAGAAGAAGGCCTGCTGGGTTCGCTGGCTTACACCAAAATGCATAAGGATGAAATGGGCAATCACGTGGCGGCACTCATCCTGGATAACGGGCAAGGTCCGGTGGTAAAGCTGAACATGGGCGGACACGACGACCTTATTCCCGCAGTCAAAAAGTTTGCTGACTCCGTAAAGTCATTTGGCGAGCTGGATGTCGATGACAATCCCGTTTTCGGCACAGACGCTGGTCCATTTATTCTTGCCGGACTTCCGGGCATCAATATGGGCCAGGATTCGCCCGAATACAAGTACACGCACCACTCTGCCGTGGATACTTTCGATAAAGTGAAACAGGATCTGCTTACCCGCGACGCCACCGTCATGGGGCTGACCGCATTCTGGATTGCCGACCGCCCTGAGCGACTGGCCAGTCCATGGCCCGCAGAAAAAACCGCAAAGATGCTGGTGGAAAAACATAATGATGTTTTTTTAAAGGCCTTCGGCCTGTGGCCCTTTGGCGATCTGGGCAAGCCAGCAGATGAGAAACCGGCGCAGCCCAGCGGAGGGGTGAACTAGACTGAATGTAAGGCAAGATTTTTATTAACGAAACTCATACGGCACAACGCGTTCCCTCGCTTGTGCCGTTCTTTATTTATCAACCCCACTTCATTAAACCTAGTTTATCGAAATCAGTTTTAATCGAAACCAGTTTGTAAGCCGCGGCGCAAAATTTCTGCTCCTCGGATGTCTGTTCCTTTAGGGCGCTTCTGCTATCGCCTGATTACCTAAGTTCGCGGCAATGAACGCGGACCACCACAAAAGGCCGATGGTTTGTGTATGGAAGTTTTGTTAAACAGGAGACATCCTGGTAGAGAGCACAGGTCAAACGGTTATGGGCCAAGTGATTGAATATTACATTCCGCAAAAGTTCACGCCGCAGCAGGCAAAATGGATGCCCGAGGCAGAACGCGGGAAGCTAATTGGGTTTCAGCGCAAAGTAGCCATCGAAGCAGAAGAGCAGCCAGCCGCTGTTGCAAGCCGTTGGATGGCCTTCACGCCTCGTTAGGATCGTCTATTCGATCTTCTTCGCGGGCAATCGTAGAAAAGAACCGTGCCCGCGCGAGACTTCTGCGACTTAAGTGAAAGCTTTCTATTATCGTTCTAGCTTCTTGTTGTTCTTCTCTACCGCTGCAGCTTGTTTCCTTGAGAACTCATCTCCAGAGAAAATTTATTCCTCAACGTTTCCGGGTTTGTTCCCTGCTCCCGCAATTTTCTCAAGCTTAGAGCGTCATGCCTTTTGGCCAGTCGGGCATTTTTTTCATCGCGCAGCAGAGGACAATGAAAATATGCGGGCACAGGATACCCGAGCACGCGAATGAGCAATAGCTGTCGTGCAGTGCTCTTGAGCAGATCTTCACCGCGTACGATCTCTGTAATCCGCATGGCAGCATCGTCGACTACCACGGCAAGCTGGTATGCAGGAATGTCGTCACGCCGCCAGAGCAGAAAATCTGAAAAGTCACGTCCGGCAATAAATTGCTGCCGGCCGAAATAGCCATCTTCAAAAAGGATGGTTTCGCCGTCGGGAACTTTGAAGCGCCAGCTTAAGCCTGCGGGGTAATCATAATTTGCCGCAGTTGAGATTTTTTCATGGCAGATACCGGGATAGAGGACTTCGTCATCGGCTGGCGCTACGTCACCTGCTGTAACTGCTCCATGCAATGGTTCATGCGGTGCGGAGAGTGACCGCTCCAGATCTTTACGCGAGCATGTGCAGGGATAGATAGAGCCGCTATCGCGCAGCTTGCGCCAGGCATCAAGATAAAAAGTGCGCCGTTCGCTCTGCGAGTAGGGAGCCAACGGGCCGCCGATGCCGGGGTCCCCGGGCTGGCCGTTTTTGCCAGGCTGAGGCGTGATGATGTCGGGGCCTTCATCCCAGTCGAGGCCCAGCCAGCGGAGATCCTCATACATTGCCTGGACAAATTCCGGCTTGCAGCGTTGATAGTCCAGGTCCTCATTGCGGAAGATGAGCTTGCCTTGCGCGGAGCGGGCACGCTGCCATGCAACCCAGAAGGTGCGCGCGTGCCCCAGATGCAAAAATCCGGTTGGTGAAGGCGCAAGCCGCCCGCGATACCCGTTCACTAGCGGCTCGGACAAAACAAGCTCCTGCTATTTCGGTCTAATGACGACAAGATCAGGCGGCGCTGGTGAGCCATCGGTTTTGATAAAGCTGGTTGGAATCTGCACTTCATCCGCGCCAGATACAAGATTGATTCGATCCATCGTGTTTGTCCCGGCAACGCCAACCCAAAGCGTGTTTCCGTCTGGCGTGAGGCCACCAGTCAAGGGCTCAGTTGCGCCTGCAGGAAGGTTAATGCTGGATGGAGCGACTCCAGGAACAGCGACTAACACCTTGGGTATACCCGCCGGTAAAACGACAACATGTACTGCGTCACTGGATACCAGCATCTGGTGTGCGGTGAATGCTCCCAGTCCGAAATCAATAAACTGGTTGCTATAGCTGACGTTTTGTTGGCAGTTTGCGGGTGTAATAGTGACCGGAGCCGCAAGCGCGGAGGTGGTAACGGTTTCAACGTTCACTCCTGTCGCTTCCAGGGCCATTACCTGGTTCTGGTTCCGAGGCGTCCCCACAAGCTGAATTGTGCTGCTGTCGTGTACTGGGGGATTCGTGGCCTGCTGAACATTGTTGCAGGTAGCAATCGCTTCCAGCCCGGCGGAATTGGCTGCATAAATAAAAGGCCCGGAGGGAAGAGTGGCTACATCGGTGCTGACGCCGCCAATATTCGTGGTTACCTGGGTCAGCGTTGTTGCAATAACTGCAAGGCTGCCATTGCTGCCCACGCCAAAGGCTTTAAAGCCATCGTCATCAAAAGTTGCGGCGACAATGCCGGGGACAATAAAGGTGGTAACGGTACTCGCCGTTTGATCAAAGAGCCATAGGCGTTGTTCCGAGGGGAATTGGTCAATCGGAAGCCCGGTGGATGGATCATTGGCTGAATTAGAGATAAGGGCCTTGGTGCCGTCAGTTGATACAGCGAGTACCTTGCCGATTGGAATAGGCGTTGCGAGAGTTGCAATATTCGAGGTCGCGTCAAGAACAGCCAGACCATTGTTTGTGCCAATGAAAGCGCGCACACCCGCGCGATCAAACACGATCGAGTTGGGCACGCCGGGGATGGTAATTGGCGGACCGGGTTTTGGCGGCGTGGTGCTGACGTCAACGGGCAGCAGTGAAATGGTGGTGCCCAGCGGAGGCGAAAACGAACTGCCCGCATACGCGACCGTGGTGAGCGGGCTGTTCCCGTTTACAAAGACGCTGAACAGGTTGCTGTAAACGGGGGTATTGATTCCGTTGCCGCAGGTTGGCGGCGCACATGAGGCAATGATTCCAGCCCCACCTGAAGATTGGGCCGTTAAGGTCTCACCGGTTACGGAAACGATGCCCGGGTTATTGCTCACCAAGGTAATAGCAGTGGAATTGGCCGTGACTACACCATTCTCATCAATGATGTCGGTTTGCAGCGCCTGGGTATTGGTGATGTTTAGCGTGGCAGCAAAATTGAATTGATTGTTTACGTCACCTGCCTGGTGCAGCAATATCAGAACAGGCATGCAGGTCTTGAAGAACTGGGCGGGAGATGAGGTAGTGCCAATGCTGGCAACCACCGATGTTATTCCTGCGCCGCGGGCAGTCGCCAATCCGTTTGCATCCACCCCTGCCACTGTTCCATCACTCTGCGCCCAGGTAAAGTTGCCGACCTGGTTGGTAATTTCAGTGGTGCCATGGAACGCGTGGGGGACGAACTGAAATGTGTGCGAGATAGAGAAGCAAGTGTTGAGTGGGGGAGGATCCACAGTCACCGAAGTGATAGAGGGATGCACCGCCACTGTGACTGGTCCACTGGTAACGCCTCCGGCGGTAACGGTGATAGTCGCGCTGCCTGCGATCGGATTACCGGAAGGGTCATTGCCATTGCAGACTACAAAAATTGAATCCCAGACGCCGCCGCATACCTGGCCTGCAGGAGATATGGTGGCAATGCTGGTATTCGATGAGTTGAACGTAAAAGTCGTGACGACCGAGGTGTTCGCGGAGTTCACTGCAGCTGGCGTGAGAGTGACAACCTGTCCGGCAACCAGTGAAAGCGTGGTTGGGGTGACGGTAACTGAGGCCACAACGTTTGCGGTGGAAGAAGAACTTCCTCCGCATCCGGCGACAAATAATAAGGAAAGAATGGACAGGACTGCCAGTGTTTCCGCAAAATACCGGCTTACAGGCCTTTGCCCCCGCGTCTTTGGTAACAATTGAATGCGCATAAGTATAGAAGAGTGTTCAGTGTAGATTCTTGCGGGGATTTCTTCAACTTGGGCGGCGCGTTTTACGTGGGACAAAGCGCAAAATCGGGGGCAAGTTGCGTTTCCGAGAGAATATGTGAACGGGCTGGGGCCGCAAAATAGTCGGCTAAGAGCAGTAACTGGGCTGGTTCCGCGTATCTTCAGGGGTTCAGGCCGCATGGCAGCCAATGTTGACGAGTTGAGTGGCAATTGTTATATTAAAAAGGTTCCGCGAGTCCAATTTAGGTTGCCTGTAGTGAGCTGTGAATAGTTTTTTGCCCGAGGATTTCGGTCCGTTAACAGGGCTACCTCGCTGAAATGGTTCGCGCTACCTTCCCACGGAAGGGTATGCGGACCAGGAGAACGAAACGGAGCGCCCCCTTTTTAGGCTTGGTGCCACCGTCGTTTCTCAATCACAGATAGGGTTATTCAATAGTCTCCGCCAAATGAGGCGGATTTATGGCTGCATGCGTCGCAGCCAGTCTCGTTAAGGCGGGATTCTGAGCAGGCGGGCGTGTGTGCGCCGTAATTTGCCTGTACGCCACAAAATTGGATAGCGCTGATCACGTGCGAGAGTGCGGTTTTGCGCCAGTAAAGGGCAAAGCGGTTTACCGCAAACCCTTGAAATATAAGAAGAGGAAATATAAGTGCCGACATTCAATCAGTTGGTTCGCAAAGGAAGAACGGCGCCGAATTATAAGACGGCCAGCCCGGCCCTGCAGGCTTCACCGCAGCGTCGTGGCGTTTGTACGCGTGTGTACACGCAGACGCCTAAAAAGCCGAATTCGGCATTGCGCAAAGTGGCTCGTGTGCGCCTGACAAACGGGATTGAAGTTACAACCTATATCCCCGGCGTTGGCCATAACCTGCAGGAGCACTCGATTGTGCTGATCCGCGGCGGCCGTGTAAAAGATCTGCCTGGCGTTCGCTATCACGTTGTTCGCGGCACGCTGGATGCCACCGGCGTTGCGAACCGCAAGCAGGGTCGCTCTAAGTACGGAGCGAAGCGGCCAAAGTAGATCTCAAAAGTAGAAATTTTTGTTGAACGGCAAATGCCGTCTGAGGAAATAAAGATTTATGCCACGTAAAGGACACGTTCCGAAAAGGGACCCAATCGCGGACCCGATTTACAGCTCAACGCTGGTGACCAAGTTCGTCAACACAATGATGTATGGCGGCAAGAAGTCCACGGCGCAGGGAATTTTCTATAAGTGCATGGACAACCTGCAGGCCAAGGGTGGCGACGAAGCCCTGAAGCTGTTCAAGAAGGCTGTGGAGAATGCCAAGCCCATGCTGGAAGTGAAGACCCGACGCGTGGGTGGCGCGAACTATCAGGTGCCGGTGGAGGTGAATCCGGACCGGCGCACCTCGCTGGCGATCCGCTGGCTGGTGAGTTACGCGCGCGAGCGCGGCGAAAAAGGCATGGTCGACAGGCTGACCAATGAATTGCTGGACGCGGCCAATGGCCGTGGCGCGGCGATCAAGAAGAAAGAAGACGTTCACCGCATGGCTGAAGCAAACAAGGCGTTTGCGCATTATCGTTGGTAAAAAAATTGAATGTAGAGGCGCGGCATGCCGCGGCTCTGAGGCGCAACGTGTTGCGTCTCTACGTAGAGAGACTTAAGGGAAACACAAAGTGCCCAGACAAGCACCATTAGAGCGTTGCCGCAACATCGGGATCATGGCCCACATTGATGCCGGCAAGACCACTACGACTGAACGCGTCCTGTTTTATACGGGCATCACGCACCGTATTGGTGAAGTGCATGAAGGCACCGCCACCATGGACTGGATGGAGCAGGAGCAGGAGCGCGGCATCACGATTACCTCCGCCGCCACGACATGCACTTGGCGCGATATTCGCATCAATATTATTGATACTCCCGGCCACGTGGATTTTACCGCTGAAGTGGAGCGCTCACTGCGCGTGCTGGATGGCGCTTGCGCCGTGTTTGACGCTGTGCATGGCGTGGAGCCGCAGTCGGAAACCGTATGGCGGCAGGCCGATAAATATCAGGTCCCACGTATTTGCTTCATTAACAAAATGGACAAGATGGGTGCTGATTTTGAGCATGCCGTCGATACGATCCGCAAGCGCTTGAATGCCCGTCCGGTAGCGATCCAGATTCCCATTGGACAGGAAGCGGCTTTCAAGGGCGTTATCGATCTGGTCGAGATGAAAGCTATTTACTGGCGCGATGAGACCATGGGCGCCAAGTACGAAGTGGAAGAGATTCCCGCTGAACTCAAAAAGAAAGCGGAAGCATTCCACGCGCAGCTGGTTGAGTCGGTCGCGGAAAATGACGACGATCTTCTGCACAAATTTCTGGAAGGCGAGAACATCACCGCCGACGAGATCAAGAAATCGCTGCGCAAGAGCACGATCAGTCTCAAGTTGTTCCCGGTTCTTTGCGGAACGGCTTTCAAAAATAAAGGCGTACAGACCCTGCTGGATGCGGTGGTGGATTATCTGCCTTCGCCACTCGATATCCCTTCCACCAAGGGGCATGATCCTGACCATCCTGAAGTGGTGCTGGAGCGCAAGCCTGCGGACAATGAGCCTTTCTCGGGTCTGGCGTTCAAAATCATGGCAGACTCGTTTGTCGGCCAGTTGGTCTTTGTGCGCGTCTACTCCGGTCATTTGAAGACCGGCGACGGCGTATTGAATACCACCAAGGGTAAGACTGAGCGTATTGGCCGTCTCTTGAAGATGCACGCTAACAAGCGCGAAGAAATCAGCGAGATTTATGCTGGCGATATTTGCGCCTGCGTGGGCCTGAAGAACGTTACGACAGGCGACACGATCTGCTCAGAGAAATCGCCGATCTTGCTGGAGTCGATCACGTTTGCTGCGCCGGTTATCTCCGTCGCGGTTGAGCCAAAGACGAAGAGCGACCAGGAAAAGATGGGCGTTGCCCTGGGCCGTCTGGCTCAGGAAGATCCCACGTTCAAGGTTGCCACCGACCCTGATTCAGGGCAGACCATTATTAGCGGAATGGGCGAGCTGCATCTGGAAATCATTATTGACCGCATGATGCGCGAATACAAAGTGGAAGCCAATGTGGGTAAACCGCAGGTGGCGTACCGCGAAACCATTCGCAAACATTCAGAGGCGGAAGGCAAATACATTCGCCAGACCGGCGGCTCTGGCCACTATGGCCACGTGAAGCTGCGTGTCGATCCCAATGAAATGGGCAAGGGCTTTGAGTTTGTCAATGAAATCAAGAGCGGATCAGTGCCGCGTGAATTCTTTAAGCCCATTGAGCAGGGCGTAAAGCAGGCCATGGAAGGCGGCATTCTGGCCGGCTATGAAATGGTTGACATCAAGGTTACGCTTTATGACGGCAGCTACCACGAAGTAGATTCCGACGAAATGGCATTTAAGATTGCGGCTTCCATGGGCTTTAAGGAAGCAGCGCGCAAGGCCTCGCCGGTGCTGCTGGAGCCGATCATGTCAGTTGAAGTTCTGGTTCCGGAAGACTTTATGGGCGTGATTATTGGCGACCTGAATTCGCGTCGGGGCCGCATTGAAGGCATTGAGCACCGCGCCGGCTCGCAGGTGATCAAGTCGCTGGTTCCGCTGGCGGAGATGTTTGGTTATGCCACGAACATGCGCTCGAACACGCAGGGACGCGCTACTTTCTCCATGCACTTTGCGCATTATGACGAAGCGCCGCGCGCCGTGACGGAAGAAATTGTCGCCAAGGTGCAGGGCAAGCCAGCGGCCCGGTAATTTGTGCCAAGCAATGCTCAGTATGTGATTGTCTGGGAATTTCTGGTGCGGCAGGACAGGCAGCAAGAATTTGTAGAGAAGTACGGGCCTGAAGGGTTATGGGCACGTTTCTTTCAGGGCTCCGCGGGATATATAAAGACGGAGCTGGTAAAAGATGTGAGCAAAGACGGGCGGTATCTAACGCTTGATTACTGGCAGACGGAAGAAGAGTTCAGCCGGTTTAAACAGCAGAATCTGGCCGAGTATGAACGGTTGGACAAAGAGTTTGCAGGATTAACGGAATCAGAGACGCGATTAGGCGCGTTCTGGTCCAAACAAGGTTAGGAGCTTCAGGCAATGGCAAAGGAAAAATTTGACCGCAGTAAGCCGCATGTAAACGTAGGAACCATTGGGCATATCGATCACGGGAAGACGACGCTGACGGCGGCGATCACCAAGGTGCTGTCCAAGCACAACCCGAAGATCAAGTTCCGGGATTTTGCCTCGATTGACAACGCGCCAGAAGAGCGGGAGCGCGGTATTACGATTGCAACGGCGCACGTGGAATATGAGACGCCGAACCGGCACTACGCGCACGTGGATTGCCCCGGTCACGCTGACTACATCAAGAACATGATTACGGGTGCGGCGCAGATGGATGGCGCGATTTTAGTCGTTGCAGCCACAGACGGCCCAATGCCGCAGACGCGTGAACACGTGCTTTTGGCGCGTCAGGTAGGCGTACCGTGCATTGTGGTGGCATTGAACAAGTGCGATGCAGTGGATGACGCCGAACTGCTTGACCTGGTGGAGCTGGAAGTTCGCGAGTTGCTGAAGAGCTACAAGTTTCCGGGCGACGATGTACCGGTGGTTCGCTTGAGCGCATTGAATGCCTTGAACGGCGATCCGAAGTGGGAAGCGCAGATTGACGAGCTGATGGCGGCGGTGGACAAGTATGTACCGCTACCGGCACGCGATATCGATAAGCCGTTTCTGATGCCGATTGAAGACATCTTCTCGATTCAGGGACGCGGCACGGTGGTAACAGGCCGTATTGAGCGTGGCAAGGTGAAGGTAGGCGAGGAAGTTGAGATTGTGGGCTTCCGCGAGACGCGCAAGACGGTGGTAACGGGCGTGGAAATGTTCAAGAAGCAG